>JAXMDH010000042.1:0-53678 GCA_046348915.1 Amaricoccus sp.
CTCGTGGCTGTCGACGGCGAGCCCGGTGATCTCGGGCAGGGTGCCGCCCCAGTCGCCCCCCCGATGCGTTCCCGCGAGCAGCCCCAGCGCCTCGAAAGCGGTCAGCCTGTCGGCGCGTTCCGTGCCTGCCATCCTCAACCTGCGCGTGCCCTCGCGGTCTCCGGGCATCGGGCTATTCGTTTCCCGCAAGCGTGTAAAGCACGGGCGCGCCGTCCTGGGGCGCGTTCTCGGGGCGCATGCCGATGATCGGCGCCAGCCGCCGGATCGCATGCGCCAGCACCGGCGCCGCGGTCAGCCCGGCGGTGCGGAAGTCGGTCTTGTTGATCACCGCCGTCGGCTCGTCGAGCAGAACCACCAGCACGTACCGCGGCTTCTCGGCGGGAAAGAACGACGCGAAGGTCGCGATCGTCTTGTCGCGGTCGTAGCCGCCCCAGGCGTTCGGCTTGTCGGCGGTCCCGGTCTTGCCGGCGACGTCGTAGCCCTCGACGTCGGCCTTCTCGGCCGTCCCGCGCACCACGACCTGCCGCATCATCTCGCGCAGCTCGCGCGAGGTCCGCGCCGAGATCACCCGGTCGGCCTCGGTCGGCCGATCCTCGCTGGCGATGATCGACGGCCGCACCCGCAAGCCGCCGTTCACCAGCGTCGCATAGCCCGCGGCGAGGTGCAGCGGGGTGACCGCCATCCCGTGGCCGTAGGAGATCGTGATCGTCGAGAGCTCGGTCCAGCGCTTGGGCAGCAGGGGTGCCGTCTTCGCCGCCTCGCTGAGCTCCACCGGCGAGGCGTCGAGGAGCCCGATCTTCTGGAAGAACGCCTGCTGGCGCTGGGCGCCGAGCACCATGCCGATATGCGCCGCGCCGATGTTCGAGGACTTGACCAGCACGTCCTCGACGGTCAGCCGCGCCCCGTAGTTGTGGAAGTCGCGGATGGTGAACCGTCCGTAGCGCATCGGCGACTTCGAATCGACCAGCGTCTGCGGGCCGACCAGTCCGTTCTCGATCGCGTCCGCCACGGTGAACGGCTTGAACACCGAGCCGAGCTCGTAACGCCCCTGCGCCGCCCGGTTGAACAGCGGGCTGTCAGCGGGGTCGCCCTTCGTCGGCAGGGGCGGCCGGGCGTTGGGGTCGAAGTCGGGCAGGCTCGCCAGCGCCTTGATCTGGCCGGTGTCGGCCTCCATCAGAATGCCGACGGCGCCCTTGGCCCGAAGGTCGTGCACCCCCTGGTCGAGCACGTCCTCGAGGGCGGTCTGCATCTCGAGGTCGATCGACAGCTTCAGCGGGTCGCCGGTCCGCGCCGGGTCGCGCAGCCGCGCGTCGAACACCCGCTCGACCCCGGCCGTCCCGACCACCTCGGCCGCATCGACCCCCTCGCGCCCGAAGCTCGCGCCGCCGAGGACGTGCGCCGCAACCGCGCCGTTCGGGTAGAGCCGGGTCTCGCGCGGCCCGAAGAGCAGCCCCGGGTCGCCGAGATCGTGAACGAGCTGCCGCTGCTCGGGCGAGATCGAGCGCTTGATCCAGAGGAACTTCCGCCCGTCGGTGAACTCGGCCAGGAGCTTGCCGGCGTCGAGGTCGGGGAAGATCCGAGCGAGCCCGTCCGCGGCGGCGCGCGGATCGACCATCTCTGCAGGCTGCGCGTAGAGCGAGGCGGTCACGATATTGGTCGCGAGGATCCGCCCGTCGTCGTCGACGATGTCGGCGCGCTGGGCGTGGATCGGCTCGGCAGACAGGCCCGAGCGCGGCTCGACCGGCACCCCGGCCGAGACCAGCGCCATTCGCCCGGCGACCGTGGAGAAGCCGAGGATGAAGACGACCCCGAGCAGCAGGAGCCGGGTCTCCGCCTTCGCCCGCTCGGCACGGTGCATCGCCTCCAGCCGGGCGGCGCGCTCCTCGGCCTCGACCAGGTTCGGGTCGCGTCCCTCGGCACGGGCGCGCAGGATGCGGGCGAGCGGGCGGAGCGGCCGGCGGATCACCGCGACACCCCCGCCGGGCGGGCGAGCGGCCCCGGGTGCGGCGGCGGCGCGCTGCCGCCGGCCACCTCGGCGACTCCCGCGGCCACCGCCGCGGCGACGGCCTCCGTATCGGCGGGATCGGGCGGGAATGGCACCATCGCGACGTCTCCGAACTGGTCGGGGGTAAGCTCGGCGAGCCCCAGCGTGCCCGCGTTGGCGGCGACGAGCGCCTTCAGCCGGTCGGGGCGGTTGAGGTAGGCCCATTCGGCATCGAGGACCGCGATCGCCTCGCGTTCGTCGGCGATCTCGCGGCGGAGGTCGGCGGCCCGGTCGAGCGCCTCCTGGGTGGCGTAGTTCACCCGATAGGCCCAGGTGGCGCAGACCACGACCAGCACCGACGCCGACAGATGGAGCAGGATTCTCATCCGAGCGCCTCCAGCGCCAGGGGTGGCAGCCCCAGCGCCGCGGCATCGAGCGGCTGCGCCGGCGCGTCGAGCCGGCGCGCGACGCGCAGCTTCGCCGACCGCGCGCGCGGATTGGCCGCGACCTCCGCCGCGTCGGCGACGATCGCCTTGCGGCTGGCAAGGGCAAAGCCCGGCACCCCGGCCGACGCCTCGGGCACATGCCGGCTCGCGCGCGGCGCGCCGCCGGACCGGAGCTGCAGGAAACGCTTCACCACCCGATCCTCGAGCGAATGGAAGGTGACGACGGCGAGCCAGCCGCCAGGCGCCAGCGCTGCCTCGGCAGCGGCGAGCCCGCGGGCGAGCTCGCCGAGTTCGTCGTTCACCGCGATCCGGAGCGCCTGGAAGCTCCGCGTCGCCGCATGCGGCTGCCCCGGCTTCGGCCGGGGCATCAGCCGCTCGATCAGCTCCGAGAGGTCCAGCGTGGTCGCGAACGGCCGCGATTTCCGGTCGGCGACGATCGCCCGCGCGATCCGCCGCGCCGCGCGCTCCTCGCCGTACTGGTAGAGGACGTCCGCCAGCGCCGCCTCCGGCAGCCGGTTGACGAGGTCTGCAGCACTCGGGCCCTTGGCTTCCATTCGCATGTCGAGCGGCCCCTCCTTCCCGAACGAGAAGCCACGCTCGGGCTGGTCGAGTTGCATCGACGAAACCCCGATGTCGAGCACCACGCCATCGACCTCCGGCGCACCTGCTTCCGCCGCGATCCGGTCGAGCGCCCCGAACCGTCCCTCGACCAGCTCGAGGCGTCTGCCGTAGGCCTCGGCCCAGCCCCGCGCCGCGGCCAGCGCCGAGGGATCGCGGTCGATCCCGATGACGCGCGCCGCGCCGGCGTCGAGCAGCCCGCGGGAATAGCCGCCGGCGCCGAACGTTCCGTCGATCCAGGTACCCGCCACCGGCTCCACCGCCCGCAGCACCGGCCCGAGCAGCACCGGCACGTGGCGGGCAAAGGGCGCCAGCATCATGGCCGGCCCTCGCGCCCGACCGCGTCGAGCGCCGCCAGAAGGTCGTCGCGGTCGCCGAGCGCGTCGAGCGCCTCCATGTCGCCGCGGTATTCCTCGGGCGCCCAGACCTGGAAGTGCTCGCCCATTCCGGCGAAGAGCGCCTCCTCGTCCAGCCCGAACGTCTCGCGCAGCTTCTGCGGCAGCACGATGCGGCCGTTCTCGTCGACCTGCGCATAGACCGACTGGCTGCTGAAGATCCGCTCGAGCGCCTGCCGCTGCTTCCGGTCCGGCACCCGCGAGATCCGCTCGTCAAGCGCATTGGCGCCGGCGACCGTATAGCCCTCGAGGCAGTTGCCGCTCGGCTTGCCGTAGATCAGGACGAAGGTCGGGTTCTGCCCCGGCGCCCAGTCCGGGTCGCCCTCCTCCAGCACGCGGCGAAAAGGGGCGGGGACCGACACGCGGCCCTTCTGGTCCACCTTGTGGACCGATTCGCCCCTGAAGCGCCGCATCACCGGCGGGTCTCTCCTGTCCATGTCCCGGAAACAAATGACGGGCCGTGCTGCCTGAGGGCACGGCCCGTCATCTGGTCCCTCTTGGGTCCGGGGCCCGGCTGCGCCACCTGGCCTGCTCGTTCTTCTGGTTCGCGCCGGGTCTTTCTTCGTCGGGGGAAGACTGCGGGCCTGTATGAAACCTGCCGGGTTCCTTGGGTGGGTCTTGCGCCCTTGTCCGAATACCGCCGCCTTCCGTGGGATTTTGATACCATGGGAGTGTATGGAACTCAATGGTTTTTTGTGGGATTTCCCACCACGCACCCGGAAGCCGCCGCTTCGAGTGCATTCCTCGACGCAAGACCGCGAACTGTTGTGTGGTCACGCCCAAGTGAGCACAACATGTGCGCTCTACCCTGGGTTATTGCGACGCACAAGAATGTCGGTAAAGTTGTAACCATCCGGCTGCGCGCGCCCCGGTGGGACGCGATCCCACGCGAGACGCGAATCTCGCAGGCGCGCGGATGGCCTGTAAGCCGGATCCTGTGACGACTCGCGTCGCCGACGGCCATTCCTCTGGGCCCGCCGTCGCCGACGGGCTCGAGCAGCCAACCCGGACCGCTCGGGGGGAGAAACCCTGGGGCACGAGGCCCCGCGCGATCCCTATTCGGCCTTGCTCCTGGCGGGGCTTGCCATGCCACCGACGTTGCCGCCGGCGCGGTGGGCTCTTACCCCACCTTTTCACCCTTGCCCTCGGGCCGGAGCCGTCGGGCGGTCTCTTCTCTGTGGCGCTTTCCCTCGGGTCACCCCGGGCGGGCGTTACCCGCCGCCATCTCTCCCTGGAGTCCGGACTTTCCTCGAGCCTTGCGGCCCGCGGCCGTCCGGCCATCCGCGCGAGCGCCTAGCTAGTCGCAGCAGCACCCTGCGTCAACGCCGCCAGCGCCCGCATCGTGCCCACGTCCCGAGCGTCCAGCGCGCCCGCAGCCCAGGGCCGGAACCGCAGCCGGAAGGCAGCGAGCACCACTTCCCAGTCACCGCCCGGCGCCGTATACCCCGCGGCCTCCGCCGCCGACCGGAATGCCTCCCCCCCGCCTGCCTCCTCCGCCGGCTCCGGCCAGACGGCTCGTCCGCCCTTCGCCAGCCGCAGCCAGTCGAACTTCGGCCCCGGGTCCGCCTTGCGCCCCGGCGCCATGTCCGAATGCGCGATGACCCCCGTCATCGGGATCGCCCACCGCGCGCGGATGTCGTCGATCAGCATCTCCAGCGCCGCCATCTGCGGCTCCGGAAACGGGGGAAAGTCCGCCAGTGGCCCGGCATTGGCGAGTTCGATCCCGATCGAGCAGGAGTTCACGTCCTCCACGCCCCGCCACCACCCGGCGCCCGCATGCCACGCCCGCTCCGCCTCGGGCACCAGCCGCCACACCCGTCCATCGTCGGCGACGAGGTAGTGCGCCGACACCTCCGCCGCCGGATCGCAGAGGCGCTCGAGCGCGGCCTCCGCCGTCAGCATTGCGGTATGGTGCAGCACGATCAGCGTCGGCACCACGCCGCCCCGGCGCTCGCCGCGGTTGGGACTGGCCCGCTCGACGATCTCCACGCTAGCCTCGCCGGCGATGGCCGACACCGCCCCGCTGCAGAACCGCTGCGCCCCCGACGGGAGCCTGCACGCCATCGCGACCCGCGGCCAGCTGATGGGCAACCGCGGCGGCCGCCTGCACCGCCCGGACCGCACGCTCGGCGCCGCGCGCTGGCGCACCCGCGCCTGGATCGCCTGCGTTCTCGACTTCCACGGCCGCCACCGGGGCGTCTGGGGCGACGGCTACACCGAGATCTTCTTCCTCGACGAGGCGACCGCCCTGGCCGCCGGCCACCGCCCGTGCTTCGAATGCCGCCGCGCCGACGCCCGCGCCTTCGCCGCCGCCTGGGCGCGCGCCGCCGGCCTCGCCGCGCCGCCGCGAGCACCGGCGATGGACCGCATCCTGCACGCCGAGCGCCTCGGCCCGCGAACCGAGTCCATTGAATACGCAGCGCTTCCCGAAGGCACCATCTTCGCCGCCGACGGCGGCTTCCTGCTCCGCACCGCCGAGGGCGTCCGCCGCTGGAGCTTCACCGGCTACGGTCCGGCCCGCGCCTTCGCCGCCGACAGGACCGTGACCGCGATCACGCCAGCGCACGCCCGTGCGGCGCTCGCCGCCGGCTACCGCGCGCAGGTCCACCCGAGCGCGGTCAGTTGAGCGCGCGATAGGGCGCCGGGTCGAACTTGCAGGCGAAGCCGTCGCCGTCGGGATCGAGCCCCAGCCGGTCGGTCTGCGGGCCGCCGGCCGCGAGGAACGCCCGCTGCGCCGCGTCGGCGTCGCGGTAGCGGCCGCAGCCGCCCATGCCGGTCAGCCGCGCGCCCACCGGCCGCGGGTAGATCGACTGGCCGACCGCGTTGGTCGACTGCTTGGCGAAGAGCGCGACGTTCACGCCGGCCGGCTCCTGCGGCACCGAGGCGTCCGGCGCGTAGACCACGAGCTGGTTCCGCGCCGCATCGAGGTCGCGCTGCGCCTTGGCCGCGTCGATCTTCTGCTGCTCGAGCGTCCACTGCATGAGGTTGATCTTGTCGTCGTCGAGCGCCGCCCCGGTTCCGTCCGGCGACGGCGTCAAGAGGTTCGCGCCCTCCGTGGTCACCGGGGTCGGCGCGCCGTAGTCACCGCCCCCCATCGACGGCGTGCCGGCCATCGGCACCTCGGTTATGACGCCGCTGTCCGGGACGGTGACCGAACTGGTGCAGGCGGCCAGGGCACCACAGAGGAGAATTGCCGGAATGCGCATTGACCTTGTTGCCTTTCGCGTCGCGTCGCTCGCCCCAGGCGTGTCTTACCACCAATTTTCGGGCTTTGCAGCAAATCCGGCTGCCCGCTCGATCGCGTAGGCCACATCGAGCATCCCGGCCTCGTCCCATGGCCGGCCGATCACCTGCAGCCCCAACGGCAGCCCCCGCGCGTCGAGGCCCGCCGGCACCGCCGCCCCCGGCAACCCCGCGAGGTTCACCGTCACGGTGAAGACGTCGTTGAGGTACATCTGCACCGGGTCGGCGTCCGCCATTTCCCCGATCGCGAAGGCCGCGGACGGGGTTGCCGGCGTCAGGATCGCGTCGATCCCGTCCGCGAACGCCTGCTCGAAGTCGCGCTTGATCAGCGTCCGCACCTTCTGCGCCCGCAGGTAGTAGGCGTCGTAGAACCCGGCCGACAGCACGTAGGTCCCGAGCATCACCCGCCGCCGCACCTCGGACCCGAACCCCTCGGCGCGGGTGCGCTCGTAGAGCGCCGTGATCCCCTCGTTCGCCCCGATCTTCGCCCGCCGCCCGTAGCGGACGCCGTCGTAGCGCGCGAGGTTCGACGATGCCTCGGCCGGAGCGATGACGTAGTAGGCCGGCAGCGCGTACTTGGTGTGCGGCAGGGAGATCTCGACGACCTCCGCCCCCGCGTCCTTCAGCATCTCCGCGCCCTTTCCCCAGAGCGCCTCGATCTCCGCCGGCATGCCGTCGACCCGGTACTCCTTGGGGACCCCGATCCGCTTCCCGCGCAGGTCGCCTACCAGCGCCCCCTCAAAGTCGGGCACCGCTGCGGGCGACGACGTGGAATCCATCGGGTCGTGCCCGGCCATCGCCTTGAGCATGATCGCGGCATCCCGCACGGTCTTGGCGAGCGGCCCGGCCTGGTCGAGCGACGAGGCGAAGGCGACGATCCCCCAGCGCGAGCAGCGCCCGTAGGTCGGCTTCACGCCGACGATCCCGGTGAAGGCCGCCGGTTGCCGGATCGACCCGCCGGTGTCGGTGCCGGTAGCGCCCAGGCAGAGGTCCGCCGCCACCGCTGCCGCCGAACCGCCCGACGAGCCGCCGGGCGTCAGCGCCGCGGCGTCGCCCCGCCGGCGCCACGGGCTCACCGCCGGCCCGTACACCGAGGTCTCGTTCGAGCTCCCCATGGCGAACTCGTCCATGTTGAGCTTGCCGATGCAGACCGCCCCCGCCTCCCAGAGCTTGCGGGTGACCGTGCTCTCGTAGGGCGGGCGGAACCCCTCGAGGATGCGCGAGGCCGCCTGCGTCTGGACGCCGTCGACCGCGAAGAGGTCCTTGATCCCGAGCGGGATGCCGCAGAGGTCGGGAGCATCCCCTGCCTTCAGACGCGCCGCCGCCGCGGCGGCCTGGCGCCGCGCGAGCTCCGGGGTAGCAGCCGTCACCGCGTTGAGCGCCCCGGCCGCATCCGCCGCCGCCAGCGACGCCTCGGCGAGCTCGACCGCCCCGATCGAGCCCTTGCGCAGCCCCTCGCGCGCTTCGGCGATCGTCAGCGAAGCGAGCCCGGCCATCACTCGACGACCTTCGGCACCACGAAGAAGCCGTCGCGCGCGTCCGGCGCGTTCGCCAGCACCTCGTCGCGGATCCCGCCATCGGTCACCGCGTCGGCGCGCCAGGGCAGCCGCATCGGCGTCACCGAGGTCATCGGCTCGACGCCCGTGACATCCACCTCGTTGAGCTGCTCCATGAACCCGAGGATCCCCGACAGCTTCGCCGCCAGCGCCTCGAGGTCCCCCTCGGCGACCTCGATCCGAGCGAGGTGCGCGACCCGGCGCGCGGTGTCCTTGTCGATCGACATCGGCGGCAATCTCCGGGCTCGGGAACGATCAGCCGCCGCCTTTACCCCGCCCGGCACCGCCGTGCAAGGCAACCCGACCTGCGGTCGCCGGGTCAGTTTTGAGCGGCAGTTTAGAGTCTGGGGTACGCGCGGCTAGGGTTAGGCCACTTTCGGGCCCTATCTCCGGTTCGCCTTCGCAACCGCTTCAGCCTCGGCGAAATCCTGGGCGCGCAGTTCCTTGTGCTGAAAAGGCCAAGTGGCCACACGTGACCACTGCCAGAGCGGGTTCCTTGTCGTGACCATTTCGACGAGGTCCTTCCCGTCGTCCTCCGGAGCATCCTCAATCTGCCGTGGCTATCCTTCCGCCCATCACGGCCAAGCCGATCGCCTCGGCAGGGCGCTTCTCGCCTTCGGCGCCTTTAGGAATCGCGCTGTCCCCAAAGCTCGGTGAGAGATTGCCCCTTGCGTCCCCAATTGTCGGTGTCCACCTCGTCTATCACGACGAAGACGTACTCGGGATTGCGCCCCAGTTCCTCGACAAGCACGTCCGTCATCCGACGGATCACTGCCTTCTTCTGGTCGGCCGAGGCAATGCCCTTGGCGATCTCGACTCTCACGATCGGCACGTACAAAACCTCCCGCTTCCGCTGAGCATACAGGTTTGCGGACGGCGGCGACAGGCGCGTCAACCCGCACAATTTCAGACCGAGACACTACCCGACCCGCGGTCGTGTCTTTCAAACTGGCCCACCACTCGACCCCCAGGATCACCTCGCGCCGCGTCAGCGTCCGTTGCGCAACGTCCGAAATCGTATGGCCGCCTTCTGTACGCTGTCCATACGCATTCCAGCCCATCCAACCCACTGAAAAGTAGATCTGAATCCGCCCCAAAGCCAGGCGACGAGACCACCGGCCCAATTTCGTATCACCCGTTGCAGCCGAACCGCCAACGCGCGACTGTCGCCCGAGACGCCGTGCCACCGGACCGGCCGTCCAGACCTGGAGGACACCATGGCGGCGGAAGGCTTCGACTACATCGTCGCCGGCGGCGGCTCGTCCGGCTGCCTCGTCGCGGCGCGGCTCGCCGAGGCCGGGGCGCGCGTGCTGGTGCTCGAGGCCGGCCCCGACGACCGCTCGATGCTGATCCGGATGCCCGCGGGCTACGTCAAGCTCCTCGGCGTCGAACGCTACATGTGGTTCTACAAATCGGTGCCGCAGGCACATCTCGGTGGCCGCACGCCGATCGTGCCGCAGGGCCGCATCCTCGGCGGCGGCTCGTCGGTGAACGCGATGGTCTACATCCGCGGCCAGCCCGCCGACTACGACCGTTGGGCCGAAGCGACCGGCGACCCCGACTGGGGCTACGACGCGCTCCTGCCCTACTTCACCGGCATGGAGGACAACAACCGCCTCAACGACCGCTTCCACGGCGTCGGCGGCCCGTGGAAGGTCTCCGACCAGGCCTACGTCTGCGACCTCTCGCGCGCCTTCCTGCTCGCCGCCCAGGGCGCCGGCCTCCCCTTCAACCCCGACTTCAACGGCGAGACCCAGCGCGGCGTCGGCATCTACCAGATCACCGCCCGCGACGGCCGCCGCTGCTCGGCCGCCACCGCCTTCCTGCGCCCGGCGATGAAGACCGGCCGGATCACGCTCAAGACCGGCGTGCTGGTGCTTTCCCTCGTCATCGAGAAGGGCCGCGCGGTTGGCGTCCGCTACCGCGAGGGTTCCGAGACCCGCGAGGCTCGAGCGACGTCCGAGGTCGTCATGGCGGCCGGCGCGCTCGCGACCCCGAAGATCCTGATGCTGTCGGGCATAGGCCCCGCAGCCCATCTCGCCGAGCACGGCATCGCGGCCGCCCTCGACCTGTCGGGCGTCGGCCAGAACCTGCAGGACCACACCGAGACCCCGGTACTGGCCTTCTGCAACGGCCCCTACGGCTACTTCGGCCACGACCGCGGCTTCCGCCAGATCCGCAATGGCATCGAGTACCTGGTCAACAACAGCGGCCCGGTGACCTCGAACGGCGTCGAGGCCGGCGCCTTCCTCGACCCCGACGACCTTTCCGGCACGCCCTCGATCCAGCAGTTCTGCGTCCCGAGCGTCTATCTCGACAAGGACCACGCCGACGTGACCCCGACCTACGGCGTCACCATCAACTCCTGCGTCGCCCGACCGCGCTCGCGCGGCGCCGTGCGTCTCGCCTCGGCCGACCCCACCGCGCAGGCCCTGGTCGACCCCAACTACCTTGCCGACCCCGAGGACGTGCGCCTGTCGATCGGCGGCGTCCGCCGGGCGCGCGAAATCATGGCGCAGGAGCCGCTTCGCTCGATGATCGAACGCGAGGTCTTCCCCGGCCCCGACAAGACCTCCGACGAGGATCTCGCCGCCCACGCCCGGCGCTTCGTCAAGACCGTCTATCACCCCTGCGGCACCTGCCGCATGGGCCGCGACGGCGAGCCCGACGCCGTCGTCACGACCGACCTCCGGCTGCGCGGCATCGACGGCCTCCGGATCGTCGACGCCTCGGTGATCCCGACCATCATCAGCGGCAACACCAACGCCGCCGTGCTCGTCGTCGCCGACAAGGCCGCCGAGTTCATGCTAGACCGTCCGCCGCGCGCGCGCGCCGCCCTTTCCGCCGAAGCCGAGCGCCCGCTGCAGTCCGCCAGCTAGGATCCGCCATGCCGCCGATGCGCAAGGACCCCGACCCGCGGATGCCCTACCAGCATCCGATGCCGAAAGAGACGCTGCCCGATCTCGTCGTCACCGACGCCATCCCGACGGACGAGCGCATCTGGGTGCCGCAGGGCGCGAACGTCTGGTTCCGCCCGCTGTGCCTCAATCGCAGCCAGGGTTACTGGATGAACCTCCTCAAGGTGACGAAGTCCGGCGTCCTGTCGCGCCACCGCCACCCGCAGGCCGTCCACGGCCTCGTGCTCAAGGGTCGCTGGCACTACCTCGAGCACGACTGGGTGGCGACCGAGGGCGCCTACGTCTTCGAGCCGCCCGGCGAGACCCACACGCTGGTCGTCCCCGACGATGTGGAAGAGATGATCACCTACTTCCAGGTCAACGGGATCATGTACTACGTCGACGCCTGGGGCGAGCCACTCGGGTTTGAGGACGTCTTCACCAAAATCGACATGTGCCGCGCCCACTATGCCGAGGTCGGGCTCGGGGCCGACTATGTCGACCAGTTCATCCGCTGAAGCGGCGCTCGACGCGCTTCGACCCGACCTCTTCGCCGGCAGGCAGGTCCTCGTGATCGGCGGCACCTCCGGCATCGGCGCCGCCGTGGCCGAAGCCTTCGCCCGCCTCGGGGCCGCCGTCCTCGCGACCGGCGCGACCGAGGCCGAGGTCACGACCGCCCGCGACCGCCTCCCAGGAATCCGCTTCCAGCCGCTCGACGTGCGCGACGCGTCGGCCGTGGCGGCCGTGGTCGACCGCCCGCCCCGGCTCGACCATCTGGTGAACTGCGCCGGGGTCATCCGCCGCGGGGCCGAGCTCGAACCCGACGCCTTTGCCGACGTCGTCGACATCAACCTCAACGGCACCATGCGCGCCTGCGCTGCCGCCCGCCCGCGCCTCGCGGCCACTGGCGGCAGCATCGTCAACACCGCCTCGATGCTCGCCTTCTTCGGCGGCGGCCTCGTCCCCGGCTACTCGGCCTCCAAGGGCGGCGTCGCCCAGCTGACCAAGTCGCTGGCCATCGCCTACGCCGCGGACGGCATCCGGGTGAATGCGGTCGCCCCGGGCTGGATCGCGACGCCCTTGACCGCGCCGCTGCGCGCCGACCCCGCCCGCAACGACCCGATCCTCGCCCGCACGCCGATGCGTCGCTGGGGCGACCCGGCCGAGGTGGCGGCCGGCGTCATCTTCCTGTCCTCGCCCCTGGCCGGCTTCGTCACCGGCGCCATCCTCGCCGTCGACGGCGGGTACCTCGCCGCCTAGCTAGACCTCGACCGGCAGGCTTCGGGCTGAAGCGGCGACGTGCGGGTGCGGGCAGCGTCGTCCGACGCATGATCGCGGTGTTCTTTGCTGCATTGTAGCGGCTGCTGCACTGCCGATCTTGCTGCGCGAGGTGCCGCCGATATAACCGGCTCGGCAGCGAGCGGCTGTCGCGAATCCCGTCGGACCATGACCCAGCCCCGCTGCCAAAGAGCTCCCCGCGCCGCGCTCGCGCCTCCCGTCCAAGGCTTCCGATGATCGCTGGACGGCGCGCGCTCGCTTGCTTCAAGGCCTATGACATCCGCGGTCGGCTGGGCGACGAGCTCGACGAGGGCGTGGCCCTGCGCATCGGATACGCCTTCGCGCGGGCGCTCGGGGCACGGACGGTGGTCGTGGGACGCGATGTCCGCCCGACCTCCGCGGCACTCACGGAAGCGCTGATCGACGGCCTCGTCCGCGCCGGCGCCGACGTGCTCGACCTCGGGCTGTGCGGCACCGAGGAGATGTACTTCGCCACAACCCATTTCGGCACCGACGGCGGGATCGAGGTCACCGCCTCCCACAACCCCATCGACTACAACGGCATGAAGCTCGTCCGCCGCGGCTCGGCCCCGCTCGACGCCGCCAGCGGCCTTGCGGCGATCCGCGAGCTCGCCGAGGCCGGCGTCCCCCCCGCGCCGACGACCGCGGCCCGTGGCAGCCGCCGGCCCGCCGAGGGCGCCCGCGACGCCTACGTCGCGCGGGTGCTCTCCTTCCTCGATCTCGCGGCGATCCGCCGGCCGCTCCGCATCCTCGTCAACGCCGGCAACGGCGCCGCTGGCCCGACCTTCGATGCCATCGCCGACGCGCTGGCCCGCGGCGGCGTGCCGATCGAGTTCGTCCGCCTGCATCACGAACCCGACGGCAGCTTCCCGAACGGCATCCCGAATCCCCTTCTGCCGGAGAACCAGCCGCAGACCGGCGCCGCCGTCGTGCGGAGCGGCGCGGACTTCGGCGCCGCCTGGGACGGCGACTTCGACCGCTGCTTCTTCTTCGACGAAGCCGGGACCTTCGTGCCCGGCGAGTACCTGGTCGGGCTCCTCGCCGAGGCCTTCCTCGCCCGCTCCCCCGGCGAGGTGATCGTGCACGACCCCCGCGTCGTCTGGAACGTCCGGGACGCCGTCGCTGCCGCCGGCGGCCGCGCCCACCAGGCGCGCACCGGACACGCCTTCGTCAAGCAGGCGCTGCGCGACACCGGCGCCGTCTACGGCGGCGAGATGTCGGCGCATCACTACTTCCGCGATTTCGTCTACTGCGACAGCGGGATGATCCCGCTGCTGATGGTCGCCGAGTTGGTGAGCCGCCGCGGCCATACCCTCGGCGAAATGCTGGCGGCCCGCATCGCCGCTTTCCCGTCCTCTGGCGAGATCAACTTCCGCGTCGCCGATCCCGCGGCGGCGGTCGCGCGCGTGCAGGCGGCGCTAGGACCGGATGCGATCGAGCGCGACGCGACGGACGGCCTCGGCCTCACCTTCGCCGATTGGCGGTTCAACCTTCGTGCCTCGAACACCGAGCCGCTGCTCCGCCTCAACGTCGAGGCCCGCGGCGACCCAGCACTCGTCGAGCAGGGGGTCGACCGCCTCCGTAGCCTCATCGCGCCCTGAAGGTTACCCGGCGGCCGCAGCGATCCTCAGCATGGGGCGGTGGCGCAGCAGCGCACGCGGCTCAGCCTCCGCCGGCAGCTCGTCGGTGATCACCTTGAACCCGGTCAGCCGCGACGAGCCGAAACTCGTCGACAGCGCCACGTCCGTGGCGTCGCGGCCGATCGCCATCAGGATGCGGCCGATCCGAGGCCGGTTGTGGCGGGCGTCGAAGGTGTACCAGTGCCCGCCGAGGAAGACCTCGAACCAGGCGGAGAAGTCCATCGGGTCGGGAACCGGCGGCACCCCGATATCGCCGAGATAGCCGGTGCAGTAGCGCGCCGGGATGTTCATGCAGCGGCAAAGGGTGATCGCGAGGTGCGCGAAGTCACGGCAGACGCCGATGCGGTCGTTGAAGCCGCCCCAGGCCGTGCGCAGCGAGTCCGCGTTCGGGTAGCTGAAGGTCAGGTGATCGTGAACGAAGTCGACGATCGCCTGCACGCGGGCCCAGCCCGGCTCCGTCGCCCCGAAGGTCGCCCAGGCGAAATCGCTGAGACGGTCGGTCTCGCAGTAGCGGCTGCCTAGCAGGAACACGAGCGCGTCGTCGGGGAGGTCGCGGATGTCGTGCTGCTGCGCCTGCGGCGCCACCACGTCGGGCTGGCCGGAATCGTAGATGTCGAAGAGGGTCGACACCGTCATCGGCCCCTGCGGCGCCACGACGCGGGTGCAGACGTTGCCGAAACCGTCGACGTAGTCGCGCGCCTCGACCTCCGGCGAGAAGGACAGCACCTGGTCGGTCAGCAGGTCGACTCGCCGCGAGGGATGGATGTTGAGCGCCAGCAGCATGGCGGTCGGCTGGGGGCACTCGTACGTCAGCTCGTAACCGGCGCGGATTCGCATGTGAATCAACCTTCCGTCTGTTGGTGGAGCCGCCGGCAGACCGGCGCGGTTCGCTGCAAAACGCCGCCTCCCACCGGAGGTTCCTTGGCGCGGGACGATTGCCGCGACCGTGCTAGAAAGCAACTGAACGGGGCGGCAAGGGACGGGGCGATGGTCTGGGACATCGGTCGGGCGATGCGCAAGAAGGAGGAGTTCGAGTCGGCGCGGCTGCTCGACTTCGCCTTCCGCCTGCGCGCCCGCACTGCCGGCCGCTTCGCCGTCGAGCTCGGCTCGGACCGCGCCGACCTCGTGGCGCGGACCGTACGGCAGGACCAGACCGCGCTGCTCGCGGCCGTGGCCGAGGACACCGGCAGGGACCGCGCCGAGCTCGAGCGACTCTGGCTCCGGCTCGAGGCGCAGGCCCGCATCGAGCTCATCGCCGAGATCGGCGATCCCACCCCCAATCGCCTCGCCTGAGCCCTGACCGCCTCAGCCCGCGGAGGGGTCGGGGGCCCGCTCCGTCGTCACGTTGACCTGCACGCTCATCTCACGGAAGTCCTCGGCCTTGCCGCGGTAGGTCCCGCTCAGCGGCACGGCCTGCGACGGGTCGCGGGCGACGGCGACGCGGATCAGCTCACGGCTGCCGACGATGCCGTTGGTCGGGTCGAACTCCACCCAGCCGGCGCCGGGCAGGTACACCTGGCACCAGGCATGGGTGGACCCCCCGCCCCGCGTCTCGGACCCGTCGCGGTCGGGCACGTAGACGTAGCCGGTGACGAAGCGGGCGGCGAAGCCGAGCGTGCGCACCGCCTCCATCATCAGGAGCGCGAAGTCGCGGCAGGTGCCGCGGCGGATCTGCAGTGTCAGCCGCGGCGGCTGCGTCCCCGGTTCGGTGCGCCGCGAATAGACGAAGCTCTCGTGGATCGCGTAGCAGAGCGTCATCAGCAGCCGCCCGGTCTGGGTCCGCCGATCCGCGCGCACGAAGCGCCGCGCGAAGCGCTCGACCTCGGCGGCCGGATAGTGCGGGCGCATGGTCGGCGCCAGATCGGATGCCTCCTCCGGGCTGTAGGCGAAGGGGTGCGACAGCGCGGCCGGATCGATGCGGAAGTCGAGCTCACCCGCCGACGTATGCTCGAGCCGGATCGAGGTCTCGAAGCGCAGCTCGCGCGCAGCCGTCGGCAGGCTCACCAGCGCGACGCAGTTGCCGAAGACGTCGTGGATCCAGCGGACGTTGCCCGCGGGGCTCACCTCGAGCTCGGCCGCGAGCAGCCGCTGGTCATAGCTGTCGCGCGGGCGGAACAGCACCGCGTGCTCGCCGAACCTGACGGCACGGCGGTAGCGGTAGGTGGTGACGTGCCGGACGCGGTAGATCGTCATCGTTCGGGCCCGGACCGGCTTCAGACGCGGGCGTCCGGCGGTCGCGGCGTCAGGAGGTTGCGCTGCGTCGGGCGGCGGGTACCACGCGCGGCAAGTCGTGCAGCGCGGCGTATTCCGGTATGGCGAGCTCGGCCTCCGCCAGCCGTGCCTGCGCCTCCGGGATGTAGTTGCGCGTCAGCGGCACCCGCTCCTGCCGCCGAGCCATCTGCAGGTGGAAGACGTGCAGGGCATCGAAGCGGAAGGCGGCCTCGGAGCCGGCAAGGTAGAACTCCCACATCCGGATGAAGCGCTCGTCGTAGAGCTTCAGGACCTCCTCGCGCCGCTCGAGAAAGCGTCGCCGCCACTCGAGCGTGGTCTCCGCATAGTGCAGCGACAGAATCTCGACGTCGCGGGTCAGCAATCCCGCGGCCTCGACGGCTGGGGCCACCTCGGCGAAGCTCGGGATGTATCCGCCGGGGAAGATGTACTTCTCGATGAACGGCTGGTTGTAGGCCGCACGCTCCGACTGCGCCATCGAGTGCAGCAGCGCGACGCCGTCCTCGGCGAGCAGCCGCTTAACGGTGCGGAAAAAGACCGGGTACTGCCGCAGCCCGACATGCTCGAACATGCCGACGGAGACGATGTTGTCGAAGGTCTCCGGCACCTCGCGGTAGTCCTGCAGCCGGAAGCGCACCCGGTCGGACAACCCGGCCGCCGCCGCGCGCTCGGTTGCTACGCGGTGCTGCTCCTGGCTGAGCGTGATGCCGGTGACGTCGGCGCCGCAGACCCGCGCGAGATAGAGCGCGAGCCCGCCCCAGCCGCAGCCGATGTCAAGGACGCGCGCGCCCGGCCGCACCAGGAGCTTCGAGGCGATCAGCCGCTTCTTCGCCAGTTGCGCCTGGTCGAGTGTCATGTCGGGCCGCTCGAAGTAGGCGCAGGAATACTGCATGTCCCCGTCGAGGAAGAGCCGGTACAGCCGCTCGTCGAGGTCATAATGGTGCGCCACGTTAGCCCGCGCGGCCTTCACCCCGATCGCGTGCAGCACTGGCGCCGCCACCACGCTGCGCCGGGCGTGCTGCAGCCGCGCGACCGGCCCCGCGAGCTCCGGGCGGGTGTTCGACTTGGCGATCGCGATAAGGTCGTAGATCGAGCCCTGCTCGACAATCAGCCCGCCGTCCATGTAGCGCTCGGCCGCGGCGAGCCCCGGGTCGAGCATCACCGAGCGCAGCGCCGCCGCATCCTTGAAGCGGATCGTGAGCGGCGTTCCCGAACCGTCGCCGTAACTCTCCTGTCGCCCTGACGGATAGGCGACGCGCAGGTTGCCGGTGGAAATCGACTTCTGGAGGATGGCGTTCAGCGCATTTTCGAGCATGCTTTAGACCGGGCAACTGGCATTTCGCGGTGGAAGCTAGCGCTCAACGAAGTCGTTCACAAGCAGTTGTAAACCCTTGCGTAAACCGCGCGCCCGGGCTCAACCTGAGGTTTAGGAGCGGACGTCACGAACGCTGCGCGGGCGCCTGCCGAGCCGTCATTCCGGACCTGCTTGATCGCGTGGCGACAGGGCCAGCGGGCTACCGGCAGCGGAATCGCCCGCGTGCGCCGGCCGTCCGAGCGAGGCGGCCTCGGTTCGCATGCCGCTTGAGGCCCGGCCGGCCGCGTGCCAAGGAACGGTCGGCCCCGGAGACGCACCATGACCCCGCTTGCCCTCTTCCCCGCATGCCCGCCCGCGCCGGCTGCGCCGGACCCCTGATCGCGCGATGGTGGCCGAGACCGCCTCGCGGCCGCCGACCCTGATCTGGCCCATCTTCGTCCGAGACGGCCTGGACGTCGCCGAGCCGTTCCCTCGCTTCCCGGCGTCTCCCGCCTGTCCATCGACCGCGCCGTCCGCGCCGCCGAGGAAGCCGCCGCCCGGCATCCCCTGCCTCGCCCTCTTCCCCTTCACCGCCGAGGCCGACAAGAACCCCGCCGCCACCGAGGCCTGGAACCCCGACAATCTCTGCCGCGCTACCCGCGCGATAAAGGCGGCCGTCCCCGAAATCGGCGTCCTCCTCGACGTCGCCCTCGACCCCTACAACCCGATGGCCACGACGGCCTCGTGCGCGACGGCGTGATCCTCAACGACGAAACGCTCGAGGCCCTCGCGAAGATGGCCCTCTGCCAGGCCGAGGCCGGCTGTGATGTCCTCGGCCCCTCCGACATGATGGACGGGCGTCGGTGCGATCGGAAGGCGCTCGAAGCCGCCGGCCATCGGGACACTCTGATCATGAGCTACGCCGCCAAGTACGCCTCCTGCTTCTACGGCCTTCCGCGACGCCGTCGGCTCCGGCGGCGCGCTGAAGGGCGACAAGAAGACCTACCAGATGGATTTCTTCAACACCGACGAGGCCCTGCGCGAGGTCGCCACCGACCTCGCGGAAGGCGCCGACATGGTGATGGTGAAGCCGGCCTGCCGTACCTCGACGTCTGCGCCCGCGTGAAGGCCGAGTTCCGCGTCCCGACCTTCGCCTACCAGGTGTCGGGGGAATACGCGATGCTCGCTGCAGCTGAGGATAACGGCTGGCTGGACGGCGACAAGGCGGTCCTCGAAACCCTCGCCGCCTTCAAGCGTGCCGGTTGCGACGGCATCCTCAGCTACTTCGCGCCCCGCGCGGCCCGCCTCCTCGCCCGGGCGGGGTAGCGAACGCGGACTTGACCGGTCCCCGCCACGCGGCACTACTCGTACAGAGCGTAGGCCGGGGCCGGACGGCCCCCCTGCGCTTCGCAACGCGAGGGGGAAAGATGCGCGCAGGGGTCTGTCTTGCGGTGGCCACGCTGCTGGCCGTTCCGGCCATGGCGGAGGAAACCGCCTACCATTTCTGGGACGAGCCGATCGCATGGTCGGCCTGCCCCGGCCCGTTGATCCCCGGCCTCGAGTGCGCGATCTACAAGGCGCCGCTCGACTACCGCCAGGAGGGCGGACCGACCGTCGATCTCGCGCTGCGGCGGATGCGGGCCTCCGAACGGCACGCCCTCGGGCACCCTTCTTCAATCCGGGCGGCCCCGGGGAACGGGAACAGTGCAGTTCCCCCAATGGTACGGCCTGTTCCCCGCCGCCGTCCGCGAGGCCTTCGACATCGTGAGCTGGGATCCGCGCGGCATCGGGGAGACGGACCAGGCGCGCTGCTTCAAGGACCCGGACGAGGAAGCGCCGCCCTCATCGGCGACCTCGGCGCGTTCCCGGCGACGTTCGACGCGCAGCGCAGCTGGCAGGATGCCCTACGCGACGTTCGCGCAGGACTGCGCCGCCAACGCGGCCGACATCCTCGCCCACCTCTCGACCGCCGACACCGCGCGCGACCTCGAGCAACTGCGCATCGCCAGCGGCGGCGCGCCGCTCGACTACTGGGGCGTGTCCTACGGCACCTTCCTCGGCGCCACCTACGCCAACCTCTTCCCCGACCACATCCGTTCGCTGGTCCTTGACGGCAACCCTGTCGCCGCTGGCCTGGACGGCGAACGGCGATCCCGATCCGCAATGGCCGCTCGGCCACCGCATCGGCTCCTACCAGGTGGCGGAGGTCTTCGATCACTTCCTCCAGCTCTGCACGGCCGCGGGGCCGAAGCGCTGCGCCTTCGCCGCCTCGAGCTACGACCTCACCCGGCAGAAATGGCGCGGCCTCCTCGACCGCCTCAGCCAGGGACCAATCGATCTCCGGTCGAGGGCCGGCGTCCGCTCGATCACCCTCGAAACCCTCGTCGGGCAGGTCTCCGACGGCATGGACATCGTCTGGGCGATCCCCGGCGCCAACGGCTGGGCGTCGATCGCCCAGGCGCGCTGCAGGCGCTCCACGAGGCCGGCAAGACGCCGCCGCGCCACCCGGCCCGGCCTGCGCCCGCGGCGCCCCCTCGGTGCCTTCGGCCGACGCGGCGCCGCGGCCTACGACGGCGCCGAGGGAATGACCGCCATCATGTGCGGCGACGCCCCGACCGTGACCCTCGGGCGGTTCCCGACGCTGGCCTCGAGGTCATGCTCTCCGATCGGGCTACTTCGGCCTGTCGACCTCCTTCACCGAATTCCCCTGCTCCTCCTGGACGGTCCGGGCACGACCCCCATGCCGGTCCCTGGGACAGGCCGTCGGGCGCCTCCCCGCTCGTCGTCAACACCTCACCCACGATCCTCAACGCCGATGCAGAACGCCGAGGCGATGGCCGGGCTCCTGCCGGGGGCGGTCCTGCTCAGCGTCGACGGCTTCGGCCACACGTCGCTCCTCAACCAGAGCAGCTGCGCCAACGACCGGATTGCCGCCTATCTCCTCCGCCGCGAGCTGCCGCCGCCCGGCACCCACTGCACCAGGACCGGCAGCCGTTCGAGGATTGACGCGACCCCATGCAACTCCCCGCCCGTGCCGCCTCCTCCTGTCGCTTGCCCTCCTCGCCGCCGCGGCCGCCCTCGCCGACGACGCGCAGCCGCCGGTCCTGACCTGGGGGCCTGCCCCCCTGCCGCCGAGGGCGCGGCGAACGCCGACGCCATGCAATGCCACCGCGGCGGTGCCGGTCGACCATGCCGACCCGTCCGGGCCGAGCTTCCAGCTAGCGGTGATCAAGGCCCCGGCGCGCGATCCCGCGCCGGATCGGCACGCTTTCTGGAACCCCGGCGGGCCCGGCGACGCCGGCACCGCCTATCTCGCCGGCGGCGATCGGCGGCTTCCCGGCCGAGCGACCGCTTCGACATCGTCAGCTGGGACCCCGCGGCATGGGCGGGCGCACGACGCCGGTCGTGCAATGCTTCGACAGCGCCGGAGCCGAGGCGGCGTTCTCGGCCGGCGTCTCCGCCTGCTGCCGGTGACGCCGGACGGCCTCGCCGCCGACAGCGCCGGCCGCGCCGCGTTCAACGCCGCCTGCGTCGCCCGCAACGGCGCGCTCCTCGCCCACGTCTCGACCGCCGACAACGCCCGCGACCTAGACCTGCTCCGCCAGGCCGTGGGCGACGACAAGCTAAGCTACTACGGCACCTCCTACGCGGCACCTTCCTCGGCGCCACCTACGTCAACATGTTCCTGGGGAAGCTGCGCGCCGCCGTGCTCGACGGGCGGTCACGCCAACCTGGGCCGGCGGCCCGGGCGAGACGCGGATCTCAGCACCTTCGTCCGCATCGGCTCCGACTTCGGCTCGCAGCAGACGATCCGCGCCTTCATGGACCAGTGCGGCGCGGTGGACGCCACCGCCTGCGCCTTCTCGGCCGGCTCCCCCGGGCGACGCGGGCCAAGTGGGGCGACCCCTGAAGCGCGCGGAAGCCGGCTTGACCGTTGACGGCCAGACCGTCGACGACCGCGACCTCGCCGCCTACGTCGGCGGATCGCTCTACACGGTCGCCCCCGTCCCCGGCTTCGGCCGCTTCCCGGGATGGGCGGCCCGTCGCCGCCTTCCTCGAGCGCGCCGCGAATGCGCCCACCGGCCCCGCAGCCTCCGCCACCTCGGATCCCGCTGCGGCGGCGGATGCCCGCCGCCGCCCCTACCTCACGAGCGCCGGCCGGCAGCTCGCCGTCGTCTGCGGCGAGAGCCCGAACCGAAACCGCCGCGGCGGTCGCGGCGCAGGTCGGGACGGCTACGCCCGCGCCGGGCTGTCGGCATGGCCGTTCGTCGCGTCTTGCGAAGGCTGGACGGCGCGCGCCGCCGATCGCTACCTCGGCCCCTGGAACAATCCGACTTGTCCCATCCTCGTCATCGGCAATACCTTCGATCCGGCGACGCCGCTCGCGACCGGTGCGGATGGCGCAGCAGCTCGCCGACGCGCGGCTGCTGGTCGTCAACGGCTTCGGCCACACGGTGCTGATAAACCCGAGCCGCTGCGCCCAGGACTATATTGCCGCCTATCTGCTCGACGGCCGCCTGCCCCCCGCCGGAGCGAGCTGCGGCCAGGATACCCCGCCCTTCCCCGGAGGCTGAACCGGCCTCGGCACTCCCTTGCCCCCGCGATGCCGCGCCCCTATACTGAACCATATGGTTCATCATTCGCGAGTCGCCCTCGATACGCGCTTTGCAGCGCTGTCGGACGCCACCCGGCGCGGCGTCCTGGAGGAGCTGGGGCGAGCGGACGCCTCGATCAGCGATCTTGCCGACCGGTTCCACATGACCCTCACCGGCATGAAGAAGCACGTCGGCGTGCTGGAACAGGCGGGGCTCGTCGCCACCGAGAAGATCGGTCGCGTGCGGACCTGCCGGCTCGGCATGCACCGGCTGCAGGACGAGGCGGCGTGGATAGAGCGCTACCGCCAGCACTGGGACGCACGCTTCGACGCGCTCGACAGCGTCATCGACGATCTGAAACGAAAGGAGGCGACCGATGAGCCAGACGGCAACCGATAGGACGGCCCCGGCGAAGCACCCGACGAAGGTCGAACGCAGGTCCGACCGCGAGCTCGTGGTCAGCCGGACCTTCGACGGCCCGCCCCGGCTCGTCTTCAAGGCATGGACCCGGCCAGAGCTGCTCATGCGGTGGTGGGCGCCAAAATCGACCGGCTTCTCCCTGCTCTCCTGCGAGACGGACGTTCGCCCTGGCGGCAGCTACCGCTTCGCGTTCGGCCGCGACGGCACCGAAACGATGGTCTTCTTCGGGAAGTACCTCGAGGTGGTCCCGAACGCGCGCCTGGTCTGGACCAACGAGGAGAGCGGGGACGGCGCCGTCAGCACGCTGACCTTCGAGGAACGGGCCGGCGGGACGCTCCTGGTCCTGCACGAGCTCTACCCGTCGAAGGAAGCCCTCGACCTGTCGATCGAGGGAATGGAGGGCGGGATGCCCGAGCAGTTCGACCAGCTCGACGCGCTCCTCCTCACCCTCGGAAGGTAGGACCGGACCGCGGGCCCGCGTCGCCCCCTACGCCGCGGCGCTGGCCGGCCGCGGCGCGATCTCGCCGGCGCGGGCGTACTGCGGCACCCGCCAGACCTCGTGGCCTAGCGCGGCGCCGGCACGCCACACCCAGCGCGGGTCGGCGAGGAAGGCGCGCCCGAGCGCCACCATGTCGGCGCGCCCCGAGCGCACGATCTGGTCGGCCTGGTGCGGGTCCTGGATCATCCCGACCGCCCGGGAAACGACACCGGCGCCGTGCCGCACCGCCTCGGCCAAGTGCACCTGGTACCCGGGCCCGACCGGCACCTTCTGCAGCGGCGAGTTGCCCCCCGACGACGAGCAGACATAGGCCACCCCGGCCGCCCGGTAGGCGCTCGCGATCGCCACCCCGTCCTCGACGCTCAGGCCCCCGTCGACCCACTCGGTCACCGAGAGCCGCGCCCCGAGCATCAGCTCCGGGACGGCAGCCCCCACCGCCGCGATGATCGCGAGCGGCAGCCGCATCCGGTCCTCCAGCGACCCGCCCCATTCGTCCGTCCGCCGGTTCGACAGCGGCGACAGGAACTGGTTCAAGAGGTACCCGTGCGCGCTGTGGATCTCGATGAAGTCGAACCCGACCCGCCGCGCCCGCTCGGCCGCGGCGACGAACTTCCCGACCATCGCCTCGATCTCGTCCGACTCGAGCGCATGCGGGACGTGCCACCCATCGCCGTATGGCACCGCCGAGGCCGACACCGTCTGCCACGGATCCTGCCCCGGCTGGAGCGGCTTGCCCCCTTCCCACGGACGCGCACAGGACGCCTTCCGCCCCGCATGCGCGAGCTGGACCCCGAACTTCGTCCCCGGCGCTGCGACCCGCCGGGCGGCGTCGAGCGTCCGCTTCGCCGCCGCCTCGTTGTCGTCGCTGTAGAGCCCGTGGCAGCCGTGGGTGATACGCCCGCGCCGCTCGACGTCGGTCATCTCGACCGTCACCATGCCGGCGCCGGTCATCGCCAGCATCATCCAGTGCTGCAGGTGCCAGTCCGATGCCGCGCCGTCGACGGCCGAATACTGGCACATCGGCGCCACCGCGATGCGGTTCGGAAAGTCGAGGCCGCCAATGGTGATCGGCGAGAACAGGTGGGCGGTCATGCGGGTCCCCTTGAAAACTCCGGCCTGCATCTAGCCGCTTCCGCCGCCTCGGCCACCCCCCCGAAAGCGCATTTGCGCCGCCGCACGCCGCCGCCTAAGGTCCGGCCCCGAGGAAGCGCAACCGGGGCCGAAAATGCACCTTTCCCAGATCACCGACGCCGACGGCGCCCGCCGCGTCGTCTTCCGCGACGGCGCCACCGCCCGCATCGTCACCGGCGCCACGACGACCTACGACCTCGCCCGCGAGGCGATCGCCGCCCGCACCAGCCTCGCCGACGCCATCCGCTCCCGCGGCCTCGGCGACGAGGTCGACCTCGCCGCCGCCCTCGCCGAAGGCCGCGTGCTTGCGCCGATCGCCCACCCCGACCCCGCGCACCTGCACCTGACCGGCACCGGCCTGACCCACCTCGGCAGCGCCGCGACCCGCAACGCCATGCACGCCGACGCCGCCCCGGAAAAGCTCACCGATTCGATGAAGATGTTCCGCATGGGCCTCGAGGGCGGCAAGCCGAAGGAGCTCCCCGGCGTCCAGCCCGAATGGTTCTACAAGGGCAACGGGACGCAGGCCGTCGGCCCCGGCGCCCCGCTGGTCAGCCCCGCCTTCGCCCTCGACGCCGGCGAGGAGCCCGAGATCGCGGGCATCTACCTGATCGGCCCCGACGGCACGCCGTACCGGCTCGGCTTCACCCTCGCCAACGAATTCTCCGACCACGTCACCGAGCGGCAGAACTACCTCTTCCTCGCCCACTCCAAGCTCCGCCCGGCCTCCTTCGGCCCCGAGCTCCTGCTCGGCCCCCTCCCCGACCACGTCGAGGGCACCAGCCGCATCCGCCGCGGCGACGCCGTTCTCTGGCAAAAGCCCTTCCTGTCGGGCGAGGCCAACATGTCCCACACGGTCGCGAACCTCGAGCACCACCACTTCAAGTACGGCCTCTTCCGCCAGCCCGGCGACCTGCACGTCCACATGTTCGGCACCGCCACCCTCTCCTTCGCCGACGGCATCAAGCCCGAACCCGGCGATGTCTTCGAGATCGAGGCCGCAGCCTTCGGCCTGCCGCTGCGCAACCCCCTCGAAGTCGCGGCGCCCGATGCCCCCGTCGCCGCCGTCACCGTACTCTGAGGGGCTCCCTTCGCAGCCGTGGACAGGTCGCGGCTGACCTGTCGCGCACGACCCTCCCCACGCGAACGCACGCCCTGCACGCCCGGCCATTGCACCCCGAGCGCGTCCAATGCCCTTCTTTCTTCAACCTATCGGGCAGTGCCTGGGGGGTCGAGGGGGGGCGGCGAGCGCCCCCCTCGGGCCGCCTCGAGATCCGCCGGGGAACGAAGCGCAAGGGAGCCGCCCGCGGGCCCGAAGGCGGAGCCGCGCATGCGGCGACCGGCGCCAAAGCGCCGCGGGCCTCCTCCTGCCCTTCTCCGTGACACGATCCGCGGGTCGGCGGGAACAGTAAAGAAGCGGTAAAAATTTCGCAACAAATTCCTTTAAGAACAGATATTTGCGTTCTGTCCGCACCCCTTCGCGGCTGGGCGGCCTGCACTCGGGGAACTTGAAACGGGGCCAAGTCAATCGCCGAGCCCGGTAGATTGCGCCATGACCCGATGCTAGGCTCGGCCGAGTGACGGGGAACAGCCCCGCGCCAGTGCAGGGAGGAATGCGATGGATCGGCGTGGCTTCTTGATCTCGGTCGGCGGGGCCGCCGCCGGCATGGTATTGCTTCCGCAGCTGGCCGGAGCTGCGGCCGGCCGGATCGACTGGTATACCTCGTCGGACCAGAACGTGCTCGACTTCTGGACCAACGTCATCAAGGGCCCGTTCGAGGCCGCCAACCCCGGCGTCACGCTGAACCTCGTCGACGCCGGCGACAACGCCGGCAACCTCGCCATCGCCGACCGCGCCCTCGCCGCCTTCCAGGGCAAGACCGACCCGCAGGCCGACTACTTCGAGAACTTCGACCCGCGGCTTCCCGCCGGCGCCATGGACGCCGGGCTCTACGTGAACCTCAAGGAAGCCGGCCTCTCCAACTGGTCGAAGATCAACCCGCTCGCGATCGACACCGACTTCACGCTGCCCTACCGCGGCAGCCAGGTTCTGCTCGCCTTCGATACCGCCAAGCTCAAGGCCGACGACGCGCCCAAGACCTTCGCGGACCTCACGGCCTGGATCAAGGCCAACCCCGGCCAGTTCATCTACAACCGCCCCGACAAGGGCGGGTCCGGCGGCAACTTCGTCCGCCGCGCCATCTACGAGGTGAACGGCAAGGACCCGGCGAAGTTCACGGTCGACAACTACAGCGCCGAGGCCGCCGAAGCCGCGCTGACCCCCGCCTGGGAGCTGCTCCAGGACCTCGCCCCCTCGCTCTTCGACCAGGGCGCCTACACCTCGGGCAACACCCAGTCGATCCAGCTCCTCGGCCAGTCGGCCGTGACCATGATCCCGGCCTGGTCCGACCAGGCGCTGCAGGCGATCGCGACCGGTGTCCTTCCCGACACCACCGGGCTCGTCCAGCTCACCGACCTCGGCCTCCCCGGCGGCTTCGCCCGCAGCGTCGTGCTGTCGAACGGCGCCAACAAGGACGCGGCCCTCAAGCTCGCCGACTTCATCCTCAACGAGGACATCCAGAACGCCGTCCTGACCGAGCTCGGCGGCTTCCCCGGCGTCGCCTGGGACTATGTCGCCGCCGACCTGCGCGACAAGTACAAGGACGTGATCCCGAAGACGATCCCGGTCTTCCCGGGCGGCGACTGGGAAAAGGCGATCAACGACGGCTGGTACCGCAACGTCGCGCCGAACGTGGACCGCAGCAAGTGACGCTGCCGCCGGCGGCCGACATCGCCGGCCGCCCCCCGCGGCGGCTGCCGATGGGCCTCGCGCTCGTCGCGCCGCCGGTCTTCCTCGTCGCCTGGCTCGTCATCTGGCCGATCGTGTCGGCGATCCTCCGCACGGTCTGGCTGCCGCTCCCCGACGGCGGCCACCACTTCTCGCTCGAGACCTACGTCTTCTTCTTCACCGACCGCTACAGCCTGACGAACCTCGGGGTCACGCTCTGGACCACCGGCGTCTGCGCCGCCTTCCTGCTGCCGATCTGCCTCTCGATCGCGCTCTACCTGCGCTTCTCGAGCGGCCGGCTCGCCGGCTACGTCCAGGGCCTCGCCATCTTCCCGATGTTCGTCCCCTCGATCATCCTCAGCTACGCGATCATCCGCGTCCTCGGCCCCAACGGCACCGTCGACGTGCTCTTGAACGCCGTCGGCCTGCCGAAAATCCGCTCGCCCTACCTGACCCCCTGGGGCCCGGTCATCGGGCTCGTCTGGGACAACATCCCGATCGCCGTCCTGATCCTGCTCTCGGGCCTCGGCGCGGTCTCCAACCAGTCGATAGAGGCCGCCCGCGACGTCGGCGCCGGCCGCCTCGCGGTGCTGCGCCACATCATCCTGCCGCGCATCTCGAACTCGATCCTCGTCGCGCTCAGCTTCACCGTCCTCGGCATCTTCTCGTCCTTCACGCTCGCCTACGTCCTCGGCCCCGCCTCGCCCGAGATGATGGGACCCTTCATGCAGCGGACCTTCCGGGACCTGAACGACCCGACCAACGCCATCACCCAGGCCGTCATCACCTTCGGCTTCTGCATCCTCTTCGGCCTCTTCTACGTCCGCTCCGTCGCGAAGAACCGGGCGAGCTGATGCAGACTCACGCGCGCATCGACTGGACAGGCATCGTCCTCGCCCTCGTGCTCTCCCTCGTCATCGTCTTCCCGCTCCTCGTCGTCGCCACCTGGGCCTTTTCCGACGTCTGGCGCTATCCGTCGGTCGTCCCGCAGGAGTTCGGCCTGAAGTACTGGACGATGACCCTGAAGCGCGCCGACGTCTGGACCTCGATCACCCTCTCGATCAGCCTCGCGACCGTCGTGACGCTGATCTCCGCCGTCATCTGCCTCCCCGCCGCCTATGCCTTCGCCCGGCTCGAGTTTCCCGGCCGCAACCTGCTGTTCTTCTCCTTCCTCGCCGGCCACGCCTTCCCCAAGTTCGGCCTCCTCGTCGCCATCGCCGGCATCTTCCTCAACCTCGGCCTCATCGCCACCTTCTGGGGCGTCGTGCTGATCCAGCTCGTCGGCACGCTCCTCTTCATGGTCTGGATCCCGGTCGCCGCCTTCCAGTCCGTCGACCGCCGCATGGAGGAATCCGCCCGCGACGTCGGCGCCTCGCCCCTGCGCGTCTTCTGGTCGATCACCCTGCCGCAGGCCGGCCCGACCATCGCCGCCGCCGTGCTCCTGACCTTCGTCAACACCTTCTACGAGACCGAGGGCGCCTGGCTGATCGGCGCCCCGCAGATCCGCACCATGCCGGTGCTGATGATCTCCTTCATCAACAACCAGCCGGTCATCCAGTTCGGCGCCGTCCTCTCGGTGCTGCTCTGGGCTCCCTCCTTCCTCGCGCTGATCTTCGCCCGTCGCATGATCGGCTCCGGCAGCTTCGCCCGCGGCTTCGGAGGCTGACGGATGACCAGGACCCCTATCCTCCACCTCCCGGCGGCGTCCCCGGTGCCGCACCGGCCCCGCGAACCGCATTCGAGCCCTCCCCACCCCGCGACCGGACAGGCGTCCGCGATCCCCCCGAACCACCGTCCCGCATGTTCCCCGCCGGGGCGCCACGCGCCACGCCGTCCCGAGTCGTCGCTCTTTCCTTCCCCTGCTTCTCTCCCTTCCCCTGTCGGGCAGGTTCCCCCCGCCCAAGCCTGGGCGGGGGGGAAGGGGGGGTGGGTTGGCGCGCGCAACGGCGCGCCGGGGCCCCGCGCGCGTCTCGCGCGCGGGGAGAACGACTCCGGAGCGCAAAGGCGCTCCGACACTCCCTCCGCGCCCCGCCAGCCCGCCGCCGGCCCGCGCATTCACCTTCTTTCGGACCCCGGTCTTCGCGACCTGATCGCCCGCTGCTACCCTCGTGATCGGGGGTGCCGGGCCGTTAACCAGTTAACCATGACCGCCCTCCGCGGAGGCGCCCGACCCGGCTGCAACCTGCGCCGGCGTGCACTCCGGAGGCCTCGGACAATGGTTGATATCCGGTTAATGTCCGGGGCCAGTTTCGAGCAATATCAAATGCTTGACCCACACGCCCGACCCCGGGCATCCCGGACGCGGGCCGCCTGAAGCATGGCCGTCCTCGACATCCGCGGCGTCACGAAAGCCTTCGGCAGCGTCCATGCCGTCGACACCTTCGACCTAACCGTCGGCGACGGCGAGCTCGTCTGCCTGCTCGGCCCCTCGGGGTCGGGCAAGTCGACGCTGCTCCGGATGATCGGCGGCTTCGAGACCCCGACGTCCGGCACCATCGCCATCGACGGCGAGGACGTGACGCATGTCCCGCCCGAGCGCCGCCCGACCGGCATGGTCTTCCAGAGCCACGCCCTCTGGACCCACATGAACGTCTTCCGGAACCTCGCCTTCGGCCTGAGGCTCCGCGGCCTGCCAAAGCCCGAGATCCGCGATCGCGTCGAAGCCGCCCTCGCCCAGGTCGGCCTGACCGGCTACGGCGAGCGGATGACCAGCCAGCTCTCGGGCGGCCAGCAGCAGCGCGTCGCCCTCGCCCGCAGCCTCGTGCTGGAACCGAAGATCCTCCTCCTCGACGAGCCGTTCGCCAGCCTCGACCAGCACCTGCGCGAACGCCTGCGCGAGGAGGTCCGCGACCTGCAGCAGCGCCTGAAGATCACCACCCTTTTCGTGACCCACGGCCAGGACGAAGCCCTGGCGCTCGCCGACCGCATCGTAGTGATGCGCGACGGCCGCACCGAGCAGATAGCCCCCCCCGACGTCACCTACCGCGCACCCGCCACCCCCTTCGTGGCCGGCTTCATCGGCACGATGAACCTGATCGAGGGCAGCGTCCGATCGGGCGAATTCCGCCATCCCGGCCTCGCCGTCCCGGTCCCCGCCCCCGACGGCCCGGCGACCCTCGCCGTCCGCCCCGAGGCCCTCGCCATCGCCCCCGGACCCGCCGCGACCATCCACCGCGTCACCGACTACGGCGCCCACGCCGTGGTCGACCTCGAGCTCCCCGATGGCCTGCGCCTGAAGGCCCAGGTCCCCGACGCCCGCGCCTGGGCTGCCGGCGCGACGGTCGACCTCCACCCCCGCGCCTTCGCCGTCTACCGCGACAACGCCGCCGTCCACCGCAGCGGCTGAACATGCCCCCGCCGACGACGATCACGCGGAACGGTCACCGCACCTTCCTCAAATGGCACCGCGCCCGCCGCCGCCCGTCCGACCCGGTCTTCACCGGGCGCCGCATTGCCGAAGGCATGCGGGCCGGGGCCAGCGTCGAGGTCGACCTCGTCGTCCACGCCGACGCCGGCTTCGCCGTCCTGCACGAGCCCGTCCTAGGGATCGAAACCACCGGTTCCGGCCGCGTCCGCGACACCCCCGCCGCGGTCCTCCGCACCCTCCGGCTCCGCGACAACGCCGGCAACCCCACCGAAGAGCCCGTCATGCTCCTCGAGGACCTCGCCGCGCTCGTCGCCCGCGAAGGCGCCCACCCCGACGCCCTGCTCCAGCTCGACTACAAGGAAGACGCCGCCGCCCTCGCCCCCGTCGCCGGCGTCACCTTCGCGCAGGCCCTCGCTCCGGTAGCCCGCCACTTCATCCTGTCGTCCGGCGACGCCGCCTCGGTCCGCCTGCTGTCGACCGGCCTTCCGGCCCTCCGCATCGGCTACGACCCCTGCCACGAAGGTGCCCTCGAGCGCGTCAGCGCCTCTCGCGCCTGGCCCGCCTTCGTCGCCGAGGCGGTCGCCGCCTCCCCCGCCGCCGAACTCGTCTATCTCGCCCACGAGCTCGTTCTCGCGGCCGCCGCCGATGGTTACGACTTCGTCGCCGCCTTCCACCGGGCCGACCGCCGTGTCGACGCCTACACCATCTACCGCGCCGATACCGCCGGCCTCGCCGCCGCGCACCGCCTGCTCGAGCTACGGGTCGACCAGATCACCACCGACGATCCCGACGGCCTGGCGATTGCGCTCGGCCAACCGCCACTCTCCGGTTGACGAGCATACCAACTGGTTGGTATGCTGCCGAAAGTTGGAGGGAGCGCGAAATGGCGCCGGCGAGCAAGGACGCGAAGACCAGGCTGCTCGACGCCGCGATGGCGGTGATCCGCACGCAAGGCTACGCCGCGACATCGGTCGATGATCTCTGCCGGGCGGCGGGCGTCACCAAGGGGGCCTTTTTCCACCACTTCCCCTCCAAGGAGGACCTCGGGATCTCCGCCGCGGCCCATTTCGGCGCCATGGCCGACGCCGTCTTCGCCGCCGCGCCCTACCACGCCCTTCCCGACGCGCGGGCGCGCGTCCTCGGCTACGTCGACTTCCGCCGCTCGATCCTGCAGGGCGAGCTGCCGGACTACACCTGCCTGCTCGGCACGCTGGTGCAGGAGGCCTATGCGTCGCACCCGGGCATCCGGGCCGCCTGCGAGCGCGAGATCGCCGGCCACGCCGCCACCCTCGAGGGCGACATCGCCGCTGCGCTGGCCGCTACCGGAAGGGAGGCCGACTGGACGCCGGCGAGCCTCGCGCTGCACATGCAGGCGGTGTTGCAGGGCGCCTTCGTGCTGGCCAAAGCGACCGGCGGCGCGCGGGTCGCCGCCGACAGCCTCGACCATCTGCGCCGCTACCTCACCTTTCTCTTCGCAACCGACGCCAGGGAGGCAACATCATGAGCTACGTCGACGGATTCGTCGCGGCGGTCCCGACCGCCAACCGCGAGGCCTACCGCAAGCATGCGGCGGAGGCGCAGGTGCTGTTCAAGGAGTATGGCGCCCGCCGGATGGTCGAATGCTGGGGCGACGACGTCCCCGAGGGCAAGGTCACGTCCTTCTCGATGGCGGTGCAGCGCAAGGACGACGAGACGGTGGTCTTCTCGTGGGTCGAGTGGGAGTCCAAGGAAGCTCGCGACGCCGCCTGGCAGAAGATGATGGCCGATCCGCGCATGCAGCCGAATGCGGCGCCGATGCCTTTCGACGGCAAGCGCATGATCTACGGCGGCTTCGAGCCGATCCTCGACGCCTGAGCGACAAAGGAGGCGAGCATGCCGGAAGACCTCGACTTCAAGACCGACCCGCGGACGATGCGCGGGGCCATCCCGTACATCGGCATGGAGGGCAAGGCCGCGGATGCGGCCGACTTCTATACCCGTGCGTTCGGCGCCCGCGACCTCGGCCGCGTCGCCGGCGACGATCCGAGCCGGCTGATGCACTGCCAGGTCGAGGTCAACGGAGGGCCGCTGATGATGACCGACATGCGGCCGCCCGACACTCCCGCCGTGACGCCGCAGGGCTTCCACCTGCAGCTCGTTGTCGAGGACGGCGACCTGTGGTGGAACCGGGCGGTCGAGGCCGGATGCACCGTCGTCGTGCCTTTCCAGAAGATGTTCTGGGGCGACCGCTGGGGTCTCCTCGCCGACCCGTTCGGCCTGCAATGGGCGATCGACGAGCCGGCTGCTTGACGCGGCCAGCGAGGATCGGCCGGGCCGATCCTCGCCTCGCGTAAGCCGCGCACAAGGTTCGAGCCATTGGAATCGCTAGAAAATCGCTTTCGGCCTTAACCGCACAGCAATGAATTGCCCGCCCGCGTGGCGGCGCGATCAGCCGGCCGCCAGCGACCTCAGGGCGTCGGCAGGGGACGCGATCACCGGGTCACCGTGCGACACCGTGACCAGGCGCAGGTCCGGGATGGCGGCGAGATCGCCGGCAAACCTCCGCACCGCGGCAATATCGGTGATGAAGCGCCAGCGGTAGATCCGGGGGATGCCGAGGTGATGCCCCGGAACCGCGATGTGGCTGACGATGAGCCTGCCGAGCACCCTGGTATCGTCCGCCGCGTGGGCACTGCCGAAGGCGTCGTTCACGATCAAGGCCCGGCCGCCACCGGGCAACGGACAATCGTAGACGAACTCGACCATCTTCGTGCCCGGCACCGCATGGAGCTTGAACCCGAGCGGCGGCAGGACGTCCTCCACCGAGCCGTCGAGCGCCACGGTCCGGCCGATCTCCTCCATCGACGCCGACGGCGCGAGCTGCTTCATGGCGGGGTAGCGCTGCTTGTAGAACGGGGCATCCATGACATGAAGGATGCTCGGCACGATCGCGTAGGCCGGCGTGCCCAGCGCTTCGAGGGCGCGGAGGCCTGTTTCCTCCATCGCAACGACGCTGTGCAGAACCAGCTCGCCGGTCGCGAGCCGGACGATCACCATGTTGCGGTGCAGTGGATAGGGGAGATTGCCGCGAACCAGCCAGACGCCCTCCGCGAGGGCTTCGGGCGGGGTGTAGGGATAGATCTCATGCGGCGTGGTCGGCACTTTCAAGATCCCCCGGGTATTGGTCCGGCCTCGAAGGCCGAGCGCGGCAAATCGTAGCTGCTCCTGGCGTCGCCTGTCATGCGCGAAGTCGAATCAACGCGAAGCGCGCGATCCGAGGTTCTCCCGCAGCAGGATCTCGATGCGGATTTCCTCCTGCGAGGCGATCGGCTCGCGGTTGTCGCAGCGGGCGCGCAGGACGCGCAGCGCGCTGCGCACCAGGTGGCCGGGGTTTTGCGCGATGACGGCATCGAGTTGGCCGTCGATCAGCATGGCTTCGGAGAAGCGGGTGCGCTCGTGGGCGATGATGGTCTGCGCTCCCGGATCGGCGACCTCGGCGATTGCCTCGAGCGCGAGCCGCGCCTCGGAGCTCAGCACGTAGGCCCCGACGATGCGCCGGTGTTTGGCGTAGGCCCGGCGGATGACAGCGCGCGTGCGCTCGGCGTCGCCGTGGGTCTCGAGCGTCGGGAGCGCGCTGAGGGCCGCAAAGTCCCCCGCGATGACCCGGTCGAACCCGTACCGCCGCTCTAAGCTGTCGCGCGCGTTGAGCGTCTCGGCGACGACCAGGATCTCGCCCGTCCGGCCCGCGACGAACCGCCCCATCAGCCGACCGGCGGTCGCGCCCGCGGCGCGGTTATCGAAGCCGACGAAGTCGCCCTCCCCCGGCTGCCCCGACACGAACTGCACGATTTGCACGCCCCGCTCGCGCAAACGGGCGGCGGCGTCGCGCACTTGCGGCGATTCCGGTGCCATCAAGGCGACGCCGTCCAAAGTGTCGAGGTCTATTTCGGACAGGAGCCGCGCGACCTGGTGCGGCTCCTCGCTGACGACGCGGCGGCAGCGCACGTCGACGAACTCGCCGGCGAAGAGCTCGCGAGCCTCCCGGATATGCGCGACCACGGTTTCGAGAAATTGGTCGCCCTGGCGCGGCAGCAGGTACTCGAAACGGTAGGTGCGCCCGCGCGCAAGGTTCGCTGCCGACAGGTTCCGCACGAAGCCGATCCGCGCAATTGCGTCGTTGACCGCGTCCACGGTCGGCTGCCGCACGCCCGAGCGGCCGTTCAGCACCCGGTCGACGGTCGCCAGGCTGACGCCGGCCGCCCTCGCGAGATCCTTGGTCGTCGGGCGCATTCGCTCTCCAGCCGTTCGCTGCCGAGTTTCTGAGCTTCGGTCAAACGATGCAATGGATTTGAGGTGCGCACATCAGATTTTTGTTGCTGTGAGGTACGCACCGCAGCTACGAAAGTTAGCAATACGAGTCGCTGCGCACACGCGGCCCTTCAACACGGGAGGTGATCACCATGCTGAAACGACTGTTGCTGACGGCTGCCACGGGCGGGCTCCTCGCCGCCGGATCGGCGAGGGCCGAGGACCTGACGCTCTGCTGGGCGGCCTGGGACCCGGCGAACGCGCTGGTCGAACTCTCCAAGGACTTCGAGGCGCAGTCGGGCAACAAGATGCACTTCGAGTTCGTGCCCTGGCCGAACTTCGCCGACCGGATGCTGAACGAGCTGAACTCCGGCGGCAAGCTCTGCGACCTGATGATCGGCGACAGCCAGTGGATCGGAGGTGCCGCCGAGAACAACCAGTATATCAAGCTCAACGACTTCTTCGATGCCAACGGCATCAAGATGGAGGACTTCATCCCGGCAACCGTGGTCGGCTATGCCGAGTGGCCGAAGAACACGCCGAATTACTGGGCGCTGCCCGCATTCGGCGACGTGGTCGGCTGGACCTACCGCAAGGACTGGTTCGCCCGCCCCGAGCTGCAGGCCGAGTTCAAGGAGAAGTACGGCCGCGAGCTCGCCCCGCCCGAGACCTACGACGAGCTCAAGGACATCGCCGAGTTTTTCCAGGGCCGCGAGATCGACGGCAAGAAGGTCTACGGCGCCGCGATCTACACCGAGCGCGGCTCGGAAGGGATCACCATGGGCGTGACCAACGTCCTCTACAACTACGGCTTCCAGTACGAGAACCCGGACAAGCCCTACGACCTCGAGGGCTACGTCAATTCGCCGGGGGCGGTGAAGGGCCTCGAGTTCTACAAGGCGCTCTACGACTGCTGCACCCCGCCGGGGGCGTCCGACTGGTACATGTCCGAGGACGTCGACGCCTACAAGTCGGGACAGGTGGCGCTGCAGATGAACTTCGCCTTCATCTGGCCCGGCATCAACGTCGACCCCGACGTCGGCGGCGACAAGTCGGGCTACTTCCCCAATCCCGCCGGCCCCGCCGGCCACTTCGCCCAGCTCGGCGGCCAGGGGATTTCGGTCGTCGCCAACAGCGACCACAAGGACGCGGCGCTCGAATACATCAAGTGGTTCGCCCAGCCCGAAGTGCAGAAGAAATGGTGGTCAATGGGCGGATACTCGGCGCTGAACGAAGTAGTCAACGATCCGAGCTTCGCCACCAGCCAGCCCTACGCGCAGACCTTCCTCGACTCGATGGCGATCGTGAAGGACTTCTGGGCCGAACCCTCCTACGCCTCGCTGCTGCAGCCGATGCAGGAGCGCGTGCACAACTACGTCGTCGCCGGCAACGGCACCGCGCAGGAGGCGCTCGACGGCCTCGTGAAGGACTGGACCGAGGTCTTCCAGGACGACGGCAAGATGTAGTCCCCGGCCGCGCCGGCGCCCCTCCCCCTCCTTCCCCTATCGGGCAGGTTCCCCCTCGCCCCCTCGGGGGCGAGGGGGGAAGGGGGTAGTGGGGGGCGCGCGCAACGGCGCGCCAGGGGCCCGCGCGCGCTTGCGCGCGTGGGGAGAACGACTCCGGAGCGCAAAGGCGCTCCGACCGCCAGCCCGCCGGACGCGAGCCCCTCGCACCGCGCTTGCCTCCGCATCCAACCGGGACCAGAGTCTTGACGATGTCGAACTTCGCGATGGACCGCCTTGCCGAGGCGACGCCGCCGACTCTGGCCCGCCGGGTGCGCGGCCTGTCCGACACGGCGATCGCTTGGGCGTTCATCGCGCCGACGATCGCGCTGCTCCTTGCGATCAACATCTTCCCGCTTATCTGGACGATCCGGCTCAGCTTCACCAACTTCCGCGTCAACCGCCCGAACGAGGCAATAAAGTCGGTCGGGCTGCAGAATTACGTGCGCATCCTCACCGACGAGGACATCTGGCACACGATGCAGGCGACCGCCCATTTCGTGTTCTGGACGCTGGTGCTGCAGGTGCTGATCGGCTTCGCGCTGGCCTGGCTCATCAACCGCAAGTTCCGCGGCAACGACGTCTGGACCACGGTCATCGTGCTGCCGATGATGCTGTCGCCGGCGGTGGTCGGCAACTTCTGGACCTTCCTCTACCAGCCGCAGAGCGGGCTCTTCAACTACGCGGTCGCCTTCTTCACCGGCATGGACCCGTCGAGCTTCTCGATGATCTCGTCGGTGGCGCTGGCGCCCTGGGCGATCGTCATCGTCGACACATGGATGTGGACGCCCTTCGTGATGCTGATCTGCCTCGCGGGGCTCCGCTCGATCCCGGATTCGATCTACGAGGCCGCCGAGTGCGACCGCGCCTCGAAGTGGCGGCAGTTCTGGACCATCACCATCCCGATGGTGCTCCCGTTCCTGATGCTCGCCGTCCTCTTCCGCGGCATCGAGAACTTCAAGATGTTCGACCTCGTGGTGCAATTGACCGGCGGCGGTCCGGGCTCCGTCACCGAGCTTACCTCGATCAACCTCAAGCGCGAGGCCTTCGAGAAATGGCGAACCGGCTACGCCTCGGCCTACGCCATCATCCTCTTCGTCACCGTCTTCGGCCTCGCCTCGATCTACGTGAAGGCGCTCAACCGAGTGAAGCAGCGATGACCGCCGTCTCGGTCACCGAGCCCTCGCCGCGGCAGAAGCTGATCGCCGGCGTCCTCGTCGCGCTCTACGCGATCGTCACTCTGCTGCCGCTTCTCTGGATCATCGCGACCGGCTTCAAGACCCCTTCGGACTCGATCGCCTACCCGCCGAAGGTGGTCTTCCAGCCAACGCTCGAGGGCTACGTCAACCTCTTCACGACCCGCACCCGCCAGACCCCCGAGTACATGGCGGAGCATCCGCCCGCCACCTGGTACGACCGGATCGTGGCGAAATACGACATGTCGATCGTCGGCCCGTCGCGCTACGGCGAGCGGTTCATGAACTCCGTGATCATCGGCTTCGGCTCGACCTTCCTCTCGGTCTTCCTCGGCACCCTCGCCGCCTATGCCTTCTCGCGCTTCAAGGTGCCGCTGAAGGACGATCTGATGTTCTTCATCCTCTCGACCCGGATGATGCCGCCGATCGCCGTCGCGATCCCGATCTTCCTGATGTACCGCGCCCTCGGCCTCTCGGACACGCACCTCGGGATGATCCTGCTCTATACCGCCGTGAACCTCTCGCTGTCCGTGTGGCTCCTCAAGGGCTTCATGGACGAAATTCCCGTCGAGTACGAGGAGGCGGCGCTGATCGACGGCTATACCCGCTTCCAGGCCTTCCGGAAGGTCGTGCTGCCGCAGGCGACGACCGGCATCGCCTCGACCGCGATCTTCTGCCTGATCTTCGCCTGGAACGAATACGCCTTCGCAGTACTCTTGACCTCCGGCAACGCCCAGACGGCCCCGCCCTTTATCCCGACGATCATCGGCGTCGGCGGCCAGGACTGGCCGGCCGTCGCCGCCGGCGCCACCCTCTTCCTCCTCCCGGTCATGGTTTTCACCATCCTCCTCCGCAAGCACCTCCTACGCGGCATCACCTTCGGCGCGGTACGCAAATGACCCGCTTCCTCGCCGGCCTCGCCGGCCTCCGCCGCGGCCCCTGGGAGATGCTCGCCTCGATCCTGATCGCGACAGGCGTCTTCATGATGATGCAGAAGTGGGTCTTCGCCCTCTTCACCTGGTCCTTCGTCGTGACCCTGACCGGCACGGTCATGTTCATGATCGTCAGCAAGTTCCGCGACTGAGATGGCCCAGATCCGCATCGACCGCCTGCGCAAGGAGTTTGGCAGCTTCACCGCGGTCCAGGGTTCGTCCGTCACCATCGAGGACGGCGAGTTCTTCATGCTCCTCGGCCCTTCCGGCTGCGGCAAGACCACGACGCTCCGGATGATGGCCGGCCTCGAGCTGCCGACCTCCGGCGAAGTTTACATCGACGGCGAGGAGGTGGCGCAAAGGCGCGCCAGCCAGCGCGACATCGCCTTCGTCTTCCAGATGTTCGCGCTCTACCCGCACATGACCGTCGCCGGCAACATCGGCTACCCGCTGCGCAGCGAGGGCGTGTCCCGCGCCGAGACCCGCGCCCGCGTCCTCGAGACCGCCCGCCTCCTCGGCATCGAGCCGATCCTTAACCGCGCTGTCGGCCGCCTCTCCGGCGGCGACCGACAGCGCGTAGCCTTGGGCCGGGCCATCGTCCGCCGCCCCAAGGCCTTCTTCATGGACGAGCCGCTCGGCGCGCTGGACGCCGAGTTCCGCGAGCACATGGCCGAGGAGCTCCGCGCGCTGCATGACCGCATCGGCGCCACCACCGTCTACGTCACCCACGACCAGCTCGAGGCGATGCAGATGGGCGACAAGATCGTCGTGATGAACCACGGCGTCGTCGAGCAGTTCGGCGTGCCGCAGGACATTTACGACTGGCCGGCGACGCTCTTCGTCGCCGACTTCATCGGCTCGCCGCCGATGAACTTCCTCCCCTTCGAGGGTACCGTCGCCCCCGGTGCCGACCGCGTCCGCCTCGGCGCCGCCGACATCCCCGTCCCCGTCCAGCGCGACGGCGCCCGGGGCGCCCTCGTCCTCGGCGTCCGCCCCGAGCACGTCGGCCTCGACGACGACGCTCCTACCCGCGCCGAGATCGTCGCCGCCGAATACCTCGGCACCACCCAGATCGTGACGCTCAGGACGGCAGCCGGCCTCCTCAGGGCCCGCCTCCCCGCCGACCGGCCCGTACGCGCCGGCGAAACCACCGGGGTCAGCTTCGACGCCCGCACCATCACCGTCTTCGAGAAGGCCAGAGGCACCGCCCTCCGCTCCGCCGGCAACGAAAGGGTGCTCCATGGCTGAGGTCACCCTCCAGGGCATCTCGAAGTCCTTCGGCCCGGTCGCAGCCGTCGCCGACGTCACCATGACCGTCCCCGACGGCAGCTTCGTCGTCCTCCTCGGCCCGACCGGCGCCGGCAAGACCACGACGCTGCGCCTGATCTCCGGCCTCGATCGTCCCGACCGCGGCGAGGTCCTGATCGGCCGCCGCCCGGTCACCGCCCTCGACCCCGCGCAGCGCAACGTCGCGATGGTCTTCCAGCAATACTCGCTCTACCCCCACCTCACCGTCCGCGAGAACCTTGCCTTTCCGCTGCGCTCCCCAATGCTGAAGACCCCGCCCGCCGAGATCGAGCGCAAGGTCCGCGCCGTCGCCGAAGTCCTTCGCATCGCGGGAAAACTCGACAACAAGGCCACCGCCCTTTCCGGCGGCGAGATGCAGCGCGTCTCGATCGGCCGGGCGCTGGTCCGGAGCCCCTCGGTCTACCTGATGGACGAGCCCCTCTCCTCGCTCGACGCCAAGCTCCGCGCCGAGCTCCGCATCGAGCTCAAGCGCATCCAGGAGGGCGCCCGCGCCACCTTCGTCTACGTCACCCACGACCAGATCGAGGCGATGACCATGGCGACCCACGTCGGCGTCCTCGACCACGGCCGCCTTGTCCAGTACGGCACTCCGCGCGAGATCTACGAGAACCCCGTCTCCGCCTACGCCGCCAGCCGCCTCGGCCAGCCGCGGATCAACCTCCTCCCCGCCACCCTCTTCCCCGGCGCCCCGCCCGCCGCCCGCACCATCGGCCTCCGCCCCGAGCAGATCCGCCAGGGCGAGGGCGAGGCCAGCACCGTCGCCCGCGTCGAGCGCCTCGGCGACCAGACCCGCCTCCACCTCAGCTTCCGCGACCACCCGCTCGTCACCGTGACGACGCCGCACACCGCGCTCCGTCCCGGCGACACGGTCAGGATCCGCCCCCACAACCCCTTCTGGTTCGACGCCGACGGCGCCCGCGTGGCCTGAGAGAAAGCATCATGACCCAGTTCATCAACCGCCGCGAAGACATCGTCGCCGAAGCGATCGACGGGCTCGTCGCCGCCTCGGGCGGCCGGCTCGCGCGCCTCGACGGCTACCCGCACATCCGCGTCGTCGTCCGCACCGACTGGGACAAGTCCAGGGTCGCGCTGGTCTCCGGTGGCGGCGCCGGCCACGAGCCCGCCCACGCCGGCTTCGTCGGCCGGGGCATGCTCACGGCGGCGGTCTGCGGCGACGTCTTCGCCTCCCCCTCGGTTGACGCCGTCCTCGCCGGTATCCTCGCCGTCACCGGCCCCGCCGGGTGCTTGCTCATCGTCAAGAACTACACCGGCGACCGCCTCAACTTCGGCCTCGCCGCCGAGCGCGCCCGCGCCTTCGGCCTGAATGTCCGCGTCGTCATCGTCGACGACGACATTGCCCTCCCCGACACGCCGCAGGCCCGCGGCGTCGCCGGCACCCTCTTCGTGCACAAGATCGCCGGCGCCCTCGCCGACCAAGGCGCCGACCTCGCCACCGTTGCCGCCGCCGCTGAGCGCGTCATCGCCGGCACGCATTCGATCGGCATGTCGCTCGATACCTGCACCGTTCCCGGCGCTCCCAAGGAAGACCGCATCCCGAGGGGCAAGGCCGAGCTCGGCCTCGGCATCCACGGCGAGGCCGGCATCGAGCAGGTCCCCTACACCGACGCCCGCGGTGCCGTCGCCATGGTGGCGGAGAAGCTCGCCCCCTACCTGCAGGACCGTCCGCATGTCGTCCTCATCAACAACCTCGGCGGCGCCTCGGTGCTCGAGATGGGCGTCCTCCTGCACGAGCTCGCGAACTCCTCCATCGCCGCCCGTCTCGCCCACGCCGTCGGCCCCGCCGCGATGATGACCTCCCTCGACATGCGCGGCTTCTCCGTCTCGCTCTACCCTGCCGACGCCGCCGACCTCGCGGCGCTGGCCGCCCCTTGCGCCCCCGCCGCCTGGCCCGGCCTCCACGCCCTCGGTCCCGTCGAGATCCGCGACCTCCCCGACGGCCTCCGCCCGATCAAGCCGCTGCCATCGGCGCACCCGGCGACCCGCGCCTTCCTGACCCGCTGCTGCGAGATCCTGATCGCCGCCGAATTCGACCTCAACCAGCTCGACGCGCGCGCCGGCGACGGCGACACCGGCTCGACGCTCGCCACCGCCGCCCGCGCCCTCTTGGCGGCGATGGACGACCTGCCGCTCGCCGACCACACCCAGCTCTACCGCGCCATCGGGCTCGAGCTCAGCCAGACGATGGGCGGCTCCTCGGGTGTCCTCCTCGCGATCTTCTTCACCGCCGCCGGCGACGCCGCCTCGTCGGGCATGTCGATGACCGACGCCCTTAAGGCCGGCCTCGCCCGGATGCAGGAAATCGGCGGCGCCCAGCTCGGCGACCGGACCATGGTCGACGCCCTCTCGCCCGCCCTTGCCAGCCTCGCCAGCGGCGGCATCGCGCCCGCCGCCCGCGCCGCCCGCGAGGGCGCCGACCGCACCGGTCGGATGGAGCGGGCCAAGGCCGGCCGCGCCGCCTACCTCAACCCCGATCAGCTCCGCGGCCAGGTCGACCCTGGCGCCGAGGCCGTCGCTCGCCTGTTCGAGGCGCTTGACGCCTGACCGCCGGCTTCCAGTCCGCGACGGGATCGCCTATCACCTCCTTGTCGACCGGGGAGGGAAGCCGTGACCGAGACCATCGCGAACCAGACTGCCGGATACGTGACCCGCGGCGACATCCAGGTCGCGACCGAACTCGCCGCCTTCGTCGAGGACGAGGCGCTTCCGGGCACCGGAGTCGCGGCGGAGACCTTCTGGGACGGCCTGTCGACGCTGGTCAACGAGTTCGGCCCGAAGAACGCCGCGCTCCTCGAACGCCGCGCCGAGCTGCAGTCGACGATCGACGGGTGGCATATCGAGCGCCGCGGCCAACCGCACGACCACGAGGCCTACAAGGCCTTCCTCGGCGAGATCGGCTACCTGCTGCCCGAGGGCGACCGCTTCACCATCGAAACCGCGAACGTCGATCCCGAGATCGCCAGCGTCCCCGGACCCCAGCTCGTCGTCCCGATCACCAACGCCCGCTTCGCCCTCAACGCGGCCAACGCCCGCTGGGGCAGCCTCTACGACTGCCTCTACGGCACCGACGCCATGGGTAGCCCGCCCCCGTCCGGCGGCTACGACCGCGGCCGCGGGGCCCGCGTCGTAGCCCGCTCGCGGGTCTTCCTCGACGATGCCTTCCCGATCGCCGGGACCAGCCACGCCGACGTCCGCCGCTACCACGTCAACCGCGGCGAGCTTCTCGCCAACGACTTGCCGCTGGTGCAGCCCGAGAAGTTCGTCGGCTACCGCGGCGACCCGCGTGCGCCCGCCTCCGTCCTCCTCCGCAACAACGGCCTGCATGTCGAGCTCGTCTTCGACCGCACCCACGTGATGGGCAGCCGCGACCAGGCCGGCCTCGCCGACGTCCGTCTCGAGAGCGCGATCTCCGCGATCATGGACTGCGAGGACTCGGTGGCCTGCGTCGACGCCGAGGACAAGGTCACCGCCTACCGCAACTGGCTCGGGCTGATGAAGGGCGACCTCGCCGACACCTTCGAGAAGAACGGCCGCCCGCTGACACGCAGCCTGAGCCCGGACCTCGCCTTCACCGCCCCGAACGGCGGCGAGGTCAGCGTCAAGGGCCGGGCGCTGATGCTGGTCCGCAACGTCGGCCACCTGATGCGCAACCCCGCGATCCTCGACCGCGACGGCAACGAGGCCTTCGAGGGGCTGATGGACGCCCTGGTGACGACGCTGATCGCCATGCACGACCTGAAGAAAGCGGACGGCCCGCGCAACTCGGTCCAGGGCTCGGTCTACGTCGTCAAGCCCAAGATGCACGGCCCCGACGAGGTCGCCTTCGCCGACGCGACCTTCAGCCATGTCGAGGACGTCCTCGGGCTGCCGCGCCACACGGTGAAGCTCGGCATCATGGACGAGGAGCGGCGCACCAGCGTCAACCTCAAGGAATCGATCCGAGCCGCGAAGCACCGGGTCGTCTTCATCAACACGGGATTCCTCGACCGCACCGGCGACGAGATCCACACCTCGATGGAGGCCGGTCCGTTCAGCCGCAAGGACTTCATCAAGCGCAAGAGCTGGATCACCGCCTACGAGAACCAGAACGTCGACATCGGCCTCGAGTGCGGCTTCTCCGGCCGCGCCCAGATCGGCAAGGGCATGTGGGCGATGCCCGACCTGATGGCGGCGATGCTCGAATCGAAGGTCGAGCACCCGAAGGCCGGCGCCAACTGCGCCTGGGTGCCGAGCCCGACCGCGGCGACGCTGCACGCGCTGCACTACCACCGAATCGACGTCTTCAAGGTGCAGGCTGCGCTCGCCAGGGGAGGCCGGCGCGCCTACGTGGACACCATCCTGGAAATCCCGCTCGCGGCCTACCGCCGCTGGACGCCGCAGCAGATCGCCCGCGAGGTCGAGAACAACGCCCAGGGCATCCTCGGCTACGTCGTCCGCTGGATCGACCAGGGCGTTGGCTGCTCCAAGGTGCCCGACATCAACGACGTCGCGTTGATGGAGGACCGCGCCACCTGCCGGATCTCGGCGCAGCACATCGCCAACTGGCTGCACCACAACATCGTCGGCGAGGAGGAGGCGATGGCGATCATGCGCCGCATGGCCGAGGTCGTCGACCGACAAAACGCGGGAGACCCCCACTACCGCCCGATGGCGCCATCCTTCGACGGCCTCGCCTTCCGCGCCGCCTGCGACCTCGTGTTCGAGGGGACGACCCAGCCGTCGGGCTACACCGAGCCGATACTCCACGCCCGTCGCCGCGAGCTCAAGGCGTCCTTGCCGGCTTAGTCTGGCCGGCCGGTCGGGGTTCGCCGCGCGGAAGGGCGGCGGGTTCCCTTGGGGTCACATGTCCTCGAAGCCGGGCAGCGGGCGGCCTAGGGGGACGAAGCGGCGGGTCACGTCGCGCACGCCCACCGCCTCGATGCGAACCACGCCGCCGACCGCCCCGGCGAGGTCGACCCCGACGTGGGCGTAGAGGACGCGGCGGTCCCAGACGAGGTCGACGCCGGGGCGCGCCTCCGGGCCGATCACCAGCAACACCTGCCCGACGACCTCATGGCCCGGGAGGTCGATGGCCGCCCCGAGCTGGGCGAGGCCGGGGACCGCGCGGCCCATCGCCCCGCCCGGCCAGGCGGCGGCGCGCACCCGCGGCAGCGGACCGCGCACCGCCTTCACCCGGGCAGAGACCTCGATGAAGCTGCCGGAGCGGACGGGAAGCTCGCCCATGTAGCGGATGCTCTCGACGGGGGAGGCAATGCGGATTTCGAGGCAGGTCCCGAAGTCCTTGTCTCCCCGCGCGAGGCGGGCGTTGTCGGCGCCGTCCCAGGTCGGGCTTTCGGGCGTGCCGTCGGCGCAGGACCAGTCGTCGAGCCCCTCGACGAAGGCGGGCGGCATAAGGTCGAACTCGGGATGGGCGTGCAGGTTCATCGGGTCCCCTCTTGGGGCGCCGCGCTCGTCCGGCCCGGCGCGATCGGCTGGGGGACGTCACCACCCCCCGCCTGGGTCGCTAGCAGTCACCGGTAAACGATCCGTTAACCCACTTCCCCTCGCCGGAGCGGGTCGACGCGGCGATGGCCTCGGCGCCCGCGCGGCCCTAGGGTCGGCAGCGAATCGTCGGACGGTGAAGACATGGCTGAGGCGGGCTTTCGCGGGGTCTTCCCTTACCTGGTGTCGCCGGTGGCGGCTTCGGGCGAGGTTATGGCGCCGGTGCTGGGGCGGCTCTGCGACGACCTCATCGCGGCGGGGGTCCACGGTCTGACGGTGCTCGGGTCGACGGGCGAGTTCGCCTACCTCGACTGGGGGCAGCGCCGACGGGTCGCCGAGGTCGCTGTCGAGGCGGCGGCGGGCCGCGTCCCGGTGCTGGCCGGGGTGGCGGCGACGACGACGGCCGAGGCGGTGCGGCAGGCGCGGGAGCTGCAGGCGATCGGCTGCGACGGGATCGTGGCGGTGCTCGAGGCCTACTTCCCGATCGGCGACGACGGGGTCGAGGACTACTTTCGCGCCGTGGCGGCCGCCGTCGGGCTGCCGGTCGTCATCTACACCAACCCGAACTTCCAGCGCGCCGACCTTTCGCTCGGGGTCATCGAGCGGCTGAGCCACGTTCCCAACATCATCGCGATCAAGGACGCCGGGTCGAACACCGGTCGGCTTCTTTCAATCATGAACCGGGTCGAAGGGCGAATGGACGTCTTCGCCGCCTCCGCGCATATCCCGGCAGCGGTGATGCTGATCGGCGGCAAGGGCTGGATGGCGGGACCGGCCTGCATCGTGCCGCGCCAGAGCGTGGCGCTCTACCAAGCCTGCCGGCGCGGGGACTGGGGGGCGGCGATGGAACTGCAGCGCGGCCTCTGGCGGATCAACGAGGCCTTCGCGAGATGGAACCTCGCAGCCTGCATCAAGGGCGCGCTGGCGCTGCAGGGCTACCCGGTCGGCACCCCCCTGCCCCCTCAGGCGCCGCTGCCACTCGAGGGCGTCGTGGAGGTTCGCAGGGCGCTTACCGACCTGGGCGCGCTCTGACAGGCGATTCACCAATGGCCCGCTCGCGGCGACCTTCGTGCGCCTTTCTCCTTTCCTTCCACATACCGGGCAATGCCTGGGGGTCGAGGGGGGGGCGGCGAGCGCGCCCCTTGGGCCGTCCCGAGAGCCGCCCCGGTCCTCCGAGAGTAAGGGAGCGTCCGCCCGGCCTTGGCCCAGAGGCCCGCGCTTGCGGGCGACGGCGCCAAAGCGCCGAGGGCCCCCTCGCGGCCCTGCGGGTCTCATCGGAGCGTCAGCCACACCCCTTCCGGTGACACGACCCCGGACGAGCTGCCAGAAAATCCGGCCAAGCTCTTTAGCGGAAACCTCTCTGAGCGTTGGGGTTCAGTCCCGCCACTCGGCCTCGGGGATCCCCTGCAGCGCCAGGAGCGCGGTCAGGTCCGAGCGGTCGAGCCGCGCGCCGGCCGCCTCGGCCAGCGCCGGCTTGGCGTGGTAGGCGACCCCGAGCCCGGCCGCCCGCACCATGTCGAGGTCGTTGGCGCCGTCCCCGACGGCGATGACGGCGTCGGGCGCGATGCCGGCCTCGCCGGCGAGCCGGCGGAGCGCGGCGAGCTTGGCCTCGCGCCCGAGGATCGGCCGGCCGACCTCGCCGGTCAGGCGGCCGCGGGCGGCGAGGAGCGTGTTCGCCTGCTGGTGGCCGAAGCCGGCCGCCGCCGCGACGCGCTCGGTGAAGAAGCTGAAGCCGCCCGAGACCAGCGCCGTCACCGCCCCGAGCGCCGCCATCGTCCGGACCAGCACCCGCGCGCCGGGGTTCAGCCGCACCCGCTCGGCGTAGCAGCGCTCGAGGTCGGCTCCCGGCAGCCCCTTCAGGAGCGCGACCCGCGCGATCAAGGCCCCCTCGAAGTCGATCTCGCCGCGCATCGCCCGCTCGGTGATCGCCGCGACCTCGGCCTTCAGCCCGGCGAAGTCGGCGAGCTCGTCGATGCACTCGACCCCGATGATCGTCGAATCCATGTCGGCGATCAGCATCCGCTTCCGCCGCCCGGCCACCGGCACCAGGTTCGCGTCGCACCCAAGCACCGCGAAGCCGTCCGGCAGCGCGCCCGCCAGCGGCAGCTCGACGGCGTTCGCCGCGAGCCGCCGCGGCGACGCGCCCACCGCCCGGCCCGCCGCCTCGGCGACCGCGTCCGACACGCCGCCGGCGGCGGTCAGCACCAGGACCGCCGCCCCTGCGTCACCGGTCATCTCAGACGGCGGCGCGGCGCGCCTGCAGACGCTGGTGCAGCATCTCGGCCACCAGGAACGCGAGCTCCAGCGACTGCGCCGCGTTCAGCCGCGGGTCGCAGAAGGTGTGGTAGCGGCTGCTCAGATCCTCGTCGGTGACCGCCCTGAGGCCCCCGGTGCATTCGGTGACGTCGCTGCCGGTCATCTCGAAATGCACGCCCCCGGGAATCGTCCCCTCGGCCGCATGCACCGCGAAGAACTCGCGTACCTCGCGCAGGACACGATCGAACGGCCGGGTCTTGTAGCCCGAGGCCGACTTGATCGTGTTGCCGTGCATCGGGTCGCAGGACCAGAGAACCTTGCGGCCTTCGCGCTCGACGGCACGGATCAGCCGCGGCAGGTGCTCACCCGCCTGCCCCGCCCCGAAGCGGCAGATCAGCGTCAACCGCCCGGCCTCGTTCCTCGGGTTCAACCGGTCGGTCAGCTTCAGTAGGTCCCCCTCGCTGATCGACGGCCCGCATTTCAGCCCGATCGGGTTCTGCACCCCGCGCGCGAACTCGACATGCGCCCCGTCGGGCTGCCGCGTGCGATCGCCGATCCAGATCATGTGACCCGACCCCGCCACCGGCACCCCGGTTGTCGAGTCGATGCGGCAGAGCGCTTCCTCGTACTCGAGCAGGAGCGCCTCGTGCGAGGTGTAGAAGTCGACCCGGTGCAGCGTGTCGGCCGTCTCCGGGCTGACGCCGGCGGCGCCGACGAACTCGAGCGCCTCGGAGATCCGGTTGGCGAGCTTGTGATACTGCTCGTAGCCCGGCTGCCCGGCGGTGAAGTCGAGCGTCCAGGAATGCACCCTGGTGATGTCGGCATAGCCGCCCTGGCTGAAGGCGCGCAGCAGGTTCAGTGTCGCCGCCGACTGCAGGTAGGCCTGCAGCATCCGCGCCGGGTCGGGAACCCGCGCCTCGGCCTCGAACTCGATGCCGTTGACGATGTCGCCGCGGTAGGACGGCAGCTCGACCCCGCCGACGGTCTCGGTCGCCGCCGAACGCGGCTTGGCGAACTGGCCGGCCATCCGCCCGATCTTCACCACCGGAACCTTGGCGCCGAAGGTCAGCACCACCGCCATCTGCAGCATCACCTTGAAGGTGTCGCGGATGTTGTCCGCCGCGAAGTCGGCGAAGCTCTCGGCGCAATCGCCGCCCTGCAAGAGGAACGCCCGCCCCTCGGCGGCCTCGGCGAGCTGCGCCTTCAGCCGCCGGGTCTCTCCGGCGAAGACCAGCGGCGGGTAGGCGGCGAGCTTCTTCTCGACGGCCCCGAGCGCGGCGGCATCCGGCCATTCCGGCATCTGGACCCGCGGCAGCTTCCTCCAGGCGGACTTGCTCCAGTCGGCGCACATGATCGTCTTCCCCCAAGGGCAGGCTTGCTGGCGCCGTCTATAGGCGAGGCGCCGAGATTTGGCCATAGCGCGGCCGACCGGATTCCGCTTGACCGGGGTGCAGCCGAATCGCCTATTTCGCCGCATGTGCCCCGCCCGCAACGCCGCGCAACGCGCCCCCTCCGGCTCCCGACCCGAGCGGTTCGTGTTCCTCCTGCTCGATAATTTCACCTTCATCGCCTTCGCTGGCGCGATCGAGCCCCTGCGCATCGCCAACCGCATGGCCGAGCGCACGCTTTACGAGTGGCAGGTCGTCAGCGAGAGCGGCGAGCCGGTCACGGCCTCGAACGGGGTCACCGTGCGCTGCGACGCGGCGATGGCCGACGCCGCCCGCGAGGCCGTCATCATCGTCGTCGGCGGGCTCAACGTGAAGCGGGCGACGACCCGGCCGATCCTGACCTGGCTCCGCCGCGAGGCCCGCCGCGGCCTACCCGTCGGGGCCATCTGCACGGGGGCGCAGGTGCTCGCCGAGGCGGGGCTGCTCGACGGCCGCCGCTGCACTATCCACTGGGAGAACCGCGACGGCTTCGAGGAGGACTTCCCCGAGATAGAGCTCACCCAGAGCATCTACGTCGTCGACCGCGACCGCTACACCGCCGCCGGCGGCGCCGCCTCGACCGACCTCATGCTGAACCTGATAGCCCGCAAGCATGGAACCGAGCTCGCGAACCTCGTCGCCGACCAGATGATCCACACGGCGATCCGCTCAGAACGCGACGCGCAGCGGCTGTCGATCCCAACCCGCATCGGCGTCCGCCACCCTAAGCTCTCCGAAGTGATCGCGCGGATGGAGGCGAACGTCGAGGAGCCGATCTCGCCGACGGTGCTCGCGCGCGACTCGGGCATGTCGACCCGCCAGCTCGAGCGGCTGTTCCGCCGCTACCTCGACCGCACCCCCAAGCGCTACTACATGGAGCTGCGCCTCGGCCGCGCGCGCAACCTCCTGCTGCAGACCAACCTCAGCGTGATCAACGTGGCACTCGCCTGCGGCTTCACTTCGCCGTCGCACTTCTCGAAATGCTACCGGGCGCTCTACCGGACGACGCCCTACCGCGAACGCGGGACGAGCGAGGGAGCGGCCTAGCCGAGGCCCGGAGGCAAGCCGTCAAGCCACGCGCTGCCCGGCCTGCTTGACGCCGAGCCGCCGGTCGAGGAGTGCGGCCAGCCGTGCCGCGCCGTCGGGCCCGCCGGCGGCCCGAGCGGCGGCGAGGAGGTCGCGGTCGGCCAGCATCTCGCCCACCGAGCCGACGAACTGGGCACAGTAGCCGATGGTGTCCGCATCTCCCGACGGGATCGCCTCGGCGAGGAGCGCCCGGGCGCGACGCAGGTCGTCGTTGAGCGCGCTGCCGACCGAGGCGCGCGTGGCGAGCGCGAGCTCGCGCTCGTCGGGCCGCCGCCGGCTGTCGGCGTCGGGCAGCACCGCGAGCACGCACTCTTGGAAGGCGCGCAGGCTCGCGATCGGCTTCTCGAGACAGGCCGAAGCGCCGGCGTCCATCGCATCCGCCTGCCAGCTGTCGCGCGCATGGCCGCTGAGTGCCACGATCGCGCCGATCGGCGTCGAGGCCGAAGCGAGGTGCCGGATCAGCGCGATGCCGTCGCCGTCGGGCAGCCCGAGGTCGACCATCACCACGTTGGGCCGGTAGATCGCGAGGTGCCGGCTGGCGGCATGCAGGCTGTCGGCGCGCCGCACCCGCGCACCGCTCTCGGCGGCATAGAGCCGGATTGCCTCGGACGCGCTGCGGCTGTCCTCGACCAGCAGGATGGTGACGGCGAACAGGCATTGCCGCCGCAGGCTCCCGAGCGCGCGAAGCTCGGCCTCGGGGTTGGTCACGCTCATTTCACCGCTTGCTCCTCACTCGTACGCGGCGATTTTGAGGCGGCGAAGGCTAACGGTTGCTTAAGGCTGGCGCTGGCAGCGCGGGGCGGGCGAAAGCGAAGGCGCGACGGAGACGGCGGCCCCGTGCGTACCATATCGGCCGGCGAGCCTCTCATCGGCGCATCCGGAGGTGTGCACAATGACCGCGAGGAGCGCCGAGGCCGACATGACCCGCATCGCACCGATGTCGTACGCCGATCTCGACGGGCGCGTGCTGGAATGGGCCGCGGCAGAAGGCTGGAACCCGGGGCTCGACGACGCCGAGGCCTTCCTTGCCGCCGACCCCGCGGGCTTTCTCATGGCGTGGGTGGGCGACGAGCCGGTCGCCGCGATATCGGCGGTCCGGCACAGCCCGAGCTTCGGCTTTCTCGGCCTCTACCTCTGCCGTCCCGAGTGGCGCGGGCGGGGCCACGGCCAGGCGATCTGGCAGGCAGGGCTCGCCCACCTCGGCGACCGCACGGTCGGGCTCGATGGGGTGGTCGCGCAGCAGACGAACTACGCCCGCGCCGGCTTCGTCCTCGCGCGCCGCACCGTCCGTCACCACGGGTCGTTGGCGGCGGAGCCGTCGCCGCGCGTCGTGCCCTGCCGGCCTGAGCACCTCCCCGCGATGCTGCGGCTCGATGCGCAGGCAAGCGGCGTCGAGCGCACCTCCTACCTGCAGGCCTGGTTCGCGGCGGCCCCTGCCCGGCAGACGCTGGTGCTCGAGGCGGACGGCGGGGTCGTAGGCTACGGGACGATCCGCGCCTGCCGCAGCGGCGCAAAGGTCGGGCCGCTGCACGCAGCCGACCCGGCCGACGCCGAGCTGCTCCTGAAGGCGCTGGCGGCCTTCGCGCCGCCGGGCGGCGGGCTCTACCTCGACATACCCGAGCCCAACTACGCCGCGATCTCGCTCGTCCGCGAGCTCGGCTTCACCCCGGTCTTCGAGACCGCGCGAATGTACCGCGGGCCGGCGCCCGACGAGGAGCTTGCGACGGTCTTCGGCGAGGTGACGCTCGAGCTGGGGTAAGCGCGCTGCCACCGCCGCCTCCCCGCGCCGCCCAAAGCCACGCCAAAGCGCCGCGGGCACCCTCGCAGCCGTGACTCATTCCGAACGGCGACACGACGCGCTGCGCCTTGAACTCCCGAAACGATCCGATAACGTGCCGCATCGCTGAGGGGAGGAGGCGCGAATGGCGGACTGGTGGCGTGGGGCGGTGATCTATCAGATCTATCCGCGATCCTTCCAGGATTCGAACGGCGACGGGATCGGGGACATCCCCGGCATCACTTCCAGGCTGCCCTACCTGGCAGATCTCGGGGTCGACGCCGTCTGGCTGTCGCCGATCTTCACCTCGCCGATGGCCGACATGGGCTACGACGTCAGCAACTATACCGACATAGACCCGATCTTCGGCACGCTCGCCGACTTCGACGCAATGATCGAGCGGGCGCATTCGCTCGGCCTCAAGGTGATCGTGGACCAGGTGCTGTCGCACACGAGCATCGAGCACCCGTTCTTTGCCGAGAGCCGGGCAAGCCGCGACAACCCCAGGGCCGACTGGTACGTCTGGGCCGATCCGAAGCACGACGGCACGCCACCCAACAACTGGCTGTCGGTCTTCGGCGGGCCGGCGTGGCAATGGGACGCCCGGCGGCGGCAGTACTACCTGCACAACTTCCTCGTCGAGCAGCCGGACCTCAACTTCCACAACCCCGAGGTTCAGGACTGGCTGCTCGGGACCATGCGGTTCTGGCTGGAGCGCGGACTCGACGGCTTCCGGCTCGACACCGTCAACTTCTACTTCCACGACAAGCTGCTCAGGGACGACCCGGCCGACTTCCGCGTCAAGCACGAACCCGAGTCGAACCCCTACGGGATGCAGTACCACCTCTTCTCGAAGAACCAGCCGGAGAACCTGATCTTCCTCGAGAAGATGCGGCGGCTCCTCGACGAATACGAGGCGCGGGCGCTCGTCGGCGAGATGGGCGAAAGCCACCACGCGATCCGGATGATGGGCGAGTACACGACCGGGCGCCGGCTGCACAAATGCTATTCCTTCGAGATGCTCGGCGACCGCTTCGACCCGGAACACTTCCGCGGGCAGGTCGAGGAGTTCTATACCGGGGCGCCGGCGGGCTGGCCGACCTGGGCCTTCTCGAACCACGACGTGCGCCGCCACGTTACGCGCTGGGCGCGGCACGGGATCGGCCGCGAGCCGCTCGCGAAGCTGGCGGCGGCGCTCCTGCTGTCGCTCGAAGGCTCGATCTGCATCTATCAGGGCGAAGAGATCGGGCAGACTGACACGGAGCTCGAGCTCTACGAGCTAATCGACCCGCAGGGCATCCGCTTCTGGCCGGCGCCGATCGGCCGCGACGGCTGCCGAACGCCGATGGTCTGGGACGCCGCCGAGCCGAGCGCAGGCTTTTCGACCGGCCGGCCGTGGCTGCCGGTCAAGGCGGCACAGGCGGCCAACGCGGTTGCCGGGCAGGTCGGACGACCCGACTCGGTTCTCGAGTTCTACCGGACCATGCTGCGGCTGCGCCGCGACACGCCGGAGCTTCGGGCGGGCCGCACCAGCTTCTTCGACGTCGAGCCGCCGATCCTCGCCTTCACCCGCGGCGGGACGGTCCTCTGCCTCTTCAACCTGTCGCCGGAAATGCACCGCGTCCGGCTGACGGGCGCAGGGGCGCTCGCGGTCGGCCAAGGCGCCGAGCACCATCCGGACGGTACGATGACGCTGCATCCGAACGGCTTCGCGATCATGGAGGCGGAGCCGGGCGCCACGGTCACGGACCTGCCCCCGCAACTCACGTCGGGCGCGCGTCTGCAGCCGGCTTCGGCCCGCGCGTGATGCTGTGTTCCGGCCGGCGCCACCGCGGGCCGGAACACCGCGGGCGACGGTGGGGCATTTTCAAGCCGCTGCGGCGTTAGTCTGATCTTTGCGGTTGGTGGGGTTCGGGCCCGGCGTCATTGCCGCCGCCGGCTGCACGCAGCCACGGCGGCGGGGGGAGTCAGCGGAGCGGCTTGCCGTCTTCGTTGAAGCGGTGGATG
>JAXMDH010000043.1:0-51398 GCA_046348915.1 Amaricoccus sp.
CCCGCTGCAACCACCGGCGGCGAGTTCGCCGGCAAGCGCGTCATCGTCACCGGCGCCGGCAAGGGCATCGGCCGCGCCGCCGCGGCGATGCTCGCCCGGCGCGGCGCCGAGGTCGTGGCGCTGACCCGCTCCGCCGCCGACCTCGCCACGCTCGAGGCCGAGACCGGCTGCCGCTCGATCCAGGTCGACCTCGCCGACCCCGAGGCCACTCGCGCCGCCGCCCGCGCGGCGCTGCCGGCCGACCTCCTGGTGAACAACGCCGGGACCACCGAGCTCGAGCCGTTCCTCGATGTCACGACCGACAACTTCGACCTGCTCTACGCGGTCAACACCCGTGCGCCGATGATCGTCGCCCAGGAGTACGCCCGCGCGCTCGTCGCCGAGGGCCGGCCGGGGGCCATCGTCAATGTCTCGAGCAACGCCTCCTTCGTCGGCATCCCCGATCATGCCGCTTACTGCGCCTCCAAGGCCGGGCTCGACGGCCTGACCCGCGTGATGGCGATGGAGCTCGGGCCGAAGGGAATTCGCGTCAACGGCGTGCATCCGACCGTCACGCTGACCCCGATGGCGGTCAAGGCCTGGAGCGACCCCGACAAGGCCGCGAAGATGCTCGCCCGCATCCCGCTCGGCCGCTTCGCCCAGCCCGACGACATCGCCGAGGTGATCCTGTTCCTGCTCTCCGACCGCGCCGCCATGGTCCACGGCCTCTCGATGCCCGTCGACGGCGGCTTCATGATCAGCTGAGATGGCCACGCTCGAAGACCTGCCGACCCCCTGCCTCGTCCTCGACGAGGCGAAGATGCTCGCGAACATCGCCCGCATCCACGGCCGACTCGCCGGCACCGGCGTGACCTACCGCGCCCACCTGAAGACCGCGAAGTCGGTTGAGGTCGCCCGTCGCCAGATGCTGACGCCCGCGGGTCCGGCGATGGTCTCGACCCTGCGCGAGGCCGAGGTTTTTGCCGACGCCGGCGTGACCGACGTGACCTACGGCGTCGGCATCGCCCCGCAGAAGCTCGCGCGGGTCCGGGCGCTGCGCTCCCGCGGGGTCGACCTCGCGGTCATCCTCGACAGCGTCGAGCAGGCGCAAGCCGTCGCCGCCGCCTCGACCCCGGAGTTGCCGCTCGCGGCGCTGATCGAGGTCGACTGCGACGGCCACCGCTCGGGCGTCAAGCCGAACGATGCCCGCCTGTTGACCGCCATCGCCGCCGCGCTCGTGCCGCGGGCCGAGCTGCGCGGCGTCCTGACCCACGGCGGCGAGAGCTACGCCGCCCGCGGCAAGGCTGCGCTCGAAGCCGCCGCCGAAGGCGAGCGGATGGCGGTCGTGACCGCCGCGGAAATACTGCGCGCCGCCGGCCACGCCTGCCCCGTCGTCAGCGCCGGCTCGACGCCGACGCTGATGAGCGCCATATCCTTCGAGGGCCTGACCGAGTTCCGCGCCGGCGTCTGCGTCTTCTTCGACCTGTTCCAGGCCGGTGTCGGCGTCTGCAACATCGACGAGATCGCCCTCTCGGTCCTCGCGACCGTCATCGGCCACCAGCCCGAGAAGGGCTGGACGATCACTGACGCCGGTTGGATGGCGATGTCCCGCGACCGCGGCACCGCGACCCAGGCCGTCGACCAGGGCTACGGCGTCGCCTGCACCCTCGATGGCACGCCGATCCCCGACACCATCGTCGTCGGCGCCAACCAGGAGCACGGCATCATCGCGCCCCGCCCCGGCAGCTCCGCGCCTCCGCTCGACCTGCCCGTCGGCGCCCGCCTGCGCGTCCTCCCGAACCACGCCTGCGCCACCGCCGCGCAATACGACCGTTACCACGTCCTCCGCGCCGGCGCCGTCGCCGCCGAATGGCCGCGCTTCGGCGGCTGGTAGCGCGGCCACGCGGGCCTCGCACAATAGTAAGCGTGCGCTTAATGCCGCCCGAGATTATCCATTGATATCAACAGTCCCGCCCCTGTGCGCGGTCGTCAGTTCCACATCCCGCGCATCCGCGCTGCCAAGTCCAGCGGCATCTCCCGCCGTGGCCGCGGCATGTTCCCCGGCGCCGCGACCGGCAGCGGCCAGGAGGCGCATTCGAACCGGTCGAGGATCGCGTCCGGCACGAACCGCGTCCGCGCCGCCCGCACGTGCTTGTCGCCATGCCGGTGCTGGCCGTGCACGTGGAACCGCTGCGGCTGCACCAGCGTCAGCTGGTCCCGCGCCCGGGTCATCGCCACGTAGAACAGCCGCCGCTCCTCGTCGATCTCGGCGCTGGTCCCGGTCGCTAGGTCCGACGGGATGCAGCCGTCGACACAGTTCATCACGTAGACCCGCCGCCACTCCTGTCCCTTGGCCGAGTGGATCGTCGACAGGATCAGATAGTCCTCGTCCTTGAGCGGCGCTCCCGCCCGGTCGCCGGCCGCCCCCGGCGGGTCGAGCGTCACCTCGGTCAGGAACCGCTCGCGGCTCGCGAACCCCGCCCCGATTGCCTCGAGCTCGCCTAGGTCCGCCCGCCGCATCGGCGCTCCGTCGTAGAGCCGCTCCAGGTGCGGGTCGTACCACCCCCGCACCGCCGCGAGTTCCCCCGGCCATCCGGCTTCCCCCGACCGCAGCAGCCCGTAGAGCCGTGCGAAGGCCGCCCAGTCGTCCGCCGCCTTCCGCGGCACCGGCGCGCCTCCGAGCGCCCGCGCGGGCTCGGCCGCCGCGGCCATCGCGTCGAGCGCCGCTTCCGCCGTCGCGGGCCCGACGCCCGGCACGAGCTGCAGCACCCGGAACCCCGCGACGCGGTCCGCCGGGTTCTGCGCCAGCCTCAGGCAGGCCATCACGTCCTTGACGTGCGCCGAGTCGAGGAACTTCAAGCCGCCGTACTTCACGAACGGGATGTTCCGCCGCACGAGCTCCACCTCAAGCGCCCCCGAATGATGCGCCGTCCGGAACAGCACCGCCTGCTCGCGCAGCGCCGTACCCGCCTCCCGGGCATCGAGAATCACCCGGCACAGGAAGTCGACCTGCCCGGCCTCGTCGCGAACCTGCACCAGCGCAGGCCGCCCCCCGGCCGCTCGATCGCTCCGGAGCCGCTTCGCGAACCCTTCCCCGGCCTCGGCGATCACCGCGTTCGCCGCCTCGAGAATCTGCGGTGTCGAGCGGTAGTTCTCCTCCAGCGCTACGATCCGCGCCGGCGGCGCGAACAGCCCGGGGAAATCGAGGATGTTGCGCACCTCCGCAGCCCGGAACGAGTAGATCGACTGCGCGTCGTCGCCGACCACCGTGAGGCCCTTTCCGTCGGGCTTGAGCCCCATCAGGATCGCCGCCTGCAGCCGGTTGGTGTCCTGGTACTCGTCGACCAGGACATGGTCGAACCGCCCGCCGACCTCGCCCGCGAGCGCCCTGTCCTGCATCATGCCGGCCCAGTAGAGCAGCAGGTCGTCGTAATCGAGAACAGCATGCGCCTGCTTCTCCGCCACGTAGCCCGCGAAGAGCTGCCGAAGCTCCGCCTCCCACTCGCCGCACCAGGGGAAATGCCGCAGCAGCACCTCTCCGAGCTCGGCCTGCGCGTTTACGACCCGCGAGTAGATCGCGAGGCAGGTTCCCTTGCCCGGGAACCGCTTCTCGGTCGCCGAGAAGCCCGCCCGGTGCCGCACGAGGTTCATCAGGTCGGCCGAATCCTCGCGGTCGTGGATGGTGAAGCCAGGCTCGATCCCGACCGCCTCGGCATACTCGCGCAGGATCCGCGCGCCCACGGCGTGGAAGGTGCCGACCCAGCCGAGCCCCTGCACCAGCACCGCCGCCCGCGGGCCCATGACCTCGCCGGCGATCGTCTCGGCCCGCCGCGTCATCTCGGCCGCCGCCCGCCGCGAGAAGGTCATCAGCAGGATCCGCCGCGGGTCGGCGCCGACGAGGACAAGCTGCGCCAGCCGGTGCACCAGCGTGTTGGTCTTGCCGGTCCCGGCGCCCGCGATCACCAGGAGCGGCCCGGCGCCGTGCAGCACCGCCTCGCGCTGCGCGGAGTTCAGCCGCGCCAGATGGTCGGGGGCCTCGGCGATCGGCGCGGCGGATGTCATGGCGCCCATCAAGCCAAGTTTCCGCTTCGTTCGCAAGAGTCGCGAACGGCGCGCACAATCAAAAGACGATAAGCCCCTCGCGCAGGGCAATCGCCACCGCCTCGGCCCGATTGTGCGCGGCGAGCTTGGCGAGGATCGCGGCGACGTGGAACTTGGCCGTCCGGACCGAGATCCCGAGGTTGCGGGCGATCACCTTGTTCGGGGCGCCCTCGACCATCAGCGCCAGGACTTCGCGCTCGCGCGGGCTCAGCCTGTACCCCTCGCGAACCGCCGCGGGCTCGGCCGGCTCGACCCGGAAGCCGGCCGCCGCCAGCCTAGCCGCCGCCAGGATCAGCTCTGGACCGGCGTCCGCGGGAAGCCCGCCGGGCCCAAGCCGAAGCAGCGGCGCCCCCGGCGCCTCGGCGACCCGGTCGGTCACGACCACGTCGGCCGGCGCCTCAGGCCCCGCAACCGCAAGCGAGCCGTCGGCGGCGAGTGCCTCGGCCAGCGCGTCGCGGAGCTCGAGGTCGGCGAGGTCGAGCCCGACCCGATAGCGCGCGTCCGCCCGTTGCTGCCACATGCCATCCCCTAACGTCCGCGCCTGCCGCGCTCGGGCCGCCGCTCGCCGACCGTCACGGCCACCTCGAGCGGGCTGCCGGCGCGGGTGATCCCGATCCGGACATCGCGTCCAACCGCGTCTGGTCCGAGCCGGCGAGCGAGCCCGCGCATCGACCGCATCGGCTCGCCGTCCCAGGTCGTCACGATGTCGCCGACGACGAGCCCCGCTGCCGCCGCCGGTCCGCCGTCCGACACCTCGACCGCGATCAGCCCGCCGCCGGCCCGCCGCAACGGCTGCAGCGCCAGCCCGAGGTAGCCGCGGCCAACGTAGCCCTGAGCCGCCAGCGTCGCCACCGCCCGATCGACCGTCGCCGCCGGGATCACCAGTCCGCGCCGGCGAGGGTCGGCGACCGCGAGCCCGAGGAGCCTACCGGCCCCGTCCACCGCCGCACCGCCCTCGAGCCGGTGCGGCAGCACGAACGACAGGCCTATGCGGGCGTCGATCCGCCCACCGGCCGCGCTGGTCCATTGCGGCCCTACACTGGCGACCATCCCAAAGGACGCGAGCGGCCCCTCGCCCCGCCCGACCACCAGCGCGATGGCCCCCACAGCCGGCATCTCGGCCGCCTCCGGCACGTCCACGGCGCCGGTCTCGGCGGCAAGTAGCGCCACGTCGGTCGACGGATCGCGCCCGGTCAGCTCGGCAGACACCGTGCGCCCGTCGGGCAGCGTCACGCTCAGCCCCTCGTCGGCGGCGAGGCATTCCTCGGCGGTGACGATGCGCCCCTCACCCCATAGGAGCCCGCTCATCGAGCGCTGGCCGTCGGTGACGCCCACGACACGCGCGGACGCCGCCGCGACGGCATCGGAGGTGGCGCGGGAGAGGGCGGCAAGGAGATCGGGGAAGTCGGTCATGGCAAGGGCTCCAAAGCGGTCGTTTCCTGCCGGCGAGCCTCGCGCCGCGGCGCCCGTCACGGAAGCTGGCCTCATGGGCAGGTGAAGGCAACCGCCGCAATGCCCATCTCGCTCAGGTAAAAAGGGAGAGCAGCCCATGGGAGAGATCCGCGACGACGTCCTTCTCGACGCCTATTCGGCGACCGTAAGCGGCGTGGCCGAGGCCGTCGGCCCGGCGGTATGCGCGCTGGCCGTCGGCGGCCGTGGAGGCGGGTCGGGCGTCGTCCTGTCGCCGGACGGCCTCATCGTCACCAACCACCACGTCGTCGCCGGTGCCCGCGAGGCGCGCGCCCGGTTCGCCGATGGCCGCGAGGCGGCCGCCCGCGTGCTTGGCAGCGACGCCGACACCGACCTCGCCGTCCTGCGCACCGAGGCCGGCGGCCTTGCCGCCGCCCGCCTCGGCGACAGCGGCCGGCTTCGCCAGGGCCAGATCGCGGTGGCGATCGGCGCGCCGTTCGGCTTCCAGGCGACCGTCACGGCCGGCGTCGTCTCGGCGCTCGGGCGCACCCTCGCCAGCAACTCCGGCCGCCCGATCGAGGACGTGATCCAGACCGACGCCGCGCTCAACCCGGGCAATTCCGGCGGGGCGCTCGCGACTTCCGGCGGCGAGGTCGTCGGCGTCAACACCGCCGTCATCCGCGGCGCCCAGGGCATCTGCTTCGCGATCGCGTCCAATACCGTCGGCTTCGTCGTCGGCCAGATCCTAAGCTTCGGGTCGGTCCGCCGCGCCTTTCTCGGTGTCTCGGTCGGGACGATCCCGCTGCCCAAGCGCGTCGCCGATGCCGCCGGCTCGAGCCAGCGCACCGCCGTGATCGTGCAGACGGTGACGCCCGACGGCCCAGCGGCCCGGGCCGGGCTCAGGAGCGGCGATATCCTGCTGACGCTGGACGGCGCCGAGGTGACGGGCGCCGACGCGCTGTTGCGCGGGCTCGCCTCGAACGCCATCGGCCGGACCATGCCGGCACGGCTGATCAGGGGCGGCCGGTTCGTCGACCTGGACATCACCCCCGCCGAGCGCTCGGGGACCGCCAGGGCGGCCTGACGACAGTTGTCGGATGGGCAGGGTCCTAGGGGAATTTCGTCAGCTTTGTCAATGAATTGGGCGGGCCAGAAGGCATACGGAAAGCGGCCAGAAAGCGGCCATACGATTGGATGGAATCGGGGGCCGGCCACCAGCGATGTGCCCCGTTCAGCCCTCGGTGAGCTCGATCCAGGCCGGGGCGTGGTCGCTGGCATTCTCCTCGCCGCGCACCTCGCGGTCGACCCCGGCGCTCGCCAGCCGCGGGGCGAGGGCCCGGCTCAGGAGCAGGTGGTCGAGCCGCATCCCGCCGTTCCGCTCCCATCGGGTCCGCCGGTAGTCCCAGAAAGTGTAGACCGTCTCGTCCGGGAACGCCGACCGCAGCGCATCCGTCCACCCCTGCGCGAGCAGCCGCGCGAAGGCCGCCCGGCTTTCCGGGGCGATCAGCGCGTTGCCGTCGTAGGAGGTGGTCGGGTAGATGTCGCGCGGCTCCGGCACGATATTGTAGTCGCCCGCCAGTACCACCGGGAGGCCGGTCGCGAGAAGCTCCGCCGCATGCGCCTCGAAGCGCGCATGCCAGGCGAGCTTGTAGGAGAACTTCGGCCCCGGCGCCGGATTGCCGTTCGGGGCGTAGAGGCAGCCGACCAGCACCCCCGCGACGGCTGCCTCGACATACCGCGGCTGCCGATCCCCTTCGTCCCCCGGCAGCGTGTCGCGGGTCAGCACCGGTTCGGCGCCCTTCGCGAGGATGGCGACGCCGTTCCAGGCCCGCTGCCCGCGCCAGACGGCGCCATACCCGGCCTCGGCCAGCGACGCTGCCGGGAAATCCGGCTCGGCGACCTTCAGCTCCTGCAGGCACACGACATCGGGCGCCGTGGCCTCCAGCCAGGAGAGCAGGTTCCCGAGCCGCTTGACCACATTGTTGACGTTGAAGGTCGCGATCCTCAGGGCAGGCCTCCGGCCCAGCCCGCGACGCGCGCGGCGACGGCCTTCAGGTGATCGCCGGCGGTCAGTCCGCTGACCGCCTTGCGCGGCCGAAGGTCGTGGTCGCCATCCTCGAGCCAAAGGATCTCGATTGCCGGCGAGAGCGCATACCCCGCCACCTCCTCCCGCGTGCCGAACGGGTCGCGCGTTCCCTGGCAGATCAGCGTCGGAGTCGCCAACCGCTCGAGGTGAGCCGTTCGCAGCTGCTCGGGCCGCCCCGGCGGATGAAACGGATAGCCCAGGCAGAGGAGCCCCTCGACCCGGCCCCCGGCGTGCAGCCCGTCCGCGACCATGCTCGCGACACGACCGCCCATCGACTTGCCGCCGATGACGAGGCGGCCGGGCACGGCGAGCGCGCCGACGGCCGCGATGTACTCGGGCATCACGCTCTCGGCGCGCGGCACCGGGCGGCGGCCGTCGGTGCGGCGGGCGGCCATATAGCCGAACTCGAACCTCGCGACCCGGAGCCCCTGCCCTGCCAGCGCCCTGGCGACGGCGGTCATCGCGGCGGAATCCATCGGCGCGCCGGCGCCGTGGGCGAGGAGGACGGTGGTCGCCGCATCGTCCGGCCCGTCGAGGAGGAATTCGGGCATCAGCCGGCCGGGTCGAGCCGGGCCTGGAGCGCAAGATAGCGCAGGCCACGCTCCGCCTGCCGCGCCCAGTCCGAGCCGCGATCGAGCTCGAGGTATCGCTCCCACCAGCGCCGCGCCCCCGCGGCGTCCCCGCCCTCGAAGGCGAGGGTCGCAAGGTTGAAGACGGCGTCGGCGTAGGCCGGGTCGAGCGCGACCGCTTGTTCCAGGTGGGCGCGGGCAGCGCCGGGACGGCCGCGGGCCGCGACGAGGCAGCCGAGGTTGAACCAGGCCTCGACGAAGCCCGCGTCGCGCTTCAAGGCCCGCGCGAGCTCGGCCTCGGCCTCGGCCTCGCGGCCATCGGCGCGCAGGCAGTTGGCGCGGTTGAAGGCGGCGACCGAGTCGCCGGGGTCGATTGCGAGGCAGCGGCCGTAGAGGGCGGCGGCCACGGCGTGGCGGCCCTCGGCCTCGGCAGCCTCGGCGGCGGCGAAGACCTCGTCGGGGTCCGGCGCGTCGCCTAGCCCGAGCAGCATCTGGCCGTCGAGCTCGGCGAGGCCCTCGCCGTCGCGGGCGTAGACGCGCTCGCCGTCGAGCTGGAGCGACTTCGCGGTCAGCGAGACGGCGGGTCCGGAGCGGTGGATCGACCGCACGATCGCTCCCCAGGAGGCGCCGCCGGCGACGAGACCGGCGTACTTGCGCGCGAGGATCAGGTCGCGGAAGGAATGCCCGCCGACGTCGTGCTCGAAGCCGTCGAAGAGCGCGAGCATCGCGAGGTCGCGATCCCCGAGACCCGACTGCGCACGAACCGCCCGCGCGTCGAGCGCGCCGGCCTCCGCGTCGCCCGCGAGCAGTCGCCGGAAGCCGCCCTCGCTCCTGAGCTGGCGCCCCGGCGCACGAAGCTGCGCGACCAGCGCCTCGATGTCCCGATCGCTTTGCGCCAGGAGCCGGCGGCCGAGAACGACGACCGAGGTGCTGCGCGTCGCCCCACGCCTGAGCGTCCCGCCCTGGGCGGCGACGGCGCGCGCCGCGGCGCGCCGCGACAGCAATGCGAGCCCGCCGACGACCCCGACGGTCCGCCGGGCGAGCGCCCCGGTCACGCCTTGGCCTTGGCCGCCGTCCGCCGTCCGCCCGACCGCGCCGGCTTCGCGGCCGGCGCCTCCTCGGCCGCAGGCTTGCTCTTGCTCGGCGCCGCCGGCTTCGACTGGCCGAGGCTCTGCTTCAGCGCATCCATCAGGTTCACGACGTTGCCGCGCTGCGGATCGGCGGCGATGACCGGCTTGTGGCCCTTCAGCTTCTCCTTGATCATCGCCATGAGTGCCGCCTCGTAGCGGTCCTCGTAAGCCTTCGGGTCGAACTTGGTCGACTTCTGCGCGATGAGAGCGGTCGCGAGCTCCAGCATCTCGGCGTCGGGCTTCGCGTCGGGGATCTCGTCGAAGTAGGCCGAGGTCGCCCGCACCTCGTTCGGGGCGCGGAGGGTGCAGACGTACATCCCCTTCTCGCGCGGCGAGATCGTCACCATCCGCTCGCGGCTCGACAGCACCAGCCGCGCGACGGCGACCTTGCCCGCCTGCCGCATCGCCTCGCGCAGCACGATGAAGGTTTCCTCGGCCATCGCCCCGTCGGGCGCGAGATAGTATGGCGTGTCCTGCCAGATCGAGTCGACCTCCTCGCCCTCGACGAAGGCCTCGATCGCGAGGGTGTGGTTGGTCTCGAGCTTCACCGCCTCGAGGTCGCTGTCCTCGATGATCACGTACTTCTTGTCCTCGTACTCGTAGCCCTTGACCAGATCCGCCCGCTCGACGAGCCCGCGCTCGGGATCGACCGGCTTCATGTTGATCCGGTTGTGCGTCTCCTTGTGGAGCTGGTTGAAGCGCACCCGGTCCTGCGTCGAGGTCGCCGGGTAGAGCCGCACCGGGCAGCTCACCAGGCTCAGCTTGAGATAGCCTTTCCAGGAAGCCCTCGGGGCCATGTTCCTCTCCCTGCCGCGGTCCTCAGCCCCGAACCCGCGTCGGTGGCGGAAGGTCGCGTGCGAAATCGCCGATCTCGGCCCAGGGGTCGCCGGAGGCGGCCACGAGCCCCGGGAGAGAAGAATAGTTCAAGTCCTCCGGCGCGTCGATCTTTTCGAGATTCTCCCAGCTAAGTGGCGCCGATGCCGGCAAATTGTTGCGGGCCCGCAACGAATAGGGGGCGACGGCGGTGGCACTGCGCGCGTTGCGGTGGAAGTCGATGAAGATCCGCCGCCGCCGGTTCGACGCACCCATCGTGGTGGTGAAGGTATCGGGCGCGCCCTTCGCGATCGCCTCGGCGATCTCGCCCGTCGTCGCGTGCACCGCCTTCCAGTCGAGCCGCGGCGTCACGGGCACGACCACGTGGACGCCCTTGCCGCCGGTCGTCTTGGCGAAGGCGACGAGCCCGAGCGCCACGAGCGCCTCGCGCACGTGCATCGCCGCCTCCACCACCTCGCGCCAGGCGATCCCCTCGCCGGGGTCGAGGTCGAAGATCACCCGGTCCGCCCGCTCGAGGTCGGCGACGCGGCAGCCCCAGGTGTGGAACTCGACGACCCCGAACTGCGCCAGCGCCAGGTAGCCGCGCGCCGTCGCGACCGTGAGGTAGGTCCGGTCCTCCTCGTCGCTCGTCTGCGTCTCGAAGCTCGCGAGCCCGTCCGGCATGCCCTGGAAGCGGTGGCGCTGGAAGAAGCAGTCCCCGGGCCGCCCGGTCGGGCAGCGCACGAGGCTGACGGGCCGGCCGAAGAGGTGCGGCAGCATGAAGTCGCCGACGGCGGCATAGTAGACGGCGACGTCGAGCTTCACCGGCCCCGACCGCCCGAAGAGCCGACGCGTCGGGTTCGTCACCGAGACCGTCGCGAGGTCGGAATCGACGACGAGCCGCTTTCGCACCGGCGCCGCCTGCGGCGCCAACGCCACCTCGCGAAGGCCGCGGAAGACCCCGTGCCGCACGGCGCCGTCCGCCGTCAGGTTGGAATACTCGATCCGCGCGGAATAAACCGGCCGCACCCGGCGGACGTCCTTCGGCGCCCCCGGCAGCGGCAGCGAGGGGTCCTCGAGCGGCCGGAGCCTCGCAAGCAGGTCGGCGAGGGTCGCCGAGTCGAAGCCGGTCCCGACCTTGCCGCGATAGACGAGGTCGCCGTCGACCCATTCCCCGAGTGCCAGCGCGCCGAGGCCGCCGGCGACCTCCGAAGCGGTATAGCCGGCGATGACGAAGTCGCCGAAGAGCTTGGCCTTGCACTTCACCCAGGTCTTCGACCGACCCGGCTGGTAGGGCGCATCGGCGCGCTTGGACACCACGCCCTCGAGGCCCATCCGGGAAACCTGCTCGTAGAAGGCGGCGCCACCGCCGCGGACGTGGTCGCTGAACTGGATCGGCGAGCGTCCGTCCGCCGCGGAGAGGAGCTGCGCCAGCAGCCCCTTGCGCCGGAGGAGCGGCGCGCCGGCCAGGTTCCAGCCGTCGAGCCGCACCAGGTCAAAGGCGAAGAAGACGAGCTCGTTCCGCGCCCCCCGCGACAGCGCGTCCTGCAGCAGCGCGAAGCGGCTGACCCCGCCCGCGTCCTGCACCACGATCTCGCCGTCGACGACCGCCTCACGGCAGGGGAGCGCGCGGAAGGCGTCGGCGAGGTCGCCGTAGCGGTGCGTCCAGTCGAGGCCGCTGCGGGTGATCAGCCGCACTTCGCCGCCGTCGACGAAGGCGAGCGTCCGGTAGCCGTCGAGCTTGATCTCGTGCAGCCAGGCGTCCCCCGCCGGGGGCGCATCGGCCGGGCTCGCGAGCTGCGGGGTCAGCGGCGCCGGGCCCGGCCCTTTCACCGCCCCCGGCAAGGCACCTGGCCGCAGCCGCGCGGGCCTCGCCGGCCGCGCCGGCGCCAGCAGCTCCTCGATCCGCCGGCCGCTCTTCACGCTCTCCGGCCGCTCGGCGAGGATGTCCCGGTTGGGGTCGGCGGCGGGGTCGCGCTCCTTGAACAGGAGCCAGCTCGTCCGCTTCTCGCCCGCACGCGGCTTCAGCCGGGTCAGCATCCAGCCGCCGGCGAGCTTCTCGCCCGCCAGCCGGAACTTGAACGCCCCCCTCGCGAGGTCCGCCTCCGGATCGCCCATCGGCGCCCAGGTGCCGGTGTCCCAGACGATCATCGGCCCGCCGCCGTACTCGCCTTCGGGGATCAGCCCCTCGAAGTCGACGTACTCGAGCGGATGGTCCTCGGTCTCGACCGCGAGCCGTTTCTCGGCCGGGTCGAGCGACGGCCCCTTCGGCACCGCCCAGCTCTTCAGCACGCCACCTAGCTGCAGCCGCAGGTCATAGTGGTCGGCGGTCGCGTTATGCTTGTGCACGACGAAGCGGTTGCCGCCATCATCGCCTGCGGTCCCGGCCGGCTCGCGGGTGAGCGAGAAGTCCCGCTTCTCGCGGTAGTCTTCGAGCGGGCGCCGTGCCATCCCGCTACGCTAGGCCATCGCCGGGCTTGCCGGAAGGCCCGCGTCAGACGCCGGCGCCGTCGACCAGACCCGGGCCGCGGAAGTCGAGGCGCCGCAGGCCGCGGACGATCTCGGGGCAGCTCATCAGCAGCTTCCAGATCAGCCCGCTGCGGCCGTTCTCGATCATAATGACGATCGGCCCCTGGTCGATCGCCAGGTGCGACCCGGCGTACCAGCCGTCGGTTTCGTTGAAGGCGTCGATGAAGCCGTACTCGCCCCATATGCGGTCGCGCAGCGGTCCGAGGAAGTGCCGGAGCGCCCGCAGCGAGGCCTCTGGCGCGTAGGGAAAGGCGGAGAGCGCCGCCGTCGGCGAGATCACCCCTCGGTCGTTGGTCGGGGAATGGGCGTCGTAGCCATTGGTGCTGTCACTCGCCGTCAGCCCCCAGCAATCACGGCCATAGCCCTTGAATCCATGCGGGTTGCGCACGCAATAATCGTGGTTGATCCGCGTGTGCGCCACGTTCTGCCGCCAGTAGTCCGCATAGCGGTCCGACAGCCCGCGCGGGTCGAGGCCGAGGAAGGAATACTGCGACAGAAACAGCGGCCCACCCCAATCAGGGCCCAGGAGAAGCGTCGTGCCGTCGTAGATGCGCCCGTTCAGGAACTCGCGCCCGTCGGCCCAGCCGCGATGGTAGAGGTCAGGCGCAATAGGATAGCGCGGGGCCGAGGCGGCCAGCACGTAGGTGATCAGGCACTCGTTCCAGCCACGGATCTCGTGGTTCATGCTCCAGCCGTTGTTCGGGCTCCAGTGCCAGTAGAGCACGTTGCGGCCGCCCTGGGTGTGCCAGCTCCACTCGGCCTCCTGCCATAGCCAGTCGATCGCTGCCCGCACCCGCGCCTCGGCCTCGTCGGCGCCGTCGAAGAACTGCCGCGCGCAAAGCAGCCCCGCGAGCAGGAACGAGGTCTCGACGAGGTCGGCGCCGTCGTCCTTGCGGCTGAACGGGATCGTCCGGCCGGTGTCGCCGTTCAGGAAGTGCGGCCAGATCCCGTGGTAGCTGTCCGCCTTGAGCAGGAAGCGCAGCATCGTCCAGAGCCGCTCGATCGCGTCGCCCCGCGCGATCCAGCCGCGCGACACGCCCACGATGATCGCCATCACGCCGAAACCGGTGCCGCCGGTCGTCACCGCCTCAAGGCCGTAGCGCGGGGTCACGTTGCTCCGCTCACGCGCCATCCCGCAGGCGGGATGCGCGAAGTCCCAGAAATAGCGCAAGGTCTGCCGCTGCACGAGGTCGAGCAGCGCCTCGTCGTCGGGCTCGGCGGTCTTCCTACGCGGCATCTCCCGGGGTCTCCTGCGGCGTCCCGCCATCGATACCCGCCTGATGCGGGCCGCGCTACTGGACCCGCGCAGCGAGCGGGACGGCAAGGGCGTCGAGTGCCATCGGCGGCTCGCCGAAGCCGCTGAGGAGCGGCAGCCGCCGCCCGATCTCGAGCGTGCGGTTGTAGAACGGCCGACCGAATGAATCGGCCGGGACCATGTCGCTGTGCAGCACCGAGAGGACAACCGCCGCAGGCAGGCGCTCGATCAGCGCCAGGTGGAACTCCTCGGCGCCGCGCGGATCGAGCGCCGAAGTCGCCTCGTCGAGCAGCACGATGTCGGGCTCCTGCAACAGCATCCGCGCCAGCACCAGCCGCTGCTTCTGCCCGCCGGACAGCACGTCGCGCCATGGCTTGCCCTGGTGCAGGTCCCGGTCGAGCTCGCGGATGAAGACGCCGAGCCCCGCCCGCGACAGCACCTCGGCCACCTCGAGGGCATCGAAGTCGCCGCCGCGGCGCGGGTAGGCGACAAGTTCCTTCAGCGTCAGCCGGTCGGGTAGGTCGGCCTCCTGCGGCGCCAGGAACATGCGCGCCCCGGCGGCGACTGCCACTCCGCCTTCGCCATAGGGCCAGAGCCCGGCCACGGCCTTCAGGAGCGAGCTCTTGCCCGACCCGCTCGGCCCGCTGATCTGCAGCCGGTCGCCCTGGCGGAGCACCAGCCGCGGCACCGTCACGAAGGGCCGCGCGTCGTGGCCGCGGTGGCAGAGCTCGAGGTTCTCGACCACGATCATCGGGCCGGCGATGATATCGCGGCGGCGGAAGCGGCTGATCCCGGTTTCGCCATAGAAGCGGTCGCGGTCGCGCACCCGTTCGATGGCGGCGGCGAGCTCTGTCAGCCGGGCCGCGTTCGCCCGCAGCACGGCGATCTCGGACATGACGTTGGTGAACCAGGACGCCCCGCCGATCAGCTCGGCGGTCAGCTCCGAACTCGCCACGTAGCTGCGGAAGGTCATCGCGCCCGAGAAGAGCGCCGGGAGCGCCGGTATGTAGGCGAGCAGCCGCTGCGACAGGAAGGTCGAGACTTCGGTCACCATCAGCATGGTCGCGACCCAGACATTCTGCCGACCCCAGGCGCGGTCGATGCCGGCGTAGAGCCGCGCGTTGGTGGTGCGCTGGGCGAACTGGCCGGAGGAGGCGGCGACGAGGCCGACCCGGTTCAGCATCGACGCGAGCTCACCGCGCCAGGCGCCGTCCTGCTTCTGCCGCTCGAGGGTCCGGTCCTGCACCACGCGCCCGACCCGCCAGGCGAACAGCGTGACCGCCGGGATGTAGACCGCGACCAGCAGGCCCGCGAGGAGCGCGGTGCCATAGTCGCCGGGAACGAGGTCGATGCGGCCGGCGATCGCCGCGCCGACAACCTCTTCGAGCAGCTGGTTCGCGGCGGCGCCGGCCCGGTCGAGGAAGGCGACCGGCTGGCTGCGCTCGACGAGCGCCACCGAGACGAACCAGATCGAAGCGACCGCCCCGATAAAGCCCATGACGAGCCCGATCAGCCCGCCGTAGAGGTGGTCGGTGCAGGTGTCGAGCCGCTGGTCGATCGCGTCGGGCAGGCGCCCGTCCCTGCCATCGGCGCCGCGGTCGCTCATCAAGTCGAAGGCGATCCGGCGGTCCGACAGGATCTCGGCGTCGAAGCGCGCGATCAACCAGTGCCGGGACCTACGATGCAGGGTGGTCGACACGAGGTGCCTGATCGCCAGGCCGGCCGACCGCGACAGCGAGATCGCGAAATAGGCCAGCCCCGACAGCAGGATGGCATGGCCCGCGCCCGGCGCGTTGGTGCGGGAGAGGTCGGCCAGCGAGGCGATGAAGTCGGCGCTCGCAGTGGCCGCCCAAACCGCAGCCTTGCTGATCGCTAGAGTGATCGCCAGCACGATCGCGCTCAGGAGCCAGGCCTCGCGCCAGCGCTCGGAGACCCAATAGGCCGAGACCAGTCCCCAGAACGTCGTGCACCGCTTCATGGGTCGCGCTTTCGCCCGGACGCCTGGGCGCCGCGCCGCGCGAGAATTGCCTGTCCTGTCATTTTCTTGGCTCTGCTCGGCCCGTCGTTGCGGGCGGGTTGATCATAGAACGGATCGGGAAAGTTGGCGCCGCTGAAATTAAGCGCGGGTAAATGGATAGCGTATTTTCTTAATAGCGTTGCATTTTTGCGACGCGAGGAGCAGGCGCGAGTCGCCGTTCCGCCGCGATCGCGTGTCCGGCCTGTAGCCGCAGCTTCGCTCACCATCTCGGTCCTGCTCCCCTCGTCCGGGCTCGGACCCGATCGTAATATGCCGCGGGAGATTCAGCCGTGCGCCATCTTAACGATTGGTAAACGGCTGCGTGTTTCGTTAATCGCATCGTAACCATCGCCGACCGCAGCCGGGTAGCATCCATGGCAACCGCATCGACCCTCGAGAAGCCCCCGCATGTTGGAGACCGCGCCTGGGCGCTCGCCTCGGGGATGAGCCTGCGCCAGCTTGCCGGGCAACTCACCTCGATCGATCCCGGCCGCTACCGGCAGCTCGCCGGCGAGGACATCGCGCTCGCCGTCGCCCGCGGCGAGATCGGCGGCACCGGCCTCGTCGGCGACCGCCTCGGCGAGTTGCAGGGGCTCGCCGTTTCCAACGGCCACCCCCCGCTTATGGTCAAGGACGACGGCCGCCGCGGCTTCTACCTGATCGCCCCCTTCCCGCTCTACTGTTTCGACATGGGCCTCGTCCGCCGCGCCCACGAGCAGGCGGCCGCCGACGCCAACCTCGCCGGCGTCACGCTGATCCGGCTGACCTGCGACTACGCCTTCGCGCAGAACCAGGGCCGCACGCAGGAGGGCGGCATCGTGTCCTGCCCGCGCTTCATGAGCGACGTCACCCGCGCCAGCACCGAGGGACTAACCGCCGGCGGCCGGATCGCCGTCATCCTCAAGCACATGGGGCCGTACCAGTATACCGCCGGGCCCGACTACACCGCCTTGCCGATCGAGCGGGTCGAGTTCCTCGAAACCGTCCTGCCGCGCTACGCCGGCGGCTTCGAGGCCGGCGCGCACGGCGCGATGATGAGCTTCGTCGCGCTAAACGGCGTCCCCGCCCACGCCGACCCGACCTTGCGCGACATCGTCAAGGCCGGCGCCGGCCCGGGTGCGATCATCGAGTCCGACTACGACGGCATCTACGAGCTCTATGGCGGCTTCGGCTACGCCGCGAGCCCGAAGGAAGCGGCGCTGCGCGGCTTCGCCGAGGGCGGCATCCACATCGACCTCTGCTCGCTCCTGTTCCTACAGCACCTCCCCGACCTTGTTGCCGAAGGCCGGGTATCGGAACACGACCTCCGCGTCCGGGCCGCCGAGATGCTCGAGCTCAAGGACCGCGTCGGTGTCCTCGACGACCCGATGCTCGGCACCGATCCCGACCGCGAGCGAAAGCTCCTCGCGGTTCCGACCGAGGCCTACCGCGACCTCGCGCGCGCCTCCGTCGTCATGCTGCGCCCGAAAGAGCCCGACCCGAGCCTGCTGCCGATCCCCGCCGAGGCCCGCGTCTGCGTCCTAGGCCCGCTCGCCGACCAGGACCCCGAGGACTGGCTCGGCGCCTATTCGAGCCACGGCAACCGCCATCTCGAGTGCGTCACGACCCCGCTCGCCGGCATCCGCAAGCGCTGGCCCGACGCCGCCTACGCCCGGGGCTGCAACCACGATGCCGAGGACCCGGCCGAGCTCCGCTCCGCAACCGACGCGGCCCGCGGTGCGACCCACGTCGCGCTGTTCCTCGGCGAACCGCACAACTGGAGCGGCGAGTCGGCCGCCCTCGCCGAGCCGCGCCTGCCCGTGCCCCAGCGCCGGCTCGTCGAGGCCGTCCGCCGCGCCAACCCACAGGCGAAGCTCGTCGTCTTCGTCACCGCCGGCCGCGCGTTGCATATCCCGGCCGAGATCGAGGAGGCGGCCGACGCCCTCTTCTGGACCGCCCACACCGGCACCTTCGCCGGCGAGGCGATCGCCGACATACTCGCGGGCCTCTGCAATCCGACCGCGCGCCTGTCGCACGGCCTGCCGATCGCGGACGGCATCACCTCGGGTTTCGATTCGCGTCAGGCCCGCCTCGACCGCCCTGCGGTCCCGGTCGTGCGAGGCTCCGCCGCGCGCCGCCAGCGCAACCACTGGTGCGCCTACTACCTCGGCCTCGGCGCCCGCTGGTTCGCCTCCTACCACTTCGGCGAGGGCTATTCCTACACCACCTTCGCGCTGTCCGACTGGTCGCTCGACCGCCAAGCACTCTCGGCCGCCGCCTCCCTGCCCCTCACCGCCAGCGTCCGCGTCACCAACACCGGGACGCGCGCCGGCACCGAGACGGTCCACCTCTACTACCAGGACATGGTCTGCGAGGAACGGGTTCCTCGGCTCCTCGAGCGCCTCGGCCACCTGCAGGTCACGCTCGATCCCGGTGAATCCGCTGCCCTGAGCTTTGCAGTCACCCCGCAGATGCTGGCGAAGTTCGGCCGCGACATCGAGGCCGGCCGCCGGGTCTGGCCCGACAGGGATCCGGCCGCGAACCCGGATCGGCTGTTCATCGTCCAGCACGAGGGCCAGGCGCTCGATGCCATCGAACGCTTCGGGGATGCGCCCTGCGTGCTGCCGTTCACTCTGGAGCCCTGACGGTGACGATCTGGGTCGTTCCCCTCGCCGGCCAGAGCAACATGGTCGGCCGCGCCGATGCCGACGGGTCAGAGCCCTGGCCCGACGGCGTCCGCTTCGTGACGCAGGCGGGCGGCCTTGCCCCGCCCGCGGCCGAGATCCCCGCTCCCGAGGGGAACGGCGGTCCGTGGCTGATCGCCAAGCGCTTCGCCCGCGATTTCCTCGCCGTCCACCCCGGCGATGAGATCGTCTTCGTCCCCGGCGCGGTCGGTGGGACGAGCTTCTGGAACCACCGCTGGAACCCCGGCGACGACCTCTACGACCACCTCGTCGATCTCACGACCGGCACCCTCGCCCGCCACCCGACCTGGCGGCTGCGCGCCCTCCTGTTCCAGGGTTTCGAGACGGACGCCAAGAACGGCATGCTGCCGACGACCTTCCGACGCTGCATCGACCGCTTCGTCAAGGCCGTCCGAACCGACCTCGACGCCCCGGACCTCCCCGTCGTCTTCGGCGAGTTACCGCCCGGCTTCGTCGACGAGGCACCCGGTCATGCCGCGATCCGCGACGAGGTCAGCCAGGCGACCGAGCGCCTGCCCTTCACCGCGGTCGCGCCGAGCCGGCTGCCGACCAGGGCCGACGACGACGGCCTGCACTACTCGACCGCCGGCCTCCTCGCGATCGGCGACCGCTACGCCGCGGCTCTCGCCCGCGCCGAGGCAAACACGCCAGCCCTCCCCGACGAGCGCCGGGTGTCGTAGATCAGTTCAAGCCTGCGACAGGGCGTCTCCTTACCGGTTCCCCTGCGTCGCCGCGCCGGCTAGCGTCGTTCCGCCGGTGTCATCGCAGGTGCAGACCATGTCCGCGGCCCCGATCGCCCCCTACGACGACAGCGTGAAGCACCAGGTCAGCGTGCTCATCCGCGCGGTGAACCGCACTCCCGGCCATCGCCGACTCTACCTGCTCGCCGTCCTGATCGTGGTGATCATCGTCCTGACCGCCATCGCCCAGGTCAGGCTGAACGCCTGGAACCAGCCTTTCTACGACGCGATCCAGCGCAAGGACATGGCCGCCTTCGTGCGGCAGCTCGGGGTCTTCTTCGTGATCGCCGGAGTCCTGCTCGTCCTCAACGTAGCGCAGATGCTGTTCAACCAGCTGATCCGGGTGAAGCTGCGCGAGCTCGCGACCCAGGATCTCCTCGGCAACTGGATGACCCGCAAGCGCGCGGCCCGCATCAGCCGCGCCGGCGAGATCGGCATCAATCCGGACCAGCGCATCCAGGCCGACACCCAGACCCTGACCGAGCTCACGACCGACCTCGGCATCGGGCTGATCCAGTCCTCGGTGCTGCTGGTCAGCTTCATCGGCGTCCTCTGGATCCTGTCGCGCGGGGTCGTGCTGCCAATGGGGGGTCGCTACATGGAGATCCCCGGCTACATGGTCTGGGCGGCGCTGCTCTACGCCGGCACCGGCTCCGCGATTTCCTGGCGTGTCGGTCGCCCTATGGTACGGCTGGGGAGCGATCGCTATGCCCGCGAGGCCGAGTTCCGCGCCACTGTTGTCCAGGGGGCCGACCGCGCCGAAGGGATCGCGCTCAGCAACGGCGAGGCGGATGCCTTGCGCGCGTCGCAGTCGAGCCTCGAGACCCTGATCGAGATCCTGCGAAGGCTCGCCTTCGCGCGCACCCGGCTCACCTGGGTGACCGCGGGCTACGGCTGGGTCGCGCTGGTCTTTCCGATTATCGTGGCAGCTCCGGGCTACTTCGCCGGGCGGCTCAGCTTCGGCGAGCTGATGATGGTGGTGGGCGCCTTCAACCAGGTGCAGCAGTCGTTGCGCTGGTTCGTCGACAACACCGGCTCGATCACCGACTGGCGGGCAGCGCTCCTGCGGGTGATGAACTTCCGCCACGCCTTGCTCGAACTCGACGCGGTCGAGGCTTCCGCCGGCCTCATCGAGCGCAGCGAAGACCAGGAGGGCCGCTTTATTCTCGACTCGGTGCGGGTAGAGACCGCCCACGGATGCATTTCAACCGAGCCGGCGCGGATCGAGCTCGAACCGCGCGAGCGCGTCCTCGTCCACGGAAAGCCATACTCCGGTCGTACCTCCTTCTTCCTTGCGCTCGCCGGCCTCTGGAGCGCCGGCTCGGGGCGGATCAGCGCGCCACCCGACAAGGAGATCGCCTACTTGACCCAGCGGCCCTTCCTGCCATCCGGCTCGCTCCGTGCGGCGCTGACCTCCAACGGCGACGGGCAGGGAGACGACGCGCTGCGCGCCGCCCTGAAGCTGGTTGAGCTCGACGCGCTCGCCGAGAACCTCGACGCCACGTCGCGCTGGGATCGCGACCTCGGCATCGGCGAGCAGGAGCGGCTCGCCTACGCGCGGCTCCTGCTCGCCCGGCCGAAGTGGTTGATCTGTGACGAGGGCCTAGACCCTGTGGACGAATCCAACCGGCGGATCCTGCTGTCGATCCTCGAAAACGAACTCCAGGACAGCTCGATGATCAACATCTCTCAGCGCCGAGAGCCGACCGACTTCTACAGCAGGACGGTCGAGCTCGTGGTCTCGCCACCTGAGACGGCTCGGCCGAAGCCGGACCGGCAGCGGAACCGCAAGCGTCGTTGACGGCCCGGGGACGGCCCTGCCCCTTGCGGTGGCCGGCGGTCCGCCCTAGTCCTCGGAACGGCCAATCGGAGCGAGCGTATGATCGGACGCCTCAACCACGTCGCCATCGCGGTGCCCGACCTCGCCGCCGCAGCCGCGCAGTATCGCGACACCCTGGGCGCCCGGGTAGGCACGCCGCAGGACGAGCCCGACCACGGCGTTACGGTCGTATTCGTCGAGCTCCCGAACACGAAGGTCGAGCTCCTGCATCCGCTCGGAGAGAACTCGCCGATCGCGGGGTTCCTCGCCAAGAACCCGTCGGGCGGCATCCACCACATCTGCTACGAGGTCGACGACATCCTCGCCGCCCGCGACCGGCTGAAGGCGCAGGGTGCGCGCGTCCTCGGAGATGGGAGCCCAAGGGCCGGTGCCCACGGCAAGCCCGTGCTCTTCCTGCACCCGAAGGATTTCGCCGGCACGTTGGTGGAGCTCGAGCAGGCATGACCGTCGTTTCGTCGCTGGTGCTCTTCGCGATCATCTGGTTCGTCGCGCTGCTCGTCGCGTTGCCGATCGGCTTGACGACCCAGGGCGAGGCCGGCGAGATCGTCCCCGGCACGCCCTCCTCGGCGCCGGTCGACGCGATGCTCGGGCGCAAGCTCGTCTGGGTGACGGTGGCGACGGTCGCGGTTTGGGCGCCGCTCTGCGCGTTCATCCTCTGGGGCGGCGTGACCGTGCGCGACATCGACTTCTTCCATCGGATGTGATGCCGAGGAGGGCCAGGGTGCCGCCTCGGGCAACCCCGCGCCATTACGCGATCGTGAGCCGCGGGCCGGTTGGTGGAGGCCGCGCAACCGTGCTATCCTGGCCTCGGTTGAAGCTGCGGGGAGATTGCCCATGAGGATGCTGATCGCCATCGCGACGATGGTCGCGCTTTCGGGGAGCGCCGCCTTCGCCTGCAGCGGCAAGACTGCCTGGATGCTGAAGCACCAGGATCAGGCCGCAAGCGCACGCACGGCGCCGCCGGCGGACGAGACCTCCAGCTGACAGGCGCGAGTTGGACGGAAGGAGGCGGCTTCGGCCGCCTTTTTCATGCGTAGCGGGCGTCGTCGGCAAGCCGGTGGAACTGGTGGGTGAAGACCGCGACCCCGATGACCGGCACGACGAGGTTGAGGAGCGGCACGCTCATCGGCACGACCATCGCCGTTCCCGCCAGCCAGAGCCGCCCGGCGTTGCGGTGGTAGAGCGCGCTCGCCTGCTCAGCCGGCAGCCGCCGAGTGGCGACCAGCGCGAAATACTCGCGGCCGAGAAGGTAACCGTTGACGATCCAGAAGATCACCGGCGCGAGCGGGGGCACCGCGAGGTAGACGAAGAGCGCGACCAGGTTCGCGACGACGACGAGCCCGAGGAAGCGCAGCGAGTCGGCCACCTGGCGGCCGATCCCCGGCGGGCGCGCCGGCGGAAGCCCGGGGTAGTGCCGGGCCTCCACTGCCTCGACCACCCCGTCGAGGAAGAAGCCGACGACGGCCGCAGCGGTCGGAACCATCAGGAAGACCGAGAGGAGCAGCATCAGCCCGACCGCCGCCCACGAGATCAGGCTGTCGAGGAAGTCGACCCGACCGACCCACGGAAGCGTGACGTGCTCCGGCAACAGCCAGTCGAGGCCGACCAGGAAACCGGCGAAGATCACCGCCAGCGCGGCAAAGGTCACGGCGAGCGCGAGCAAGACGACGCGCAGGAACCGCGGATCGCCAAGCTGGGCGAGCGCGCGGGCGAGGTCGACGACGAGGCTCAATCGCCGATCCACGTCACCAGCGCCGGGACGTCGGGACGCGGCCGATCGGGCGGCGGAGTAGCGCAGCTGCCGAGGTAGACGAAGCCGATGAGCGACTCCTCGGGCGCGAGGCCGAGAACGCCTTCGACGAGCGGTCGGTCGTAGGCGGCCCAGCCCGTCATCCAGGACGCGCCCCAACCGGCGGCGAGGGCGGCGTTGAGCAGGCTGAGCGCCACGTTACCTGCCGAGAGCGTCTGCTCGATCGCCGGGATCTTGTCGCTCGGCTTCGGCGAGGAAACGACGGCGACCGCGAGCGGCGCCTGCTCGAAGGCGAGCGCGCCCTTGTCGGGGTCCTGCCCGGCCATCGGCGCCCGCTCGCGGATCGCGGCGGCGAAGCGGGCCTTGCCCGCGCCCTCCAGCACGACGAAGCGCCAGGGCTCGAGCTTGCCGTGGTCGGGAACGCGGGCCGCGGCCGTCAGGATACGCATCAGCTCGTCGCGATCCGGACCGGGCGGCGAGAACAGCTTGGGAGGCCGCGAGCGGCGGGTCAGCAGGAAGTCGAGGGCCTCGGGGCTCGCCATGGATCGTCCTCGCCGGGGATACTTGCGCGTCGCAGATGTCCGCTGCCGCAGGCGCCGTCAAGGGCGGGCTACTCGCGGCCGAGCACCCGGTCGACCAGAAAATCGGCGCCGCCGTCGGAGCGGTACTCGGCCATCAGCGCTGCCGGGTCGTAGCGGGTCTCGACCCACTCGCGAAAGCCCATCGGCTCCGCCGCCGCATCGGCGGCGAACCGCTCGAGCAGGAAGTGCAGCACCCCGGTCGATGCGCCGCGGACATGCAGGAAGCGCCACGACAGCTGCTGCTGCGCCTCCTCGGCCGACAGCCCCTTCTGCAGCATCAGGTAGAGCGCCGCCGCGAAGCCGGCGCGGTCGGCGCCCGACTTGCAGTGCATCAGGAACGGCCGCGGTAACCGCGCGAAGATGGCGTCGAGGGCGAGGATCTCCTCGCGGGACGGCAGTTCGCGCGACGAGAGCTTGAAGTCGACGAGCTCGATCCCGGCCTTGCGGCAGGCCTCTCGCTCGAGCAGGTACGACCCCTTCTCCATCGCGCCGCGAAGGTTGAGGATCGCCCGGAACCCCTGCCTTGCCAGCCGCCTGATCGTCGCGGGGTCGGGCTGGTTCGAGCGCCAGACGCCCGCATCGATCTCGGCCGAATTGCTCCAGGCCTTGCGCAGGAGCCCATGGTCGAAGAGCAGCATGTCGATCGTCGCGTTGCGACGGGCTCCCGGCGCGTCCAGGTCGCCGATCCAGGCGTCCTGCCAGCGCCGCTGCCAGCGGCGCACGACGCCCTTCCGGCTGCTCACCCCGACGGGTCCGTCACGACACGGCAAGGGCCTGTGAGCACGCCGAGCGCCTGCCGCTGCCGGCCCTCGGCATCGAAGTTCGCCGGATCGAGCCATGCCTCCCAGGCGGGCCTGAGGCAGCGCCAGTCGCCGTCGGTCATCGCGAACCAGGCGGTGTCGCGGTTGCGTCCCTTGACCACCGTCGCCTGCCGGAAGATGCCCTCGAAGGAGAAGCCGAAGCGCTCCGCCGCCCGCCGGCTCGGAAGGTTGAGCGCGTCGCACTTCCACTCGAAGCGACGATAACCCTCGCGGAACACCCAGTCGGCGAAGAGGAAGATCATTTCGCTCGCCGCGCGGGTCCGCTGCAGGGACGGCGACAGGCAGATGTGGCCAACCTCGATCGAACCCGAGTCGGGCGCGATCCGCAGCAGGCTGGCGACGCCTCCGGGTGTCCCGCGAGCTCGGTCGATCATCGCGAAGAACAGCGGGTCGGGCTTGCCTGCCATGCGGGTCACCCAGGCGCGGTAGTCCCCGAGGCTCGCGAAGGGGCCGTAGGGGAGGTAGTCCCAGATCGCGTCATCGGCGCGGTTGGCGGCGAAGAGGGCGTCGGCGTGGGGCGGGGCGAGCGGCTCGAGCCGGAGGTAGCGGCCCTCCAGCGCCATCGGCCCCGGCCAGGGCGGCGGGGTCCAGTCTGGCAGCTCGGTTCCGAAGCGTTTCATCCGCGAACGCATGGCACGGGCGGGCCCGGCGGGGCAAGCGGCGATGGGGCTGGATCCGCGGCCCGAAGCGGGTCAGGAAGAGGCATGCGGCGGGTCTCGCGGATCAGGTGGGTGCGCCGATCGGGCACGATGGTCGGCTCGGCCCGGGTCTGGAAGCCGCGGCTGGTATTCTGGGCCGGTGCCCTGGCCATCGGGGTGACGAGTGCCCTCTTTGCATGGATGGCGGACCAGGCGCAGGCAGCCTTCGCAACGCTGGCGACAAGAGGGCGGTTCTGGCCGCTTGTGGTGACGCCGCTCGGCTTCGTCCTCTGCGCCTGGCTGGCGGCGCGCTTCTTCCCGGGCTCGGAGGGGAGCGGGATCCCGCAGGCGATCGCGGCGCGGCACCTGCGCGACGACGAGGACCGCACGCGGTTCCTGTCGCTGAAGATGGTGCTGGGCAAGATCGTGCTGACCGTGGTCGGGCTCGGCTGCGGCGCCTCGATCGGCCGCGAGGGGCCGACGGTGCAGGTGGGCGCGTCGCTGATGCTGCAGGCGGCGCGGATCGGCGGCATGGCCCACGCACGGGGGCTGATCCTCGCGGGATCGGCGGCGGGAATCGCGGCGGCCTTCAACGCGCCGCTCGCCGGCATCGTCTTCGCGATCGAGGAGATGGGACGCGGCTACCAGGCACGCACCAACGGCCTCGTCCTGTCGGCGGTGGTGATCGCCGGCCTCGCCTCGCTCGCGATCCTCGGAAGCTACACCTACTTCGGGGTGAGCGACGCTACCCCGGCGACCCTGCGCGACTGGCTGCTGGTCCCGGCCTGCGGGATCGTCGGCGGCGCCTTAGGGGCGGGGTTCAGTTCCTCCATGCTGGCGCTAACCCGGCGCGCCCGGCGCTGGCGAGGCACGGCGCCGCTGGCGCGGCTCCTCGCGATCGCAGGGGCCTGCGGCCTCGTGGTGGCGGCCGTCGGGGTCGCGACAGGAGGGCTGACCTTCGGAACGGGCTACGTGCAGGCGAAGGGCGCGATCGAGGGAACGCCGCTGCCGTTCGGCTTCTTCGCGGGCAAGTTCGTGGCGAGCCTCGTCTCCGCGATCTCGGGGATCCCGGGCGGGCTCTTCGCGCCGGCCCTGGCGGTCGGGGCCGGCCTCGGGAGCACGCTCGCGGTGGCGCTCGGGGCGAACGTGGGGCTCGGAACAACCCTCGGGATGGCGGGGTACTTCTCCGGCGTGGTGCAGGCGCCGATGACGGCCTTCGTCATCATCCTCGAGATGACCGCAACCACGACAACGTCATCCCGCTGATGACGGCGGCGATGCTCGGCTACGGCACGGAGCGGCTGCTGACGCCGAAGCCGCTCTATCACGCGCTGTCGCGGCTGATCATCGCCGACGCGCTGCGCCGGTGGCGGGCGGAGGCGGCGGAGCCGGAGCATCGCGGGCAGGACTAGAGAGGCGGCCGTGTGGTTAACGAACCGGTTCCTCCTATTACGATGCTGCCCTGCCGCGGGGATTCGGGCGAGTGGGCCGGCGCCGGTTCGGTTAAGGCGGCCGGCGATGCGCGATCGCGGACTGCGGTCCCATCGCGGTCACGTGGCGCGCTGGCAAGGCGGCGCCGGAGGTCGTCCGACCGTGACGGTCGCCGTTTCGCCTGCCGAGCGCGGCGAGACCGAGACGTGCGATGGCGCGTTGCGTCACTCCGGCGGCATCGCGGGTTTCCTGCGCGTTGCCCTCCGGGGGGAGTATTTGACGCAAGAGGAAGGTGCCGGCGGCGCGCGCTGCTACACCGTCATCCAACGGCGGACTTCGGTCTCGTCGAGTTCGGCGGGGGTGCCGGCGAGGACGACACGGCCCCGGTCCATCACGGTCATGCGGCTGGCGAGCGCGACGGCGAAATCGAAGTACTGCTCGACCAGCACGATCGCCATGTGGCCCTGGTCGCGCAGCCAGGCGATGGCGCGGCCGATGTCCTTGATGATCGAGGGCTGGATGCCCTCGGTGGGCTCGTCCATCAGGAGGAGCCGGGGGTTCGTCACCATGGCGCGGCCGATCGCGAGCTGCTGCTGCTGGCCGCCGGAGAGGTCGCCGCCGCGGCGGCGCATCATCTCGGCGAGGACCGGGAAGAGCTCAAAGACGGCGTCGGGGATCTTTCGGGCGCCGCGGGGAAGGAGGGCAAAGCCGGTCTCCAGGTTCTCGCGCACGGTCAGCAGCGGGAAGATCTCGCGGCCCTGCGGCACCGTCGCGACGCCGATGCGGGCGCGGGCGTCGGGACGAAGGCGCGAGATGTCCGCGCCCTCCCAGGTGATCCGGCCGGCGCTGATACCTTGGCGGCCGGAGATCGCCCGCATCAGCGAGGTCTTCCCGGTGCCGTTGCGGCCGAGGATGCAAGTCACCTGGCCGGGCTCGGCGGTGACGGAGACGTCCTTTAGCGCGAGTGCCGCGCCGTACTTCAGGTCGATGTGCTCAACGTTCAGCATCTCTCAGCGTCCCAGGTAGACCTCGATCACCTCGGGGTTGGCCGAGACGTGGTCGAGGGAGCCTTCGGCGAGGACGGCGCCGCGGTGGAGGACCGTCACCCGGCAGTCGAGCGCGCGCACGAACTCCATGTCGTGCTCGATGACGAGAACCGAGTGGCGGCCGGCGATGGACTTCAGGAGCTCGGCAGTGCGCATGGTCTCGGCATCGGTCATGCCGGCGGCGGGCTCGTCGACGAGGAGGAGCTGCGGATCCTGGGCGAGGAGCATGCCGATCTCGAGCCACTGCTTCTGGCCATGGCTGAGGCCGCCGGCGAGGCGGTCGCGCGCCTTGGCGAGGCCGACGAGCTCGAGGAGCTCGGTGACGCGCTTCGACTCCCCGCCCGAGAGCTTGTGGAACAGGGTGGCGGCGACGCCGCGCTTTCCGGCGAGCGCCAGCATGACGTTGGCCTCGACGGTGAGGGTCTCGAAGACCGTGGGCTTCTGGAACTTCCGCCCGATGCCGAGGCGGGCGCAGGAGGCCTCGTCGAGGCGGGTGAGGTCGGTGTCGACGTCCCAGACGACGCGGCCCTGGTCGGGGCGGGTCTTGCCGGTGATGATGTCGAGCATCGTGGTCTTGCCCGCCCCGTTCGGACCGACGACGGCACGGAGCTCGCCCTTCTCGATCGCGATCGAGAGGCCGTTGATCGCCTTGTAGCCGTCGAAGGCGCGGTGGACGTCCTGCAGGTAGAGCTGGGTCTCGGTGGCCATGGCGCTACTCCGCGGGCTCGGCGACAGATTCAGGGATCACCGGGCGCCGCCCGGGGGCGATGCCCTCGATGAGCCCGAGGACGCCCTTCGGGAGGAAGATCGTGACGAGGATGAACATGAGGCCGAGGGCGTAGAGCCAGGCGTCGGGGAAGGCGCCGGTGAGCCAGGTCTTGGCGGCGGCGACGATCAGGGCGCCGAGGGCGGCGCCGACGAGGGTGCCGCGGCCGCCGAGGGCGACCCAGATCACGATCTCGATCGAGTTCGCCGGCGAGAATTCGGACGGGTTGATGATGCCGACCTGCGGCACGTAGAGGGCGCCGGCAAGGCCGGCGAGCATGGCGGAGACGACGAAGACGAAGAGCTTGTAGTGCTCGACGCGGTAGCCGAGGAAGCGGGTGCGGCTCTCGGCGTCGCGGACGCCGACGAGGACTTTTCCCGTCTTCGAGGCGGTGATGGCGCGGCAGATCAGGATGCCGGCGGCGAGGGCGAGGCCGGAGAGGACGAAGAGGGCGGCGCGGGTCTGGTCGGCGGCGAGGTCGAAGCCGAGGACGTCCTTGAAGTCGGTGAGGCCGTTGTTGCCGCCGAAGCCCATCTCGTTGCGGAAGAAGGCGAGCATCAGCGCGTAGGTGAGCGCCTGGGTGATGATCGAGAGGTAGACGCCGGTGACGCGGCTGCGGAAGGCGAACCAGCCGAAGACGAAGGCGAGGAGGCCGGGGACGACCACGACCATCAGGCAGGCGAACCAGAACATGTCGAAGCCGTGCCAGAACCAGGGAAGCTTCGTGTAGGAGAGGAACACCATGAAGTCGGGGAGCTCGGCGTTGCCGTAGACCCCGCGGTCGCCGATCTCGCGCATCAGGTGCATGCCCATGGCGTAGCCGCCGAGGGCGAAGAAGGCGCCGTGGCCGAGCGAGAGGATGCCGGCGTAGCCCCAGACGAGGTCGAGCGCGACGGCGAGGAGCGCGTAGGTCAGGTACTTGCCGAGCAGCGCCACGATGTACGAGGGCACGTGCCCGGCCTCGCCGGGCGCCACCATCAGGTTGCCGACCGGCACCAGCACCAGCGCGACGAAGAGGATCGCGAGAAAGATGCCGGTGCGGCGGTCGATCAGGCCCTCGGTCATGTCAGGCCTCCACCGCGCGGCCGCGCTGCGGGAAGAGGCCGCGCGGGCGCTTCTGGATGAAGAGGATGATGAAGACGAGGATCAGGATCTTGCCCAGCACCGCACCCGCCCAGGGCTCGAGCAGCTTGTTGGCGATGCCGAGCGAGAAGGCGGCCGCGAAGGTGCCCCAGAGGTTGCCGGCGCCGCCGAAGACGACGACGAGGAAGGAGTCGATGATGTAGGCCTGCCCGAGGTTCGGCGAGACGTTGTCGATCTGGCTGAGCGCGACGCCGGCGAGGCCGGCGATGCCGGCGCCGAGCCCGAACGTGAGCGCGTCGATCAGGGGCGTTCGGATGCCCATCTCGGCGGCCATGGGACGGTTCTGGGTCACCGCGCGCATCTGCAGGCCGAAGAGGCTGCGCTTGAGGAGCAGGAGCAGCGCCACGAAGACGGCGAGGCCGAAGAGGATGATGACGAAGCGGTTCCATGTCACCTGCATCTCGCCGATCTGAAACGCGCCGGACATCCACGACGGCGTCCCGACCTCCCGGTTGTTCGGGCCGAAGAGCGAGCGCACCGCCTGCTGCAGGATCAGGCTGACGCCCCAGGTCGCGAGCAGCGTCTCGAGCGGGCGGCCGTAGAGGAAGCGGACGATGCCGCGCTCGATCGCGACGCCGACGCCGCCGGAGACGAGAAAGGCGGCAGGGACGGCGATGAAGAGCGAGTAGTCGAAGAGCCCGGGGGCGTGGGCGCGGATCAGCTCCTGGATGACGAAGGTGGTATAGGCGCCGAGCATCATCAGCTCGCCGTGCGCCATGTTGATCACGCCCATCACCCCGAACGTGATCGCGAGGCCGACGGCGGCCAGGAGGAGGACGGAGCCGAGCGAGAGGCCGTACCAGACGTTTTGGAAGGCACCCCACATCGCCTGCTCGCGTTCGATCTTGGCGACGGCACCCTTGGCGGCGGCGGCGAGGTCGGCCTGCGGCGCGGTGGTGAGGCCGGCGAGGATCTTCAGCGCGTCGGTGCCGCCGTGGGCGGCGACGAGGTCGACGGCGGCGACCTTGTCCGCGGGGGCGGCGTCGACGCTGGCGAGGACCGCGGCGGCGCGCGCTTCGCCGAGAGAGGCTTTGACGCGGGCGTCCTTCTCCTTGTCGAGCGCGGTGTCGAGGGCGGCGATGGCGTCGGGATCGGGTGCCGCGAACGCCTGCTCGGCCGCGGCGAGCCGCTTCGCCGGATCGGCGTCGACGAGCGAGAGGGTGGCAATTGCCGAGCGGATGCTGCGGCGGAGCGCGTTGTTGACCTTGATCGGGGTGGTCGAGCGCGGCTCGACGTCGCCGAGGTCGGCGCCGGTCAGCGGGTCGGTGGCCTTTGCGGCAGCGCCCTTTCCCGTGACGATGACGATGGCGTCGTCGGACTTGCGCTGCTGGAGGTTGCCCTCCTGAAGGGCACCGAGAAGCGCGGCCGCACGCGGGTCGCCGGTGGCGCCGATCGCTCCCACGACCGCGGCGCGGTCGTTGAAGCTGCCACCGGGGAGCTTCGCGACCAGCTCGTCCAGCGTCTGCGCCGCGAGCGGGCCGGCGAGGAGCATGCAGATGCCGGCGAGGGCGGCGAGGAGGCGCATGGCGGTGTCCCGGTTGCAGGAACCGGCGCGCGGAGTTCTACGCGCGCCGGTCAGGTCAGTTGGTGGTGGAGCCGCCGCACTTGCCGGTCGCGACGTTGAAGTTGCCGCAGGACATCGGCTCGCGCCAGTTGGCGATCAGGTCCTTCGACTCGGGCAGGTAGTCCGACCACTCGTCGCCGAGCACGAGCCCGTTGGTCTGCCAGACCACGTCGAACTGCCCGTCGTCACGGATCTCGCCGATGTAGACCGGCTTGGTGATGTGGTGGTTGACCGACATCGACGAGATGCCGCCGGTCAGGTTCGGCACCGCGATGCCGTTCATCGCCTCGATCACGGCATCGGTGTCGGTTGTGCCCGCCGCCTCGACCGCCTTCACCCACATGTTAAAGCCGATGTAGTGGGCTTCCATCGGATCGTTGGTGGTGCGGTCGTCGTTCTTGGTGAACTTGTGCCACTCGTCGATGAAGGCCGCGTTCTCGGGCGTGTCGATCGACTCGAAGTAGTTCCAAGCGGCGAGGTGGCCTACCAGGGGCTTGGTGTCGAGGCCGGCGAGTTCCTCCTCGCCGACCGAGAAGGCGACGACCGGGATGTCCTCGGCCGAGATGCCCTGGCTCGCCAGCTCCTTGTAGAAGGGGACATTGGCGTCTCCGTTGATCGTCGAGACGACGGCCGTCTTCTTGCCGGTGGAGCCGAACTTCTTGATGTCGGAGACGATCGTCTGCCAGTCGGACTGGCCGAACGGCGTGTAGTTGATCATGATGTCCTCGTCGGCGACACCATGCTGCTTGAGATAGGCCTCGAGGATCTGGTTCGTCGTGCGCGGGTAGACGTAGTCGGTGCCCGCGAGCACCCAGCGTTCGACGCCTTCCTCGTTCATCAGGTAGTCGACCGCGGGGATCGCCTGCTGGTTCGGGGCGGCGCCGGTGTAGAAGACGTTGCGCTCGCTCTCCTGTCCCTCGTACTGGACGGGGTAGAAGAGGATCGAGTTCAGCTCCTTGAATACCGGCAGCACCGACTTCCGGCTGACCGATGTCCAGCAGCCGAAGACCACTGCGACATGGTCCGCGGAGATGAGCTCGCGCGCCTTCTCGGCGAAGAGCGGCCAGTTCGAGGCCGGGTCGACGACGACGGGCTCGAGCTTCTTGCCGAGGAGACCGCCCTTGGCGTTCTGCTCGTCGATCAGCATCAGCATCACGTCCTTCAATGTCGTCTCCGAGATAGCCATCGTGCCGGAGAGCGAGTGCAGGATGCCGACCTTGATCGTATCGTCGTCGGCGACCGCCGTGGTCGCCAGCAAGGTGCCCGCCAAGGCGCCGCCGATGTACAACTTTCTGAGATCCTTTAGCATTCGTCCCTCTTCCTGTCGGTTTGACGGTCGTCGTTCCAGCGCGGCGTTCCTGCGCGGGCGGAAGCGCGGATGCCCCAGGAGGACAGGGGGGCCTCTCTGCCGCTCGCTCTCGCCGCAGCGGCGCTCACGCTTCCGTGGCCCCACGGGAGAGGTCAAGCGCAATCGCCCAATCCGTGATCCTTTGGAGAGTATTGCCTATTCGGTAGGCAAATGGCACTCCATCTTGCGATCATCGGTGAAGACTTGAGCAGAGCGGACATCGGGCGGGCCTGGCGGCACCCGCCCGCTCACCTCGAGGATCAGCTTGCGGCGCACGGCGTTGGCGAAGGCGGCGTCGCCGTCCGCAGTGACGACGAAGGCGTCATCCCCGACGATCAGGTGGTCGCGGAAGTCGGTCTCGAGGTCGCCGACGCCAGGGCGGCCGGAGCAGTCGTCGCAGAGGACGGCCAGGCCGTTGATCGTGACACCCTGCCCCAGCGCGGCGTCGCGGGCGCTGGCGATCGTCGGCGGACGCGGGTTCCAGATGCTGTCGCCCGAGAGGTCGATGACCTCGCGGGCGCCGTCGAAGCCGTTGTTTCCGATCAGCTCCAGACCTTTGAAGAGCGCTGCGCCGATGGCGTTGGTCCCGGTGACTTGCCGTGGTGCGGCCAGCAGGCGGGCGCCGAAGGCGCGGGCACTGGCCTCGCCGTCGATCACCGTCCAGTCGACGACGACGTCCTGCTCGCGGCGGCCGGCCCATTCGACATAGGCGACCGCTATCCGGCCGCGCTCGCCGCCGTGGCGGATCGCCCAAAGGACGCTCGGATCGGCCAGTGCGTCGGCGTAGCCCTGGCGCTGCAGGCGATTCTCCGTCGCGTCGATGGAACCGCTAGCGTCGGCGAGGAGCACGAGCTCGAGGTCGACGGGCTCGAGGGCGGGCTGGGCCGCCGCCGGGACGGCTGACACGGCCACGATGACAAGAGCACGCAGCATCTTGGGACTCCTGCGGATCGAACCAGAGAGTAGGCTGACCGGGAACGGCTTCCATGCCGCCCGTCGCTGCGTTGCCGGAACGGGCACCTCAGCCTAGCTTCGGAACAGGAGGAGACCGGATTGAGCCGGGCATTCGTGAAGGAGGACGACGGCTCGCGGCCCGAGGTGGTGCCGGAGCTGCCGGTGAGCAGCCTGCCGAACCTCGTGACGGCGCGGGGGCTGCGGCTGATCGCCGAGCGGATCGCGGCCATCGAGGCCGCGCTGGCGGCCGGGCCGGACGAGCGGAACGTGGCGCGGCTCCGGCGAGACCTGCGCTACTGGACGGTGCGGCATGCGACGGCGCGGCTCACCCACCCCGATCCGGCGGACCCGGCCGTCCAGTTCGGCAGCCGCGTAAGCTACCGCAACGAGGACGGCGAGGAGCGGACCTTGGTGCTGACCGGCGAGGACGAAGCCGACCCGGCGAGCGGACGCATCGCCTATGTTGCCCCGATCGCACGGGCGCTGACCGGGGCCACCGCCGGCAGCTCGGTAACGATGCAGCTGCGCGGCCGGCCGGTCGAGCTCGAAGTGATCTCGGTCGAAGTCCCGCCGGACGGCGACTGAGAGACGTCTGCAAAGGGGCGCCGCGGGGAGACCCAGGCGTCGGCCTGAGCGGCACGCAAGGTGCGCACAAACGCAAGTGTCTGAAATAAAATTATTTCTTCCTGACACCTTAATCTGCTGTTCATCGTTGCTGCTCACTCGGCAAGGATCGAGATCTCTTGCCGAGGTCTCACTGAACCGGTCGCTGGGTCGCGCCCTGGTCAGAAAGCGGTCAACCCGCGTGAGCTTTTGGACCAAGCGGCGTGCACTTCTGCCCGGCCGGCTCGCGTTCGGCATCAGACGACCGGCGGGCGGCCCGAGTTACGGAGGTCCCTCGCGGGGCTGGCGGGACGGGCGCGCCGGCGGTAAGCGGTTCCCATGACCAAACCCGTCGAGCCGAAGAGCCCTTTCCCCGACGCGCGCGAGGACCTCGCGCGCTGGGACCGGGTACCCGACACGCCTCAGACGCTGTCGCCATCGTTCCGGCTGGCGTTCAGCGATCCAGATTTCCTGACCCGCGACGAGCTGCGGCCGGTGCGGCTGCAGCTCGAGCTGCTGAAAACCGAGATGGCGCTCGCCGAGCGCGGCATCGTCTCGACCATCGTGATGCTCGGCAGCGCGCGGATCCCCGATCCCGCTTCCGCGCATGCCGGCCAACCCGCGGCGGGGCTCGCGCCCTACTACGCGCAGGCGCGCGAGTTCGCGCGGCTCTCCACCGAGCGGGCCCTCAGGACCGGCAACCGCGAGGACGTCGTCTGCACCGGCGGCGGGCCAGGCATCATGGAGGCCGGCAGCCGAGGGGCGGCCGAGGCCGGCGGCGTCTCGATCAGCCTCAACATCGTGCTGCCGCACGAGCAGTCGCCGAACGTCTACGGCACGCCGGATCTCTCGTTCAACTTCCACTATTTCGCCATCCGCAAGATGCATTTCCTGATGCGGGCGCGGGCGATCGCCGTCTTCCCGGGCGGCTTCGGGACCTTCGACGAGCTCTTCGAGGTCCTAACGCTGGTGCAGACCGGGCGGATGCGCCGCCGCCCGATCCTGCTCTTCGGCGAGCCCTTCTGGCGTGGCGTGCTGAACTGGCAGGCGCTGGTCGAGGCCGGCACCATCGCCGCCCGAGACCTCGAGCTCTTCACCTACGTCGCGAACGCTGCCGAGGCCTGGGAGCGCATCGACGCCTGGCGAAGAGCTACTTGACCGAGCCGGCCGACAGTCCGCCCTGCCAGAAACGCTGCACGAGCAGGAAAGCGATGACGACCGGGATGATCGAGACGAGCGAGCCCGCGATCACCACCGTGAAGAGCACCTCGCCGCCGCTGCCGGCGGTCGCCGCCGCGAACCACTGCGCGAGCCCGACCGTGACCGGGAAATGCTCCGAAGAATTCAGCACGACGAGCGGCAGGAAGTAATTGTTCCAGCTGGCGACGAAGGCGAGCACGAGCACGGTGGTGAAGGCCGGCATGATCAGCCGGAACACCAGGAAGACGAAGATGTAGATCTCGCCCGCCCCGTCCATCCGCCCGGCGTCGATGATCTCGTTGGATACACCGTCCTCGATGTAGGCTCGCATCAGGAAAACCCCGACCGGAAAGACCAGCGACGGCAGGATGACCGCCCAGGGGGTGTTGAGCAGCCCGATCTCGCTCAGGAGCAGGAAGAGCGGGATGACCAGTGCGGTCTGCGGGATCATCACCGCCCCGAGCACCAGCGCATAGAGTGCGCGCTTGCCGACGAAGTCGTACTTGGCGAAGGCATAGCCCGCCAGCGTCCCCACGACCGCCGACCCTACGGCCGAGGAGGCGGCATAGAGGAACGTGTTCCAGAGCCACCGTCCGAAGATACCGTCCTTGCTGGTGAAGAGGTCGTGGAGGTTCTGGAACAGGCGGAAGTCGGAGGAGAACCAGAGTCCGAATGTGGTGAAGAGATCAGGGTTGGTCTTGGTCGCTCCGGTGATCAGGTAGACGAGCGGGAGGAACGTATAGATGAAATAGAGGCATAGAATCGCCGTCAGGATCCGCCGGTTGCGCCGAAAACCGGCAGAGCCCCGCGTCTTGCCGACGATGCTCAAGCGCGGCCCCGGCGGGTTGCGAGCATGAAGACGTAGGCGAGCACAGCGGTCACGCCGCCGAGGAGGAAGGAGATCGCCGCGGAATAGTTGTACTGCTGGCCGGTGAAGGCGAGCGTGTAGGCGTAGAGGTTGGGCGTGAAAGAGCTCGAGATGACGCTCTTGGCAAGGTTGACCATCAGGTAGGGCTCGGTGAAGAGCTGCAGCGTCCCGATGATCGAGAAGACGATCGTGACGAATATCGTCGGCAGGATCAGCGGCAGCTTGATGTGGAGCGCGTGCCGGATGCCATTGGCGCCGTCCATCAGCGACGCCTCCTCGAGCTCGCTGGGGATCGCCTGCAAGGCGGCGTAGTAGATGATCATGTTGTAGCCCATGTACTCCCAGACCGCGATGTTCGCGAGCGAGGGCAGGATCGTGTGCGGCGCCAGGAAGTCCGGCCTCGGCCAGCCCACCGTGTCGGCGAGCCGGGCGAACGGCCCGTAGGCGGGGCCGTACAGAAAGCCCCACATCAGCGTCGCGATCACCGAGGGCACCGCGTAGGGAATGAAGAAGCTGACCCGGAAGAAGTTGCGCAGGTAGACCGTGCCGCTGTCGAGGATCAGCGCGAAGGCGAGCGCCAGCGCCAGCATCACGGGGATCTGCATGATCCCGAACTTCAGCAGCGTGACGACCCCGGTCCAGAACTTCGGATCGAAGAAGGCCTTGGTGAAGTTGTCGGCGCCGACAAACCGGGTGCCGCCGACCAGCGTCGTCTTGTAAACGCTCAGGGCCAGCGCGTTGATCAGCGGCACGATAAGGAAGGCGGTGAAGAGCAGAAGGAACGGCAGCAGGAACAGCCAGGGCGCGAGCCGCTTGCTCACGAGGGGCCGGCGGCGCCCGGGCACGGCGGTCTCGGCCATGGTGCTGTCCCCCGTTTGCGCGGAGCGCCCGCGGACGGGCGCTCCGGAGATGGTCACTTGACGGTGTAGCCCTGGTCGGTCGCGTATTCGACAATGGCGTCCTGCACCCGGTCGAACGCCTCGGCCAGCGTTCCCTTGCCACCGACGGCCGCGGCGAGTTCGTCCTGGATGTGGGTGTTCACATAGTCCTGGAACGGCGCGAACTCGAAGCTCGGGTCGACGTGCTGCGAGCTCTCGGCGAAGATCTGATTGACCGGCTGCCCGCCGTAGAAGTCGTACTTGTGGTCGAGGACGGCCGGGTCGGCGAGGACCTCCTTCAGGACCGGGAAAAGGAAGATGTCGCTGTTCCAGAAGCGCGCGACGGTCGGATCGGCACCCATGAAGGTCGCAAAGAGCGTCGCCTCCTTCAGGTGGGGCGTTCCCTTCATCGCCGAGAAGTTCGACCCGCCCCAGTTCGACGAGACGTATTCGCCGGCCTTCCACTGCGGGATCTTCGCGGCCCGCCACTTGCCGACGCTGTCCTTCATCGAGGACACGAGCAGCGCCGGCCCCCAGGCCGCGGTGACCCAGGACGCGTACTTGCCGTTATCGAGGCTCGCGAACCACTCGCTGGTCCAGACCGGCGCCACGTCGACCGCCTTGGCGTCGATCAGCTTCTGCCAGTAGTTGGCCCAGTCCTTGGCGATCCCGTCGTTGATCGCAATCGTGATGTCTGTCCCCTCGAGGTGGAACGGTCGCCAGCCCTTCTGCCACAGCACCGCCGCCACCCAGCCGGCGTCCGCCGCGCCGAAGTCGGTCATGAACGTCCCGGGCTTGTCCTTGGAGAGCTTCAGCGCCGCCTCGGCGTAGGCGTCCCAGGTCTCCGGCACCTCGATGCCGCTCGCCGAGAAGATGTCGTCGCGGTAGAGCAGCCCCATCGGGCCGGAATCCCACGGGATGCCGTAGACCTTGTCGCCGTCCGACACCGACTTCCAGGTCCAGTCGACGAACCCCGGGCCGACCGCGCTGGCGCCGTCCGGCCCCATGTCCTCGAGCGCGTCGAGCGCCCGGAAACTCGCGATCGAGTTGAACTCCATCTGGGCCACGTCGGGCAACCCGGTCCCGGCCTTGAGCGCGTCGCGGAGCTTGACGTAGTGCGGCGCCCCTTGGCCGACGTTCTCGTACTTAATCTTGATGTTGGGGTACTTCTCCATGAACTTCTCGGACATCTTGTCCGAGCCCGGGCACCAGGCCCAGAATGTCAGCTCCACGGTCTCCTGGGCGAGCGCGGCGCCGGCGCCAGGCAGGGCGGCGGCGGCGAGGCCGGCGGCGGACGCCTTGAGGAACTCTCGACGGTCGAAACCCGGCGTCGCCGGTCGTGGCTGGTATTGCATTGTCTCCTCCCTGGAGCGGTTGTCGCCGCGGGCGGAGGGATTCCAGTCCCCTGCCCCGCAATCGCCTTGTCGTTGCGCGAAAGGCTAAGGGGCGGGCTGGCTTCTGTCAATTTGGGCGCGAGCCTGCGCGCCGCGATCATCCTGCCTCGGCCTCGGCCTCCTGCAGGCGCTGCTCGACCCGGGCGCCGACGTCCGCCACCGCTTCCGGCGCGATCAGCCCGAGCCGCGCCGCGTCCTCGGCCATCGCCAGGCTGTCCGAGGCGAGCACGAGATGCGCCCCGGCCGCGTGCAGCGCCTCGGCCAAGGCGCTGACCTCCGCCTTCCTCGCCGGTCCGCGGGCGGCGATGTCGCGGATGTAGACCGCGCGCACCCGGCCGGCGTGGCGCTCGACGATGCGGCTGTAGACCTCGGGGTCGTGCTGGCCGCTGTCGCCGATCAGGACGAAGGGCATGTCGCCGTAGAGCGAGAGCATCCGCTGGATCAGCCGGTGCTTGTGGTTCTCGGCGCGGCGCGGCAGCGGCCGGCGCCAGCTCAGCCCCCACTCGCGCAGGAACAGGACCGGCCCGGCGGGGATGTCGTGGTGGTGGAAGAAGACCTCCAGCATGTCGTAGATGCCCCACGGCGCGCGCGACACGTAGAGCATCGGGTTGCACTCGTGCCCGGACGCCCCTGCGTGCAACGCACGGTAGAGCGCCGCCACCCCGGGAAAGGCCGTGCGGCTCTCGGCGCCTTGCACGAACAGCCGCCAGAGCATGGTCAGCTTGTTGGCGACGCCCGTGTGCATGACGGTGTCGTCGATGTCGGAGACGATGACCGTCCTGGCGGTTTCCGGTGGAATGAACACCTCGGCCGAAGCCTCGGCCTGCGTTGGCGACAGGAGCACGAGCTCGAGCCGGTGCCAGATCCGGTCGCGCGGCACCGGGCTCCCGGGCGCCATCTGGATACGGAAGTATCCGTCGCGATCGGTCTCGACCTCGATCGCGGCGCCGTAGAAGACCGCGCGGACGCGGGCGTCCCGCACCGGCCGGCGCCGGAGCCGGCGGATGATGGTGCGGATCTCGGCGGCCTCGATCGTCCCCCCGGTATGCTGCCAGAAGACGCGGCCGATCACGAAGATCCGCTCGGCCGAGCCGTAGCCGCGGTAGGGCTGCAGCACGACGCCGCGGCGCCCACGCGCGGTCCTGACCGGCCGCGCCAGCAGGCGGAGGATGCCGCGGACGGCACGGGCGGCATCTGAGGCCAAACCGCTCAGGCCGCCGCCGGGGCCGCGAGCGCGGCATGGATGGCAGCGACGACAGCCGCGCCTTCGCCGATGGCGCCGCCGACCCGCTTGACCGACCCCGAGCGCACGTCTCCGATGGCGAAGACCCCCGGCAGGCTCGTCTCCAGCGGGTGCCGGTGCGGCGCGGCCGCCACCTCGGTCCCGGTCAGCACGAACCCGGCGCGGTCGAGCCGGAGCTTGCAGGGTCGGACCCAGCTCGTCTCGGGCTCGGCGCCGATGAACAGGAAGAGATTGCGGATCGCCGCCCCTTCGCGCTCCCCGGTGCGCCGGCAGGTCCAGGTGACGCCCTCGAGGTGCCGCTCGGGGTCGCCCTCGAGGCCGGTGACCTCGGTCTCGCACAGCAGCCGGATGTTCGGCGTCGCCTCGATCCGCTCGACCAGGTAGCGCGACATGGTCCGGTTCAGATCGGGGCCGCGGATGAGCAGGTTGACCCGGCTCGCGTGCCCGGAGAGATAGACCGCTCCCTGCCCCGCCGAGTTGCCGCCCCCGACCAGCGCCACCTCCGCCCCGGCGCAGAGCCGCGCCTCCATCGGCGAGGCCCAGTACCAGACCCCGCGTCCCTCGAACCTCTCGATGCCCGCCAGCGCCGGGCGGCGGTAGCGCGCCCCGCTCGCGATCACCACCGACCGTGCGGTGACGGCGACGCCGTCGGCGAGATCGAGCCGGTAGGGCCCCGCCGGCCCGAGGCAGACGAGCTCGGAAACCGCCGCCGGATAGATGATCTCGGCACCAAACTTCTCCGCCTGCACGAACGCCCGCCCGGTCAGCGCCTGCCCGGTGATCCCGGTCGGGAAGCCGAGGTAGTTCTCGATCCGCGCGCTCGCCCCGGCCTGCCCGCCGTAGCCCTGCGCATCGAGGACCACGACCGACAGCCCCTCGGAGGCGGCATAGACCGCCGCCGAAAGCCCGGCCGGCCCCGCCCCGACCACGGCCACGTCGTAGAGGACGCGCCCCGGCGCGCGGCCGGTCAGCCCGAGCGCCCGCGCAAGATCGGCGATCGAGGGATTGTGCAGCGCCGTCCCGCGCGTCGTCACGACGACCGGCAGGCCGCCCGCCCCGGAGGTGCAATGGCTGAGGAGCCCCGCCGCCGCCTCGTCGCCCACCGGGTCGGCGATCCTGTAGGGATGTCCGCTGCGCCGCAGGAACGTCGCAATCCGGATCACGTCGGCATCACCGGCGTCACCGATGATCAGCGGCCCGCCGAGCCCCGACTGGATCAGCTGCACCCGGCGAAGGATCAGCGCGCGGGTGATTCGCTCGCCGAGGTCGGCCTCGGCGACGAGCAGCGCGCGAAGGCCCGCGGGCGGGATGAGCAGCGCCTCGACCGGCCCCTCGGCCTGGCCGTCGACCAGCGCCGGCCGGCCCGACAGCGCGCCTACCTCGGCGAGGAACTGGCCGGGCCCCTGCTCGACGACCGGCTGCCGCCGGCCCAGGCCGTCGCGCTGGGTGATCGCCACCTGTCCCGCGAGGAGCACGTACATTCCCGGCCCCGGCTCGCCGGCCGTAAACAGCCGCTCGCCGTCGGCGAAACGCCGCACGCTGCCGAACCGGCGCAGCCGCTCGATCTCGGCCGCGCCGAGCTCGGGAAAGGTGTCGGCGTGGCGCGGATGCAGCGGACCGGCTTGGTCGGACATCGAGTGACTCGCACGTTTCGTACCCGAAGCTAAGCCGTGCGACGCGGCCCGGCAACCGACAGGCGCAGGGGAGGCGCGGTCCGCGTCAGCCATCCCGATCCCTGTTGTCGACGCAACCCGGGTCGCTTAGCCTCCGGGCAAACCCAGGGAGGAACGGGACATGGCCGACGCGAAGCTCGGTTTCGACACGCTGCAGATTCACGCCGGGGCCAAGCCCGACCCGGCGACGGGTGCGCGGCAGGTGCCGATCTACCAGAACACCGCCTATGTCTTCCGCGACGCCGACCACGCCGCAGCGCTCTTCAACCTTCAGGAAGTCGGCTACATCTACTCGCGGCTGACCAACCCGACGGTGACGGCGCTCGCCGAGCGGATCACCGCGCTCGAGGGCGGCCAGGGCGGCGTCTGCACCTCCTCGGGCCACGCGGCGCAGATCATGGCGCTCTTCCCGCTGATGCGCCCGGGCGACAACATCATCACCTCGAACCGGCTCTACGGCGGCACAGTGACGCAATTCACCCACACGATCGGCCGCTTCGGCTGGTCGGCCGAGTTCGTCGACACCGAGGACCTGACCGCGATGGAGGATCTCGCCGACGACCGCACCCGGGCGATCTTCTGCGAGTCGATCGCCAACCCCGGCGGCTACGTCACCGACATCCCCGCCGTCGCCGCGGTCGCGAAGCGGATCGGCGTTCCGCTTATCGTCGACAATACCTCGGCGACGCCCTACCTCTGCCGCCCGCTCGAGCAGGGCGCCGACCTCGTCGTGCATTCGACGACCAAGTACCTGACCGGCAACGGCACGGTGATCGGCGGCGCCATCGTCGATTCCGGCCGCTTCGACTGGTCGGCCTCGGGCAAATTCCCGAGCCTGACCGAACCCGAGCCCGCCTATCACGGGCTGAAGTTCCACGAGACCTTCGGGCCGATGGCCTACACCTTCCACTCGATCGCGATCGGCCTGCGCGACCTCGGGATGGCGATGGCGCCGCAGAACGCCTTCCTGACGCTGCTCGGTATCGAGACGCTGAGCCTCCGCATGCAGAAGCACGTCGAGAACGCCGTCGCCGTGGCCACCTGGCTGGAGAAGGATCCGCGGGTCGAGTATGTGACCTACGCCGGCCTGCCATCCTCGCCCTGGCACGAGCGCGCCGAGCGCCTTTACCCCAACGGCGCCGGTGCCCTCTTCACCTTCGCGCTCAAGGGCGGCTACGAAGCCTGTGTTAGGATGGTGAACTCGGTCAAGCTGTTCAGCCACGTCGCGAACCTCGGCGACGCCCGCTCGCTGATCATCCATTCGGCCTCAACCACCCACCGCCAGCTCACGCCCGAGCAGCAGGAGGCGGCGGGCGCCATCCCGAACGTCGTGCGCCTCTCGATCGGCACCGAGGACCCCAAGGACATCATCGCCGACCTCGACCAGGCGCTGGGCGCGGCCACCGCCTGACGGACCGCGCTCAGGGGCCGCGACCCCGGGCATTCCCCGGGGTAGCCGGCGTTGTTCCCCCCGGGCCGCGCCGAGCGGCACGAGGGCATGAAGAGCAAGGGACGCCTCCCGGCGTCCCGAAGGCCGAGCCGCGCATGCGACCGCACCAAGGGGCCGGAGGCCCCTGTCGCGGCCACGGGCACTCCGCGACCCGTCCCCCCCGCATCGGTAAACGAAGCGTTGCAGTCTGCCTGGCTTTTCCTCGCAAATCAGTAGGTTGACTTTTGTGCGATACCCGCCGACGCGCACGCCTACTCGATCGCGTAGACCAGCGACACGTCGGCCGAGACCGACACGGTCCCCGCCTCGACCGGGGCCGCCTTGGCCATGTCGGCGGGGGCGAAGACCGGCACGGGACCGCCCCCGTTCCCGCCCTCGCTGAGCGACAGGAGCGCGCCGAGCTTCACGCCCGCCGCCGCCGCGAAGAGCGCTGCCTTGTGCTGCGCGTCCGCCACCGCCTGCTTGCGCGCCTCGTCGAGCGCCGGCTTCGGGTCGGCGACGTCGAAGCCGATTCCGTAGAGCCGGTTAGCCCCCGCCGCCGTCACCGCATCGACGATCGCCCCGAGCGACGCCACGTCGCGCACCTTTACCGTGACCATGTTGCTCGCCTGATACCCGCTCACCTTCGACGGGCTGCCGTCGTCCGGGTTGTCGTAGACCGGATTGATCGTCAACTGGCTGGTCTGTACGTCCTTCCGCTCGATCTTCGCACCATCGAGCGCCGCGAGCACGGCCGTCATCGCCACGCCGTTCGCGCTCAGCGCCTCGGCCGCCGAGGCGCCCTGCGTCTCCACGCCGGCGGTGACGGTCGCGAGATCGGGCACCGCCTCGACCTGCGCCGATCCGCTCGCCGTGATCTGGCGCTGGGTCTCGGCCGAAGCGGCGCCGGCCAGAGCAAGCGCGAGAAGAAAGGCAAAGGCGCTCGAACGCATGGTTTCCCCCGGTACCTGGCCGCTCCGGCCGACGACGACGCAAGATGTGCGCTGCAAGTCGCCTGAGGGCAACCAAAAGTTGCGTGATGGGCTGGAACGGGCTTTATCGGGCGAAAGAACTCGGCTATGGTCTCGCTCGAGGCAGACAATACTCGACACAGATCGGGGCAGGCATGAGCAGCAACAGATTCCGCAAGCCGGAATACCGGCTTCGTTTGGGCTACCCCGAGGTCGTTCTGGAGCGCGAGGGCTGCGCAGCGCCGCTGGCGACCGCGGTCCCCGAGCCGGGCGGCTATGCCGCCTGCCTCGACGAGATCGCCGCCGCGGTGGTCCCGGCCGGCGCCCCGCTCACCATCGTCCTCCCGGAGCCGGCGGTCTGGCGCGGCCGCGTCGACCTGCCGCCAGGCACGCGCGCCGCGCGGCAGCGCGCCGCCCGGGCCGCCGCCGCGCCGCACCTCGGGGTGCCGGCGGAGGCAGTCGTGGTGACGCTCGGCACGCCGACGCGAACCGGCACGCCCGTCGCCGCCGTGGCACACGCGACCCTCGACGACACCCATGCACTTGTCGCCGCCGCCGGCCTCAAGCCCGCGTCGGTCGTTGGCAGCGGCGACTTTCCCGGCTTCGCGGCCGTGCCCCGCCTCGCCGGCGCCTGGCGCCCGACCCGCCCCGCGCGGCACGCGGCCGCCGCGCTCGGCGCCGGTACGATCGTCGCCCTGGCCGCACTTCTCGTTACCCAAACGCTACCGCAGCGGACGCCAGTGACGGCGCCCGTGGTCGCGCCTGCCGCGGCGCAGGTCGCTGCCGTGGCGGAGGCGGACGCCACCGCCCTCGCCGCGCCGCCCGCCCCTCCCCAGCCCGCCTCCCACCCGACCGTCCGGCGCGCCGAGGTTCATCCGGTCGCCCGCCCGGTGCTCGCGGCCCCCCCGCCGGCCCGGCCGGCGCTGTCCCTGGCGCCGGTTCCCGTGACGATGGGCACGCGCAACGTCACGGTGGTCCTTCCGCCCGACGGCGGAGCGCCCGAGGTCGTGCTGCCGCCGATCCCGCACGTGTCGTCCCCGATCCCGCGCCCCCGACCGGCCGCGGCCTCCGCGCAAGCGGCGCTTCGTCCGCTTCCGCGCCCCGGTTCGACCGGCCCGGGCAACGCCCGGCCGGAGCCCGAAGCCCCCGTATCGGCGGCGGGCGAGCGCCCGCTTCCCCGACCCGCCGCCGGCGGCGTGCGGGTCGCCTCGCTGGAACCGGCCGCGGGTGTCGCGAGCCTCGCCGCCCAGCCAAGCGAGGCAGCACCGCCGCCGCGCCCGGCGGGACTGCACTTCAAGGCCGCGGCGATGCACGCGAAGCCCAAGGTCGTCACGGGAACGGCCCCGCGGAAGACGGTCGCTGCGAAGCCCCAGCCCACGCGCCCCGCGGCGTCGGCGCCACAGCGGGTCGTCACCGTGCGGAAAGCCCCCCCGCAGCCAGTCCCGGCCACCGCCCCGAAGCCCGTTCCGAGCGCCGCCCCCATCCGGGTGGCGAGCGTGGCGCCGCTCGCCGTCGTTCCGGTGCGGACGCCCGCCCCCACCGTCCGGGTCTCGCCCGCGCAGCAGTATCCGGCGCGCCCGGTCCAGGCGGCGGCGACGCCGGCGCGATCGACGACTCCGTCCTCACCGCGCGCCGTCGCCGCAGCTACCCAGCGCGGCGTAGCCCAGCGCGGCGGGGTGACGCTGATCGGAATCTTCGGCACCGGCGCCGGCCGGCATGCGCTGCTCAAGATGCCGAACGGCCGCATCCAGCGGGTCACAGCCGGCGACCAGGTGTCCGGGATGCAGATTGCCGCCGTCGGCTCCGACTCGGTGCAGGTCAACAATCGCGGCCGCGCCACGATCCTGTCGCTTCCCGACTGATCCAGGCGCCCGCCATCTGCAGACCTACGGCGTCAAGGGCGGGCGGCCAGGCTGGAGTGGCCGTGATGTCGCGTGCGGCTACTGCGCGAAGACAACCGTCTTGTGGCCGTTGAGCAGCACCCGGTCCTCCAGGTGCCACTTGACCGCGCGAGCGAGCACCCGCCGCTCGATGTCGCGTCCCTTGCGCACTAGGTCGTCGGGGGTATCAGCATGGCTGACCTGCTCGACGTCTTGGCTGATGATCGGGCCCTCGTCGAGGTCGCCTGTCACATAGTGCGCCGTCGCCCCGATCATCTTCACCCCGCGCTCGTGCGCCTGGTGGTAGGGCTTGGCGCCCTTGAAGCCCGGAAGGAAGCTGTGGTGGATGTTGATGCAGCGCCCCGACAGCCAGGCCGAGAAGTCGTCCGACAACACCTGCATATAGCGCGCAAGGACGACGAGCTCCGTGCCGGTCTCCTCGATTACCCGCTTGATCTCCTCCTCCTGCGCCGCCTTGGTGTCGCGGGAGATCGGGAAGTGATGGTACGGAATCCGCGCGTGCTCGCTCTGAGCCAGCGTTGTCCGTGGATGGTTGGACACGACGGCGGTAACGGTCATCGGCAGCTCGCCGATCCGCATACGGTAGAGCAGGTCGACCATGCAGTGGTCGAACATGGAGACGAGGATCAGCACGCGTCGTGGGGCGGCGGCCGGCCGCAGCGTCCAGTCGAGCCCGAAGCGCGCGACCTCGGCGGCGAAGCCCTCGCGGAAGGCCTCGACGGGCGTTTCCATCCTGAACGCGACCCGCATGAAGAACTTGCCGGTCAGCACGTCGTCGAACTGCGCCGCCTCGGTGATGTCGCCCCCGTTCGCCGCCAGCCGCGTCGCCACCGCCGCCACGATGCCCGGGCGGTTGTCGCACCGGAGCGTCAGCACCTGCTCTGCCATATCGCCCTCGCCTCCCTTGTCGCGGCCGATATCGCAGGCTCCGTGAAACGAAGCCAGCCGGTTTGCGACGCTTCGTGGTAAGCTTCCGTTCAGCATTGCCGGAACAGAAAGGAAGCCTACACCGGCAGGATGGCACCGATGACCTCACTCACCCCGATCGTTTCGGGTCCGCTCGAGCCGGCGACCGGCTCGGTGATACCGGTCGTCCTTTGCGGCGGCTCCGGCACGCGGCTCTGGCCCCTGTCGCGCCGCAATCATTCCAAGCAGCATGTCGCGGTCCTCGGAGGCGCCTCGCCCTTCCAGCGGACGCTCGAGCGGCTGACCTCCGGGCTGTTCGCCGACCCGATCGTGATCGGAGCCGCGGCGTCCCGCTACCTCGTTGCCGAGCAGGCCAGCGAGGTCGGCGTCGCGATCGAGCTTGCGCTCGAGCCTGAAGGCCGCGATACGCTCGCCGCGGTCGCCCTCGCCGCGATGCTCGCCGCACGGCGCGAGCCGCTCGCGACCGTCCTAGTCGTCCCCTCCGACCATCTGATCCCCGACCGCGAGGCCTTCGCCCGCTCCGCCGCCGAGGCGGCGTTCATTGCCGCCGCAGGTCGGATCGTCGTCCTCGGCATCGAGCCCGACGAGCCCTCCTCCGCCTACGGCTACATCGCCCGCGGCGCCGCGCTCGCCGAAGGTGGCCACAGGCTCGCGCGGTTCGTTGAGAAGCCGAGCGCCGCGCGGGCAGAAGAGCTTATCGCCGAGGGCTGCCTCTGGAATGCCGGCATGTTCTGCTTCCGCGCCGACGTCGGCCTCAGCGAGATCGCGCGCCACGCCCCGGACGCGCTCGAAGCAATCGAGCGCGCGATCGCCGAGGGACGGTGCGATGACGGCGTCCTGAGACTCGGCGAGGCCTTTCTCGACGCGCCCAAGATCAGCTTCGATCACGCGGTCATGGAGAAGACCGACCGCGGCGCGGTCGCTGCGGCCGGTTTCCGCTGGTCCGACATCGGCGACTGGAAGGCTGTCTGGGAGCAGGGTCCGCGCGACAGCGCCGGCGTGGTCAGGCGGGGCCGGGTGCACGCCCGCGACGTCGCCGACAGCTACCTCCGCTCCGACGGCCGGCTGCTCTGCGTCCTCGGTGTCAAGGGACTTGCCGTCGTCGAAACTCCCGATGCCGTCCTCGTCGCGCCGATCGAGCGCTCGCAGGAGGTCAAGGCGCTGGTCGACGATCTCGAGGCTGAGGGCATCCCCGAGGCGCACACGCCGGCCCGCGTGTCGAAACCCTGGGGCTGGTTCCAGACCGTCGACCTGGGCGACCGCTTCCGGGTGAAGCGCCTCGTGGTCATGCCGGGCAAGCAGATGTCGCTCCAGTGGCACCGCCACCGGGCGGAGCACTGGGTGGTGGTCCGCGGCACAGCCCTGGTGACCTGCGGCGACATCGTTCGCGAGCTCTTCGAGAACCAGTCGATCGACGTCCCGATCGGGGCCGTTCACCGCCTGTCGAACCCCGGCCACGTTCCGGTGGAGATCGTCGAGGTGCAGACCGGCACCTATCTCGAGGAGGACGATATCGTCCGGATCGAGGACGATTTCGGCAGACTCTAGACGCCCCGGGCGAAGATCTCGGTTAGCGTCCTGGCCGGGTAGCGCTTCGAGGCCACGTGGGACACGATCGAGGCGAAGCTCGCCACCGGGTACTCGGTGCTGGTGCCGCCGTTGCCGATATCGTGGAACGTCAGCACCAGCGTCTTCTTCGCCGCCATGCAGGCGTCGATCAGCGCCGTTACGGTCGCCACCGGCGATGGTGCGGCGCCGCCCGTCACCGCGCACTGCCGCAGGCGGGTCGCGTCGGCGAACGGGTAGATGTCGGCCTCGTTCCGGTTGAGGTTGCTGCGGAAAACCCGCTGCGACGAGAAGTAGCGCGCGGCGATGTCGCGGAAGGCGCGCGAATGCTTGCCCCGCGGCCAGGCGAAGTGGTCGGAGTTGAACCCCCAGGTGAGCTGCCACTTTTTCATCGCGACGCAGGCCGCCTCGAACGCCGGGGCCGAGAGCGCGAGGAAGCCGTTGGCGTCGTTGTGGTGCGCGACGGTATCGGCATGGCAGCCGATGTCCCAACCGGCGGCCTGCAGCGCTCGGAGCTCGCCGCGGTTCATGTAAAGCGAGCCACCGGTCGCCCCGTGCTGGTCACAGATCGCGTACACGCAGCCGCGCAGCCCGACCGCGGCCATCGCCGGAAACGCGTAGGCGTACTGGCCCTTCCAACCGTCGTCGAAGGCGAAGACCAGGCATCCAGCCGCCGGTGCCGGCCGGGTCTCGATCGTCTGCACGTTGGTCTGCACGACGTTCGCCGCCGCGAGCGCGCTCTCGCGCAGCATGATCCGGTCCACGGCCGCCATGTCCAGCGCGGGCTCGCTGAAGTCCCCCTTGGCCACCTCCACGGTCAGCCACTCGCCGTCGTCTGCCAGCCCGCTGTCGTTCGTCAGGAGGTCGACGGCGCTGTAGTTGGTGTTGCCGGCGTTGAGCAGCCCGAGCCGGGTGTACCCGAGTCGGGCGAACTGGTCGACGCGCAGACGCAAGCGAAGGATCCTGCCGCCGAAGTCCTTCTTGGGGCTCAATCCGCTCACGTGCGCGTCGACCGCCTGGGCGGCCGTCACCGAGAGCACCTTCAGGCTTTGCGCCTTACCGACGTCGCGGACGGCCGCGTCGAGGGCGACGGTGCCGCTGGTACTCGAGCGGGTCCAGGACTGGAGCCCGGCGGCGAAGTCATAGACCGTCGTCGCGGCGAAGGGCGCAGGCGGTTTCTGCCAGGGGGCGAGGGTGCGGCGGGGGGCGGCCGGACGGCCGACGCCGACTCCGATGTCGATCATGAAATCCTCCAGGGGATGCCGCCGTGCGGCCGCGGCCCGCATTGGCGCCTTCGGTCCCCGGCGAGGCAGCCGCCCGTCTAGCCGATCATCGTTAACAACCGGTCCACGCCGCCCGATGGCCAAAAATCACCGAGGCAGGAGCGACGAGGCTGGACCGGCCACGGATTGCGGTCCACCATTCTGCACCGGTGCGCTCAGGGAGGGGTGGTCCATGGCGAAGGCGGCGACGGCGCGCAAGCGGACGACCGACGCGCGGATCATCGAGATCGACACCGAGCGGGTGCTGTCGCGCCGGCAGGACCATTTCGCCGTCATCGATATCGGGTCGAACTCGATCCGGCTCGTGGTCTACGACGACCTGAGCCGCGCCCCCTATTGCCGCTTCAACGAGAAGTCGTTCTGCGCCCTCGGCGCCGGGCTCGCCGAGACCGGGAGGCTCGCGCCAGACGCGATGGATCACGCGGTCAACGCGATCGCTCGGTTCGCGGCGATCGCAGGTGCGATGCGGGTCGAGACCGTGCACGTGCTCGCCACCGAGGCCACGCGCCGGGCGTCGAACGGGGGCGAGCTCGTCGACAGGATCCGCAAGACGACCGGACTCGAGGTGCGGCTGCTCGCCGGGCACGAGGAGGCGACCTACGCCGCGCTCGGGGTGATCTCGGGCTTCTTCCAGCCCAAGGGCCTCGCCGGCGACATGGGCGGCGGCAGCCTCGAGGTCGCCGAGATCCTCGGCGACCGGGTCGGCGAGCGCAAGGTATCGATGCCGATCGGTGCGCTCCCGGTCATGTCGATGCTGACCGAAGACGTCGACACCGCCAAGCGGCGGATCGACGAGATCCTCGACGCCTCGCTGCCGCCGCTCCTGACCGACCCCGTCTTCTACGCGATCGGCGGCGGCTGGCGCGCGCTGGCGCGGGTCCACCTCGGACTGACCGGAGCGCCGATCAGCGTCGTGCACGGCCACGAGGTAGAGGCCGGCGAGATTCAGGCGCTGGCCAAGCGGGTCTCGCGGATGTCGCCCGAGGAGGTCGCCGCGCTCCCCGACGTGCCGGCCCGGCGGGTCGGCACGCTGCCGGCGGCCGCCGCCGTGCTGCACCGGGTGCTGAAGAAGCTGAAGCCCGAGCGCGTGGTCTTCTCGCTCCTGGGACTGCGAGAGGGCTGGCTCTACGCCCAGCTCGACGCCGAGGAGCAGTACCGCGACCCGCTCCTCGAGGGGGCGATGGCAATCGGCCTGCCCGCCGCCCGCGTCCCCGAGTTCAGCGCGGCGCTCGCGCGCTGGACCGACGACCTCTTCCCGGGCGAGACCCAGGTCGACCGTCGGCTTCGCCTCGCGGTCTGCGCGCTGACTGACCTGTCGTGGCGCGACCACGAGAAGGTCCGGGCACAGGAGAGTTTCCGCCGGCTGCTGCAGTTCCCGTTCGTCGGGCTCACGCACGGCGAGCGCGCCTTCATCGCGGTCGCGGTCCTCGCCCGCTACGGCGGCAATGTCGACGACGCCGTCCGCGCGGTTACGAAGGACCTGCTGAGTCCGAGCCAGCTGCGCCGCGCGGAAATCCTCGGCCGCGTGCTGCTGCTCGGCCACCGCTTCTCGGCGAGCGTTCCGGAGATCCTCGACCAGGCCCGGGTCGTGATCGGCGCGACCGGCGTACGGCTCGAGGTCAGGAGCGCGGCCCGCGTCCCCGACAGCGAGGCCGTCCAGACCCGCCTTCGCCAGCTCGCGCGCGTCAGCGGCGTCGACGGCGCCGAGATCGTCGAGGTCCCAGGGTAGGAACCGGAGGCACAGGGGGAACTTCGTCAGGGAGGCTCTCGCGGTCTCACCGGAGGTGCGCTCGTTTGCTAACTTATTGTAATACCTTGATCTTGTCCGCCTACGTTAGGGTGGCGTTCACCATTGCCTTCGTGTTCGGCCGTGTCACCTGATGTGGCACACCGATGCGACGGGTGCGATGCGAAGGCCCGCGGCGCTTTGCCGGCGCCCACATGCGCGGGCCTCTGGGCCGAAGGCCGGGCGGAGTCTCTCTTGCTCCTGGAGGACCGGGCGGTCCCGGGGACGGACCCAGGGGGCGCTCGCCGCCCCCCCCCTCGAACCACCAGGCACCGCCCGATAGGTTCAAAGGGCAAGTGGGGCAAGCCGCTGCGCTCGGGCCCCGGCGGGGAGGCACGGTGGACGTGTGGCCGGGCGGACCGGACCGGCGGTGCCTCCGCCCAGCGGGAAGGCGCCGGTTCGCGTTCGGGTTCGTCTAGGGCCCCGCGGCACCCTCGAGCAGCGCCTGCAGCCGGGGGAAGTCGGTCTTGCCGGAGGCCAT
>JAXMDH010000044.1:0-47517 GCA_046348915.1 Amaricoccus sp.
GTCGGCGGCGAGGACGGCAAATATGGCCTCGACGGCTACTTCCAGAAGAAGACCGTCTACGTGAACTACGCCTGATACGGGGTCCTCAGGGCCGGGCGGCTACCCGAGCCGCTCGATCAGCGCCGCGGCGGCGGCCGGGTTTCGGACCTTGGCGCCGCTGATGACGTAGAGGAAGACGTCGCGCTCACCCGCCATCGGCGGCTCGGCCACCGTCGTCAGCCCCACGTCGGGTTCGCCGGCCGCCCAGCCGCGGCAGCGGTCGGCCCAGGCGTCGAGCGCCGCCGCCGCATAGCCCAGGGGTTCCTCCTCCGTCGTTCCCATCACCCGGGCATAGACGAAGGGTGCGGTGACGTCGGCGATCTCGGGGTACGTGGAGTCCCCGGCCGTTACCACGGCGACGCCGTGCTCGCGCGCCAGCGCGACGAATTCCGGCACGGCGAAGCTCGCGTGCCGCACCTCGACGACGTGCCGGACGTCCTGCCCTTCCACCCGCCGCGGCAGCAGCGCGAGAAAGGCGGCGAAGTCGTCGGGATCGAACTTCTTCGTCGCCATGAACTGCCAGTTGACCGGCCCGAGCTTCGGGCCGAGCTCCATCACGCCGGAGCGGAAGAAGCGCTCCACCGACTCCCCCGAGTCCGCCAACACCCGCCGGTTGGTGGCGAAGCGCGGGCCCTTGACCGCGAAGACGAAGTCGTCCGGCGTCTCCGCGCGCCACTTGCGGAAGCTCTCGGGCTTCTGCGAGCCGTAGTAGGTCCCGTTGATCTCGATCGAGGTGAGCTGGCGGCTCGCGTATTCGAGTTCGCGCTTCTGGCTCAGCCCCTCGGGGTAAAAGACCCCGCGCCACGGCTCGAACGTCCAGCCGCCGACGCCGACCCGGATGCGCCCGCTCATGCCAGCAGTCCCCGCGACGCGAGGTTGCGCATCAGCGCCGCGGTCCCGAAGCCCCACTCGGGCACCTCGGTCGCGAGGCCGACCGGGTTGACCAGCGCCCCGAGCCCGGGCGCCGAGATGGTCACGACGTCGCCCGCATGGTGGGTGAATCCCTGCCCCGGCCCGTCGCGGTCCTGCACCGGCGCGAACATCGTGCCGAGGAAAAGCATGAAGCCGTCGGGATACTGGTGGTGGCGGCCGATCGTCTGCGCCACGAGGTCGGCCGGGTCGCGGCTGATCTCCCTCATCGACGAGCGGCCCTCGAGGCGGAAGCCGTCGGTGCCCTCGACGGTCATCGCAAGCTCGGCGATCCGCACGTCGTCGAGCGAGAACCCCGCGTCGAACAGCCGGACGAACGGCCCGATCGCCCCCGAGGCATTGTTGTCCTTGGCCTTGCCGAGCAAGAGCGCCGAGCGACCCTCGACGTCGCGCAGGTTGACGTCGTTGCCGAGCGCCGCGCCCTTGATCCGGCCGCGGCTGTCGACGGCGAGGACCACCTCGGGTTCGGGGTTGTTCCACTTCGACACCGGATGCAGCCCGACCGCCGCGCCGTAGCCCACCGCCGACATCGGCTGGCCCTTGGTGAAGACCTCGGCGTCCGGCCCGATCCCGACCTCGAGGTACGGGCTCCAGAGCCCCTCGCCCTGCAGCGCCGTCTTCGCCGCCGCCGCCTCGGCGCTGCCCGGGTGGATGTCGCGCAGGCTCGCCCCGATCAGCCCGGCGATCCGCTCCCGGATCGCCTCGGCCTTGGCCGGATCGCCCGCGGCACGCTCCTCGATCACCCGCTCCACCATCGACCGCGCGAAGGTCACGCCGCAGGCCTTCAGGGCCTGCAGGTCGCAGGGCGCGAGCAGCCGCGGCGCCCCCTCGCCGCCACCGGCGACCTCTTCGAGCGACCCGAGGTCGCGCCCGCCGACGGTCGCGGTGAAACCGGCGGGATCGTCGAGCTCCAGGAGGTCGCGCATCGTCGGCGCGGCGGCGGTGGTGATGTCGACGACCCGTCCGTCGCGCACCGCCACCAGGCAGGGCCCGCCCGCCGCGGGATCCCAGGCGCGCCCGACCCAGGCGCCGCCCGCATCCTCGGGATGCGGCAAGGGACTGGTCACGGCGGTTCTCCTCCCCGAGCGCCCACGTCTCGGCGCGGCTCCGGCCACGATAGCCGAGCGCCCGGTCGACGCAACCCCGAGGGGTCGCTTCCCATGCTCGACCGGCTGACTTACCAAGGGGCGCGCCGACGAGGAGGAACGCCATGCGCCTGCCCACCTATGCGGGGACGCTCGAGACCTATGCCCCGACGGGCAGCCCGCTCGAGGCACGACCGCCGCGGGTGCCGCTGACCCGCACGGCCTTCGCGGCGGCGCACGTCGTCTCCGACCCGATCGCCGAGCGCGACCCCTGGGGCGGCCGGCCGGCGGTCGACTGGGAGAATACCCTCGGCTTCCGCCGCTGGCTCTGGGACCAGGGGCTCGGGCTCGCCGAGGCGATGGACACCGCCCAGCGCGGCATGGGCCTCGACTGGCCGACCGCGAAGGAGCTGATCGAACGCACCATGCGCGCGGCAAAGGCACACCCGATGCGGCCGCGGGTCGCCTGCGGCGCCGGCACCGACCAGCGCGCCCCGGGCGAGATCCGCGACGAGGCCGGATTGATCGCCGCCTACTCCGAGCAGATGGAGGCGATCGAGGCGGCGGGCGGGCAGGTCATCGTCATGGCCTCGCGCGCGCTGCCGGCAATCGGGGCCAGCCCCGACACCTACGCCCGCGTCTACGCCCGGTTGCTCGAGCAGGCGGCCGAGCCCGTCATCCTGCACTGGCTCGGCGACATGTTCGACCCGGCGCTGAAGGGTTACTGGGGCTCGCCCGACGTCGACGCCGCCTCCGAGTCGGTACTGGCGATCATCGAGGCAAACCCCGCCAAGGTCGACGGCATCAAGATATCGCTCCTCGACCGGGCGCACGAGGAGGCCTTCCGCGCCCGCCTTCCCGAAGGGGTCCGCCTCTACACCGGCGACGACTTCAACTACGCCGCGCTGATCGAGGGCGACGGCAAGCACTACAGCCACGCGCTCCTCGGCGCCTTCGCCGCCATCGCGCCGGCCGCGGTCCAGGCGCTCGAGGCGCTGGCCGAGGGAGACCGCGAGACCTACCACGCGCTCCTCGCCACCACTGTCCCCCTCAGCCGAGAGATCTTCAAGGCGCCCACCCGCTACTACAAGGCAGGCATCGCCTTCGTCGCCTGGCTGAACGGCGCGCAGAGCCATTTCATCATGCCCGGCGGCCTGCAGTCCGCGCGCGAGATCACCCACTACGCCGAGGTCTTCCGCCTCGCCGACCGCGCCCGGCTTCTGACCAGGCCCGACCTCGCCGTCGAGCGCATGACGCTGCTGCTGCGGCTGCACGGCATCGACTGACCGCCGCCCGAAACGCGAGGTTGCGCGGGCGTTTCGCCGGGCCTAGCGTAGCCCGCGCCGCACGAGTCGAAGAAGAATGCGGCCGGGGAGGGGTGCGCCTTGGAGCGAACGGACCGCGATCCCGCCGAGCCGCCGTTCGCCCCGCCACCGATCCGCGATGCTGCACGGAGGCCGGCGTGAGCGCACCGCTCCTGACCATGCGCGGCGTTAGCAAGCACTTCGGCGGGGTGCAGGCGCTGCGCGGGGTCGACTTCGACCTCAAGGCCGGCGAGATCCATGCCCTCCTCGGCGAGAACGGCGCCGGCAAGTCGACCCTGATGGGCGTGCTCTCGGGCGTCCACGCCCCCGACCAGGGCAGCATCGAGATCGACGGCGCCCCCGTCCGCTTCGCGAGCCCCCGCGACGCCCAGGCCGCCGGCATCGCCACGATATTCCAGGAGCTCGACCTCGCGCCGGGCCTCGACGTCACCGCCAACCTCTTCCTCGGGCGCGAGCTCGCCGCGGGCGGCTTCCTCAGCTTCGGCGCCATGCGCCGCGAGGCCGAGAAGCGGCTCGCCGCGATCGAGATGGGCATCGCCGCCGACACCCGGGTCGCCGACCTCTCGATCGGCCAGCGCCAGGTCGTCGCCATCGTCAAGGCGCTGTCCTACGCCGACCGCGTCCTCATCATGGACGAACCGACCGCGGCGCTGACGACCGGCGAAGTCGAGCGCCTCTTCGGCATCATGCGCCGGCTCGCCGCCGACGGCGTCGGCATCGTCTACATCTCCCACCGCCTCGAGGAGGTCCCGCAGGTCGCCGACCGCGTCACCGTGATGCGCGACGGCCGCGTCGTCGGCACGCTCCCGGCCGACGCCCCGCAGGCCGAGCTCGTCCGCCTGCTGGTCGGCCGCCCGCTCGACGAGCTCTTCCCGCCGCGGGCACAGTCGCTCGGCCAGCGCCGCCTGCACCTGAAGGACGCGAGCTTCGACCCCGTCCGCCGCCGCGCCGGCTGGCAGCCGCCGCAGGGCGTGACCCTCGACGTCCGCGCCGGCGAGATCGTCGGCCTCGCCGGCATGATGGGGGCGGGCCGCACCGAGCTCCTGTCCGCCCTTTTCGGCACCGGCCCGTCCGGCCGCTGGCGCGGCACCGTCGAGATCGACGACCGCCCGGCCGACCTCAGCTCGATCCGCGCCGCCCGCCGCGCCGGCGTCGCCTTCGTCACCGACGACCGCCGCGGCAGCGGCCTGATGCTGCGGATGGCGGTCGCGACCAACCTCGTTATGTCGATCCTGCGCAAGGTCTCGCCCAACGGCATCATGTCGGCCGCCCGCCAGGCCGCGGCCGTAACCCGCGCCTTCTCCCAGTTCGACATCCGCCCGAAGAACCCGGCGATCTCGGTCGGCTCGCTCTCCGGCGGCAACCAGCAGAAGGTCGTGCTCGCCAAGGAGATCCTCGGCGAACCGCGGCTTCTGCTCCTCGACGAACCGACCCGCGGCGTCGATGTCGGCGCCAAGGGCGAGATCTACGCCCGCCTGCGCGAGCTCGCCGGCCAGGGCCTCGGCATCCTGGTCGCCTCCTCCGAGATGCCCGAGCTCATCGGGCTATGCGACCGCATCGTCGTGCTGCGCGAGGGCCGCAACGTCGCCGAGTTCGCCGGCCGCATCGACGAACACACCGTCCTCGAGGCGGCCAACGGAAGGATCGTCCATGTCTGAAGCGACCCCGCTCGGCACCGGCCCGCAGCCGGCCGGCAAGGACGTCACCGCCAAGCGCCGCGACCCGCTGGCGCTGATCGTTCGCTTCCAGAGCCTGATCGGCCTCGTCGTCGTGCTTCTCGGCGGGATCATCTTCTCGCCGCGCCGCCACGGCGAGATCCTGTTCCTCGCCCCCGACAACGTCGCCAACATCGTCCGCGCCGTCTCCGAGACCGGCATCATCGCTATCGGCATGACCTTCGTCATCATCACCGCGGGCATCGACCTCTCGGTCGGCGCGCTCCTCAGCCTCGCCAGCGTCGTCACCGCCACGCTGATGATCTCGGGCAGCGTCGGCCTCGTCCCGACCCTCCTCCTCGTCCTCCTGATGGGCACCGCCTTCGGCGCCGTCCAGGGCTCGATCTCGACCCGCTTCCGCCTCGAGCCCTTCATCGTGACCCTCGCCGGCCTGCAGGCCGCCCGCGGCCTCGCGCTGATCGTCTCGGGCAACCAGTATATCAACATCTCCTACGGCGACGGCCCCGGCCTCGCCCCGCCGATCTTCGCCGTCCTCGGCTCGCGGCTCTTCAACAACGTCGTCCCGGTCGCGACGATCGTCTTCGTGGTCTTCGCCGTCGTCGCGACCATCGTGCTCAACACCACCCGCTTCGGCCGCTACGTCTTCGCCGTCGGCGGCAACGAGCGCGCCGCCCAGCTCTCCGGCATCCCGGTCGCGCTGGTGAAGACGAGCGTCTACGCCATCACCGGCTTCGCCTCGGCCCTCGCCGGCATCGTCCACGCCGGCCAGTTCAACTTCGGCAGCGCCAACGACGGGACGGGCTACGAGCTCACCGCCATCGCCGCCGTCGTCATCGGCGGCACCAGCCTCTTCGGCGGCTCGGGCTCCATGGTCGGGACGGTCGCCGGCACCATCATGCTCGGGGCGCTCGCCAACGTCCTGCAACTCAACAACATCACCCCGGCGATGCAGCTGCTGGCGACGGCGGCGATCATCGTCCTGGCGGCGGTGCTGCAGTCCCTCGTTCGCCGCCGCGAGGGGCTTTCGCGTTGAGACGGCAAACCGCAACAGGAGGAACCATGCCCAGACCCTTCCGCGCCGCGCTCCTCGCCTCGGCCGCGCTCGCCATCGCCGGCGTCGCCCAGGCCGCCGACCCGATCTCGAAATACTGCAAGAAGGACGGCGAGTTCCTGATCGGCTTCAGCCAGGCCAACAATGCCGAGCCCTACCGCCAGCACGTCAACGACGAGCTGACCGCCGCTGCCAAGGAGGTGCCGCAGTTCACCCTGCAGATCGCCGACGGCCAGGGCAACGTGAACACCCAGACGAGCCAGGTCGACAACTTCATCACCCAGAAGGTCGACCTCCTCTTGATCTCGCCCTTCGAGGCCGCCCCGCTGACGCCCGCCGTCAAGCGGGCCATGGACGCGGGGATCCCGGTGATCGAGCTCGACCGCAAGACCAACGGCGACCCCGGCAAGGACTACACGGCCTTCATCGGCGGCGACAACTACAAGATCGCCTTCGCCGCCGGCGAATACACCGCCAAGACCCTGCTCCCCGACGGCGGCGAGGTCGCCGTCCTCGAAGGCCTGCCGAGCTCGACCCCGGCGGTCGAGCGCCTCAACGGCTTCAAGGACGGCGTGAAGGAGAACGCCAACATCAAGGTCGTCGCCGAACAGGCTGCCGACTGGCTGCCCGACAAGGCGCAGACCGCCTTCGCCGCCATGCTGCAGGCCAACCCCGACATCAAGATGGTCTATGCCTCCAACGACATGATGGCCGCGGGCGCCCGCCTCGCCGCCAAGGGTGCCGGCAAGGCCGACGGCGACATCAAGATCATCGGCACCGACGGCCTCCCCGGCCCCGCCGGCGGCATCCGCGCCGTCGCCGAGGGCGAGTGGGCGGCGACCTTCACCTATCCGACCGGCGCCAAGGAGGCGATCGACATGGCGAAGTCGATCCTGCTCGACTGCGCCACCGAGGTGCCGACGACCGTCACCGTCGACACCCTGGCGATCACCCCGGAGAACGCCAAGGGCCTGATGGGCAACTGAGCCCGCGGTGAGGCCGCAGCGCATCGCCTCGCGCGGCCTCCTCCGCCCCGACCGAGGCCACCAGCGCCTCGATCCGGGGCGGTCCCGGACGATGGCCGGCACGCCCGATGCCCGCGGCGCCCGCTTCTGACCCCGGCGGGCCACCACCGCGACTTCTTCCCCCTTGAACCTATCGGGCAGTGCCTGGGGGGTCGAGGGGGGGGCGGCAAGCGGCACCCTCGGGCCACCCCGGGACCCGCCCGGCCCTCCGGGAACAAGGGAGCCGCCCGACGGCCTTGGCCCAGAGGCCCGCGCATGCGGGCGACGGCGCCAAAGCGCCGCGCTCCTCCTCGACTCCCGATGGCGACCGGCGCGGCAAGCGGCCTTGCACTCGGCCGCGTCCCGTCGCAATTGGGGCGCCGGCGGCGGAGGTGCGCATGGGAGCCTATGCGGCGGTGGAGGAGATCGAGGGGGCGGATCCGCGCTTCCTGTTGATCTGCGACCACGCCACCAACCTCGTCCCCCCCGAGGTCGGCGGGGGCAGCCTCGGCCTGCCGCCGGAGGAAATGTCGCGCCACATCGCCTACGACATCGGCGTCCGCGGCGTCACCCATGCCCTCGCCGGGCTGCTCGGCGCCCCGGCGCTCCTCACCCGCTTCTCGCGCCTCGTCATCGACCCCAACCGCGGCGAGGACGACCCGACGCTCGTCATGCGCCTATACGACGGCACCGTCATTCCGGGGAACCGCGCCGTCCCGCCGGAGGAGGTCGAACGCCGCCTCGACCGATACCACCGGCCCTACCACGACCGCATCGAGGCCCGCCTCGATGCCGCGCTCGCCGGCGGCCGGCAGCCGGCGCTCGTCTCGATCCACTCCTACACCCCGCAGCTCCGGGGCCGCCCGCCGCGGCCGTGGCACGTCGGGGTCCTCTGGCACCACGACGGCCGCATCGCCCGGCCGCTGATGGCGCGGCTGCGCGCCGAGGGCCTCGTCGTCGGCGACAACGAGCCCTATTCGGGCGAGCTCGAGGGTGACACCATGAGCCGCCACGGCACCGGCCGCGGCCTGCCGCACGTCCTGATCGAGATCCGCCAGGACCTGATCGCCACCTCCGAGGCGCAGCAGGCCTGGGCCGCGCGCCTCGCCCCCATCCTCGCCAGCGCCGTCGCGGAGATCCCCAATGGATGATGCAGTCCCCACCGAGACCGAGCTCGAGGCCGCCGCCTTCCGGGCGCTGCGCGACCACCTGCGCGCCCACCCAGAGGTGCAGAACATCGACCTGATGAACCTCGCCGGCTTCTGCCGCAACTGCCTCGCCCGCTGGTACCAGGAGGCCGCGGCCGCCCGCGGCGTCGACCTCGGCAAGGACGCGGCCCGCGAGATCGTCTACGGCATGCCCTATGCGGACTGGGTCGCCCGCCACCAGACCGAGGCCGCGCCGGAGGCGAAGGCCCGGTTCCGCGAGCCGCGCTAGGTTCAGGTCGCCCGCGCCCTCGCCTCGGCGATGTAGAGCTCGCGCAGCCGCCGCGTCACCGGCCCCGGCCGGCCGTCGCCGACGGCCCGGCCGTCGATCTCGACGACCGGGGTCACGAAGGCCGAGGCCGCGGTCATGAAGGCCTCCGCCGCCCCCTGCGCCTCCGCGACGCTGAACGCCCGCTCCTCGACGCGGAGCTGCGCCTCGGCCGCGATCCTCAGCACCGCCGCGCGGGTGATCCCGGACAGGATCGCCGGCGAGAGGTCGCGGGTCACGATCGCCCCCTCCCGCGTGACGATGTAGGCGTTGTTCGACGTTCCCTCGGTGACGAGCCCGTCCTCGACCATCCAGGCGTCGTCCTTGCCGGCCTCCTTCGCCATCATCTTGCACCACGAGGGCGCCAGCAGCTGCACGGTCTTGATGTCCCGCCGTCCCCAGCGGATGTCGGGCACCGAGACCACCCGGATTCCGTCCCGCCCCGAGGGCGTGTCGGCGAGCGGCCGCGCCTGGGTGAAGCCGACGAACCCCGGCGCGGCATCCGTCGGCCAGGCGAAGTCGCGGTCGGCGGCGCCCCGGGTCACCTCGATGTAGATCATCCCCTCGTCGACCGCGTTCCGCGCCACGAGCTCCCGGTGCACCGCCTCGATGCCGTCGTCGTCGAGGGGCGGCGCGATCCGGAGCTCGCCGAGCGAGCGGTGCAGCCGCGCGAGGTGCCCGGCGAAGTCGACCAGCCGGCCGCCCAGCACGCTCGTCACCTCGTAGACCGCGTCGGCGAAGAGGAAGCCCCGGTCGAAGACGCTGATCCTCGCCTCTTCCTCCGGCACGTAGTCGCCGTTCACGTAGACGATGCGGCTCATCTCACCCCCACAGCTCCGGCACCGGGGGATGCACCCCGCGCGCGTCGTACGTCAACCCGTGCGGCCGGTCCTCGGCCAGGAGCAGCGGCCCGTCGAGGTCGACGAACGCCGCCCCCTGCGCCACGATGACGGCCGGCGCCATCGCCAGCGACGAGCCGACCATGCAACCCACCATGATCCCGTAGCCCGCCGCCCGCGCCGCGTCCCTGAGCGCAAGCGCCTCGGTCAGCCCGCCGGTCTTGTCGAGCTTGACGTTGACGACGTCGTACTTCCCCGCCAGCCCCGCGAGGCTCGCCCGGTCGTGGCAGCTCTCGTCGGCACAGACCGGCAGCGGCCGCGCCATCCCGGCCAGCGCGGCGTCCTCGCCGGCCGGCAACGGCTGCTCGACCAGCTCGACCCCGAGCGCCACCAGCGCCGGCGCCAGCCGGGCGTACTCCTCCGCCGTCCACCCCTCGTTGGCGTCGACGCTGATCCGCGCCGCCGGCGCCCCTTCGCGCACCGCCTCGAGCCGCGCCAGGTCGCCGGCCCCGCCGAGCTTGATCTTCAGGAGCGGCCGTCCCGCGTTCCGCTCCGCCTCGGCCCGCATCGCGGCGGGTGCATCGAGCGACAGCGTGAAGGCCGTGGCCTCGGGTCCCGGCTCCGGCAGCCCGGCCAGCTCCCAGACCCGTCGGCCGGTCCGCTTCGCCTCGAGGTCCCAGAGCGCACAGTCGACCGCGTTGCGCGCCGCCCCCGGCGGCAGGAGCCGCTGCAGCGCCTCCCGGTCGAACCGGTCCGGCAGCCCGCGCACCTGCGCCGCGACGCTGGCCACGCTCTCGCCGTAGCGCGCATAGGGCACGCACTCGCCGCGCCCGCGCGTGCCGTCCTCCTCGATCGTCACCGTCAGGACGCGCGCCTCGGTCCGCGACCCGCGGCTGATCGTGAAGGCGCGGGCGAGCGGGAAGACCTCCTCCCGCACCTCGAGCCTCATTCGAGCGCATCCACCAGCCGGCCGGCTCCCTGCCGGAAGGGATCGACCGTGGGCAGCCCCATCCGTCCCTCGACCTCGGCGAGACATGCCGTCGCCTCGTCCTCGGAGAGCGCCGCGGTGTTGATCGAGACGCCGGTGACCCGCACCTCCGGGTTCACGATCCGCGCCATGGTGAGCGCGAGCTCCCGCAGCGCCTCGAGCGTCGGCATCGGATAGTGCGGCAGCCCGCGCATGTGCGTCCGCGTCGGCTCGTGGCAGAGGATCAGCGCGTCCGGCCGCCCGCCGTGCACCAGCGCCAGCGTCACGCCGGAATAGGACGGATGGAACAGGCTCCCCTGGCCCTCGATCAGGTCCCAGTGGTCGGCGTCGTTGTCGGGCGTCAGCCACTCGATCGCCCCGGCCATGAAGTCCGCCACCACCGCGTCGAGCGGCACCCCGTCGCCGGTGATGAGAATCCCGGTCTGCCCGGTCGCCCGGAACGTCGCCCGCCGCCCGCGCGCGTGCATCTCCCGCTCCATGGCCAGCGCCGTGTACATCTTCCCGATCGAGCAGTCGGTGCCGACCGCGAGGCAGCGCCGGCCGGTGCGCGGCTTGCCGTTGGCGATCGGGTAGGGCCGGTCGGGCACCCGCACGTCGTGCAGCGCCCGCCCGTGCGCCATCGCCGAGGCGACGAGCTCGGGCTCGTCGCGCAGCAGGTTGTGGAGGCCCGAGGCGAGGTCGAGCCCCGCCATCAGCGCCTCGGTCAACACGCTGATCCAGGCCGGCGAGATCACCCCGCCGCGGTTCGCGACCCCGACGACCAGGGTCCGCGCCCCGACCGCCGCCGCCTGCCGCGGCGTCATGTCCGGCAGCCCGAGGTCGGCCCGGCAGCCGTCGAGCCGGTACTGGCCCACCGCGAGCTCCGGCCGCCAGTCGCGGATGCCCTGCGCCACCTTCGCCGCCAGCGCGTCGGGGGCGTCGCCCAGGAACAAGAGGTACGGCTGCTCGATCATTCGCTCCTCGCGCGGCGGTCCGGGCGCACCCTAGCCCAGCCGCCGCGCGATTTCACCGGCCAATCGGAGCCGTCACCGGTTGTCGAACTGGCTCCGCACCAGCTCGAGGCCGCGCCGCGTGATGCGGTAGGGGCTGCCCTGCTGCGAGCGGATCGCCCGCCGGCGCTTCAGCTTGCGGAAGAGCTCGAGATCGAGCGGCAGCGCCCAGCCGTCGCGGTTCACGCAATGCGCCGCCGCGATGCGGCCGCGCGGGCAACGCTCCGGGCGAATCTCGCCGCCCTGTGCCAGCGCGTGCAGCACGCGCTGTTCGTTCCGGGAAATGTCCATGTCCGTGCTCGTCGATAGCGAAAAGCGAAAGCGCGCCGCGGCCCATGCTCGCGGCGTTCCTGGCTTCACGGCCTCGCCCCTCGGGCGAGGCGCTATCGGAGGACGGACTGGTTCAACACGGGGGCGGCGATAGTCCGAATCGCAGGCCCGGGTCAAGCGTCCCGACATGCCGTGGCCGGCGAAGCCCGCACCCGCCACATGGTTAACGCCGGAGCGCCCCCGATCTCGACCCTATCACGGGAAGCCCCGCGCGCGCCGCGGCACGCCGATGAAGGGTAAACGCTGCCCCCGAGCTCAGCCGCCCCAGACCACCGCGTCGGGGATCTCGTAGCGCTCGTCGCCGATCGCGACCACCGTCAGGTCGGCGCCCTGCCGCATCGCGGCGAAGCTCCCGCCCCCGGTCTGGCTCGCGTCCGAGCCGGTGGCCTTGCCGGCGACGAAGAAGATCGTCCGGCTGGTGCCGTCGGGCTTCGTGATCGTCACCGATGCCCGACCCGACCCCTGCCGTACCACCCCGAAGGGGCACTGCACCGCCGGCTCGCCGGCCGCCAGCACGCAGGCGACCTCGCCGGTCGCGTTGTACGCCGTGCCCTCCACGCGCGCATCGCCCCCCGGCGCCGGCCCCGCCGACGGCGCCTCGGCTGCCGGCGCGCTCGCCTCCTTCAGGTAGCGCCCGGACACCCATCCCTCGACGCTCGGATCCTTTGCCTCGACCCGGCACCAGCGCTGCGTCCCCTGCATCCGGCAGCCGGCGTTGCGCAGCACCGCGCCATTGTCGAACTGGGCGAGCACCGGCGCCTGGGTCGACGGCTCGGCCCGCAGGTTGAGCCGGTCGCCGGCCCCGACGCCCGCCACCTCCCAGTAGTCCGGCCCGCCCGCCAGCCCGTCGGCGAAGTCGGGCGCCGGCTGCGGCGCCGCGCCGCCGCGCTCCATGCGCTTCTGCGCCGGCGCGGCGCCCTCGACCGGCTCGCCGGTGATCGCGACCGTCAGCTTGTATTGCGCCGTCTCGTTCCGCCGTGCCGCCGCCCGGATCAGGAAGACCTGCACCGTGTAGTCGCCGCTCGCCCGGAGGCGCGCCGTCCAGTCGTTGCCCTCCCGCGCGCCGACGTGCAGCGCCGTGCTCTGCCCCGGCACGTCCCCGGGCCCGTAGACATTGAGGTAGGTCGACGCGTTGGCGGCCTCGAGCCCCACGGTCATCACCTGCCCGGCCGCCGCCGCCACCGCGTACTGCACGCTGTCGAAGCCGGCCACGCCGCCCTCGACCGTGGCCGAGGACGCCCCCGGGGCGAACGCGATCCGCTCCTGCCGGACGGTATCCGCGCCCGCCGCCAGGACCACAGCGCCCGCCAGCAGCAGCGCCCGAACCAATCCCGAACCGATCGCCATCGCCTGCTCCATACCTCGCCGGACCTCGCGCGCACTCTAGGCCCTGCCGGCCGGGACGCAACCGCGGCCTTCCGGCCGGGCTAGCTCCTGTGGCCGTTCCCCTGGCGCAGCTGGCTCGGCGTCGTCGCCGTCCAGCGCCGCACCGCGCGCGTCAGGCAGGCAGGCCCGGAATAGCCGAGATGGACCGCGAGCTCGCCCACCGGGACCGAGCCCCCGACCAGCGCCGCCGTCGCCCGGTCGCGGCGCGCGGCGTCGAGGATCGCGGTGAAGCTCACCCCCTCCTCCCCGAGCCGCCGCTGCAGCGTCCGGACCGACATCCCCGAGGCCGCGGCCAGCTGCTCGATGGTCGGCACCGCGTCCTCGAGCATCAGGTCGACCAGGATGCGCGCGGTCGGCGCGAAGCCGACGTTGCGGTTTATCGGCGGCGGCACCGCCGTCGGCTCCGGCCGCGCCTCCGCCGGCAGACGCAGCGGCGCCGCCAGCACCGCCTCGGGGATGCGGATGCGCAGCACCCGGTCGGGTGCCGCGGCCACCCCGTCGCCGAGCCAGGGCACGAGGTGCGCGACCCCCTCGGTGGGGTGCGGCACGAGCTCGACCCGCTCGAGCACCGCACCGCCCACCCCGGTCGCCCGGCAAAGGAGCTGGACCAGGGCCGCGCTATAATGCTGCGCCACATGCAGCGCGTCCGCCTGCCCCTTGATCGCGAAGAAGAAGCGCGCCTCGCCGCCGCCCGGCCGGTCGATGAAGCTCATCCGCTCGTGGGTGCTGTAGGAGGTCATCGCCGCCGCCGCCCGCCGGAGCCCGTCGCGCGGCGTCCGCCCGCTGAGCGCGACCCGGCCGAGCTCGCCGAGGTCGCGCAGGCTCGACGCCCCGACCACCCGGCACCCCAGGTCCGGCATGCCCTCCTGCGCGGCGAGCTCGCCGAGGAAAGCGAAGCCGCTGACGAGCGGAATGAGCCGGTCCGGGTCGTCGAAGGCGACGACCGCCAGCCCCGCCGTCCTGAGCCGTCCCTCGAGCGGCCGCCCGTTGGCGCGAAGCCACTTGACGAAAGGCACGAGCGACCCAGCCCGGATCAGCGGTACCGATCGGATCATCGCGACTCCGGCTGGCTATTTCCCCCGGGGCGCCGTCTAGCACGCCGGCCCGAGGCACACAAAGGCAACTTGGCGTGCGCGAATCGCCGCAGTCAGCGCTGCACCGTCACGCTGTTGCCGGCGTCTTGTCGCCAGAGGCAGTGCAGCGCTCCGTCGGCCTCGAGGCCGCATGGTCGACCACAACGAGGCAGGGTAGCCGGCCGCCGGGCGAGCCTTCAGTGCCCGATCACCATCGGGATGATCTGGTCCTGGTAGAAGCGGACCATGAGCACCCCGGTGAGCTTCGTCGCCGCCGACCCCTTGCCGGGATCGGCCGCGACCGCCGCGACCGTCGCCGGCATCCCCCGCCGCCGCCTTCCCGCGGATCCAGCCCCAGAGCTCCCGCCCGCCGCCACCTCGCCGCGGACGCTGGCCTCGACCAGCTCCTTGACCGCCACCGCCGCCGCCGCGGCGGCCAGCGCCTGCATGTCCATCGCCTGCTCCTCCGCTTCCGTCGACCTTGCCCTGCACGCCGGCCAGCAGCGCCACCACCGGCGCGAGAACCGTTTGGTCCACCGCCACCTGCGCCCGCTCGCAGCGCTCGACATACTCCCGCGCCATTGCCGCGATCTTCCGGGCCAGCGCGGCCGGATGCCGCTGGAACAGCGGCGTCAGCGTCACCAGCGCCTCGCGGTCTGCCTCCACCGCCCCGGCTCGATCGCCCGCTTCCTCCAGCCGGTCGGCCAAGACCCAGAGCGAGGTCGCCAGGTCGTCGGCGAAGGCCAGCGGCCGGGCGGCGGCGAGGGCGCGACGGATCTCGACCGCCTCCACGATGGCGGCGAGCGCTTCCTCGCGGCGGCCGAGCTCGGCGAGGCAGCCCGACAGGTTGTTGAGCGAGCCCGCGAGGTCGGGGCGGAAGGCGTCGGAGCGGGCCGCTGCGAGGGCGCGGCGGATCCCGACTGCCTCCTCGATGGCGAGCGCCGCCTCGCGGTGGCCGAGGCCGGCGCGGTTCGACAGGCTGCTGAGCGCGCCCGCGAGGTCGGGGCGGAAGGCGTCGGGGCGGGCGGCGGCGGTGAGGGCGCTGTAGACCCCAACCGCCTCCTCGATGGCGGCGAGCGCCTCCTCGTGGCGGCCGAGGTCGGCGAGGCGGTTCGACAGGTTGTTGAGCGAGCTCGCGAGGTCGAAGCGGAAGGCGTCGGGGCGGGCGGCGGCGAGGGCGCGGCGGATCCGGACCCCTCGGCGGACGGCGGAGCGCGGCCTCGCGGCGGCCGAGGTCGCCGGAGGCGGTTCGACAGGTTGCTGAGCGCGCCTGCGAGGTCGGGGCGGAAAGCGTCGGGGCGGACGGCGGCGAGGGTGCGGTAGATCCCGACCGCCTCCTCGATGGCGGCGAGCGCCTCCTCGCGGCTGCCGAGGTCGGCGAGGCGGTTCGACAGGTTGCCGAGCGAGCTCTCGCGAGGTCGGGGCGGGTGTCGGGCGGGCGGTGGCGGCGAGGGCGTGCGGGCGGATCCCGACCGCCTCCTCGATGGCGGCGAGCGCCGTTTCGCGGCGGCCGAGGTTGGCGAGGCGGCCCGACAGGTTGTTGAGCGGCGCCTTCGCGAGGTCGGGGCGGGGCGTCGGGGCGAGTGGCGGCGAGGCGCGGTAGACCTCGACCGCCTCGTCGATGGCGGCGAGCGCCTCCTCGCGGCGGCCGAGGTTGGCGAGGCCGGACCGACAGGCCGTTGAGCGAGCTCGCGAGGTCGGGGCGGAAGGCGTCGGGGGCGGGCGGCGGCGAGGGCGCGGCGGATCCGACCGCCTCCTCGATGGCGGCGAGCGCCCTCCTCGCGGCGGCCGAGATCGGCGAGGCGGTTCGACAGGTTGTTGAGCGAGCCCGCGAGGTCGGGGCGGAAGGCGTCGGGCGGGCGGCGGCGAGGGGCGCGGCGGATCTTGACCGGCCTCCTCGATGGCGGCGAGCGCCGCCCCGCGTGGCGGCCGGGCCGAGGTCGGCGCGAGGTGGACCGACAGGTTGTTGAGCGACGTCGCTAGGTAGGGGCGGAAGGCGTCGGGCGGGCGGCGGCGAGAGCGCGGTAAACCTCGACCGCCTCGTCGATGGCGGCGAGCGCCTCCTCGCGGCGGCCGAGGTCGGCGAGGCGTTCGACAGGTTGCTGAGCGACATCGCGAGGTGGGGGCGGAAGGCGTCGCGGGCGGCGGCGAGGGCGTGGCGGACCTCGACCGCCCCCTCGACGGCGGCGAGCGCCTCCTCGCGGCGGCCGAGGTCGGCGAGGCGGATCGACAGATTGCTCGAGCGCAGCGGCCGCGAAAGAAACGCCGTCCTCGCCCATCCCGCGAGCGCGGTGCAAGATCTCTCCGACAGAGCCAGGTCGATCTCGCGTAGCTCGAGCGTCGCGACGGGAATAGCGCGGTTGGTGAGCTCGAAAAGCAGCTTCGAGTCCACTTCTGCATCTGCGGCGCCCGCAGCCATGCGAGCGGCGCAGCGCGTTGACCGCGGATCAGGAAGTCTTGGCAGGCGCGGCACAACGGATTGCGCGACGGCGGCGCGCCTGCCCTGCGCCGCACGCCGGACCGCATCGACGCCGCCGTCCGCAAAGGCGCCCGGAAGGCGCAGATCGCCACCGCCTCGCCGAGGATGTCCGGGATGATCGCGGCGATCCCGTGGTCGGCCTCGCCGGGAGCGCCGCGCGCGATGCGCTGCGCGAGCAGCCGCTTCGGTCTGACCCGGTGCGATCCTCGCCCAGCGCCGCCGATCTGCGCACGATCGCCGCGTGCGTCTCCGCCTCGCTCAGCCCTCGCAGAGCGTCGCCACCGCCGCCAGCTGCTCGTGCAGCTTGCGGTCCTTGCCGACGGGGAGGCCGTGCGCTCCTCCCACACTTCCCGATGCGGATGAGCTCCTGCTCGGCAAGGCGCAGCGCGATCTCGTCGGCGGCGAGCTTCCCGGCTGCTGCGAGCCCTTCGCGGGCGGCGGTCAGCCCGAACATGCCGAGGTCGCGGCTCGCCGCCGAGGCTCGTGTCGAGGAGCGTCCGGTCGAGCGGGTCTCGAGCGCCCCGGCGCCGGCTGGCCGGGACGCTTGGCGAAGGCGGCGGCGAAGACGGCATGCCGCTCCTCCGGCGTCCCGAGGGCCGCGACGAAGCCAGCGGCGCCTGGGCTGCCAGCAGGTCGGCGACCGCCTCGCCCTCGGCGCCGGGACGGCCGAAGAGCTGCGCCACCAGGCGACGCCCTCGCCGCCCCGGCGTTCGAGCAGCAGCAGCCGCAGCGGCTTCGCTGGCGTCTCGTGCGCCAGCGCGTCGAGCCAGTTGCGCAGCTCCGCGGTCTTCGCCGCCGCGTAGTCGATGACGACGAGGCAGGGCTGGTCGCCTGTCCGGCAGCCGCCGGCGCGGAACACGTCGAGGTCGGCCTGCCGGGCGAAGCCGGCGTCCAGCCGGGTGCTGCGCCCGCGCCCAGGCGGCGATCTCGACCGCGAGCCGGGTCTTGGCCGCTGCCGCCGCCGCCGACCAGCGCCTGCACCGAGACCGCGCCGTCGGCGACGAGCCAGGCCTTGAGCCGCGCCAGCAGCTCCTCGCGTCCCTGGAACGGCAGGCTCGCGGTTGTAGGGATAGAGGATGCGGTCCCGCGCCGCCCCGTCGCGGTATAGCCGGCCCAGTTCGCCTCGCCGGATCGGCCGACGCCTCGGCGAAGTCGGCATAGCTGACCAGCTCCAGCCGCGCCGTCGCGCCGGCGACCGTCACCGCGTTGGCATCGCCGACGATCTGGACGACGACGTTCCCCTGCCCGTGGACGCTCGCGGTCTGCTGCATCGCGCCCCCGCGCAGTGCAATGAATGGCGCGGGACGCTGGCCCGCCTCACAATCGCCGGAAGCGTAGCACGGGGCGGGACAGCGGGCGAGCGGTCAGTGCCCGATCACCATCGGGATGATCTGGTCCTGGTAGAAGCGGACCAGCGTGTGGCCGGAGAAGCTCATGGTGATCCAGAAGACCGCGAGGATCGCCCCGAGCTTCGGGACGAAGGTCAGCGTCATCTCCTGCACCGAGGTCAGCGCCTGCACCAGCCCGATCGCGAGCCCGACGACCAGCGCCACCGCGAGGATCGGAGTCGAGACGATCAGCGCGGTCCAGAGCGCCTGCCGCAGGATGTCGAGGAGTACCGCCTCGGTCATCGCGCCGGCGCCGTCCGGCCGGCACGGGCCGCCGCCAGGGTGCGGACAATCCTTGCCATGCGGTTAACGCCAGAATTTTTATCTCGTATAATCAATAATTTGACCGATTGTCCGCGTGCGGACACCCGCGGCCGTCCGCGGTCCGTCACACCGGCATCCGCAGGATCTCCTGGTAGGCCTCGACCACCTTGTCGCGCACCGCGACCGCGGTCTGCACCGCGAGTTCGGTCGCGGCCAGCGCCTCGACGACGGCCTGCGGGTCCGCCCGCCCGGCGAGCCCGGCCTTGACGGTCTCCTCGCCCTGGCGCAGCTCCTCCATGAAGTCGGTCGCCGCCGCCTTGAACGCCTCGCCGGCCGTCCGGACCGGCGCGGCGTCCCCCGGCGCCGGCCGCGCCGCGGCCTGCACCTGCGAGTAGAGCTGCGAGGCGAGCGTCGCCTTGATGTCCATGGGTACCCCTTACTTCCGCAATAGGCCGAGGAGCGCGCTCGCCATCTGCCGCGCCTGGTCGAACATCTTCAGGTTGGCCTCGTACGACCGGTTCGCCTCTCGTGCGTCGGCGATCTCGACCAGCATGTTGACGTTCGACCCCTCGAAATAGCCGTCCTTGCCGGCGAGCGGGTTCTTCGGGTCGTAGACCCGGACGAGCTCCGCCTTGTCGAGCCTGACCGGCCCGGTCCTGACCGCCCGCGTATCGGTCCCCGCCAGCGCCTCCTCGAACGACACCGTCTTCCGCCGGTACCCCGGCGTGTCCGAGTTGGCGATGTTCTCGCTCGACAGCCGGATCCGCGACGCCTGCGCCGCCATGCCGCTGGCCGAGGCCGCGAGCGTCTTCATCAGGTCGTTCATGCCGCCTCCCTCACCGCTTGACGATCGCCGTGCGCAGGATCTCGAGCGACTTCGAGTAGATCCCGAGCGCCAGCTCGCTCTCCTGCCGCACCTCGGCCGCCCGCATCATCTGGTCCTCGAGCGACACCGAGTTGCCGTTCGGGGTCTCCGCCCCCTCCGCCGTCTGATCGCGCGGCTCGAACCCGTGCGGCTCGGCGCCGAAGGCCATGTGCCCCGGCCGCGTCGCCCGCGCCCGGAACGCCGGCCCCTCCTCGACGACGCTGGCGAAGTCGGCGATGTCGCGCGCCCGGTACCCCGGCGTGTCGGCGTTGGCGACGTTCTCGGAAATCAGCTGCTGGCGGACGCTGGCATGGGACGCGAGCGCACTCGCCAGGTTGAGAACGTTGATGTCCATCGAGGGTCTCCTCTCTCAACCCCCGCTTAACCCGATGATGGTTGACAAAGCGTAATCGCCCCGCTGCCCGAGGAAACCGATGCTCACCGACTTCACCGCCCTCGGCGCCGAGCTCGCACGCATTTCGAACCAGCGCCGCGTTGGCCGGGTCACCGCCGTCGGCACCGCGGCGCTCGAGATCGCCGGCCTCTCGAGCCATGCCCGCATCGGCGACCAGGTCGCGATCGCCCTCCCCGGCGGCAGCGATCTTGGCGGCGAAATCGTCGCCGTCTCGGAATTCCTCGCCCGAGCGATGACCTACGCGCCGCTCGACGGCGCCGCGGTCGGCTGCCCCGCGACGCTCCTCGGCCCCGCCGGCGTCCATCCCGCCGATACCTGGGTCGGCCGCATCGTCGACGCGTTCGGCCAGCCGCTCGACGGCCGCCCGCTCACCCCCGGCGCCGCCAGCGCCACCCTCCGCCGCACCCCGCCGTCCCCCGCCACCCGCAAGGGCCTCGGCAACCGCCTCTCGACCGGCCTTGCCGTCTTCGACACCGTGCTCCCCCTCGCCCGCGGCCAGCGCATCGGCGTCTTCGCGGGCTCCGGCATCGGCAAGTCCTCGCTCCTCGCCGACCTCGCCCGCGGGATCGAGGCCGAGATCGTCGTCTACGCGCTGATCGGCGAGCGCGGCCGCGAACTCCGCGACTTCGTCGACAACGTCCTCGGCCCTGCCGGCATGGCCCGCGCCGTGGTCGTCGCCGCCACCTCCGACCAGGCGCCCCTGATCAAGCGCCGCGCCGCCTGGATGGCGATGGCCGTTGCCGAGGTCTTCCGTGACCAGGGCCGCCATGTCCTCCTCCTCCTCGACTCGCTGACCCGCTTCGCCGAGGCGCACCGCGAGATCGCCCTCACCGCCGGCGAGGCGGCTACGCTGCGCGGCTTCCCGCCCTCGACCGCCAACCTCATCGCGTCGCTCTGCGAGCGCGCCGGCCCCGGGCCCTTCGGCAAGGGCGACATCACTGCGGTCTTCTCGGTCCTCGTCGCCGCCTCGGACATGGACGAACCCATCGCCGACATCACCCGCGGCGTCCTCGACGGTCACGTCGTCCTCGACCGCGGCATCGCCGAACGCGGCCGTTTCCCGGCGATCGACGTCCGCCGCAGCGTCTCGCGCTCGCTCCCCGGCATCGCCACCGAGCCCGAGAACGCGATGCTCGCCCGCCTCCGCCGCGTCCTCACCGCCTACGAGAACGCCGCCCTGATGATCCAGACCGGCCTCTACGCCCCCGGCAGCGACCCCGCGATCGACGAGGCGATCAGGCTCTGGCCGAAGCTCGACGCCTTTTTCACCGAGCGCGCCCCCGAAGGCGTCGCCGCGAGCTTTGCAAAGCTCGCCGCCATCCTCGCCTGATGCTAGCGGTCCCCGGTGCCTCCCCCGGCTAGCTTTGCCAACCCATCGGGATCGGACAGCGCGATCCGCCCGGCGTTCATGGCGATGAGGCCCGCCTTCTCCCACTTGCGCAGGCAGCGGTTCACCGCCTCGCGGCTGCCGCCGATCATGGCGGCGAGGGCCCCTTGCGTGTCGTCGACCACGACAGCCCCTCCCGGGCCACGGTGGGAGCGGGCGACGAGCGTCTTGGCGAGCCGGGCGGGCAGGTCGGAGAAAGCGAGGTCGGCGATATAGGCGTCGGCCCGGCGCAGACGTTCGCAGACCATCCTCAGCACCGCCTCGGCGAGCCGCCAGTTGTGCTCGAGCAGCGGCATGAAATCCCTCCGCTCGAAGAGGAGCAGCGTACAGTTGGTCACCGCGCCGACGTCCGCGGTCCGCGGCCCGCCGTCGAGGAGCGCGATCTCGCCGAAGACGGCGCCTGGCCCGAGCTCGGCCAGCACGATCGAGCGGCCCTCGGTCGAAGGACGGCTGATCCGGACGTTGCCAACCCGTACCAGCATCATCGACGTGCCTGGTTCGCCCATCGCGACGATCGGCGTCCCGGCGGTCCAGGAGCGCGAATGCGCGGCGGCAAGGAAGCGTGCCTGCTCGTCAGGGCCGAGCAACGGGAAGAGGAACGACTTCCGAAGCGCCTCCTCGACCTCCCGCCGGCTCTCCGCCATCCCTCGATGCCCCCCGATCCGCGCTTGCCCTGTGACGGACGTCACACCGCCGCGGTACGAGGGGATGCTACTCCGACGACAAGGGCGCCGCGAGACAAGTCTGGCGCCGTGCGGAGGAAACCAGATGTCGATCAACCCGAACGTCGCCGCCCGGCCCGAGAGCTCCGCCGGCGCCATCATCAAGGGCCTCCTGCGGCAGGCCGGCGCGCGGCTCGTGGGGCCCGGCGGCTACTACAATGCCGGGAACGCGCTCGGGCTTACCGCCGGGATCGCCGTTGCGATCAGCGCGCTGCCCGAGGGCGGTGCCGACCTCGGCGGCGTTTTCGGCGCGACGCTCTCCTATCTCGGGGGCGACCCGTCCGCGCTGGCCCTGACCGGTGCGACCGCAATCTTCTTCTGGAGCGGCGAGTGCTACCACCGCGCTTGGGCGAACGGCTTCCCGCCGATCGAGGCGCTGAACCGCCGCGGCGACTTCCTGTCCGGCATCGGCGCGCTGATCCTCGGGATTGCGCTCCTCAGCCTCGGCCAGCCGGTTCTGGCGATCACATCCGGGCTCCTGCACGCCCTCGGCAAGTTCGGCAGCGCCCGCCATTGGCACCCGGTGCCCGGCTGGCAGCACGACTGGCCGAACTTCTGGCGCACCCTCGTCCTGTTCAGCCGGGTTCCGGCGATCCTCGCCACGATCTTCGGCCTGATCGACGTCCTCGCCACCCGCACCGCCGGCACACCGGCGAGCGCCTGGCTGATGCCGCTGGTGTTCCTCGGCTGCTATGCCTTCTGGTGCCGCGCCGACCTGATGCTCTTCGACTGGCCGGCCAGGTCCGCCGATCCGGCCCGCTCCTGATCCCCCTCACGCGCCGCCCTGTTCCGGACCACGGAACAGGGCGGCGAACCCCTGCCGGTTGTAGGTGACCGGCCAGTGCGCGAGAAACGTCTCCTTCGGAATCGCCAGAACTTGCATTGCCTGTTCCGCATACACGTCGGAATTGCGGGCGGCGCCGCGGATCACCCCGGTGATGCCAACCGGAACCCAGGCCGGCACGGCAAAGGGCGCATAGCCGCCGAGCGGCAAGCCGCGGACCCCCGACCCGAGCGGGACGTACACGAAGTCGGGCGCGGTGCCCGCCGCTATCAGCCGTTCCCCGGCCGTCAGCGATATAATCCGCGCGCCGTGGAACGCCGCCGCCGGGTCGATCGCGAGAGTCCGGAGGCCGACCCGCCCGAGCTGCTCCAACACCTCGACACGCTGCGCCCGGTCCCAGGCGACCGGCGTACCTGCGCGCGGCGCCGCGGCGGCCGCACCGGCCGTGGGTGCGGCGACCACCCGGACGCGCGCACCCGCCGGCGGGTCGAGCGTCGCGAGCGACACCGCGACCGCGGGCGCGAAGCCGGGGTTCTCGGGCACCGCCTCGAGTAGGATCGCGAGCTCGCCGTGCGCCCGGAGCTCGGGATGCGCGGCGGCGTCGGCGCGCGCGAAGCTGCCGATGGCGTCGGCCTGGATGTCGCTCACCATCAGGGCCGCGTTCCGCGCCGCCGCCCGCGTGGTCGCGGTGTCGCGGAAGGCCCCCTGGTGGAACGCGATCCTGAGGTTGCCGTCGCGGTCGAGCTGGCTGGCCGCCACGTTCGCCTCGCCGGCCACGATCGGGTCGTCGACCTCGAGCAGCCAAAGCCGCCCGGGATCGGGACGCAGCGCGAAGACCGCATTGCCCGAGCGCGCGTCGACGAAGACCTCGTAGCCGCCCGACGTCTTCAGCGCCGTCCCGCGCTGCCGCAGCGCGTCGGCGCAGCGCAGTACCCGCAGCGTATCGACCACGTCCTCGACCAGCGCCTTGCCGGGCCCGTCCGCCGCCTCGAGCCAGCCGAAGCCATTCGCCATCCGCAACGCCGCGTCCACTTCCTCGCCTCTCTGCACGCGGTAGAGCGTCGCGAGGTCGGTCCCCGTCGCCGCCCGCATGGCCGCCCGCAACCGGCTGGGATCGTTCAGCACCGCCACCGGCACCTTGCTCTTGCTGTGGCAGCAGGCCATCGCCAGCAGCTCGCGCAGAACCGCGCGGGGCGCGGGCAGGCCTTCGAGCCGGGCGGCGATACCGGCGCGGTCACCCTCCAGGAGCGCGACGATCGGGTCGAACGCCGGGCCGAGCGCCGCCTGGGCCGCGAATTCCGGGTGCATCGCCCGTCCGGCGGCCGAGACGTCGACCATCCCGATGTCGTGCAGGTAGGCGAGGAGGACCCCGTACCGCTTCATCCAGCCGAGGCGGCCCGGATCCCGCCCCGGGATCAGCCTGCCCGAAGCCGTGTCAAGCACCTGCAGCACCTGCCGCGCCACGTCCCGACCGTGCACGACTCCATGATCGGGGAAGAGCGCCACGTGCCCGCTCGGATCTTCGAGGAACAGAGGGTCGGCAAGCACCTCTGCCAGCGAACAGCGGGCGTCGATCCGCGCCGAGAGCGCCTCGATCGCGATCCGCGCCCGCCGGTCGACGATCCGATCCAGCGGCTCGACGAATGCCTCGGCCGCCCCTCCCGCTTCGATCGGCTGCCGTCCCGTGCCCCGCAAGCCCCGCCCCGCGACCATGCCGGAGCCCGGTCGGGACGGCGCCCGATAGTGGCACGGGCGCGGGTTCGGCTACAACGACCCGGTCAGCCCTTCGACGCCAGCAGGTTCAGGATCCCCTGCGATCCGCCGCCGCCCCCCTGCAGCAGGGTCAGCACGGCGGACGCCGGCGATCGGGCGCTGGCGCCCTCGTCGATCTGTGCCCGCGCCAGGAAGCGCGTGATCACCTTCTCGACCGCCGCCGGGTCCTTGAAGACCGCGAGCGTATCGCCGCCGAGGAGCGCGCCGGTCTTGTCGGCGAGCACGTCGCGCTGCCTGTCGATGTCCACCTGCGCGAAGGCCGTCGGCAGCCCGAAGGCCTTCTCGAACACCTGCCGCAGCGGTTTCGAGCCCAGGACGTTGTACCAACTCGCGCCGTTCTCGCCCCGGGTGGCGAGATCGGCGATCTCGCGCTTGAAGTTGAGCGCCAGCCGCATGTTGTTGTCGGCGTCGCCGACCGCCGCCTCGAAGGCGCGCTTCCTGTAGGCATCGGTGATCTTCGCCGCAAAGCCCGCCGCCGCGGTGTAGGGGCCGCTCGCGTCGCCGAAGCCGAAGGCTTCCGAGAGCCTGGCGAACGACTTGTCGGTCAGCCGGCTCGCCAGCGCCTTCGGATCGGTCGTCCCCTCCTCGAGCACCTTGCGGATGAAGGCCTTCTTGGCGATCTCGCCGTCGAGCCCGAAGGCGCCGAGCGCAACCTTGAGGAGCCGCCGGTCGGCGACCAGGTCCGCCGCCGAGGTGATCGAGCCGATCTTCTCCTCGAAGTAGGCGACGTCGCGCTGCACGTCGGCGCTCTTGTCGAAGGTCGCCTGCTGCGTCGCCTGGGTCCGCTCGAGGAAGCGCCACCCCGCGACGCCTCCCATTGGGATCGTCGGCTGATAGCTCATCGCGTCACCCCCCGGAGTTCAGCCCGAGGAGCCGCGCCTCCCGCGGCAGGACCGCCCGAAGCGCCTTCATCGCCTGGTAGAAGCGCCGCTCCGCCACTGCCGCCGTCGCGGCCGCGAGCGAGGCCCGGCTGTCCGGGTCCTGGAAAACCTGGGAAAGCTGCTCGATGCCGCGGTTCAGCTGCCGCGCCGCCTCCTCCGGGTCGGCCTCGCCGGCCAGGACCAGCTGGGCGATGTAGCAGACCCGCCGGACCGGCGTGTTCGCCTCGTCGGGATGGATCGCGTCGCGCAGGCGCAGGACGTTCGCCTCGGGCGTCAGCACGTTCAGCCGCGCCCGCCGGTCGCCGTTTTCCATCACCACGCCGTTGATCATGATCCGCTCGTGCGGGCCGAGCTTGAGGACGAGGCCGCTCATGCCGCCGCCTCCACTTCCCCGCGCAGCCCGCGCATGATGGCGGTGTTGATGTCGACGAGCGCGGCGACCTTGGCTTGGCCGCGCAGCACCGAGAGGCTGTGCCGACGCACGAACTCGGCCAGCGAGATGAGCTGCGCGCGGAGCGGCGCCGGCAGCACGTTGGTCTCGAGCAGCAGGTCCTCGGCCAGCGTGCCCCAGAGCCGCTGGTTGTCGATGACGGCCTCGGCGAGCTTGCCGTAGGCGGCCCGGTCCGACTCGTCGACCGCGCGGAGGCGGCGGGTGACCTGGGCGAAGACGGCGTATTCGGTGCCGCGGGCGGTGCGGGTGGGGGCGGCTACTCCGTAGCCATCGCGGGCCTGGGCATGCGGATTCATCGGAATGCCTCTTGCAGTGAGGGGAAGGCGCGGCCGGAGAAGGATCGGGGCGGGCCGAAGCCCGCCCCGTCAGGTCGCGTCAGCGGAACAGCGACAGCACGCTCTGCGGCGCCTGGTTGGCGATCGACAGAGCCTGGATGCCGAGCTGCTGCTGGGTCTGCAGCGCCGAGAGCCGCGCCGAGGCCTCTTCCATGTCGGCGTCGACCATTGCGCCGATACCGGTCTTCAGAGCGTCCGCCTGCTTCGACAGGAAGTCGTTCTGCGCCTCGATCCGCGCCTGGGCGGCACCGAAGTCCGCCGCGGCGGCGTTGGCGGTGTCGATCAGGCTGTCGACCGCGTCCGGGGTCGAGGCCGTGCTGATCGACGCGGCCATCGCGTTGAGCGTCACCGCGGTGAGCGACACCGTGTCGGTGGTCAGCGCACCCGAGGCGTCGCGCATGATCGCAACGGTCACCGTCTGGTTCGCGCCGGTCGCGCCGACGAGGTTGATGCCGTTGTACTGCGCCGAGTTCGCGATCGAGGTGATCGTGTCCGAAAGCGCCGTGATCTCGGCATCGAGCTTGGTCGTGTCGGCGTCCGGGTTCTGGCCCTGGACGACCTTCTCCTGGATCTGCTTCAGGATCCCGGAAATCTGCTCCGCCGCGGTGCGGCCCACGCCGACCATCGCGGAAGCCGAGGTCAGGGCGTCGCCGAGCTTCTTGTAGGAGGCGACGTCGGAGCTCATGGTCGAGGCGATCGACCAGGAAGAGCTGTTGTCCTTCGCGGTCGCGACCTTCAGGCCGGTCGAGATCTCGTTCTGGGCCTTCGCGAGGCCGACGCTGGTGCTCTTGAGGGTCTGGAGGGCGACGAGCGCGCTGGTGTTGGTCAGAATGCTGGACATTGGAAGCTTCCCTAGTTCATGCGACGCCTTCGACGCCGCCGGTGTCGTGAATGGTCCCGCCGCAGCGGCACCGAGGAACGCCCTTCTGACTCGTGCGGCACCGGACTCTGCTCTTCCGTTCCAGCCGCGCCGGCCCTTCGACCGCGTGGCAGGACATTCGGCGAGCAGCGTGAAGCAAGGGTGAAAGAACGGCCGGATCATGCTTAACAAGTCTCTGGGAATGCAGACATTTGTCGCGACCCTGCTCGCGTCGCTCCCCGCGATCGCCGACCCGCCCGCGGCCTGGCACGCGCCCGAGCCCTTCCGCGACTGGCAACTCGACTGCCCGGGGACTGCCTGCCCGGCCCATACCTCCGTCAGGGGCTCGGACGGCAGCGAGGTGCTTCGCGTCATCGCCGCCGCCGGGCCGGCGCCGGTCCTCCGCATCCTGACGCCGCTGCCGCTCTATCTCCCGGACGGCATCGCCCTGACGCTCGGCGGCGCGCCGCCCTGGGTGGCGCCCTGGCGGACCTGCGGCGCCGACGGCTGCGAGGCCACCCTTGCCCTCGATCCGCTGCTCCTCGCCAGGCTGCGCAGCGAACGGTCCGGCAACGTCACCCTTACGCTGGTCGACGGCGTCAAGGTCCGCCTCTCCTTCTCGCTCCACGGCGTCTCCGCCGCGCTCGACGCCCGCGGCGGCTGAGCCGGGCCGGTCGGCAGAGACACCGCAGTGCGAATCGTGCCACAATCGACAATCACACGGGGAGGGTTGCTGATGACGGAGAATGGTCGCGTGCCGGCCTGCACCCCCCTCCGCGGCTGGCCGTCGCTGCGGCCGATCGCGGCCGCAAGCCTCCTCCTCGCGGCCGCGTCGGGATCTGCTGCGGCCGACCCGGCGATGGATGCGAGGATCGAGGCGCTGGTTCCGAAGCTCGAGGCCTACATCGCCGACGGCATGAAGGCCTTCGACGACCCCGGCCTCGCCATCGGAATCGTGAGCGGCGACCGGCTCGTCTATGCTAGGGGCTTCGGCGTGGCGCGCAAGGGCGGGCCGCCGGTCGACCCCGAGACCATCTTCCAGATCGGCTCCACCACCAAGGCCTTCCTTGCCACGACGCTCGCGATCGGCGTCGACCGCGGACTGTTCCGGTGGGACGACCGCGTCGTCGACCTTTCGCCGGAATTCCAGTTGAAGGACCCTTGGGTCAGCCAGGAGTTCCGCGTCTTCGACCTGCTGGCCCAGCGGTCGGGGATGCCGTCCTATGCCAACGACATGGTCGGATTGTTCGGCGCCGATCAGGCGCAGATGGTTCACTCGCTGCGCTACGTCGACCCCGTGACGAGCTTCCGCTCGACCTTCGCCTATACCAACATCACCCACATCGCGGCCGGCCGCATGTTGGCGAAGGAATTCGGCGTGCCCGCGTGGGAGGACGTGCTGCACGCCACCATCTTCGGGCCCCTCGGCATGACCCGGTCGTCGTCCTCGGCGGAATCGATCGAAGCAGCGGCGAACGCCACTGTCGGCAACCGCTACTCTCCCGACGGCTCGGTCGAGGTCCCGTTCAGCCCGATATTCCCCTACAGCTTCTCAGGCGCCGGTGCGATCAACTCGACCGTCGACGACCTCTCTCGCTGGATGCGGCTCCACCTCGCCCACGGCAGCTTCGAGGGCAAGCCGATCGTGTCGCCCGAGAACCTCGCCGTCACCAAAACCGCTCGCGTCGGAATCAACGACAAGCTCGCTTACGCAATGGGTTGGGTGCTGCAGGCGACCCCCAACGGCACGATCACCTGGCACAACGGCGGCACCCCGTCATTCGGCGCCTACATCGGGACCGCGCTCGACCACGACGTCGGGGTGATCGTGCTGACCAACCTGCAGAACGTCGGCTTCCCCGACGCCATCGGCGAGTGGACGCTCGACCGGTTGCTCGGCAACCCCGACGTCGACCACGTTGCCCAGCGGCTCGAAGCCGCCAAGGCGGCTGCGGCCGCTTCCGCCGCCGCCTTCGCGCCGGTCGCGGGCCCCGCGCCGCCGCCGCCGCTCGCCCCGCTCGCCGGGGCCTACACGAACCCCGCCGTGGGTGACGCCTCGGTCGCCGTTGACGGCGCCGGGCTGCGGCTCGACCTCGCCACCGGCGCGAGCGTCCGCATCACGCCGCGCGATGGCGGCGTCTTCACCGCGGCACTGGCTCCCGAAGGCCGCTTCAAGCCCCTCGTCGAGATGCTCGGCCCCCTCCCGCAGGCCTTCGCCCAGTTCCTCGCCGACCAGTCAGGCGCGCCCGGAACCCTCCGCCTCACTTTCACCGACGACGGCCAGAGGCTGGAGTTCACCCGCAAGTAGCGTTCCGGCCGCGCGTCCGCTGTGGCCTGCGGCGCCGCCTTTGCCTATATACCGCGCCATGGACGGCGAATCCCGCACCGGCCGTCATGGCCTCCGGTTCCTCAAGATGCACGGGCTCGGCAACGACTTCGTCGTTATCGATGCCCGGGGCGGCGGCGCGCCCGTGACGCCGGCGCTGGCACGCGCGCTCGGCGACCGCAACCGCGGGGTCGGTTTCGACCAGCTCGCGGTTATCCGCGACACCGGCGAAACGACCGCTGCGGTGGACTTCTGGAATGCCGACGGCACCCTCGCCGACGCCTGCGGCAACGCCACCCGCTGCGTGGCAAGGTTGCTGATGGACGAGAGCGGCGCCGACGCGCTCGAGCTCCGCACCGGCCGCGGCGTGCTGCGCGCCGAGGCCGCCGAAGGCGGGCTGATCCGGGTGAACATGGGGCCGCCCGAGCTCACCTGGGAGCGCGTGCCGCTGGCGCGGCCGGTCGATCTCGACGCCCTGCCCCTCGAGGGCGCTCCGAGCGCCGTCGGCATGGGCAACCCGCACTGCGTCTTCGTCGTCCCGGACGCCGAGGCGGTCGATCTCGCGACCATCGGCCCGCGCGTCGAGCACGACCCGCTGTTCCCCGAAGCCACCAACGTCGAGTTCGTCCAGGTGATCGACCGGGAAACCGTGCGGATGCGCGTCTGGGAGCGCGGCACCGGCGTGACCCTCGCCTGCGGCTCGGGCGCCTGCGCCGCTGCGGTCGCCACCGCCCGCCGCGGCCTGACCGGGCGCAAGGTCGCGGTCCGCCTCGATGGTGGCATCCTCGGCATCGACTGGCGCGAGGACGGCGTCTGGATGACCGGTCCGACCGCGCTGGTCTTCGAAGGCCGCCTCGCGCCGGAGTTCGTCGAGGCGCTCGCATGAGCGCGCCGGTCTTCGCCACCATCGGCTGCCGGCTCAACGCCTACGAGACCGAGGCGATGAAGGGCCTCGCCGCGGCCGCGGGCGTCGGCGACACCGTCGTCGTCAACAGCTGCGCCGTGACCGCCGAGGCCGTGCGGCAGGCGCGTCAGCAGATCCGCCGCCTGCGCCGCGACCATCCCGAGGCGCGGGTTGTCGTAACCGGCTGCGCCGCGCAGACTGAGCCCGCGACCTTCGCCGCTATGCCCGAGGTCGACCTCGTGCTCGGCAACGCCGCGAAGCTGAAGCCAGAGGCCTGGGCCAATCTTGCCGCCGGCGATGGCCCGCGCATCGCCGTACCCGACATCATGGCCGAGCGGCGCACCGCCGCGCCGCTGGTCGACGGCCTCGGCACGCGTGCGCGTGCCTACGTCCAGGTGCAGACCGGCTGCGACCACCGCTGCACCTTCTGCATCATCCCCTACGGCCGCGGCAACTCGCGCAGCGTCCCCGCCGCCACCGTGGTCGAGCAGGTCGCGCGGCTCGCCGACCGCGGCTTCAACGAGGTGGTGCTGACCGGGGTTGACCTGACGAGCTGGGGCGCCGACCTCGACGGCGCGCCGTGCCTTGGAGACTTGGTTGCCGGCATCCTCTCCGGTGTCCCCGGACTGCCGCGGCTCCGCCTCTCCTCGATCGACTCCGTGGAGGCGGACAACCGCCTCGTCGAGGCGATCGCCACCGAGCCGAGGCTGATGCCCCACCTGCACCTGTCGCTGCAGGCGGGCGACGATCTGATCCTGAAGCGGATGAAGCGCCGCCATCTCCGCGACCAGGCCATTGCCTTCTGCGCGGACGTGCGCGCCGCCCGGCCGGACGTAGTCTTCGGCGCCGACCTGATCGCCGGCTTCCCGACCGAGACCGAGGGGATGTTCGAGAATTCGCTACGGCTGGTCGAGGAATGCGGCCTCACCTGGCTCCACGTCTTCCCTTACAGCCCGCGCGCCGGCACGCCGGCCGCACGGATGCCGCAGGTACCCGGCGAGGCGATCCGCGATCGTGCCGAACGCCTCCGGGCCGCCGGCACGGACCGTGTCCGCCTTCATCATGCGTCGATGCTCGGCCGCCCGGTTCGGCTCCTGATGGAGCGGCCCGACCTTGGCCGCACCGAGGGCTTCGCCCAGGCGCGGCTGGCCGCGCGGCACAAGCCTGGAGACATCGTCCCCGCCCGGATCGTCGGTGCCGGCGGAGACGCGCTCTTCGCCGAAGCGGCCTGAGCCCGGCTACATCTTCTGCTGGGTTTCCTGGGCCTCGTTGGTGATCGCCTGACCCCCGGTCGAAATGTCCTTGCCGGCGCCCTTCATAGTGTTGCAGGCCGCGAGGGCGGCGACGGCGACCAGGGCGAGGATGATGCTTCGCGTCATGTGGTTCTCCAGAGCGTTGCGTGTGTTCGGCTGCACTTAACGTCCGCTCTCGCGCATGGTTCCCGGCGCGCCGCAGCGGCGGGCGTTGCGCGACGTCCCGCCGGCGCTATATCCTGTGGGACAACCGCTCCGCCGGAGGCCGCTCCTTGCCCACCTTCCTGCTCTCGCCGATCGCCTGGCGCACCGCCCAGCTCGTCGCCTTCGCCGCGATGGCCGTATACGCATCCCGTGCCCGCAACAGCGGCCCCAAGGACGCGGCTCACGAGCGCGTGCTCGACGATCTTCCCGACGGCGTCTCGGCCCACGCCCACCGCGCCGAGGCCGAGCGCGGCATGCACGCGGCCGGCCGCTTCCGGCGGGTGCTCCGCCTCGGCCCGAACGGGCCCGCACTCGAGTTCGAGGCGGCCGGCCTCGGGCGGCTGCGGCTGCGCCGGGGCGTGTGATCCGTCCCGTTGACCGTCACGATCGTCCTGCGACAGTTGAAACACGCGGAACCGGCGCGCGTCACGATGCTGACACCGGCTGGCGCTAGGGTCCCCATCGGACCCGCCCGAAGGATCGGGGTCGCTGGTAGGGTGGTAGCAGGTGCTGTTGTGGGCGGGTGGGTCCGTTAGTCGCTCGCACTAAAGAGCACCAATGATTCCCCGCGTCCCGGGGACGCGGAGTGCGACCTTCTGCAGAGGTCTGTCGGAGCCCGGGATCGGGCAGGGTCCACGACCCCCCGGGCTCCCTTGCCAAGCCCGTCGGCCGCGCCGATAGTCCGGCCATGTCGCTGCCGCCCGGATTCGTCGAGGAGCTCCTGAGCCGGGTTCCGCTCGGCCGCATCGTCGGGCGCAAGGTCAGCTGGGACCCGCACAAGTCGAAGCCGTCCAAGGGCGACTTCTGGGCCCCCTGCCCCTTCCATCAGGAGAAGACCGCGTCCTTCCACGTCGACGACACGAAGGGCTATTATTATTGCTTCGGCTGCCACGCCAAGGGCGACGCGATCAGCTTCCTGCGCGAGACCGAGCGGATCGGGTTCATGGAGGCGATCGAGGCGCTGGCCGGCGAGGCGGGCATGGCGATGCCCGCCCGCGATCCGGTTGCCGCCGAGCGCGCCGCCGAGCGGCAGGGTTTGTCGGACGCCCTCGAGGCAGCGATCCGCTTCTACCGCACCCAGCTCGCCGGTGCCCGCGCCACTGCCGCGCGCGCCTACCTCGACCGCCGCGGGCTCGACCCGGCGCTCCGCGAGCGCTTCGAGATCGGATTTTCCCCCGACTTCCGCACAGCGCTCCTCGAGCACCTCGGCCCGAAGTTCCCGCGCGAGCGGCTCGTCGAGGCCGGGCTGATCATCGTTCCCGACGGCGGCTCGCCCTATGACCGCTTCCGCGGCCGAATCATGTTCCCGATCCGCGACGAGCGCGGTCGGGCCATCGCCTTCGGCGCCCGCGCCATAGCCCCCGACCAGCAGCCCAAGTACCTGAACTCGCCCGACACCCCGCTCTTCGACAAGGGGCTGACGCTTTACAACGCCGACCGGGCCCGCGCCGCCGCCGGCAGGGCCGGGACGGTTGTCGTCACCGAGGGCTACATGGACGTGATCGCGCTGGCCGCCGCCGGCATCGAGCATGCGGTGGCGCCCCTCGGCACCGCGATCACCGAGGCGCAGCTCGAACGGCTCTGGCGCCTCGCTCCCGAGCCTGTCGTCGCCCTCGACGGCGATGCGGCCGGCCTCGCAGCGGCGCAGCGGCTGATCGACCTCGCGCTGCCGCTGCTCGGCCCCGACCGCTCGTTGCGATTCGCGCTGCTGCCGCCGGGCCAGGACCCCGACGACGTCGTCCGGGCGGGCGGTCCTGCTGCCATCGCCGCCATCCTCGCCGCGACGCGGCCGATCGTCGACCTGCTCTGGACCCGCGAAACCGAGGGCCACGTCCTCGACAGCCCCGAGCGCCGCGCCGCGCTCGACGCCCGACTCAAGGCGCATCTCGCCCGCATCGGCGACGCATCGCTCCGCGCCCACTGGGAGCGGGAGATCCGCGCCCGCCGCGCCGTGCTCTTCGCGCCCGTGCGGAAGGAGATCCCGCCCACCGGAGCGCAGGTGCGGCCCCGCGGCGACCGGTGGGCGCGGCGCGCACCCGTGCGCAGCCAGGCTCCCTCGGTGACGCCTTCGGCCAAGGGGTCGATGCTCGCTGGAGGAGAGACGGGCGCCGCCGCCGAGGCAAGGCGGCGGGAGAGCACGATCCTGCTGGCTTGCCTCCACCATCCCGAAGTTGCGGCCGAATTCGAAGAGCGGCTGGAGCGAATCGAGTTCCTTTCGCCGAATCACGGGAAGATTCGTTCCGCCCTCTTGTCTGCCTTGTCCGGCCCCCTAACTGAGTCGCGCGGGTTCCTGGAGCAGGTTGCCTTGCGATATGGCGGCGATCCATTGCCTCATCTGGACCCCGCGCCGATTCGCGCCAACCGTCATCTGGGCCCTCGGGCCACCCCGGAAAACGCGCGCAAGGTATTGATCGAGGAACTCGAGCGGCACGAGGCCATCTCAGAGCGATCTCTGGAGATCGAAGAAAGCTGCAGGGAAGTCGAGACGTTCAGCGTGGATATGGAGAGTACCGTTATCGATCCCTTGACCGTAAGGCTGCGGGCCGCGACGGAGTCGGAGTTCAATGCCAACGCCCGCCCGCTCGAAGAGGCCGGCAGCTCTTACGAAGCCGAGCGTGCCGAGTTTGCCGACAAGGTGCGCATGCCCGAGGCCCGAGAGTCACGCCGGCCACGAAAACGTTGATGCAGCAATTGCGAATCACTGATTCGTAAGAGACAACCAAAAGATTCGCCCGGGTCCCTCGCCCATTCCCGGGAACACATGGAGTCCCCGCCCATGGCCACCAAAGACACCGATCCCAAAAAGCCGGACGATTCTGGCGGCGGGGACGGCGGCGGCCCGATGCTCGACATGAGCCAGGCCGCGGTCAAGAAGATGATCGCGACCGCCCGCGCCCGCGGCTACATCACCTATGACGAGTTGAACGAGGTCCTGCCGCCCGATCAGGTGACCTCCGAGCAGATCGAGGACGTGATGGCAGTGCTGTCCGAGATGGGCATCAATGTCGTCGATAACGAGGAGGCGGACGAGGACGACGCCGCGCGCGACGACGCCCCGCCGGCAACCGAGGAGAGCGGTTCGCGCGAGCTCGCGATGACCTCGGTCGGCGGCGAGGCGCTCGACCGCACCGACGATCCCGTCCGGATGTACCTGCGCGAGATGGGTTCGGTCGAGCTCCTGTCGCGCGAGGGCGAGATTGCGATCGCCAAGCGCATCGAGGCCGGGCGAAACACTATGATCGCCGGGCTCTGCGAGAGCCCGCTGACCTTCCAGGCGATCACCGTCTGGCGCGACGAGCTGCTCGACGAGGCGATCATGCTGCGCGACGTGATCGATCTCGAGACCACCTTCTCGGGGCAGATGGAGCACGACGAGGTCGAGAGCGTGATGGCGGGGCTGAAGCCCGAGGTCGTCGCGCCGGCACCCGCCTCGGCCCCAAAGCCCGCGCCGGCCCCAGCCGCGGCCGCCGCGGCGCGCCCCGAGCCGGTCCGCCAGGCCGCCGCCTCCGATGACGAGGAGGACGACGAGGAGGGCGGGGAGGAGCTGCTCGCCGAGGAGGAGGAAGAGGAGGCGCCGCGCCCCGACCCCGAGGAGGAGGAGGACGACGACCAGGGCAACCTGTCGCTGGCCGCGATGGAAGCGGCCTTGAAGCCGCAGGTGCTCGAGACGCTGGAGCGGATCGCAAATGACTACGTGCGGCTTGCCGAGATGCAGGACAGCCGGCTGTCGGCGACGCTGAACCGCGACGAGACCTTCTCGACCAACCAGGAGCGCGACTACCAGCGGCTGCGCAGCGAGATCGTCGAGCACGTGAACTCGCTTCACCTGCACCAGAACCGCATCGACACGCTGGTCGACCAGCTTTACGGCATCAACCGCAAGATCATGACGCTCGACGGCGCGATGGTGAAGCTCGCCGACCAGGCGCGCGTCGGCCGGCAGGAGTTCATCGACGAGTACCGCGGCGCCGAGCTCGAGCCCGGCTGGATCGACCGCGTCGGCAAGCTCAGGTCGCGCGGCTGGGAGCAGCTCGTCACCCGCTTCCGCGACAAGGTCGAGGAGACGCGCCAGGAGATGGCCGAGGTCGGCCAGTACGTCGGCGTCGACATCTCCGAGTTCCGCCGCATCGTGAACCAGGTGCAGAAGGGCGAGAAGGAAGCCCGCCAGGCGAAGAAGGAGATGGTCGAGGCCAACCTCCGCCTCGTGATCTCGATCGCCAAGAAGTACACCAACCGCGGGCTGCAGTTCCTCGACCTGATCCAGGAGGGCAACATCGGCCTGATGAAGGCCGTCGACAAGTTCGAGTACCGCCGCGGCTACAAGTTCTCGACCTACGCCACCTGGTGGATCCGCCAGGCGATCACCCGCTCGATCGCCGACCAGGCGCGGACGATCCGCATCCCGGTGCACATGATCGAGACGATCAACAAGCTCGTCCGCACCGGCCGGCAGATGCTGCACGAGATCGGCCGCGAGCCGACGCCCGAGGAGCTGGCCGAGAAGCTGCAGATGCCGCTCGAGAAGGTCCGCAAGGTGATGAAGATCGCCAAGGAGCCGATTTCTCTGGAGACGCCGATCGGCGACGAGGAGGATTCGCAGCTCGGCGACTTCATCGAGGACAAGAACGCCATCCTGCCGCTCGAGTCCGCCATCCAGCTCAACCTGAAGGAAACCACCACCCGCGTCCTCGCCTCGCTCACCCCGCGCGAGGAGCGCGTCCTGCGCATGCGCTTCGGCATCGGCATGAACACCGACCACACCCTCGAGGAGGTCGGCCAGCAGTTCTCCGTCACCCGCGAGCGCATCCGCCAGATCGAGGCCAAGGCTTTGCGCAAGCTGAAGCATCCGAGCCGGTCTCGGAAGCTCCGCTCCTTCCTGGACCAGTAGCCCGATGTCGCTCCTCTCCCGCCTCTTCGGCCGCTCATCCGCCGCCGCGCCGGAGTCGGAACCGCAGGCCTACAAGGACTTCAGGATTTTCGTCGAGCCGATCCGGGAAGGCAGTCGCTATCGCATCGCGGCCCGGATCGAGAAGGACGCCGAAGGCGGACCCAGATCCTATCGCCTCATCCGCGCCGACACCTGCGAGAGTGCGGACGAAGCCGCGGATCTGACGTTGCGAAAGGCCAGGCAGGTGATCGACGAGCAGGGCGACGCGCTCTTCCACTGACCTGCGTCGCGTCCTGGCTCCGGGGCGTTGGCCATTCTGGGCCGGCGGGTGCGGACAACCGTAAAGGCCACACTAACGGCCGCGGACGAATCTAGCGATTTCAAGTACTTGCAATTCTGTCCGCGCGCGGACACGCGGTCATGCTCGCGGGGCGCAGTGCCTTGCCGAGGGCTCTCAGGCGGCGGTGAAGCCATTGTCGACGAAGAGCCGGGCGCCGTTGACGAAGCTCGCCTCGTCGGACGCAAGGAAGAGCGCCGCGCGGGCGATCTCTTCGGGCTCCGCGATCCGGCCCTGCTGCGCGGCCAGCGCCGCCTCCGAGACGTCGACACCGTAGCGGGTCAGGTCGTCGACCTCGCGCAACCCGTGCGGCGTGCGGACGAAGCCGGGACAGACCGCGTTGCAGCGGATGCCGCGGTCACGGAACTCGACGGCGATCGCACGCGCGAACATGTGAACCGCACCCTTGGTCGTGTCGTAGAGCACCTCGCAGGGAGTCGCGGCGACGGCCGAGATCGACGAGGTGCAGACGATCGATCCGCCGCCCGCAGCGATCATCCCCGGCAGCACCGCCCGCGTCACCAGGAACATCGAGCGCACGTTGACCGCGTGCAGCCAGTCCCATTCAGCGGCGGTCGTCTCGAGGAACGGCTTCACGATCAGCGTGCCGGCGTGGTTGAAGAGCACCGTCGCCGGCCCGAAGCCTTCTGCGATCCGCGCAACGGCGGCGCCCACCTGCGCCTCGTCCGAGACGTCGGCCTCGAACGCCTCCGCCCGGCCGCCCGCCGCGCGGATCTCGGCGGCGGTGGCCTCGCCCGCCTTGGCGTTTCGGTCGAGGATCGCCACCCTCGCTCCCTCCGCCGCGAACAGCCGCGAGGCGGCGCCCCCCATGCCGGTCGCCCCGCCGGAGACGATCGCGACCTTACCCCCGAGCCTGCCCGCCATCCACCGCCTCCCTCCGCCGCCGGCATCAGCCTAGTCTGCAACCGCAGGCTTACGTCAAGGATCAGGCGTGGTTGTCGCCGACAAAGGCCGCGCGCAAGCTGAACACCCTGATAGAGGAGTGTCTGCGTTAGCAATTCGGGGGTACGGGCAAGCCCGACAAGCCCGAAGCGTTGAAGGGCGACCCGGCGGGCTTCTGGTCGCGCCGGATCGACCGGGAGCATCGGCTGGTGTACCGGGTCGGTAGCGAGGCGATCGCGATCGTCCGATGCCGCTACCACTATTGACGCGCCGGCCTCGGAACGTCCCCAGTCGCCGGGCATTGTTGCTCACGACCCGGTGACCCGAGGAGCCCTCCCGCTGAAACCCGAGACCGATGTCGTTCCGCCCGGACCCGGCCGCGATGCGCGGACGCCGGCCGATATGCCGCCGCGGGCCTGGGGGGCGGTTTTCCGGCGAGTGTGGAACGGGATCACCGAGCATCATCTCTCGATCATCGCCGCCGGGGTCGCGTTCTTCGCGGTGCTCGCGATGTTTCCCGCGATCGCGGCGCTGATCGCGGTCTACGGGCTCGTGGCCGACCCGCACCAAGTCTACGCGACGCTCGCCTCGGTCAAGCCGCTTCTGCCGGTCGATGTCTTCGACCTGCTGGCGACGCAGGTGAACGCGGTCGTCGCCGCGCCGCAGGCGAAGCTCGGGATCGCCTCGCTTGTCTCCTTCGCGCTGCTCCTCTGGAGCGCGCGGGCCGGCGTGACGGCGCTGATCGAGGGGCTGAATGTCGTCTACCGCGAGATCGACGAGCGCAGTCTCCTCGCGCAGTACCTGATTTCGCTCGCGCTTACCTTCGTGCTGATCGTCGGCGTCGTCGTGGCGCTCCTTGCCGTCGTCGCGGTGCCGGCGATTCTGGCCTTCACCGACGTCGGCGCCGTCGGCGACTTCCTCGCCCGTTGGGTGCCGCTTCTGATCCTTGGTGTGGCGGTGGTGTTCGTGATCGGCGCCCTCTACCGCTACGGGCCGCACCGCGCGTTCGCCCGCAAGCGCTGGATCACCGTCGGCGCGGTGGTGGCGACGCTCGGCTGGCTGGCGGTGTCGCTGGCGCTCTCGGCGTACTTCTCTTCCTTCCCGAACTTCAACCGCACCTACGGCTCGCTCGGCGCGATTGCGGGCCTGCTGTTCTGGCTCTACGCCAGCGCCTTCGTGGTGCTGCTCGGCGCCGAGCTCAACGCGGCGCTCGAGCTGCAGACCGCCCACGACACGACCACCGGCCGGCCGCGCCCGATGGGCGAGCGCGGCGCCTATGTCGCCGACCACGTCGCCTGAATAGAGGCGGCGCTATTCCATCTGCGCCGCGATGTAGCGGGCGAAGTCGTAGTTCGGGCGCTCCAGGTGGCTCAGGTGGCCCGGCTTCGCCAGTCCCGAGGAGAGGCCGCGGAACACCTTCTCGGTGCAGCCGCGGTCCTCGACGTTGACCTCGTCGAGCAGCGTCTTCACCTGTGCGAAGTGTGCCTGCGCCTCGGGGTCGTTGACGAAGTCCGGCGACATGCCGCCGCCGAAGCCGATCCGGACCTGGCCCGGAACCGCGCCGGGATGCAGCGTCAGGTACCAGAAGTAGCCCGGCGTCAGCGTGATAAGCAGGCTCGGGTAGATCGACAGCAGGAAGGTCGTGCGCCGCCGGTCTCCCTCGAGGCGGGTATTCGACGGATGCGCCAGCGCGATCTTCAGCGAGTCGTCCTTCAGGATCGTATGGTAGTTGAAGGTCGGATGCCCCGGCGGGCAGACCATCTCGTCGAGCTTCGACAGCCCGCCTATCGTCGCCGCGTGGCAGACCGGCAGGTGGTAGCTTTCCATGAAGTTCTCGGCCAGCACCTTCCAGTTCGTGTCCCAGACGTGGGTCTCGAAGAAGGTCTCGACGTAGTCCTCCATGCCGAAGTCGTCGACGAGCGCCCCCACGTCCGCCAGCCGCTCGGCGGTCGGCGCGGCGTCGGGGTTCAGCGTCACGAAGATCCAGCCCTTCCACTCCTCGCAGCGGATCCGTGGCAGGCAGTAGTCCTCACGCCGGAAGCCGGTATTCTTCGACATCGCCGGCGCCCCGCGCAGGCTGCCGTCGAGGTTGTAGGTCCAGGCATGGTACGGACACACGATCGCCCTGGTCCGGCCGCGGCCGTGCAACAGCGTCGACATCCGATGCAGGCAGACGTTCGAGAAGGCGTTCAGCCGCCCCTCGCGGTCGCGCACCACCGCCACAGGCTGCCCGGCGATCTCCCAGGCGGCATAGTCGCCAAGCTCCGCCAGCGCGTCGGCGCGTCCGAGGCAAAGCCATTCGCGCCGGAACAGCCGCTCGAGCTCGGCCTCGAGGAAGTCCTTCGACGTGTAGACCGCGGGCGGCATGGCCCGCGCCATCTCGAAGGGCGCGGCCACGTTGGCGCGCAGCAGCGCGACGGGATCGTGGTCGGGAAGGTCCTTCATGCCCTGCGCCTCGCGAAAGCTGGAATCGTGCCAGTGTCGCGCGTCCCGGGCCGAATGGCGAGCGCATAGGCATCCCCCCAGAACAATTGGCCGAACGACCGGGCCGGGGCAGGAATGGCACACGCGGCTCGCGGTGAAAGGCTATCGGGCAAACGTCAAAGTATTGAAATAAAACAATATTATTTTGCGGCCTTCACCACATCTTAACCCGTTCGGGCGGCGTCCCGACACCCTACACCCGCGCAAGCAGATCCACCGCCCGCCCGAGCGCCAGCTCGGCCGCCGCGGCGTCGTGGTCCGGGAGCGTCGCGTCGGTGAAAAAGTGGCCGGCGCCGGCGTAGCGAAACACCTTGAAAGCGATCGGCAGCGCCAGCGCCTCGGCGATCCACGCCCCGATGAAAGCCTCGTCGTCGAAGGGCTCCGGGTCGGCCATGTGCACCTCAACCGGCGTGCCCGGCCGCGGCGCCGGCGCCAGCGGCGCCGGCCCGTGCAGGAAGAGGACGCCGGCCGTCTCGCGCCGGTCCTTCCAGAGCTCGCCGGCGATGCCCCCGCCCATGGAGACCCCGGCGAGGACCGTCTCCGCCGGCAGCGCCGCCACGGCGTCGCGGGCGCGCCGCAGCAGCTCGGCATCCCCGATCGCGTCGTGCATCCCGAAGCCTTCGTTGTAGCTGTCCGTCCGCAGCCCGTCGTATAGATCGGGCGTCGTCACCTTGTGCCCCGCCGCGCGCATCCGAGCGGCGATCGCCGCCTCGGCCGGCCGCAGCCCCAGGATCGAATGGAAAAGCACTACCTCCGCCATATGTCTCCCCGAGGCCCCTGCCGGTGGCCTACGCCGCCTTCCACGCGATCGGCAGCTCCTCGCGGAAGGCGAAGCGCACAAGGTGGCGGACGACGACATCCTTCAGCCGCTCCATCTTATCCGGCGCCGCCTGCAGGTCGAGGGTCAGCGTGGCAGCGTCGGCGCGAACCCGACAGATGCCGACGTCGAAGCGGATGGTGCCGGAGGTCTCGTCGAAGTCGACGGGGACCTTGTGCGCGAAGTGCTTGCAGAGCTGCCCGAGGTAACGCTGCGCATGGCCGGTGGGCACCTCCGCGACCTCGCGGACGGTCTCGCCGGCCTCGGTGAACTCGGGCGTCATGTCGGCCATCGTCTGCTCGACCGTTTCGGTGGCGGCGCGGATCGCGGCAGCAATGCCCTCGACCGTCGCGGGATCGGCGGGCGGCGCGGCGAAGCGCCGGCGCAGCGCATGCTTGAGTGCATGCATGGCCGAGGCGACTTCTTCGGGCGCCGGCCGACGGCCGCCCTCGCCGCGGCCGGCGCGCTCAGCGACTGCCTCGAGCGCCGCCCGGTTGGCGGCCAGGAAGGCCCGGCCCTCCTCGGTGATCGCATAGCGACGGCGCCCGCCGTCGGCCGAGGCGGCCGCATACCCCATGTCCTCGAGCCAGGCGAGCGTCGGATAGATGACGCCCGGGCTCGGGCTGTAGCCGCCGCCGGTCCGCTCCTCGATCGCCTTGATCAGCTCGTAGCCGTGCCGCGGCTGCTCCTCCGCCATCGAGAGGACCAGGAGCCGCAGGTCACCATAGTCGAACGGCCGGCGCCCGCGATGCGGGGGCGGGCCGAGGGGCGGACGGTGTCCGCCCCGGTGATGTTCGTGTCTCATGACCGGGCACATAATTCACGATATATCTAAAATCAAGACATATCGCGATATGGCTCGCGTGCCTGCTGTGGGCGGGCTACTCGCCGCCGAGGTCCGCCTTGAACTGGTCGAAATCGACCGCCATCCCGTTGAAGAAGGTGCTCCAGTGCCGCGTCACCGCCGAGACGGCGACGGCCTCCGAGATCTCCTCGTCGCTGGCCCCGGCGGCGCGCGCCGACTTGGTGTCTTCCCAGATGCAGTACTGGCAGGGGATCTGCGCCGAGACGCCGAGCGCGATTAGCGCCTTCTCCTTCGCCGAGAGTGCGGTCTTGTCGTTGAACTCGAGGTCGCGCACCTCGGCCCAGGCACCGGCAACCGCCGCCTTCGGGAAAAGCTTGATGAACTCCGGCACCTTGCCGAATGCCGCCTGCATCTCCGCATAGGCGGCGTTCGCGGCGGCGTCCGGATCGGGCGCAACGTCGGTCGCGGCCATCGCGCCGGAACCGCACAGCAGTCCGCCGAGGGCGAGCGCCACCGCCGCCCGTAACGGAGCTTTTGCCTTGTTCGACATGGACTTGATCCTCCTTCCCATCGGCCACCTTACGCTGTAAGTTGCCTGCGACTCGGGATACGCCCGCCGTCCGAGTCTGTCAAGCCTTACGGTGTATGGGAGCCGCGCCATGACCAAGCCGACGGAGGCTGCCGAGCGAGTGCCGCTCTCGGCCGACCGCATCGAGGAGGCCGCCCTCGCCGCCATCGAGCGGGTCGGGCTCGCGGCGTTCAGCCTGCGCAAGCTGGCGGACGACCTCGGCTGCACCGCCATGAGCCTCTATCATTACTATCCGTCGAAGGAGCACCTGATGGACGCGCTGATCGATCGGGTGGTCGGCACGCTGCCGCCCATGCCGCCGGTCGAGGTGCCCTGGCGTGAGCGGCTGAGACGCGTGGCGCTCAACTGGCGCGCGATGGCACTCGCGCACCCGGCGCTCTTTCCATTCATCGCGACGCACCGGATGAACACGCCGCGCTGCCTCGCCTGGCTCGACTCCGTGGTCGCGCTGGTGCGGCACGGGATCGCGAACGACGAGGACGCGGCGCGCCTGTTCCGCGCGGTCGGCTACTACCTTGCCGGATCGGGCCTCGAGGAGACGGCGGGCTACGGCGCCGGGCCCTCGACCGTCTCGCCGGTGCCCGACGCCCTGATGGCCAAACGGTTTCCGCACGTCGTCGCCGTCGCTCCCTGGTTCGCGCCGGCCGAGCGCGAGGCGACCTTCCTGCGCGGACTGGATGCGCTCATCGACGGCTGGACCGGCACCGCGCCCCGCGAAGCGGCTTCCCCGAGGCTCGGTCAGGAGTCGGGATCCAGATCGCGCTGAGCCAGATCGCCCACCTGCTCGTTCGCGGGTGTGCTATAGGAAAGCCGTCGACCAGCGGGTCTCGGGTGGGCCTGCACAACGGACGAGGACCGATGAGCGACCCCACTGCCGCCCTCCGCGCCCGCTTCCGCGAAGTCGTGTCCAGCGAGGCCGAGATCCGCGCCGTCACCGGCCCGGCGCACCAGCGCGCGCTCGACAAGGTGGTGCGGGTCGTCGACGACCACGCCCGCCGCTTCATCGCGGCCTCGCCCTTCATCTTCATTGCGACCCAATGCGAGGACGGAACGGTCGACGTCTCGCCCAAGGGGGACCCGGCGGGTTTCGTGCGCGTCCTCGACGAGCGGACGCTGGCGATCCCCGACCGGCTCGGCAACCGGCGCTTCGACGGCTTCCGCAACCTTCTGCGCGACCCCGCTGTCGGGCTGATCTTCGTGGTGCCGGGTGTCCGGTACACCCTGCGCGTCGCCGGCAGCGCCGTCATCGTCCGCGACGCCGAGTTGCGCGCCTCGATGGCGGTGAACGGCAAGGCGCCCGACCACGTGCTCGTCGTAGCCGTTGCCAAGGTGCTTGCGCACTGTCCGAAGTGCATGATTCGCTCCAGCCTCTGGAGCCCCGAGGCTTGGCCCGACACCTCCGACGTCCCGACGCTGGCCGAGACCTTGGTCGCCCACGCACGGCTCGCCGACAGCGTCGAGGCCGTCGAGGCCTCGCTCGCCGAGGCGAACCGCACGTCGCTCTATTGAGCGGCTCGGCGCGCGCCGATCCCTCAGGATATTTCGGACAGGCGGTAGATTGGCTGCGCAACGAGTTGCGTAGCGCGTAGACTGTCGGGCGACTCTCCAACAAGGCTGGACCCATGAAGCGCCATCGGATTGCCTGGGCCTTTGCGGCCGTCGCGTGCCTCGCCGTCCCGGCGACGGCGCAGTCGCTGAGACCCGACGAGGTCCTGAGCTCGGTCGCGATCAGCGCGATCAGCCAGCCCAACCCCGTGCTGGGCGCCGACGGGCGGGTGCATCTCGCTTACGAGCTGATGGTCAGCAACCCCGGGCATGTCTTCGTCACCCTCGACAAGCTCGAGGCGGTCGATCCGGCCGGGGCGAGCCTCTGGTCGCTCGAGGGCGACGCCCTGACCAGGATGACGATTTTCTTCTCCGGCAGCGATGCGCTTCCGCCCGGTGGTCTCGCCGCGATCTTCATGGATGTGACCTTCGCCGCCGACGCGACGCTGCCCGAAACCGTCAGTCCACGCCTCACGATCACCCGCCAGGGGGTGGGCGGTGACGGCACGCCCGCGGCCTGGCCGTCCGATGCTCCGGTCGCCGCCACCGTCACCTTCACCGGCCCCGGGGTCGGGATCGGCGAGCCAGCGGTCGTTGTCGAGCCGCCCCTGCGCGGCAAGGGCTGGCTCGCGGGCGCCGGCTGCTGCAACGGCATCACCTCGCATCGCGGCGCGGTCATGGCGGTCAACGGCCTTGTGCGCGTGCCGGAGCGCTTCGCGATCGACTGGGTCCAGTTCGACAAGGACGGGCGGATCTTCACCGGCGACGGCAAGAAGAACGAAGACTTCCCCTACTACGGCACCGAGGTCTACGCCGCCGCCGACGGCACCGTCGTCAACCTCTACGACGAGGCCGATGCGCAAGAACCCGGCAAGATCGTCGGCATCACCACCGACAACATCGGCGGCAACATGATCGTTACCGACATCGGCGGCGGACGCTTCGCCTTCTACGCCCACCTCCAGCGCGGCAGCCTCAGGGTGAAGCTCGGCGACAAGGTCAAGACCGGTGACGTGATCGCGCTCCTCGGCAATACTGGCAACACGGATGCGCCGCATCTCCACTTCCACGTGATGGACGGCCCCTCGCCCCTGGACGCCAACGGCCTCCCCTACGTCTTCACGCATTTCGGGAGCACCGGGATGCTGACCAACGAGGAAGGCGTCATCAAGGGCGAGGCTGCCAGGATCGACGCGTCGCGCCTGGCCGGCGAACACGAGAACGAGCTGCCGCTGAACGACGAGGTCGTCGACTTCGACTGACCGCAAGGCGTTCGACCGCCGGTCCAGCTCAGATGAAGGCGGCGTTGGTCTCGAGCAGCCCCGCGAGCTCGTCGCCGCCGATGCCGAGGAACAGCGCGCCGTTGCCGTCGCCGAGGTCGAGCCAGGCGTTGCCGCCGAGGTCGGTCACGCGGTCCCCGAGGTCGTGGACGGTCAGCGCCCCGAGCCCGTTGATCCCCCTGCCGACCTCCAGCCGGTCCTCGGCGCCGAAGTCGGTGATCGTCTCGGTCCCGAACGCGCCGCGGATCTCGAAGACGTCGGAGCCGGCACCGCCGGTCAGCACGTCATCGCCGGCGCCGCCGACCAGCCGGTCGTTGCCGTCGCCGCCGTCGAGCCAGTCGTTGCCGCGGCCGCCCATCAGCCTGTCGTTGCCGCCCTCGCCCCAGACCGAATCGTCGCCGCGGCCGAAGTCGTCGTTGGCGGTCAGCACGTCGTTGCCGTCGCCGAGCCGGATCAGGTCGTCGCCGCCGCCACCCTCGACCTTGTCGTTGCCGGCACCTGCCACGATCACGTCGTCGCCGTAGCCGCCGCTGATGGCGTCGTTGCCGAACCCGCCGCGCAACGTGTCGCTGCCGGTGCCGCCATCGAGCGAGTCGTCGCCCTGCCCGCCCAGCAGCAGGTCATCGCCCTGGCCGCCGGTCAGCACGTCGTTGCCCTGCCCGCCCACCAGCGAATCGTTGCCGTTATCGCCGATCAGCGTGTCGTTGCCGGCGCCGCCACGCAGGACGTCGTCGCCGTCCTGCCCGCGCAGCCGGTCGTTCCCCTCGTCGCCCCAGAAATGGTCCGACCCGAACGACCCCTCCAGCGTGTCGTTGCCGCCGCCGCCGTGGATCTCGTCCGTCGCAAGCATCTTGGCGTCTCGCCAGGCCGAGAACGAATCGTTCTGTGGGGTCGAGGCGTCACGATGCGTCAGCCAGCGCACGTCGAGCAGGTCGTCCCCCGAGCCGCCGTAGAGCACGTTCGACCCCCCGCCCCCGTGCATCAGGTCGTTGCCGCCGCCGCCGTGCATAAGGTCGTCGCCCTCGCCGCCGCGCAGCGTGTCGTCCCCGGCCCCGCCGTTGACGAGGTCGTTCCCCGCGCCCGCGTACACGAGGTCGTTGCCGCCGCCGGCATCGATCAGGTCGTCGCCGCCCTCGCCCCAGAGGACGTCGGCACCCCGGCCGCCATAGACGAGGTCATTGCCGGCGCCGGCCATGATCAGGTCGTTGCCGGCCCCGCCGACGAGCAGGTCGCTCGCGGCGCCGCCGGTCAGCGTCACTCCAACTGCCATTGGAATCCCCTCCGTTCGATCGCCGGGCACGACAGTCCCCCCGCACGCCACGGCTTGCGCCCTTTGGACACCGGCGCAAGTCAACGGCGGGTAAACGCCGCGATAGCCGCGTTAGGAAAGAATACGAAGTTATAAATGCGCTTGTTGCAAATGCTAACAACAACCAGAAGGAGAATTAACACCCCGTTCATCCGCCGGCCGGCATTCAGAGCCCGGCGAGGGATCGCATTGCGAGGAGGGGGATATCCATGGCCACCATACCCGGGGGCGCATTCAACGATTTCATCTTCGGGACGTCGTCTGCCGACTTCATCCTGGCCGGCTCCGGCGACGACAACGTCATCGGCGGCAGCGGCAACGATCGCATCGACGGCGGTCTCGGCAACGACACGCTGAACGGGGGCAGCGGCGACGACCACATCACCGGCGGCGCCGGCACCGACATGCTGATCGGCGGCAGCGGCAACGACCTGCTCGACGGCGGCGACGGTGCCGACACCGTCCTCGGCGGCGACGGCAACGACACGATGCAGGGCGGCGCCGGCAACGACCTCCTGTCTGGCGGGACCGGCGACGACCGCATCGACGGCGGCCTCGGCGACGACGTGCTGCAGGGCGACAACGGCAACGACACGCTCTTCGGCGGCCTCGGCGACGACCACCTGCTCGGCGGCAACGGCAACGACGCGCTCGTCGGCGGGGCGGGCGATGACCTGCTCGAAGGCGGCAACGGCGGCGACACCCTCGACGGCGGCGCCGGCGACGACGTCCTCTACGGCGGCTCGGGCAGCGACCTCTTCGTCTTCTCCGGCGGCGGCGACGTCGTCATGGACTTCGCCGAGGGCGACATGCTGCAGGTCTCGAAGAGCCTCGCGGGCGTGGACATCGGCTCGGCGCAGGACGTCGCGGACTTCGCCGTCGATCTCGGCCAGGCCGGCACGCTGATCGACTTCGGCCAGGGCGACAGCGTGCTGCTGAACGGGGTCTCGTACGACCAGATCGTGGCCGACCCGACCAAGTTCATCTCGCTCGCCTGATCCATGCGGGAGCCGGCGCGGCCGCGTCGGCTTCCCCCTGTCCGAGGCCTCCATGACCGTCCGAGCATCCTCAGCGAACGCGCG
>JAXMDH010000045.1:0-43347 GCA_046348915.1 Amaricoccus sp.
AAGATCGAGGGCATCGTGCTCGACGGCGAGGGAATCGAGCGCGCGCGCGCGCGGGTGCCGACGCCGCGCTTCGACTACGAGGGCGGGCTCCGGGCGATCAAGGGGCTGCTCGAGCGGCTCGAATCCGAGGCCGGCGGGCGGATCGAGACCGTCGGCATCGGCGTCCCGGGCTCGGTCGACCGGGCAACGGGCTACGTCAGCATGGGCAACTCGACCTGGCTGCACGGGCGCGACCTGAAGGCGGACCTCGCGGGCGTCCTCGACCGACCGGTCAAGATCGCCAACGACGCCAACTGCTTCGCGCTGTCCGAGGCCGTCGACGGCGGCGGCGCCGGGGCGCCGGTCGTCTTCGGCGTCATCCTCGGCACCGGCGTCGGCGGCGGGATCGTCGCGCACGGCCGGCTGATCGAGGGGGTCAACGCGATCGGCGGCGAATGGGGCCACATCCAGCTCCCGTCGCCGGAGGACGACGAGCGCCCCGGCCCGATCTGCTCGTGCGGCGTCGCCGGCCACACCGAGGCCTGGCTGTCCGGCCCGAACTTCGCCGCCGACTATGCCCGCCGCAAGGGGATCGCCGTCGAGGCCGGCCCGCCGGCGCCGGCGATCGTGGCGCTCGCAGAAGGCGGCGAGCCCGAGGCCGTCGAGACCATGCGCCGCTACGAGGACCGGCTCGGTCGGTCGCTGGCGGTGATCGTCAACGTCCTCGACCCGGACGTGATCGTGCTCGGCGGCGGCATGTCGAACGTGATGCGGCTCTACGAGAACGTCCCCGCGCTGATCCGGCCGCACGTCTTCGGCGAGAAGTTCAACACCCGCCTGGTCCGGAACGTCCACGGCGACAGCTCGGGGGTCCGCGGCGCCGCCTGGCTTTGAGACAGAGGTCTCTCCGCGTCAGCGGCGGACCTCGAACCTCGCCGGGGCGTCCTCCGGATCGGCGGCCTCGGTCGCGAGCGACGCCACCACGGCATGCCGCGGCCCGCACAGCATCGCCTCGAGCATGCGGTCGACCACATCCCGCGGCCCGGCCAGGAGCGCCGTGACCGTCCCCGCGGGGTCGTTGCGAACCCAGCCGGCGAGACCGAGCCGCGCCGCCTCGTCGCGCGCCCAGGCCCGGTAGCCGACACCCTGAACCCGGCCGGTGACGGTGACCCGGACCGCCGTTTCGTGCTGCATGCCAGATCTCCTCAGCCCGAACCTGCGAGCCTCGCGTCCGGGATGCAACCCCGGGGCGTTAACCGGCCCCTCCGCCGGCTCCACCGGACTTAACCGCCGGTAAACCGCGGCGGCGGCCTCCTGTCCGCAGGCAGCGCAACGGGGGAACACATGCAGCCTTGGATCATCGACGCGAACACCGACCCGGATCTTGCGGTGCGCGTGCGGCAGGCGGCGCGGGAAGTGGCGGCGGTCGGCGGCAACCTCTGGGAGATGATCGGGCGGCCGGACCCGTTCGACGCCGCCGCGCACCTCGTCCGCTTCCACCTCGACTGGAATGCCGGCGCCTGGCTCGGCAGCGGCGGCGCGGACGTGGTCCTCGGCTCCTCCGTGCGGATTCTCGGCGGCAACGGCGACGACGTGATCTTCCAGGATGGCTGGAGCAAGGCGGTGCGTGGCGACGCCGGGAACGACTTCATCGCCGGCTGGACCGACGACAGCCTGCTCGCGGGCGGCACCGGCGACGACACGCTTCTCGGGGGGGCCGGCAATGACACGCTGGCGGGGGGCTCGGGGTCGAACCTGCTGATCGGCGGTTTCGGCGACGACTACCTCGACGCATCGAGCAACAGCGCCTGGCGCGGCGGCGAACGCGACGCCGCCGGCGACGCCTGGATCGCCGAGAAGCGGCTGGCCGAGGACGTGCTCTTCGGCGGTGCCGGCCGTGACCGGCTGGTCGGCTCCTACGGCAACGACCGGCTCGACGGCGGTGACGATGCCGACTGGCTGACCGGTCAGGACGGCAATGACCGGCTCGACGGCGGCTTCGGCCTCGACACGCTGACCGGCGGCAACGGCGCCGACACGCTCCTCGGTGGCGGCGACCACGACCAGCTCGACGGCGGGCTCGGCGACGACCGGCTCGAGGGCGGCGACGGCAACGACACGCTGACGGGCGGCAACGGCGCCGACATGATCCTGGGCGGCGGCGGCCGCGACATCATCGCCGGCGGCTATGGTGCCGACACCATCGACGCCGGCGACGGCATCGACTGGGTCGACGGCGGCGGCGGGGACGACGTGATCCGCCTCGGCGCCGGCGATGATCTCGTGGTGGCCGTCGAGGACTTCGGCCGCGGGGACGACATCGTCTTCGGCGAGGCCGGGAACGACCGCATCGGCGGCGGCCGCGGCGACGACCGGCTCGACGGCGGCGAAGGCGCGGACGTGCTGCCCGGCGGCGCCGGCAACGACGCGCTCGAGGGCGGTCCGGGTGCCGACGTCTTCGTGATCCAGGCCGGCGGCGGCGCCGACACGATCACCGACTTCTCCGCCGATGACACCCTGCGGGTTGCGCCCGACGTGAACGGCGGGGCGCTCGCCAGCCTGCGCGACCCGACAGTGCTCGTCGACTATCGTGACGGCGGGGGCTGGATCGACTTCGGCAACGGGGTGACCGTGCGGCTGCCCGGCATCGAGCCGTGGGAGCTCGCGGCGCTGCTCGACCACCAGGTGGTGTTCGCCTGACGCCCGAGGCCCCGTTCCGTGGCTATCCGAACCTTCGGTCGACAGGAGCGCCGCCGATAACGGGAAAGCCCGCTGCTTTCCATCCGTCGATACCGCCCTCGAGATTGTAGGCTTCGGGACAGGCGGCGCGAACGGCCTCGCACGCCGCCGCGCCGCGCCCGCCCTTCAGACACTGGAAGACGAGGCGCCGTCCGGCGAGCGGCGCGAGCGCGTCCAGCGATCGCGGAAGCGTATCGAGGGGCAGCGAGACGGCCGAGGCGATACGCTCGGCGCGGAACTCGGCGGGCGAACGCACGTCCACGAGGACGGCGTCGCCCTCCGCAAGCCAGCGGGCGGCCTCGGCAGGGGCGACGGTGTTACGGGTCAAGATGTCGGATCCTGGCAAAAGCGGCGGTAGAGCGTCTCCATGACCTCGAGCGCCGCAGGGTGGTCGATACGGTAGTAGAGGGTGCGGTGCTCGCGACGCACCGCGACGATGCCCTCGTCCTTCAAGCGGGCGAGGTGCTGGGACATCGAGGTCTGCGCGATGCCGGTGGCTTCGATCAGCGCGCCGACGTGCTTCTCCCCTCCGACGAGGCAGCAGAGGATCATCAGCCGCTGCGGATTGGCCAGCCCCTTGAGGAAGCCGGCCACGGCCTCGGCCTTGATCGCCATCGCCTCGATCAGATCTGGCGGAAGATCCATCGGCCCCCTCTTGTCATTTGCGGTTTATATAATATCATTGATCTATGAAATGACAAGCCCCGGAGGCGGAATTGGCAAGCGACAAGGACTACAAGGCGATCATCGCCGGCATAGGCGCCTACAGCGGCGAGCTCCGCCGGGCGGTGCCGCAGGCGATGCAGGGCTTCGGAGCGCTCGCGAAGGCGGCGACCTTGCCGGGCGCGGTCGACACGAAGACCAAGGAGCTGATCGCGCTGGCGATCGGTGTGACACAACACTGCGACGGCTGCATCGGCTACCATGCCAAGGCGCTCGCGGATCTCGGCGCCAGCCGCCAGGAGGTGGCCGAAGTCCTCGGGATGTGCGTCTACATGGGCGGCGGCCCGGGCCTCATGTACGCGGCCGATGCGCTGCGCGCCTTCGACCAGTTCAGCGGCGAGCGCGCGGCGGCGGCCTGACGGCCCCTTGCGTTCGCGGCGCCGGCGCTATCTATCGGGGTCATGTCGAAATCCGCCGACAACCCGGCCGATCCCTTCAAGAAGGCGCTCGCGGAAGCGACCCGCGCGATGGCGGGCGACCGTGAGCTCACCGTCGGCTTCTCGGTCGATCCGCCCGGCTGCGCGTCGGGCGCCATGCGCCTGCCGCAGGTGACCCGACGGATGACCCGCGACGAGGTGCTGCTCGCGCGCGGCACCGCCGACGCCTTCGCAATGCGCCTGCGCTACCACGACGCGGCCACCCACCGCCGCTACCTGCCCGAAGGCGGCGAGGCCGCGGCGCTCTTCGAGGCGATGGAGACCGCCCGGTGCGAGGCGCGCGGGGCGCGCGCGATGCCCGGGACCGCCGGCAACATCGACGCCAAGATCGCCGACGAGACCCGCCGGCTCGGCTATGCCGATCTCGCGGACCCCGAGCAGGCGCCGCTGGCGCAGGCGGCCGGCTACCTCGTCCGCCAGCTCGCCACCGGCCGCACGCTGCCGTCCGGCGCCCAGAGGGTGCTGGAGCTGCGCCGCGGCTTCCTCGACGACCATGCCGGCGAGGCCTTTGCCGGCCTTGAGGACGTGCTTGACGACCAGCAGGCCTTCGCCCGCTTCTCGCGCCGCGTCATCGAGGACCTCGGCTTCGGCGATCAGCTCGGCGACGACCCCGACGACGGCGAGGACGACGAGGCCGAGAAGGGCAAGGACGACGCCTCCGAGGAGCAGCAGGACGCAGGCGGCGATGCCGAGGACGAGAGCGAGGACGAGCGCCAGTCCGAGGAATCGGCCTCGGACCAGCAGAGCGACCCCGACGAGATGCAGGCGGCGATGGAGGCCGTCGACGACGCCGAGATGGCCGAAGACGTCGACGTCGACGACGGTGAGCCCCCCGAGCGTCGCCCGCCACCGCCCTATTCCGAGGCCGACCCGGCCTACAAGGTCTACACGACACGCTTCGACGAGGAGATCGCCGCGGAAGATCTCGCCGACCCGGCCGAGCTCGACCGGCTGCGCGCCTATCTGGACCAGCAGCTCGAGCCCCTGAAGGGTGCGGTGGCGCGGCTCGCCAACCGGCTGCAGCGCCGGCTGCAGGCGCAGCAGAACCGCGCCTGGGAGTTCGACCTCGAGGAGGGGACGCTCGACGCCGGCAGGCTCGCGCGGGTCGTCGCTAACCCGATGACGCCGCTCAGCTTCAAGCGCGAGCGCGACACCGAGTTTCGCGACACCGTCGTCACGCTGCTGCTCGATAACTCCGGCTCGATGCGCGGTCGCCCGATTTCGATCGCGGCGATCTCGGCCGATGTATTGGCGCGAACGCTGGAGCGCTGCCAGGTCAAGGTCGAGATCCTCGGCTTCACGACGCGCGCCTGGAAGGGCGGGCAGAGCCGCGAGACATGGCTCGCCGCCCATCGGCCGCAGCTGCCGGGGCGGCTCAACGACCTCCGCCACATCGTCTACAAGGCGGCCGAGGCCCCCTGGCGGCGCGCCCGGCCGAACCTCGGGCTGATGATGAAGGAGGGGCTCCTCAAGGAGAACATCGACGGCGAGGCGCTCGAGTGGGCCCACCGCCGCCTGCTGCAGCGCCCCGAGGCCCGCCGCATCCTGATGGTCATCTCCGACGGCGCCCCGGTCGACGATTCGACCCTGTCGGTGAACCCGGCCAACTACCTCGAGAAACACCTGCGCGACGTCATCGCCATGATCGAGCGGCGGCGGCTGGTCGAGCTCATCGCCATCGGCATCGGCCACGACGTGACCCGCTACTACTCGCGCGCCGTGACGATCACCGACGTCGAGCAGCTCGCGGGCGCCATGACCGAGCAGCTCGCCGCCCTCTTCGACAACGACCCCGTCCGCCAGGCGCGCACCACGCGCGAGCGGCTCCGGGCCTGACGGCAGCAAGGGAGACCGACATGCACATGAACGTCACGGGTATCGGCGGGATCATCCTGCTCGCCCTCGACATATGGGCGCTGATCGCGACGATCGGCTCGAACGAGTCGACCGGCAAGAAGGTGATCTGGGTGCTCGTCATCCTGTTCCTGCCGCTCCTCGGCTTCATCGCCTGGCTCCTCTTCGGACCGCGCTCCACCGTCCGCTAGGACGGGGGCGGTGAAGCTCTCGGTCTGCGACTGCGGCCAGCTGCTGCAGTTCGAGCACGCTCGATGCCGCCGTTGCGGCAAGCCGCTCGGCTTCATCCCCGGCACGCTCGAGCTCACCATCCTCGCCGCCGACGGGGACGCGGTCGTCCCCGCCGCCCGGCCCGAGGAACGCTGGCATCGCTGCATCAACGCCGACGACCTCGGCTGCAACTGGCTGGTCCCGCCCGAAGCTCCCGATCCGCGCTGCGCCTCGTGCCGGCTGAACCGCAATCTCGCCGACATGCGGGTGCCCGCGAACCTCGCGAAATGGCGGCTGCTCGAATGTGCCAAGCGCCGGCTCCTCTACGCGATGATGCGCTTCGGCGTCCCGATCTCCTCGCAGAAGGACGGAGAGGTCCGGGGCCTGGCGTTCGACTTCCTCGAAGGCAGCCGCGGCGCGCCGGTGATGACCGGCCACGCCAACGGTCTCATCACCATCAACATCTCCGAGGCCGATTCCGCCGAGCGCGAGCGCCAGCGGGTCGCGCTCGGCGAGTCGTACCGGACGCTCCTCGGCCACCTGCGGCACGAGGCCGGCCACTACTACCAGGACATCCTCGTCCACGACGCAGGCCGCACCGAGGAATGCCGCACACTCTTCGGCGACGAGCGCGAGAGCTACAAGGAGGCGATCGACCGCTACTACGAGCACGGTCCCAGACCCGGCTGGGAAGATGCCTACGTCAGCGCCTACGCCACCATGCACCCCTGGGAAGACTTCGCCGAGACCTGGACCCACTACCTGCACATGGTCGACACCCTCGATACCGGCGAGAGCTTCGGCCTGTCGGTTAAGCCGAAGGTCGGCGAGGATCCGCGGCACGCGGCGGTGATCGATTTCGATCCCTACCGACCGCCCGACGTGGAAAGCCTCGGCCGCGCCTGGCTGCCGCTGACGGCCGCGGTCAACAGCCTCAACCGCAGCATGGGCCAGCCTGACCTCTATCCGTTCGACCCGAGCCCGAACGTCCTGGAGAAGGTCCGCTTCATCCACGAAATCCTGCATCCCGACGCAACCCCGGCCCGACCCGGGCGTTCGACGGCCGCAAGCGCCCGCCCACGGGCGCGATCCCCTGCTCGAAGGAAGAGGAAATGAAGGTCTTCACCTGCCAGAACTGCGGGCAGCTGCTGCATTTCGAGAACGTCTCCTGCATGCGCTGCGGCATGACGCTGGGCTTTCTGCCCGACTCGCTGACGCTGTCCGCGCTCGACCTCGACGCCTCGGGCGAGCATTGGACCGCTCGCGCCGATGGCGGCCAGTGGCGCCAGTGCCAGAACCTCGCCGACGCCGACTGCAACTGGATGGTGCCCGCCGACGGGGCCGATCCCTTTTGCCCGTGCTGCACCCTCAACCGTACCATCCCCGACCTGTCGGCGCCCGGCAACCAGGAGCGCTGGCAGGCGCTCGAGGCCGCGAAGCGGCGGCTGGTCTACGCGCTGAAGCGCTTCGACCTGCCGCTTGCCAGCCACAAGGAGGACGTGGCCGAGGGGCTCGCCTTCGACTTCCTCGCCGACGCCGACCCGAGCACCCCCGTCCTCACCGGGCACGACGACGGGCTCATCACCATCAACATCGCCGAGGCCGATTCCGCCGAGCGCGAGAAGCGCCGGCTCGAGCTCGGCGAGCCCTACCGGACGCTCCTCGGCCACCTCCGCCACGAGGTCGGCCACTACTACTGGGACCTCCTGGTCCGCGACGGCGGCAAGATCGACGCCTCGCGTGCCGTCTTCGGCGACGAGAGCGAAGACTACCAGGTGGCGCTGGAGCGCCACTACCAGAACGGCGCGCCTCCGGGCTGGCAGGAGACCTACGTCAGCGCCTACGCCACCATGCACCCCTGGGAAGACTTCGCCGAGACCTGGACCCACTACCTGCACATGGTCGACACCCTCGACACGGCCGCGAGCTTCGGCATGGCCGTCGACCCCGGCGTGTCCGACGACCCGACGCTCGAGACCGAGATCGCCTTCGATCCCTATCGCGCGCGGAACTTCGACCGGCTGATCAAGGCCTGGCTGCCGCTCACCGTCGCCGTCAACAGCCTCAACCGCAGCATGGGCCAGCCCGACCTCTACCCCTTCGCCCTGACCCCTGCGACCATCGACAAGCTCCGCTTCATCCACGACCTGATCCACGGCGCCAAGGGCTGAGCCCTTCCGGCCGGTGACGCCGTGCGGCGCATCCGTTATGATGACCGCATGAACGAGCATGCACCGGGGCGTCATCCCGCCACCTACCAGGACGTCCTCGACGCTCCGCCACACATGGTGGCGGAGCTCGTTGACGGCGTGCCGCACCTGCAGACCCGGCCCGCCCTCTCGCGCGCCATCGCGGGTTCGTCGCTCGGCATCGAGATCGGCGGCCCCTTCCATAAGGGGCGTGGCGGGCCGGAGGCTGGTGGTCGGGAACCGGCCTCCCTCGAGAATTGAACATACGCAAAGCTCGCAGACCAAATCCTCGCGTGTTCAATAGCCTGCTTTTGTGCGCGACTGTCTTAAGGCCCTTGCAGCTCTGGGAGCTGGTTCCGCAGCCGATCGCGCAGCGCCGGCATCCCGTCCGGGTAGTCGGCGGGGAACACCCAGTAGGGCTGACCCGATCCTGCGGCGTCCAGCCCCCGCGGCACCGGCGCGAGGTGGAAGAGAAGCGTCACGATCAAGTCGTTGCTGACCCATGGATCGTCGTACCAGAAGGTATGCGAGGTCGCGGTCGTGTTCGGCATCTCGTCCGGCTTCACCTGGATCACCTGCAGCATCCCCGCCCGCCCGGCGTCGAGCAGCCAGTCGGTCTCCTCCCGCGTAAGCTCGCGCAGGTCCGGCCGCCCCGCCCGCGACCCCCGGTTGACGATGCCCGCGAGGCGCAGCGCGCTGTCGTTCATGTTCAGCGATGCGGTAACCCTGCTCGCGTGCCGGCCGTAAGCGCCGAGGTCGGCCACGAACCCGCGGAAGTCCGCATCGGGGGCCGCATGGTAGACCTCGCCGAGCTTGTCGGCGATCTCCGGCCGCTCATGGGCCAGATCCGCCAATGCCGCGCTGCCGATCGTCGCCCCGGCGCTGTAGGTGAAGACGTCGACCTTCCGCGCCGAAGTGCCCGTCGCCAGCAGCTCGATCAGGTCCGCGAGGTGCGGCGCGCCGCCGAAGGCGCTTTCGATGTCCCGCGAGTAGCGCAGGAAGTTCTCCGCCGTCGGCCAGGCGAACAGCACGACGACCGCATGCCGCCCGGTGAAATGCTGCAGCTGCGCCGCCTGCCCTGCCGCCCGCTCGACCGTCGTATTCGCGCCGTGGACATAGATGATCACGTCCTGGTCCGCCCGACCGCCGAGCGCTTCGTCGACTTCGGCGAGCCAAGCCTTGGCCGACTCGTCCGGCGCGCCGCCCCCGATTAGGCTCGCCTGCTCGCGCATCGCCTCGAGGTGGATGAACGGCCGGCTCTCGTCTGGGTCGGCGCCGCGCGACCACTTGTAGAGCTGCTCCCAGGTCGTGTCCTCGCCGCCGACCCGGAGCTGCGCCTCGCCCATGTGCAGGCTGCGGTCGGGCGCCACGGTATAGATCCGATAGTCGCGCGGTCCGACCGGCAGCCGGTTGGTGGCGTAGAACAGCGATATCCGGCTGTCGTCGGGGGCCTCGCCCAGCAACTCGACCCGCGTCTCCGGATCCTGGAACAGCAGCGGCGGCGGCATCAGCCGCATTGGCGGATGATAGAAGACGAAGAAGGCCGTGACCGCCGCCGCCAGCAACACCATGAGGAGCAGGATGCGCCGTATCACCTTTCAGCTCACCAGCATCCGCAGGCCCTGCGTCACGTCCATGCGGATCGCGAGCCGGAGCCCCGGGTCGTCGCCGGCCCGAAGCGCCGCGATGATCTTGCGGTGCATCTCGCTTGCCTGCCGCCGCTGCACCCGCTCGTAGAGCACCCGCATCGTCGGCCCCGCCTGCAGCCAGACGGTCTCGATCAGCCCCAGCATTGCCGGCGCCTGCGCCCGGAGATAGAGCGTGCGGTGGAACTCGAGGTTCGACCGCACGTAGCCAGCGGCGTCCCCCTTTACGATCATCTCGTCGATCACCCCGTTGATCGCCGCCATGCGGTCGATCAGCGCCACGTGCGCCCGCGGAAGCGCCCGCGTCGCGAGCTCCGGCTCGAGCAGCGCCCGAAGCGAGGCCAGCTCCTCGATGCGCTCGTTGGTCAGCTCGGGCGTCGACACCCGCCCGGAGGCCGAAAGCTTCAGTGCGCCCTCGGCCACCAGCCGCCGCACCGCCTCACGCGCCGGCGTCATGCTGACCCCGAACTCGCCCGCGACGCCGCGCAGCGTCAGTGCCGCGCCCGGCGCCACCTGTCCGTGCATGACCCGCGCCCGCAGCGTCCGGTAGACCCGCTCGTGGGCCGGCAAGGGGCTTTCGAGGAGGCGCTCGCGCTCGATCATCGTGACGTGGTGACCGGGCGGCGACGCCGCGTCAAGCGGGCGAGGCGAACTGGTGGCCGTGCAGGCTGGCGCCGTGACGCCGCAGCCATTCGCGCGCCGTCGCGTGGTCGGGGCAAAGCCGCCGAACCACCGTCCAGAACCGGGTCGAATGGTTCATTTCGACCAGATGGGCGACCTCGTGCGCGACGACATAGTCGAGCACCGCCGTCGGCGCCATGACCAGCCGCCAGGAGAACATCAGATCGCCCGCGGCGCTGCATGACCCCCAGCGGGAGCGCGGATCGCGCAAGCTGACGCGGCCGAAGGGGCGTCCTATCTGGGCCGCGTGCCGCGCAACCGCGGCCAGGCACGCCAGCCGCGCCTCCTCGCGCAGCCACGCCGTCACCTGCGCGCCTACGCGCGCGGCCGGTCCGGGCACGCGGAGCTCGCCCGGACGATGCTCGATCCCGCCCTCGGCCATCCGCACCGTCACGGTCGCATCGCCGAGCGGCAGCACCGTGCCGTCGCGGACCACTACCCCGCGCGGAGCCGTCGCGATGTGCCGCCGCAACCAGCCCTCGTGCTCGACCACGAAGCGGTGCGCCTGGGCCAGTGCCACCCCATGCGGCAGCGTCAACGTCGGCGCCGTCCCTCCCTGGCTGACCCGCAGCACCATCCGCCGCGCCTGTGTGCTCCGCCGCAGGCGGATCTCGATGGCGGGGTCGCCGATCAGGATCGCGTCTGCGGCCGACCGCACCGCGTCAGCCCGTGCGCCGCTGGGCCCGGATGAAGGCGCGGACCTCCGGTTCGATCATGCTGCGCCAACGCGACCCGTTGAAGACGCCATAGTGCCCGACGCCCTTGGCCACGAAGCGCTTCCGGCTCTCCTCCGCCAGCTGCGGCACCATTTCATGCGCCGCCTCGGTCTGGCCGAGCCCCGTTATGTCGTCCTTCTCTCCCTCCACCGTCATCAACCCGATGTCGTGGATTGCCCGGGTATCGACCGGCGACCCACGGTAGCGGTAGACGCCCTGGGCAAGGAGCCGCCGCTGGAACACCCGGTCGATCGTCTGCAAGTAGAACTCCGCCGGCAGGTCCATCACCGCAAGGTATTCGTCATAGAACGCCCGGTGCTGCTCGGCGCCGTCACCGTCGCCGCGCACCAGGTTCTGGAACTGGTGCACGTGGGCGTCGACGTGCCGGTTGATGTTCATGGCGAGGAAGCCCGAAAGCTGCAGGAAGCCCGGATAGACCCGGCGCATCACGCCCCGGCAGGGCCAGGGAACCATGGTGATCACGTTGTTCTCGAACCAGCCGAGCGGGCGGTTGCTGGCGAGCTCGTTCGGCTGCTTCGGATTGCACGCGGTATCCATCGGCGAGCCCATCAGCACCAGCGAAGCCGGACGCAGCGGGTTTTTGCAGGCGGTCATCAGCGCCGCGGCCACCATGACCGGTATTCCCGGCTGACAGACCCCCATGACCGCAACCCGCTCGCCGTCCTGCGAGAGATGCTCGATCATCGCGATCAGGTAGTCGGTATAGTCGTCGAGATCGAAGGCGCCCTCGGACACCGGCACGTCGCGGGCGTCGCGCCAGTCGGTGATGTAGATGTCGTGGTTGGGCAGCATGTCGCGGACCGTGCCGCGCAGCAGTGTCGCATAGTGCCCGGACATCGGCGCGACCATCAGCACCTTGGGATCGTTCCGCTCTGCCACGGCGGCGGAATCGCGTCGGAAATGCAGCAGGTTGCAGAAGGGCGCGGCCCAGACCACCTCTTCCGTCACCGGGACGGTAGCGTCGTCGACCAGGATCTCGTCGATGCCGAAAGCCGGCCGACCGTAGCGCCGGGTAGCGTTGATGAACATCTCGAGCACCGCCGACGCCGCGCGCGACCCGTAGGTCGCGGCCATCGGGTTGAGCGGGTTCCGCATCACCTGCTGCCCCACCCGGGCCGCCGTCCGCATCGGCGAAATGGCGGCGTAGGTCATCTCATACGCGTGGTAGAGCATTTCCCACCCCCGGGACTTTGTTTTTTGTAAGCAACATGCTGTGAAGGCTACCTCCCAATGCTGCGCCGCATCAAGCGAATTCCGGCGCCGCGGCGCGGGTTCCGGGGTGGATCCTTAACGGCAAAGCCTTTGACAAAGTTCAATCGGCGTGGCATGCGGACCGCGATTTCCCGTATCCACCCGTGAGGAAGCCGCATGCCCAAGGACGAATGGGGCGTAAAGCGCATTTGCCCGACCTGTTCCACCCGCTTCTATGACCTGCGTCACGACCCGCTGACCTGCCCCAACTGCGGCGCCGTCTTCGCGCTCGAGAGCCTGACCGCCGTGAAGGCGCGCGCCCTCCGACCCGAGAAGGTCAAGCCCGAGCCGGCGGACATCGAGGATTTGCCCGACATCGAAGCCGATGAAGGCATCGACGCGGACGACGACCTAGACAACGAAATCCTCGAAGACGAGGAGGACAACGTCGACCTCGACGAGATCGCCGACGTTGCGGCCGACGAGGAGGAGGGCTGAGGCCCACTTTTCGCTTGATCTGACCGGACCGCGCACCTAAAGACCGGCCGCGCGGTCCGCCGCGTCCCGGGGCCATAGCTCAGCTGGGAGAGCGCTTGCATGGCATGCAAGAGGTCAGGGGTTCGATCCCCCTTGGCTCCACCAATACCCTTGGATAACTCCCTCCTTCAGCTCGCAAAACGGGCGAGCTTCGCGGACGGGCATGGCTTGGGACGGCCGTCAGTTCGACCAGTCCGCCACCACCTCGTAGATCTCGGGCTCGGGCACGGCTTCGAGGTGGTCGTGGAACTTGTGCCACAGCATGCGGACCCGGTCGACGCTTTCCGGTAACCCGCCGCGCTCGTCGGTCAGCGCGAGCACGTAGCCGGAGCCGTCCGCGTTCATCACCGCGATGCAGCGGCGGATGCCGGGCTGCGCCATGATGTCGCCGCGCAGCTCCTCGAGCCGTCCGCGCGCCGCGTCGGCCGCGTCTGGCCGCATCTTGAACCTGGTAATTCGAACCTGCTGCATCGCTCGCGTCCCTCCCCGCAGGGGCCGCTCCCTCGCCCGGGACCGGTCCGCCGCGGCCAGCATAACGGCTTAGCGTCGTGGTCGCGAGACGTGAACGGCGGCCGTCGCCGGCCGCCGTTCACCAAGCTCCGGCGCGGTTCCGCCTGCACGCGGGCCGCCCCGTTCACAGCCTACAACGCACCCTCCGCCTGCCCCCCGGGGTCAGGCCGCGCGGCTCACCGGCTCCGACGCACCCGCCATCAGCGGTTCGATCGCCCGGACCAGCTGGGCTGCCATCGCCTCCAGCTCGGCCGCAGGCACGTCGGCAAACCGGCGAAACCCGCCCAGTTCCTCTTCGATCGTCGCGCGCAGGCGCGCGGTCGCATCCTTGCTGCCCGGCTCAGTCATTCCTGGGCTCACTCCTGTCCTTGCCCTCGCCCCTTCAATTTCGCACGTGCAGCACAAAACACAAGCGCGATGTCGTTCACGGCTGCGCGTTCGAACGTGAATTCGCACGCGCCGCGTGGAATCGATCACCGGATGCTCGAATAGCGATCATCTTGCAGCAATAGCTCGCGGCGAGCGACATCGCAAGCGTCACCTGCCGCCCGGGACGGCGCATGGCCCGACGCCACAGGGCTCGAACGGAGCTTGACCGCCCTCGGCGGTTGCCTACGGTCATCGCTACAACGGCTGTCCTGCTATCCCCAACCTCGACGCCCGGACTCGGCGAGTGGCGGCATCTTCCAGCGATCTTCGCCTTCCCGAAGGCTCCTTCCTGTACGCGGCATCGGCGGACATGCGGCAGGGCCTGCTGGCGGTGGCCCATCGCCGCCTTCTGCCGAGCGGCGAGATCCTGTTCCGCGAGGGGGAGCCGGGCGACTCATTCTACCTCGTCCAACGCGGGGAGATCGAAATCAGCGTCCACGCTGCCGACGGCCGCAAGCTGTCGCTGGACGTCATTCGCGAAGGCGAGGGGTTCGGAGAGATCGCCCTTTTCGGGGGTAATCGAACGGCGACCGCGCGCGCCCTCCGCAAGAGCGCCCTCTTGGCGGTCCGCCGCGCAGACGCGCTGGCCTTGCTCAGGCAGCGGCCGGAACTGGCCCTCGAGTTCATCGACATCCTCTGCGCGCGCCTGCGCGACCTGAGCGGAAAACTCGAGGAACGGGCTTTCGCGCCGGTCCCGGTCCGCCTTGCCAGCCGGCTCTTGTACCTCGATCGCAAGCTCGGCGATCAGGGCCGCGTGGCGGTGTCACAGGCGGAGCTGGCAAACTTCGTCGGGGCGACCCGGGAGGGCGTCGCCAAGGTTCTGGCGACATGGCGGTCGCACGACTGGGTCGCGCTGTCGCGCGGATCGGTCCGCATCGTCGATCGGGCCGCCCTCGAGCGCGTCCGGACGGAATCGATCCGATAAAACCCGCAGCAGTGTGAAGCAGTTCGCAGAAGCCCCAGCGGTCGCCGAATAGGGTGCGACCAATGCCGGTCAGGACTTCGCCCCCTCGGGCGGTCGGACCGGAGTGGTTCGGGGGATCCTATGAGCAAGATGTCGAAAGTCGATTTGGAAGGGGCTTCGCCGGAGGCAGGTCAGGACATTTTCCTCGACCTGCTGGGTCCCCTTCGCCTTAGGGATGCCGCCGGCACGGAGCTCACCCCGCGCGGACGCAAGTCGCAAGGCCTTCTGGCCCTGCTCGGCCTGTCCCCCGGCCTGCGGCGCAGCCGTACGTGGCTGCAGGATAAGCTCTGGAGCGACCGGGCACCGGTGCAGGCCTCCGGCAGCCTGCGCCAGTGCCTGACCGAGATCAGGACGAGCCTCGGTCGGCACGTCGATTGCCTCAGGACCGATCGTGGCTGGGTCGCGCTCGATCCCGAGCGGGTCCATGTCATCGCCGACCGCGATCGGCCGAGCGCGCGCGACCTCGAGTTCCTCGAGGGGCTCGACATCCGCGACGCCGAATTCGAGCACTGGATTCGCGACCAGCGCATGCACCATTCGGACCGTCACGGCCGTGGAGTCGAGGACTTGTTCGAGACCGACGACCTGGCGGACTGCCCGGACTTCCCGCGCGCACCGACGGTGGGCCTGCTTCCGCTTCGGGCGTCGAGCGAAGCGGAGCTCGCATGCTCGGACGTGATGCTGAACCTCTTGGCGGGCCACCTTCTCCTCGACGCCGACGTGGACGTCATCGACCTGCGCGACGAACCCTGTCCGCGCCGTTCGCCGAAGGCGGCGAAGGAGCCCGACTGGCTGTTGAAGCTGACCTCATCGGCCTTGGGAAGCCGCGTGCGCTTCACGGTCGCCCTATCCGACCTCGGAGCGAACCGGATCCACTGGGCCGACACGGCCGTCTTCGCCGTCTCCGAGTTCTACGCGGAGGACTCGCTCGCGGTCGGCGCATTCGCCGAACGGGCGGCCGGGGTCGTCCGCGGACGGCTCGCGCGGTCAGCGGCCCGCGCGGCATCGCAGGGCGCGACCGCCCGTCCCTATCACCGACTGATCGGCGCCCGCATCCCGGCAGGGGCTAGACCGGTCTGACGCCGGCCCGGCGCGATCGGTCGCATGCATCGCCTCTCGCCCGCGCTGCAGCGGCCAGTCACTCAGCGGTCCCGCTCCGAGCCTGGCCGAGCGTCCTCGGCTGCGATCTCAACCCTCGTCGACCGCGCCAGGTCATGGCCAGTTCGGAAAGACCTGCAAAAGACGCTCTGCGGTCGCCGGATGAGCGGCCCAGAGATGAACAGTTGGTTACCTCGTGGAAACAAAGTGCCCACATTTCACATACTTGCATCCTGAGCGCAGCTTACATGCCGCCCAAGCCCTGCTTCGGGCGGCTCCGAGCGTCCTTCTGCAGAGGCGTCTCAGACGTCCTTGATGAAATCGACGAAGGCGTCGGCATAGGCCGGGTGCCAGCGCGAGAGCGCAGGGCGATTCTCGACGATGTCACCCGCCGACCAGAGGATGCGCTTCTCGTCGAGGGCCCGCTTCACGTCGTTGTCCGGGCACAGGATGTAGAAGTCGCCCCGGCCGATGCTCTCGAGCATGAAGTCGACGGTCTCCTCCGGGGTCCAGGCAGCCGGCGGCTTCTCGCGGCGGTCGCCGCCGGTGAGGCCGGTGAAGACGAAGCCGGGGATCAGCAGGTGGGCGGTGATCGCGCAGCCCTCGGCGCTGCGCAGCTCGTGCGCCAGGGCCTCGGTGTAGACCTTCACCCCGGCCTTCGAGACGTTGTAGGCCGGGTTGCCCGGCGGCGTGGTGATGCCCTGCTTCGAGCCGGTGTTGACGACGAGCCCGGGCCGGCCGCGCGCGATCATCCCCGGCACGAAGACCTGGGTGCCGTGGATGACGCCCCAGAGGTTGGTGGCGAGCGTCTTCTTCCAGGCGTCGGCGGGGCCGAAGACCCCGGTCCCCGGCCCGATGCCGGCGTTGTTCATCAGCACGTCGGTGCCGCCGAAACGGTCGCGGACCGCCGCCTCGAGCCGGACTAGGTCGTCGAGGCGGCTGACGTCGGTCTCGAGCGCCAGCACAGCGTCCTCGCCGGCGGGCGAGGCGGCCGCGATCGCCGCGCCGGCGTCGGCGAGGCGCTCGGCCCCGAGGTCCGCGACGCAAACCCGCAGACCGAGGCCGGCGAAGCGGATCGCGGCCGCGCGGCCGATCCCAGAGGCTCCTCCGGTCACCACTGCCACGGAGTCGGGGCTGAGCGCGGGGTGCGTCATCGGGCTTTCTCCTCCCAGGGTCAGGCCGGCGTCTGCTGGTGCTGCACCAGCCACCAGTCGCCGGCGTCGTGCACGTAGGCCGAGGTGCAGAGCGCGCGCAGCGGCGCTGCGCCGGCACGGCTCGCGTCGGCGCGATAGGCTAGGGTCACGGCGAGGGTCCCGACCCGGTGCAGGATCGCCCGGGCGATCTCCACTCTCTCCCAGCGCGGGGCGCGCGCCACGGCGGCGGTGATCTCGTCGCCGGTGAGGATGCCGGCCGGTTCGGGAAACACCATCACGCAGTCGGGCGCGACCCAGGCGCGGAACGCCTCGGCCCCCTTGAGCCAGAGCGAGCGTTCGACCTCCCAGAACTCCGCGTCCGTCATCGCCGCCCCCGGTCCTTCCCCGAAGCCGAGTCCCACCCCACCGGCCGCCCGGAGTCAACGGGCGGCGCTGCCCGTCACACGGCGAGCAGCTGTCCGATGTGCTGTCCGAGCCGCAGCGCGAGCTGGACGATGGTGAAGGTCGGCTTGGCGTTCCCCGGGGTGGCGAAGACGCTGGAGCCGCCGATGAACAGGTTGTCGACCGAATGCACCCGGCAATCGGCGTCGACCACGCCCGTCGCCGGGTCAGTGCTCATCCGCGTCGTGCACATGTGCTGGCGGCCGTCGACAAGGCCGCTGCCCGAATCGACCTCGGGCAGCTCCGGGTCGTCGCGCAGCAGCCAGCGCCGGAGCCGTAGCCGACCGAGCTGCTGCTCGGCCACGTGGGCGCCGAAGGCGATCGTCGCCTCGCGCAGCGTCCGGTAGTCGGCCTCAGTCAGGCGCCAGTCCAGCCGCAGCCGGTTGAGGCCGAAGGCGTCCTTGTCCTCGCCGAGGCTCACCCGGCTGTCGGGGTTCAGGGCCTGCTCGAGCGACATGCCGATGCGCGCGACCGGGTGCGCCTGCGGATCGTGGCGGACCGAAAATTCGGTGAGGCCACCCCACAGGCAGTGCCCCCTTGAGCCGTTCCGCTCCAGCATCCGCTGGATGCCCGGCGTCAGGCACGACGCGGTGGCCGTGAGCGCGTCCTCCAGATCGAGCGGGTGCACCGTGCGTGGCTCGATCGAGATCGAGAAGTTGGCCAGACGCTGCGCGGCGGCGAACTCCGGCGTCGGCGCAAAGCAGACCACCTCGTCGCCGAACGGGCCGGCCAGCAGCAGGTCGGCGGTCGCGACCGTCGGCCGGTCGCAGAAGTAGCGGCCCACGAGGTCGTGCTCGTTGCCGATGCCCATCGGCCGTTGGCTGCGGCAGTTGAGCAGCGCGCGCGGGTTCTCGAGACCGCCCATGCAGAGCGCGTAGGCCCGGGCACGCACCGTGAAGCCCGGGTCGTCCGCGGCATAGGAACGGAAGTGCGCCGAGGTCACTGTCCGTTTGTCGTCGGACAGCCCGAGGTCGACGAGGTTCGCGTTGATACCGAGCGTCACCCGCCCGGAGGCGACCAGCTCGTCGCGGAACTTCTCCCCGAAGCGCGTCGGCGCGCTCCACTGCCACTGAAACTGCCGGAAGCGGACCTCGGCCTGGGCGCATGGCAGGTCGGGAAGGTTGCGCGCCTGCGGCAGGTCAACGATCGCCGCCGCCTCGGCAAGGAAGGGGTCGAGGTCGGTCTGGTCGATCGGCCAGCCGCTCAGCGGCATCCAGGGACGGACCCGGAAGTCGGTGGGGTCGAGCAGGCGGCACTTGCCTTCCCAATGACCCGAGGTTCCGCCGAAGTAGCGTAGCCGCGACTCGTCCGTCGGACAGCTCGATTCGCCGACCACCTGGCCGACATAGAAGGCCTGCGACCGCTCGCTGAAATCGAGTTCGCCTGCTTCCATCAGGGCGACATCCAGCCCCGCGGCGCCGAGCGCTCGCGCAAGCGTGATCCCCGCCGGGCCAGATCCAATAACGCAAACGTCGAAGCTGCGGGCGAAGGCAGCGCGCCCGGCGGTACCTGCATCAACCAGCATGGCGCCCCTGCCGAGCCGTCAGAACGCTAGGCGAGCAGAGAACGGATCGGCATTTCCCGCACGAACACGGCCGCACCGAGACAGCGCACCAAGCATACACGTGGGCCACCGCTGAATCCACTGCCCCATTGCCGGTTGTATTCGCGCGGTAACATGCGTGACGCGATGCAGCAAGGCAGCCGGCTCGATCTCGGTTAATAGTGGCGGCAATGCTACACTGGCACTCGTCGGATACAGCTTGGCGTACGAGAGCCGAGGCCCGACAATTCGGCCGAAGGCGGTGCCCCTAGCCGGTAGACGCCGCCGAGGTCGCGACATCTCTGGGAGAGGCGTTTGGTGGCCGAAGGCGATCGGGTAGCGGCGCTGGTGGTCGGCGGCGGACCTGCAGGCCTGATGGCGGCGGAGGCCCTCGCCGACGCCGGCCTCCCGGTGATGCTGGCCGAGGCGAAGCCGACCGTCGCGCGCAAGCTGCTGATGGCCGGAAAGTCGGGCCTCAACCTGACCAAGGACGCAACACCGGACGGCTTCGCCGCTGCCTATACCCGAGGCGGCGACTGGCTCGAACCGATCCTCGCCGAGTTCGGCCCGGCCGAGGTCGCGCGCTGGGCCGAAGGGCTCGGCGTCGAGGTCTTCACCGGCAGCTCGGGCCGCGTGTTCCCGCGCGCCATGAAGGCGTCGCCTCTCGTCAGGGCCTGGACCGGCCGGCTTAACGCCCTCGGCGTTGCTATCCGCAGCCGCTGGCGCTGGGAGGGCTGGAGCGGGCCGGCGGCGCGCTTCGCGACGCCCGAGGGGCCGCGTGCTGTCGTTGCCGATGTCACCGTGCTCGCGCTCGGCGGCGGCTCGTGGGCGCGGCTCGGTTCGGACGGCGCCTGGATGCCCATCCTCGCCGCCGAGGGGGTCGAGGTCGCCCGCTTCCGCCCCTCGAACGTCGGCTTCGAGGTCGGCTGGTCGCCGGCGATGGCACGGTACTTCGGCGCGCCGGTCAAGGCACTGCGGCTCGCGGCCGGCAATACCAGCCTTGCGGCCGAGTTCGTCATCTCCGCCCATGGGGTCGAGGGCGGCGGCATCTACGCCCTTGCCCACCTCTTGCGCGAAGGCACGCCACTGGTCCTCGACCTCGCCCCGGACCGCAGCGAAGCCCACCTCGCGCACCGCCTGGCCCGACCGCGCGGCGGCGCCTCGCTCGCCAACCATCTGCGCAAGGCGACGGGCCTCGCGCCGGTCAAGCTCGCGCTCCTGCGCGAATTCGCCCCGACCGCCCTCGCCGACCCCGACGCCACTGCCCGCGCAATCAAATCGCTGGCGCTCCCGCTCGCCCGCCCCCGCCCGCTCGACGAGGCGATTTCGACCGCGGGCGGCGTCACCCGCGCCGCCGTCGATGCCGGCCTGATGCTGCGCGCCCGTGCGGGCGTCTTCTGCGCCGGCGAGATGCTCGACTGGGACGCGCCGACCGGCGGCTATCTCTTGACCGCCTGCCTCGCCACCGGCCGCCATGCCGGCCGAGCGGCCGCCCGCTGGCTGGAAGGGTGAAGCTTGAGTCTGGCATTGCGGAGCGCGAGCGCATACCTGACCGGATAAGCGGGACAGGAGAGCCGGATGAACGGGAAGTCGTCGATCGAGACGGGGCTGGAGCGGGCGCTCTTCGCCTCTCGGTGGCTGATGGCGCCGATCTATCTCGGGCTGATGCTCTCGCTGATAATGCTCGTCGTCGTCTTCGTGCGCGAACTCGCCTACTACATGCCGAAGCTGTTCGTGATGGACAGCGAGGAGGCGATCCTCGCTGTCCTGACGCTCATCGACCTGTCGCTGGCCGGCAACCTGCTCCTGATCGTGCTGTTCTCGGGCTACGAGAACTTCGTCTCGCGGATCGACGTCGGCGAGGCGCGCGAGCGGCCGGACTGGATGGGCACCGTCGACTTCTCCGGGCTGAAGCTCAAGCTCGTCGCCTCGATCGTGGCGATCTCGGCCATCCACCTGCTGAAGTGGTTCATGGAGATCGGCGAGTACCCCTCGGGGCACGAGCTCGACGTGCCGCAGCTGCGCTGGCTCGTCATCATCCACCTGACCTTCGTCGTCTCCGGCGTGCTACTCGCCCTGATGGACTGGCTCGCAGCCCGCACCGACCGGCACTGACGCCCGACAGCGAGGCTAACCCTTCGGCTTCTTGCGCCCCTTCTTGCGCTCGGCGTTGGCCTCGACCGCCGCCCGCACCAGCGCCTTGAACGCCGCCGCGTCGATCGCCTCGCCCTCGTGGAGGTCGATCGCCCGGCGAACGTTGCCCTCGAGGCTCGCGTTGAACAGCCCCTTCGGATCGTCGAGCGCGGCGCCTTTGGCGAAGGTAGCCTTGACCGCCGACTTGTAGGTTTCGCCGGTGCAGAGGATGCCGTCGCGACACCAGGTCGGAACGCCCCGCCACTTCAACTCCTCGACGACGTCGGGGACGGCCTCGTGGATCAGCGCCCGGATGCTGGCGAGGGTCTCGCCCCGCCAGTCGCCGAGCTCCGCGATACGCGCGTCGATGCGCTCGGCGGGGGACTTGCCGGCGTCGGCCATCGTTGCTCAGGCCTCCACCGCCACGTCGCCCTTCTTCAGCACCCGCCGGCCGAGCAGCTCGGCGATCTGCACCGCGTTGAGCGCCGCGCCCTTCCTGAGGTTGTCGGAGACCACCCAGAAGATGAGGCCGTTCTCGACCGTCGGGTCGGTGCGGATGCGGCTGACGAAAGTCGCATAGTCGCCGACGCACTCGATCGGGGTGACGTAGCCGCCGGCCTCGCGCTTGTCGACGACGAGGACGCCCGGCGCCTCGCGCAGGATCTCGCGCGCCTCGTCCTCGTCGATCGGATCCTCGAACTCGACGTCAACCGCCTCGGAGTGGCCGACGAAGACCGGCACGCGCACGCAGGTGGCGACAACCTTGATCGCGGGGTCGAGGATCTTCTTCGTCTCCGCGACCATCTTCCACTCTTCCTTGGTGAAGCCGTCCTCCATGAAGACGTCGATCTGCGGGATCACGTTGAAGGCGATTTGCTTCGGATAGACGCTCGGCTCGACCTCCTGCCCGGGGACGTAGAGCCCCTTGGTCTGGTTCCAGAGCTCGTCCATCGCCTCCTTGCCCGAGCCGGACACCGACTGGTAGGTCGAGACCACCACCCGTCGGACGCGGGCGCGGTCGTGCAGCGGCTTCAGCGCGACCACCATCTGCGCGGTCGAGCAGTTCGGATTGGCGATGATGTTCTTGCGACCGTAGCCCGCGATCGCGTCCGGGTTCACTTCGGGCACGATCAGAGGCACCTCGGGGTCGTAGCGGTAGAGCGACGAGTTGTCGATCACCACGCAGCCGGCCCGGGCGGCCAACGGAGCGTACTTCTTCGTCGCCTCCGAGCCGATCGCGAAGAGCGCGATATCCCAGCCGTGGAAGTCGAAGGTGTCGAGGTCGAGGGTCTTCAGCGTCCGGTCGCCGAACGACACCTCTGTGCCGAGCGACTTGCGCGAGGCAAGGGCCACGATATCGTCGACCGGGAACTCCCGTTCGGCGAGGATGTTCAGCATCTCCCGGCCCACGTTCCCCGTGGCGCCGACGACCGCGACCCGATAACCCATGACGCTCTCCAGCTTTGCGGCGCCGCTTCTGCCGCTTACCGCGGCAAAAGTAAACCGGCGGCTCAGCGGGTGAAGGTTCCGAGCCCGGCCGAGTCCCAGAACTCGACGGTGACCGCCGAGCGGCGGTCGTCCGGCCCGGTGAAGCGCACCTCCGAGATCGTGCCGTCCGGCGCGTTCTCGCCGGTCGGCGTCATGGTGAAGCTCGCCCCCGACCAGTGGGCCAACGGATAGGCGCGGCGGTCCGGGCCGGCGGTCAGCACGAGGCCGACGCCGTCGACCGTGATCTCGATCGGACCAAAGTAGCGGTTGGCGTAGTGACCGGCATAGGCCGCAAGATCACCGGCCGGCACGGGATCGGGCGGCGGCGTGGCGCCGGCAAGGTGGCCGAGCGGCCGCGAGATCGCGGCAAAGAGCGGCCCGAAGGTTGCCAGCCAGTCGCGGGTCGGATGGCCGAGCTGGACGAGGTCGGTGAAGGTCGCGCCGATCGCCTCGGGCACGCCGATTGGCTGGGCATTGGTCAGCACGACGATGCCGACCCCGACCGAAGGGATGGCGAAGAAACTCGTCGCCGCCCCGAGGTAGAAGGCGCCGGAATGGCTGAGCAAGACGCGGCCCGTCTCGGAGACACCGACGTTGAAGCCGAAGCCGTAGAAGCCGGGACGGTCGGCGGGCGTCGCCGGCGGCGCCGACATCGCCTGCGGCATCAGCGCTGGGGCGAGCGCCTCGGGCGGGATCAAGGGCTGGCCCGCTGCCGCGCCGTCGGCGAGCAGCATCGCGAGCCACTTGCCCATGTCGGCAGCGCTGGAGGAGACTCCCCCGGCCGGGCTTTCAGCGTCGGGCTGGCGCTGCTCGCGCGCCATCCAGGCGCCGCCGGTCCGCATGTGCGGCACCGCGCGATCGGCCTGCGCGAGGTAGTCGGCGAAGCGCGAGCTGGTGCGCGACATCCCGAGCGGGCGATAGAGCGCATCCTCGGACAGCGTCGCCCAGTCGGTGCCTGCGGCGGTCGCGACCGCCTCGGCGGCCGCGGTCAGGCCGAAGTTGGTGTAGGCATAGCTGTCGCGGAACGGCGCGAGCGGCAGCAGGCGCAACCGCGCCATGATCTCGCGACGATCGTATCCCAGATCCTCGAGGTCGTCGCCGGCGTGGTCGGGCAGGCCCGAGCGGTGGGAATAGAGATCGCCGATCGTCAGCATCCGGGTCACGGCCCGGCTTTGCAGCGCGAACTCCGGCAGCAGTCGCGCCATCTGCGTATCCCAGGCGACCTTGCCGAGCCCGACCTCGCGCGCGACCACGGTGGCGCCGACCGGCTTCGACACCGACGCCAGCTGGAAGACGGTGTCGGGGCCCACGGGCTCGGGCTTGCCGGCCTCGCGCACGCCGTAGCCCTTGACCAGGACCGGCTTGCCGCCCTGCACGACGGCCACCGCGACTCCCGGGACCCCGGTGCGCGCCATGACATCGGCGACAATGCCGTCGACCTGCGCCACCGCCTTGTCGACCTGCTCTGGCGGGATCGGGACGGCGGAGATCAGCGACGGCGGCTCGTCCTGGGCCGACGCCATCCCGGCGAGCAGGCCAAAGGCGAGCATCGCCCCGGCCGCGGCGCGACCGCGCGGGCGGATCAGGCCTGCTGCAACTGCCATAGCATCTCCCCAATGCCGATCGGACCATCGCCGCGCTCCAGGCGCTCGGCGACGCGTTCCTGCAACCGCCAGAGGTAGCGGTCGTGGATACCGCGGGCCTCGAGCTGCGCAACGGTGCTGCGCAGGTACTCCGCCATCGAGCCGCGTTCGCCGGCCGCCGTCGCAAGCGCCTCGACGACCACCTCCTCGGGGAGGCCTGGCAGGAACAAAGGGTGCGAGCGGTCGCCGACGACGACCAGCGCGCGGACCGGACCCTCACGGGTGTGCGCCGTGGCCCAGCGCATGTGCGGCCGGTCCCAGCGGATCGGGTGCTCGCGCCGGAAGATGGCGTCGACGTTGGCTAGGAGCGCGTCCGGCGGCAGGCGGAACAGCACCCCGCGGCACGATCCGCCGCTCTCGAGGCCCAGCATCAGCCCCGGCCTCTCCGGCGTTCCGCGGTAGATGCGGATCCAGCCAATGCAGAACGACCGCCGCCAGCCGTGCAGCGTGCCGAGCCGTTCCTCGACGTGGTCGAAGCCCGGAAGCCAGATCAGCGAGCCGTAGGCGAAGATCCAGACCGCATCGGCCGATGGCGCTCCGGCGAGCAGCTTCGCCACCGCAGCGGCGTAGTCCGCCTCGCTCGGCAGGTCGCTGCGGCCCGCGAGCCGCCCGCTCTCGCCGCTGTGCGGCGGGACGCGCGCGACGAGCGCCTCGGTCAGGCGCATCTGCCGCGGCGGCATCAGCTTCGTCCGGCCAAGGGAACGCCTCCGGGCTCTACATCCGCGCGACCGTCGCACGACCGGCGATTCGCGCCAACAGCGGCGGGGCGGCCCCGGATCGCGGATCCGCGCGATTTCCGATCTCTCTGGCGAGACATATCGTATCCACGGGAGCGAAGACAGCGGCTCAGCGCGCGCAACGCGACGGTAACGCCCTCGATCACCAACGAGGCAGTCGACGAGCTGAAGCTCCAGGACAGCGAGGAAACCCATGCCCTCGTCAAGGCGACCGACGTGATGATCGGCAAGGACTGAAACCCGGCCGGGCCTACATCCCGCGCGGCAGGTGCAGCAGCGTGAGGATGCCGATAACGGCCAAGAGCGCCGCAAGCGCTGCGAAGGCGAGGGCAAAGCCGCCGACGGCGAAGAGCAGGGCGTAGGCGAGCGGCGGGAGCAGCTCCGACGCGTCGAGGTAGGTGCGATAGACCGTCGTCATCTGCGGGCGCTCGTGCGCCTTGACTGCGCGCAGGAACGCGACTGGCCCGAGCCCGTCGATCAGCGCCACGAAGAAGGCGCCGCCCACCATCGCGCCCCCGGCCAGCGCCGGCGCCCGCAGGCCGAAGAGGCCAGTAGCCAGCGTCAGCACGGCGGCGGCGAGAAAGGCGCTGCCGAGCACCCGGCGCAGCGAGTGCCGGGTCGCCCAGCGGCGAGCGAAGAGGTTGTTGAACAGCATCAGATTGCCCGCCGCAACCGCCAGCCCGCCGGCACCGGCGCCCAGCCCGCCCTCGAGCATCAGGATCGGGATGTAGATGAAGAAGGTCACCCAGAAGGACGAGCGCGCGAAGGCGATGGCCCAGGCGAGCCGCAGCCGCGGCTGGCCGGCGAACCGCCGCACCGCCGCCCACGGCGTCGCAAGCGGCGCCGGCCCGCGGCCGGCGCGGATCGGCGTCCCCTCGGCGAGCCGAAGCCACCAGAAGACGGCGGCGAGGGTCAGCGCCGCGGCAAGGCTGAGAGCGCAGGGCACCCAGAGCCCGGCGCCCTGCATCAACCGTACCCCGAGGTAGGGCGCGATGCCCCACGAGAGCGTCGCCACCGCCAGCCGCATCGGCTCGGAGCGGGTGAGCTCGCGCTTTCCAATCGAGTCCATGATGTAAAGGCTCAACGTCACGTTCAGCAGTGCCGCTCCGGCGGTGCGGCAGAACATGCCGGCGACGAGCGCCGGCGGCGCGTCGAGCGCCAGCAGCACGGCGTAGGTCCCGAGCAGCACGCAGCCGAGCGTGTAGGTCCAGCGCCGGGTCAGCCGGCGGACCAGCAGCGGGATCAGGAAGCTGAAGGCGAGGGCGACGAGCGAAACCGAGGTATAGACGAGGCTGACCGTCTCCTTGCTTTCGAAAAGGCCGTAGGCCGCCAGCGGCAGCACCGTGACGAGGGTCGCGCGCGACAGGGACTCGAGAAAATAGAGCAGGCTGAAGGTCCGGATCCCCGGCGCGGACGGCCCGAGCGCCAGCGGAAACGGATGCCGGACGTGCACCGCCATGGATGCGCGATCAGTTTCCGGGGAACCAGCAGCGCCGCGGCACGCGGAAGGCCTCGACCTCGTCGGTCCGGTAGCCCGACGCGGGCGTCCAGCTCGCCACCAGCTCGGGCTTCACGTTCGGGTCGCGGCAGACCGGCGGCCGGCCGATCAGCAGCACGTCGCCGGGACCGGGCGGCAGCGGGTATTTCTGCACGTAGTGGTTCGGCGGGAAGCCTTCGACCGGCGCCGCGTAGAGCGCGAGCCCGCTGTCGCGAAGCGTGTAGAAGAAGTCGGCGAGGATTGCCCGGCTGTCGCTGACCAGCGTGTCGAGCCCGTTCGCGCGCGCGACCTCGGCGGCGTGCCGGCTAAGGTCGGAACGGCCGGTGTAGCGCGCCAGCACGAGGCTGCCGCCGAGCGTCCAACGGTCGGCGAAGGCGGCGGCGACCGGCAGCCCCGCGGTGATCGCGAGGTTGATCGCCAGCGCCGCGGCGAGCCAGCGCCGGTGCGGCGCCACCACCGCGACACCGAGGACGAGGGCCGCCACGTGCCCCGCCGCCGCCCAGTTGGTCTGCGCCCCGGCGAGCAGCGCCTGCACCGAGACGATCGCAAGCGTCGGCAGCGCCATCAGCGCCAGGAACGCCGTCCGGCGGTCGCGCCGCACGCCGCGCAGGCCGATCAGGAAGCCCGCAAAGAAGATCGGCCCCGGGATCAGGAACTGCCCTGCCCAGAAGTCGAGGAGCTCGAGCGGCTCGATCGCCGCCCCCTGCTCCAGCCGGGTGTTGTCGGCGGTATGGTGCAGCGTTGCGAACCCGTTCTCGGCGTTCCAGGCGACGTTGGGCGCCAGGATGACGAGCGCCGGCACCGCCGCGAAAAGCACGTCACGCCAGGCGAGCCGCGCCGACGGCAGCACGATCGCCGCGACGGCCGCCGAGAGCGGGAAATAGATCATCGCGTACTTCGCGAGCATCCCAAACCCGATCGCCGCGCCGAGCACCAGCGCCCAGCCGGCCGAGGATCGCTCGGTGAGGTGCACATAGGCGAGCGTCGCCAGCGCGAAGCAACAGAGCATCGGCGTGTCGGTCGACAGCGAGAAGCTCGCGACCGCCACCGCCGGCAGCCCGACGTAGGCGAAGCCCACGATCCCGCCGATGCGCTCGCCGTAGAGCCGCCGGGCGATCAGCGCCACCAGCACGGCGGTGACGGCATGGATCAGCGGGAACGGCAGCCGGATCCAGAAGGGGTCGTCCGAACCGCCGAGGGCGGTCGAGAGGTGGACGATCCAGGCGATCAGCGGCGGTTTGGAATAATACCCCCAGTCGAGGTGCCGGCTCCACAGCCAGTATTGCGAATCGTCGGTGTAGAGGTCGGCGCGCGCCAGCGGCAGCATCGCCACCCGGTAGAGCGTGACCGCGGCGATGCCGGCGAGGCTGCGCGCGAAGAAGCGTCCGTCAGCGGAGTCGCTTGTTGCCATGGATCAGCCACAGGTTGCGCACATAGACCACGAGCCCCATGGCCTGGCCCAGCATGAAGACCGGGTCGCGTCGATAGACCGCATAGGCCAGCAGCACCATGCCGCCCCCCACCGAAAAGTACCAGAAGGCCACCGGCATCACCGAGCGCTTCGCCCGCTCGGACATGATCCACTGGATCAGGAAGCGCGCCGAGAACAGCGCCTGCCCGACGAACCCCACCACCACCCACCAGAACTCGCCCCAGTGGTCGACGCGGAAGATGCCGAAGACGGTCTGCACCTCAGGTCGCCTCCGTCCCGGCCGTCACCTCGACGCCGCGCGCCTTCTTGCGCCGCCTGATTAGCCACATCACGCCGAAGAGGTCTTGGACCCCGACCAGCGCCCGCCCGAGGTTCGCGTAGTTCGACCGCCCGGCGTGCCGCTCGGCATGCGCGACGTCAACGTGCAACGTCTTCCAGCCGTCGCGCGCCACCAACGCCGGCAGGTAGCGGTGCATGTGATCGAAGTATGGGAGCCCGAGGAAGACGTCGCGGCGGATCATCTTCAGCCCGCAGCCGGTGTCGCGCGTCCCGTCCTTGAGCAGCCGCTCGCGGATGCCGTTCGCCATCCTCGAAGCCCAGCGCTTGGACGCCGTGTCCTGCCGCCCGATCCGCTGTCCGGCGATGAGCGCCACGCCCTCGGGAAAGGCCGTGCCCTCGAGCCGCGCCGCCAGCTTGCGGATCTCGGCCGGGGGGTTCTGGCCGTCGCCGTCCAGCGTGCAGATCACCCCCCCGCGTGCGGCCTTGACGCCGCTGTCGATCGCCGCCGACTGCCCGGCGCTCGCGGCGTGCTGCACGAGCCGCAGCATCGGATGGGATTCGCGTAGCCCGAGTACCACCGCGGCGGTGGCGTCCGTCGAGCCGTCGTCGACGTAGATCACCTCGTAGGTGCCGAGGTCGGCGCAGGCTGCCGCGATCGCCTCGGTCACGAAGGCGACGTTCTCGGCCTCGTTCTTCATCGGAACGACGATCGACAGCCAGGGCGGCGATTCGTTCTCAGTGCCGATCGGGCTTCCCTCCCCCGGGCCGCGCGGGCCGGGCAACCGGGCCCGATTGCGAAGCTGGTCGGAGTGAGAGGATTCGAACCTCCGGCCCCCTGCTCCCGAAGCAGGTGCGCTACCAGGCTGCGCTACACTCCGAACCGGCCCGCTGTTTAATGCGGTTGCCCCGCCAGTGCAACGCCTATCACCGGCCGCGCGGCCGTCGTAATAAGCCCTTGCCCGCCATCGAAAATGCCCGCGACGGAGCCCGCCCATGTCTGCTACGCTCAGGACCGCAATGCTCAGCGCCGCCGAGATCCTCGCGGGCCTGCCGGTCCCCGCGTACGCGACCGATGCCGACGGCTTTCTTACCTACTACAACGACGCCGCCGCCGAGTTCTGGGGCCGCCGCCCCGAGCTCGGCATCGACCGCTGGTGCGGCGCGCTCCGGCTCCGCTACCCGGACGGTCGGCCGATGCCGCCCGATGCCAGCCCCCTAGCCGTCAGCCTGCGCGAAGGTGTGCCGGTGCTTGGCGTGCATGCGGTCGCCGAACGGCCCGACGGCTCACGCATCCGCTTCACGCCGATAACGTCGCTCGTCCGCGACGAGCACGGCACGATCGTCGGCGCCGTCGGCACCATCGTCGACGAGAGCGACCGCAACGAGGCCGAGATCGGGCTGGCGCGACTCGCCGCCATCGTCGCTTCCTCCGACGACGCCATCGTAAGCAAGACCCTCGACGGCATCATCACTTCCTGGAACGCCGGTGCGACCCGCATCTTCGGCTACGAGGCCGCCGAGATGATCGGCCAGCCGATCAGCCGCATCATTCCACAGGAGCTGCTGCCCGAGGAGGCGGAGATCCTCGCCCGGTTGAGCCGGGGCGAGCGGATCGAGCACTTCGACACAATGCGCGTCGCGAAGGGCGGGCGCCGTCTGTCGATCTCGCTGACCGTCTCGCCGATCCGCGACGGCGCCGGCAACGTGGTCGGCGCCTCCAAGGTCGCCCGCGACGTCACCGATCGCAAGCAGAGCGAGGAGCGCCAGCGGCTGCTGCTGGGCGAGCTCAATCACCGGGTCAAGAACACCCTTGCCACCATCCAGGCGATCGCCCGCCAGTCGCTGCGCGCCGAGCCGAGCCCCGGCGCCTTCGTCGCGAGCTTCACCGGCCGGTTGCAGGCGCTCGCGCGCGCCCATGACCTCCTGGTCCGCGGCGAGATGCAGCGCGCCGACCTCACCGACCTCGTCCGCGAGCAGGTCGACCTCGGTGGCAGCGACCCGCGGGTCACGGCCGCCGGCCCGCCGGTCGTGCTCGATTCGCGGCTGGCCGTCCAGCTCGCCCTCGTCTTGCACGAGCTTGCCACCAACGCCCGCAAGTACGGGGCGCTGTCGGTCCCCAACGGCCGCCTCGCCATCGGCTGGTCGCTTTCTCCGAGTTCGGAACCGGAGCTCGCGATCGACTGGAAGGAGTCGGGCGTGCCCGAGGTCGCGCCGCCGACTCGGCTCGGGTTCGGGACGCTGCTGATCGAGCGGTCGCTGGTCGCGAACGGCGGCCGCACCGAAATCCGCTACCGGGCCGACGGCATCGACTGCTCGATCCGCCTGCTGCTGCCGCCGGAACTCCCCCAGGGGCTGGGCGGGCTCCGGCCGGAGGACGACCCGCCGGCCACAGGCACCCGCGGTCCGCAGGGCCTGGTCGGCCGCCGCATCCTCGTGGTCGAGGACGAGCCGCTGATCGCGATGGACATCGAGGAGAAGCTGCTCTCGCTCGGCTGCACTGTGATCGGCCCGGCGCCGAACCCGGCGACGGCGCGGCGGCTCATCGCCGAGACGGCGCCGGACGCGGCGCTCCTCGATGCCAACCTTTCCGGCCAGCGGGTGGACGAGCTGGCGCTGGAGCTCCGCCGGCGCGCCATACCCTTCGCCTTCGCGACCGGGTTCGGGCGCGAGTCGCTGCCGCCGGAGTTCGGCGACGCGCCGATCCTCGCCAAGCCCTTCGACGGCGAGCAGCTCGTCGCGATGGTCCGCCGCCTGCTGCAGGTCCGCCCAACCGACCGCATCTCGCCCGTCGCGGCGCCGGGCGACCCCGGCGGCTAGCCGCGTCCCGACGTCCGCGCGCGCCCGGACGAGCGCTACCGCGCGTTCACCGTCCCGCAGGAGACCGCTGCGATCAGCAGCCTTCCGGTGGTAAGATGAAGATTAGGAATGCGCTGACGTTAACCATATCGGTCCTTGGCAATCGGTAAACGACCTCGGACATGTTTTAGCAATTTCAGCTACTTGACAAATGCCCGCGGGTCCCTGGGCGCGCACGGAATCCGGCCGGCGTCAGACCCGCATGTCCTCGGCCGGCTCGACCTCGCGCGGCGGCCGAGGCGTCTCGCGGCCGAGCATCCGGCTCAGCGTGCCGATGCGCGGATAGGTGCCCGGGATGAAGCGCGACTTGGTGAAGAGCACCGGGCGGTTGCGCGAGGCCCGTCCGCGGTCCTCACGGAGGACAACGTAGATGCCGCTCGCGATGATGATCGCCGCACCGATCGCCGTCGCCCGGTCGGGCGTCTCGCCGAAGAAGAGGAAGCCGTAGCCCGTCGCCCAAAGGATCTGCGAATACTGCATCGGCGCCACCACGACGGCGCTGCCGGTGCGGTAGGCGGCGATGTGGCAGAGTGCCGCGACAAAGCCGAGCGAGGCCATCAGTGCGGTGCCGCCCAGTTGCAGCGGCGGCATCGCATGGTAGACGAAGGGCATCGCCGCGCCCATCAGCAGGAAATTCGCCATCATCGGGTAGAGCAGCAGCACGGCGCTCCGCTCCTCATGGCCGATCTTGCGGATGATGACCGCCGCGATCGCCGAGAAGACGGCCGCCGCCATCGCCGCCAGGTGCCCCGCCGAGAGCGACGTCGACCCAGGCCGCAGCACCACGATCACGCCCACGAGCCCCGTCGCCACGGCCGCCGACCGGCGCCATCCCACGGTCTCGCCGAGGATCGGGATCGCGAGCATGGTGATCAGCAGGGGCGCGGCGAAGATGATCGCATAGACCTGCGCCAGCGGCAGCGTCGAGAAGGCGTAGAAGACGCAGGAGGTCGACAGCACCGCCGAGCCGGTCCGGATCAGCGTCCACCAGGGATGCCGCGGCCGCAGGTTCCCATCGACCGGATCGCGCATCAGCATGATCGTCACGATCGGGAAGCCGAAGAGCGTCGAGAAGAAGATGATCTGGAACGGCGAATAGGAGGCGCCGAGGAACTTCACCACCACGTCGTGGGTCGAGTAAATGCCGAACGCCATCAGCGCGAAGCCGGCGGCGCGGCCGTTGTTCTGGATCGGCGGGGGCATCAGCGGAAGCCGCAGAGTCGTGGGGTTTCGGTTGGAGTCACCCCGGGGGGCGGCTCACTGATACACGCCTTCCGCCGCCGACCTCCAGAGGTCATCACGCGGGACGGAACGGCGTGGCGCGAGATGCCACACTTACCTGGAGCGCCGCACGCGAGCAGACTCCGCAGCAGGATCGAACCGCCCGCTCACGGCTCGAGGCGCCAGTCGATCGTTCCGCGCCCGGCCGCCACCAGCGCTGCGTTTGCGCGCGAGAAGGGACGTGACCCGAAGAAGGCCCCTCGCGCCAGCGGCGACGGATGGGCGGCGGCCAGCACCGTGTGGTGCGGCGCGATCCGGCCGGCCTTCGCTTGCGCCTGCCGCCCCCAGAGCAGGAACACGGTCGGCTCGGACCGACGGCTCACCGCATCGAGGACCGCATCCGTTACGGGCGCCCACCCCCAGCGGGCGTGCGCGTTCGCAGCGCCCTCCTCGACGGTCAGCGCGGTGTTGAGCAGCAGGACACCCTGCCGGGCCCATGCCTCCAGACTGCCCGACCGCGGCACCGGCAGCCCGAGGTCGTCGTGCAGCTCGCGGAAGACGTTGGCGAGCGACCGCGGCGGCTCCACCCCCGGCCGCACCGAGAACGCGAGCCCGTCGGCGCGCCCCCGCGTCGGATAGGGATCCTGGCCCAGTATCACCACCCGCACCGCTTCAGGCGGCGTCAGCGCCAGCGCCCGCCAGACGTCGGGATCGGCTGGCGCGATCGACCGGCCCTGCGCGCGCGCGGCCGCAACCCGGGCTTCAACCGCGGCCACCTCGGCGGCGACGGGCGCGAGCGCCTCCGCCCAGGCCGGCGGGATCACGCGGGCAGCGCCGCCACGATCGCGTCGCCCATCGCCGAGGTCGAGACCGGCGTTCCGCCGGCAGGGCCGAGCAGGTCGGCGGTGCGCAGCCCGTCGGCCAGCACCGTCTCGACCGCCGCCTCGAGCTCGGCCGCGGCATCGCCGGCGTCGAACGAGTAGCGCAGCGCCATGGCGAACGAGAGGATGCAGGCGATCGGGTTCGCCTTCCCCTGCCCCGCGATGTCCGGCGCCGATCCGTGCACCGGCTCGTAGAGCGCCTTGGGCCGCCCGTTCGCCATCGGCGCCCCGAGCGAGGCCGACGGCAGCATCCCGAGCGACCCGGTCAGCATCGCCGCGAGGTCGGAGAGCAGGTCGCCGAACAGGTTGTCGGTGACGATCACGTCGAACTGCTTCGGCCAACGCGTCAGCTGCATCGCCCCGGCATCAGCGTACATGTGGGAGAGTTCGACGTCCGGATACTCGGCATCGTGCACCTCGCTCACGACCTGGCGCCAGAGGACGCCCGACTCCATCACGTTGGCCTTCTCCATTGAGCAGACCTTGTTCGACCGCCGCCGCGCCAGCTCGAAGGCCGATCGCGCCACCCGCGCGATCTCGCCCTCGCTGTAGCGCTGGGTGTTGATCCCGACCCGCTGGTTACCCTCGGTGAAGATGCCGCGGGGCTCGCCGAAATAGACCCCGCCGGTCAGCTCGCGCACGATCAGGATGTCGAGCCCGGCGACGACCTCGGGCTTCAGCGACGAGAAGTCCGCCAGCGCGTCGAAGCACTGCGCCGGGCGCAGATTGGCATAGAGGTCCATCTCCTTGCGCAGCCGGAGCAGCCCGCGCTCGGGCTTCAGCGCAAAGTCGAGTGCGTCGTACTTAGGCCCGCCGACCGCGCCGAGCAGCACCGCGTCCGCTGCTTGCGCCCGGGCCATGGTCGCGTCGGTCAGCGGCACCCCGTGCGCGTCGTAGGCGCAGCCGCCGACCAAATCCTCCTCGACCTCGAAGGCGAGCCCGCGGTTCGCTCCCATCCAGCCGATGACCTTGCGGACCTCTGCCATCACCTCGGGGCCGATGCCGTCGCCGGGCAGGATCAGCAGGGTCGGAGCGCTCATGGGATCTTCTCGCGGTTGCGGGGCCGCCTGCCGGTAGCCCCTCGGCCGCAGGTGGTCAAGCCGTCAGGCGAGCCAGGGCGCCTCGGCGGCCCGCCGCGCCTCGAAGGCATCGATCGAAGCGGCCTTCTCCATGGTCAGCCCGATGTCGTCGAGGCCGTTCAGCAGGCAGTGCTTGCGGAAGGGATCGATCTCGAAGGCGACCCGTCCGCCGTCTGGCCCGGTGATCACCTGGTTCTCGAGGTCGACCGACACCACGGCATTCGCCCCGCGCTCGGCGTCGTCCATCAGCTTGTCGACGTCTTCCTGTGGCAGCGCGATCGGCAGGATGCCGTTCTTGAAGCAGTTGTTGTAGAAAATGTCGGCGAAGCTGGGCGCGATCACGCAGCGGATGCCGAAGTCGAGCAACGCCCAAGGCGCGTGCTCGCGGCTCGAGCCGCAGCCGAAGTTCTCGCCGGCGACGAGAACCTGGGCGCTGCGGTAGGCCGGCTTGTTCAGAACGAAGTCCTCGACCTCGTTGCCTGCCTCGTCGTAGCGCATCTCGTCGAACAGGTTCTTGCCGAGGCCCGAGCGCTGGATCGTCTTCAGGAACTGCTTCGGGATGATCATGTCGGTGTCAACGTTGATCAACGGCATCGGCGCCGCGACCCCGGTGAGCTTGGTGAACTTGTCCATGGTCGGATCCTCCTTCGCGAAGCCTCTACCGCGCGGCCGCCGCCGACTCAACCTTGCAGCGGGGCGGAGGCACCGCCGCGGGCACGGTTGAAACATCTCCGCGCGCGCCCGCTTACAAGCCGGGGCGAGCTTGTCGGTGGTTCCGAAGAGAGATTCGCCAATGTCCACCCGCCTCGTTCGCTGCGCCACCTCGGCCTTTCTCGCGCTCGCCCTGGCCCCGGAAGCCCAGGCCGGCGACGGCCGGCCGCGGTACGATCCCTTCGCCGCCGCCGGGCGCGCGCCGGTCTGCACCGAGGCGGAGCTCAGCGCCGGCTTCGACGTCGACCAATGCGGCCGCGGGCTGCTGCACATGGTTGCCGCCCGCAAGGCCGACCGGGCCGGCACCGAGTGATCGCGGCCGGTCCTGCCCCGGCTTTTTCTCCTGCCCGGGGTTGAAGACTGAACGGTTTAGTTTATCAACTGAACGGTTCAGTTCTTCTGGCACGGAGACCCGCTATGCAGTCCATCCTCATCCGTTCCGCCGCCGCCGCGCTCGTCGCCGTGGCGCTCGCCCCCGCCGCCTTCGCCCAGTCCGCGAGCCGTGGCGAACCGAGCTACGACCCCTACGCTCCGGCGCAGAAGGCGGCCGTCTGCACCCAGCTCGAGCTCAACGCTCAGGTGCCGGCCGACCAGTGCGGACAGCTCGGCCTCGCCGAGATCGTTCACCTCAAGGCTGACCGGGACAACACCAATTGAGCGGACCTCGCACGCTTGCGGAGAGGGGGCGGCGACGTCCCCTCTTCAACGCGCGACTCACCCTTTGTTGTGGCAACCGTTGACTTGAACTGAACGTTACCGTTTCCATATTGGAGCCGCCCGGCGGCCCGGGATGGAGGTTACGGCGTGAGCGACGTGGAGGCCCCGGTACAGCGCAGCGCGAAGTGCACGCAGGTACTGGAGGGGGCGCGCAAGGTCTTCATGGAGCGCGGGTTCGAGGGGGCGAGCGTCGACGAGATCGCTCGCGCCGCCGGTACCTCCAAGGCGACCCTCTACAGCTATTTCCCCGACAAGCGGCAGCTCTTCGAAGCTGTCATGCGGTCCGAGGTCAGCCGCACCGGTGAGGTGATGCGCGGCGAGGACGGGGCAGAACCCGTCGAGGTGGTTCTGCGGCGGATGGCCGAGAGCTTCGCAACCTTCCTGTTCTCCCCGGCAGCGCAGGAGATGTTCCGCGTCTGCATCGCCGAGGCGGGCCGCTTCCCGGCCCTGGGCGCCGCCTACCATGCCTCCGGGCTCGGCCGCGGCCGCGGCCAGCTGATCGCCTTTTTCGAAGCCGCCAACGCCCGTGGCGAGCTCGCAATCGACGATCTTGAGACCGCGGCCGACCAGTTTGGCGCGCTCTGCAAGGCCGGCTTCTTCATGCGCGCGCTGCTCGGCGCGCCCCGTCCCGCCGACGACGAGATCCGACGGGTCGCCGACGAGGCGGTGCGGACCTTCCTCGCCCGCTACGCTGCCGGCCGCCGCTGAAACGAAACCGCGTTCCGCACCGAACTGGTAGCGTCGGCGCTGCCGCCACGGCAACGGTTGGCCCGAGGGCGGCGGCGCAGGTATATCATCCCCGATAGGGCATGGAGGCGCGAGAGATGGACGCGAGAGTTTTCAAGGTTACCCACAGCGAAGAGGAGTGGCGGCGGCGGCTGACGCCGGAGCAGTATCAGATCATGCGGCAGCACGGCACGGAGCGGCCCGGAAGCTGCGCGCTCCTGCACGAGAAGCGCGCCGGCACCTTCGCCTGCGCCGGCTGTGGCACGCCGCTCTTCCGCTCGAAGGTGAAGTTCGAGAGCGGCACCGGCTGGCCGAGCTTCAACGAGCCCGAGCCCGGCGCCGTCGAGACCTCCACCGACAGAACATTCGGTATGACGCGAACCGAGGTGCATTGCGCGACCTGCGGCAGCCATCTCGGCCACGTCTTCGAGGACGGCCCGCCGCCGACCCACCTGCGCTACTGCATCAACGGGGTGGCACTCGACTTCACCCCCGACGCTTAGCGTCAGGCTGCGGTCGTCGCGAGCACCAGGCTTGCGGCGCCCGCCAGCCCGGCATGCCGCCCGAGCTGCGCCGGCGCGATCGGGATGTCGCGGTAGGGCGGCATCGCGCGGGCCGCGACAGTACGCTCGATCGCCGGCCGCAGCAGGTCGAGGCCGTTCGAAATGCCGCCGCCGACTACGACGACTTCCGGCCCGTAAAGATGCAGGAGGTTGGTGAAGCCGACCCCGAGCCAGCGGCCCTCCTCCTCGACCAGCGCCAGTGCCAGCGGATCGCCGAGGCGCGCCGCTTCGATCACGTCGCGGCCGCTCGGGTCGGCGTCGCCCGCTAGCCGGCGCAGCGTCGAGGCGTCGCCGGGCGTGGTGGCACGGGCGGCGCGGCGGCCGAGCGCGGTGCCGCATGCGACCGCCTCGAAGCAGCCGACTGCGCCGCAGAAGCAGGGCTCGCCCTCGCCGGTGATCGTCATATGGCCGATCTCGGCCGCCATCCCGCGCCGCCCGTGCAGCAGGTGGCCGTCGACGACCACCCCACCGCCGATGCCTGTCGAGACCGTCACGAAGACCAGCGAGCTGACGCCGCGGCCGGCGCCGAATCGCCACTCGCCCAACGCCGCCGCGTTTCCGTCGTTCTCGAGCCGCACCGGCAGCCCGAGCCGCTCGCCGAGCATCGCCGCGAGCGGGACGTCGTGCCAGCCGGGCAGCGTCGGCGGCCCGAGCAGCACCTGCGCCGGGATGTCGATCGGCCCGGGCGCGGCGATGCCCATCCCCACGATCGGCCGGTCCGCCTCCGCGCGCACCCGTTCCGCCAGTGTCGCGATCCGCCCGGCCCCCGCCGCTGGCCCGACCCGCGGGGTCGGCTCGGCGGCGAAGGCGAGGACAGTGCCGGCCGCATCGACCACCGCGACCCGCAGGTCGGTGCCGCCGAGGTCGACGGCTAGCGCCGCCTCCGTCACCGCGAGGGGCCGGGCAGGCCGCGCAGCCAGCGCATCCGCTCGCCGAGATCCTCGGCGCCGAACGCGAGCGAGCCCAGGACGACCGTGTCGGCGCCGGCCGCGTGCAGCCGCGGCACCGTCTCGTGCCGGATTCCGCCGTCTGCCGCGAGCACGATGTCGCGCCCGCCTGCGGCGATCATCGCCCGCGCCTCGCCGAGCCGGTCGCAGGCCAGCTCCGACAGCCCCTGCCCTTTCACCCCGATCGCGGTACCGAGCAGCGTCACGAAGGCCACCTCGCCGAGGAAGGGCGCGATCGCCGCGACCGGCGTCTCCAGCCGCAGCACGACGCCGGCCTCCGCGCCCATCTCGCGCGCGAGCCGTGCCGCCCGAAGACCCGCGTCGCCGTTCTCGGCATGCACGGTCACGAGCGCCGCGCCGGCCTCGACGAAGGCTCGGGTCTGGGCCTCGACGATCGCGCCCTCGACCATCAGGTGCACGTGGATCGGCCGCCGGGTCAGCTGCGCGATCCGCGCCACCAGGTCCGGGAAGAAGAGGAACGCCGGCGCGAACACCCCGTCCGCCACGTCGACGTGCTGGATGTCGGCATAGGGCTCGATCCGCGCCAGGTCGCGCTCGAGGTTGGCGAGGTCGGCCGACCACAGCGAGAATTCCCCGATCAGCCGGTCGCGCGGCAAGGCGGCGGCGATGCTCATCTTATCTTCTCCAACATCCTTGGCCAGGCACGCCCATCCCCAAACGCCTTCAGGCCGACCCCGCCCGAATGCGCTCGCCGGTCGCCTGATCGAACAGGAAGAGCCCGCGGTCGGCGACCGCGATGCCGATCGGCGCATCCATCTGGTAGGAGGCGCTCTTGTCCGCCTTCACCGTCATCGTCGCGCCTCCGACCTGTGCCGTCACCAGCGTATGGTCGCCGATCAGCTCGAAGGCGTAGACCCTCGCGTCGATCGGCCCCTCGCCCGGACCAACGATCCGGCAGTCCTCGGGCCGCATCCCCGCCGTCACCCCGGCGCGGCTGCCGTCGACCCCGGTCGGCACGCGCCCCCCGGCGCAGACGAAGGCACCGTCCTCGAGCGCCCCCTCGATCAGGTTCATCGGCGGCGAGCCGATGAAGCCCGCGACAAACAGGTTCGCCGGGTCGTCGTAGATCTCGCGTGGGCTGGCGATCTGCTGCACCACGCCCTTGTTCATGATCGCGACGCGGTCGGCGAGCGTCATCGCTTCGATCTGGTCATGCGTCACGTAGATCGTCGTGACGCCCAGGTCCGCCTGCAGCCGCTTCAGCTCCGAGCGCATGTGCCCGCGCAGCTTGGCGTCGAGGTTCGACAGGGGCTCGTCCATCAGGAACACGCTCGGCCGCCGCACCATCGCCCGTGCGAGCGCCACCCGCTGCCGCTGCCCGCCCGAGAGCTGCCGCGGATAGCGGTCGAGGTATTCGTCGAGATGCACCTTGCCGGCTGCCGCCCGCACCGCCACCGCGCGCTCCGCCGTCGGCACGCTGCGCAGCTTCAGGGGATAGGCGATGTTCTCGGCGATCGTCATGTGGGGGTAGAGGGCGTAGCTCTGGAACACCATCGCCACGTCGCGGTACTTCGGGAGCACGTTCGTCACGTCCCGCTCGCCGATCAGGATCCGGCCTGACGTCACCGACTCGAGCCCCGCCACCATCCTGAGCGCCGTGGTCTTGCCGCAGCCCGAGGGCCCGAGCAGCACCAGGAACTCGCCGTCCGGAATGTCGAGGTCGAGCCCCTTCACGACCTCGACAGCCCCGAAGGCCTTGCGAATCTGCGACAGCGCCACCCGCATCCTCTAGCCCTTCACCGCGCCGACCAGCAGCCCGCGCGCGATGTGCTTCTGCAGGGCGGCCGAGATTACAATGACCGGCGCGATCATCACGACGATCAGCACCGACATGTTCCACCACTGTGGCCCGCGGGTGGTGTTCTGCGCCGAGACCAGCACCGGCATGGTCTGGGCATTTGCATTGGTGAGGAAGAGCGCCAGCAGGTACTCGTTCCAGGCAAGGATCAGCACCAGCAGGAACGTCGCCACCAGCCCCGAGCGCACGAGCGGCAGCGCGATGGTGAAGAAGACCCGGAACTTGGAGGCGCCGTCGAGCTCGGCGCTCTCCTCGAGGTCGATCGGCACGCCGGCGAAGAAATCGCGGGTCAGCCAGACGACGATCGGCAGGTTCACCGCGGTATAGGTCGCGATCAGCGCCGCGCGGGTGTCGAGCAGGTGCAGCGACTGGAACATCACGTAGATCGGCAGCACCGCGACGATCGGCGGCATGATCCGGTTCGAGATGATCCAGAACTCGACGTCGTTGTTGCCGAGCGCGAGCCGGGTGCGTCGGACGATGGTGAAGAGCGCGAGGAGGAAAAGCGCCAGCGCCACGCCGAGGGCGATCTGCCAGTGCACCTTGAAGCCGGCAACCGCGACGATCACCGCGACAAGGAGCAGCAGGAAGATCCCGACGGCGGCAAGCTTCACCCGGAAGCGGATGCGAACAAGGGCGTAGGCGGCGAGCGAGCCGATCAGCACCGCGAGGACCGTGCTCGTCAGCGCCACCACGACCGAGTTCATGTAGGGCTTCAGCGTGTTGTTCTCGACCAGCATGAAGCGCCAGGCGTCGAGGTTCGGCTGAAAGTCGACGAAAGGGATGTAGAAGGGGCCGTTGTCGACCTCGCCCGCGCCCTTGAACGAGGTGATCAGCACCCAGTAGAGCGGGACGAGCACGACGAGCGACCAGAGAAACAGGAGCGCATAGGTCGCAACCCTGGCGGCCGGTGCCTGTTCCTCGATCGAGGGCGGCTCGAAGAGGCGGCGCCAAGGCGAGGCGGCAGGCTCGCTCATGCCTCGAACCGCCGGGTGTGGCGGACGACGAAGTTGAAGAAGGACACGCAGAACACCGTCGACACGAAGAGGAGCATGTAGCCGACCGCCGCCGATCCGCCGAGGTCCTGAGTCCGCCAGGAGATGAAGGCGTGCAGCGTCATCGACTCGGTGGCGAGGCCGGGACCGCCGCCGGTCAGCACGTTGGGCAGGTCGACGATCTTGAAGGCCTCGATCAGCCGGATCAGCACGACGGTCGCGGCGACCGGCGCGATCGCCGGCCAGGTGATGTCGCGGAAGATCTGCAAGCCCCCGGCGCCGTCGAGCCGCGCGGCCTCGACCTGGTCGGTCGGCTGGTTCTCGATCGCGGCGAGCATCACGATGAAGATCAGGGGCGTCCACTGCCAGGTGTCGCCGACGAGCACCATCAGCCGCGCCGACCAGGCTTCGGTGGCCCAGGACCATTCAGTGACGCCGAAGGCGCGCAGGATCGGCGCGAACGGCCCCTTCTGCATGTCGGCGAGCATGCGGAAGGTGTAGGCGATGCCGACCGGTGTCACCATCAGCGGCACGAAGAAAAGGACGCGGAAGAAATTGCGCGCCCGGATCGGCCGGCCGCAGAGGAGCGCCAGCCCGAGGCCGAGCGCGAACTGCACGCTGACGCCGACGACGACGTAGATCAGCGTGTTGACGACCGTGCCCGGGACCCCCTTGGGCGAGAAGGTCAGGACCGTGACCCAGAGGAGGAAGAGGAGGGTCGCCGAGGTGACGATGCGGCCGAGCGTGCCCATGACGGTCGGCCCGCCGCGGAAGTAGCGCACGAACCAGACGAGAACGAGCAGGACCGCCGCGCCGAGCACCGCCCAGGAGACGGGACCGAGCGGACCGAAGGTGCCGAGCAGGTGGTACTGCTGCGAGCCGAAGAGCAGCTTCTTGAAGTTGAAGAAGCCGACGAACTTCAGCGTGAACCCTCCCTGCGCCAGCGCGAAGCGCGAGAGCGAGAGGTATGCGGAGATGATCAGCGGGAAGATCGCGAAGCAGAGGAGGACGACCACGGCGGGCAGCACCATCATCGGCCCGGAGTGCCGGTCGATCCGCTCGGCCCAGCCCGGGCGGGCGGCCTCCAGCTCTGGCGCGACGCTAGCGGTCATCCGGCCCCCAACCGAAACCCGGCGCGGCGGGACCGCGCCGGGGATCCGGCGCTACTTCGCGCCGATCGTAGCCTTGTAGAAGCTCAGTTGGTCGTCGGTGCCGATCTCCTCGTTCAGCTCGTTCCAACCGTCGGCGACCGCCTTGACGGTGGCTTCCTCGTCGATCTCGCCCGACAGGAAGCGCGAGATCGCCTCGTCGAGCACGACTTGCTGGTACTTCTGGTTCTGCGGGATGCGCAGGTCGAGGATCATGTTCGGGCTGTTCATCGAGTCGTTGATGGCGCCGAGATAGACCTTGGCCTCATCCTCGGTCATGCCCGCCTGCTTCCAGAGGTCGGAATAGGAGAGCTGCGAGGTGCGGTACGGGTTGAAGCCGGTGCCGCCGATGGTGACATCGGAGTTCGACTGCGCGGGCTGGGTCATGAACGAGAAGTAGGCGTAGGCCGCGTCCTTCACCTTCGGGTCGGCCTTGGCGTTGATGCCGCCGCCCCAGCCGCCGAACGCCGCGAAGGGGGCGTGGTTCACCCCGTCGATCGCAAAGGGGCAGGTCGTGGCGTCGCAGGCGACGAGCTTGCCGGTATCCCAGTCGAGGACTTCCTTCGAGCCCGGCATGATCGCCGCGCCCCACTTGCCCATGACCTTCGACTGCTTGGGGTCGATCGAGATGGTGCCGACGTCGCCCCAGTCGAGGTTGAGCGCGCAACGCCCCGAGGCGAAGAGAGGCCGCGTGTCGGAGACGTCGAGGTTGAGCTCGTCGGGCGGCCCGTACTTGGTAGACTCCTGCAGGAAGTCGAGCGCCTTGCGGAAGGCCTCGTTGTCGACGAGCGGCGACATGTCCTTGGTGTTGAAGAAGGCGCCCTGGCTCGTGCCCTTCGACTGGGTCATCGAGCCAACGACGTCGGTCACGAACCAGTAGCTCTGGGCGTTGCGCTTCTTCGCGATGCACGAGCCGAAGTCCGGCGTGCCGTCGCCGTTCATGTCCTTGCCGTTCACGGCCTTGGCGACCTCGAGGTACTCATCCCAGGTGGTCGGCGGCTTGAGGCCGGCGGCCTCGAGCACGTCGGTCCGGTAGTACATCATGTGGAAGTCGCCATCGAGCGTGACCATGTAGGCCTTTCCGTCGTACTTCTCCGAGAAATCGCGGAAGAAGGCGCCCACGTCCTGCTGGTCGATGTTCTTGTCGGCGTCGATGCGCGGCGTCAGGTCCTCGAGGTAGCCGCCGGCGACGTAGTCGACCATCCACTGCGGTGCGAAGACCGCGGCGTCGACCGAATTCGTCCCCGAGGCCCAGTCCGTCAGCACCTTCTGGTACAGATCCGAGAAGGGCACGGCGATCACGTTGATCTTGGCGCCGGTCAGCGCCTCGAACTCGGGCGCCCGCCGCTGCAGCGGCTCCTGGATGGCGCCGGTTTGGGTGATGACGTTGACCGTGACGCCCTCGAACGGCT
>JAXMDH010000046.1:0-42157 GCA_046348915.1 Amaricoccus sp.
CTCGGTCAGATGGGTCTTGCCGAGGCATACGAGGCCCGCGCGCGTCGCGTTGGCGAGAACCGTCGCATCGCGGTCGGGAACCCGCCCGGCGAGGAGCGCCGAGCCGGCTTCCGTCGCGATCCCGGCCGTGTCGACGTTGTCCTTCCAGCTGACCGGCACCCCGTCGAGCGGGCCGAGCCGCCGGCCGGCGCGGGCGCGGGCGGCGGCGGCGTCGGCCTCCGCCCGGGCGCGCAAGGGCGTGGTGCGGGCGTAGATGCGCGGCCCGTCCGGGTGCGCCTCGATCGCGGCCAGGAAGGCGTCGGCGAGCGCGCGCGGGTCGATCGCGCCCGCCCCTATCCCGCGGCCCAGCGCCGCCGCCGTCATCCCGAGCCAGCGCTCCGACATCGCCCCCTCCTTCGCTGCCGCCGGCACGCTAGCCGGCCGCGCGCGGCTGGACAATCGGGGGTACCCGGCGATACTCCGACCTCGTGGCGAAAGATTGCGATGTCCTGATCGTCGGCGGCGGGCTGAACGGCCCGGTGCTGGCGCTGGCGCTGGCGGCCGGCGGGCTGACCAGTGTCGTCCTCGATGCCCGGAGCCGCGACGAGGTCGCGGCGCCCGCCTTCGACGGCCGCGCCTACGCACTGGCCCTCGGCTCGCGCATGCTCCTGTCGGCGCTCGGGCTCTGGGCCGGGCTTGCGGCCCGGGCGCAGCCGATCGCCGAGATCAAGATCAGCGACGGGCGACCGGGCGAAGGGGCCGGGCCCCTCTTCCTGCACTTCCACGGCCAGGAGATCGACGAGGGGCCGATGGGCCACATTCTCGAGGACCGCTGGCTGCGCGGGGCGCTGCTCGCGGCGATGGATGCGGCGCCCGGCATCCAGCACCTGCCGTCGAACCGCGTCGTCGGCCAAGCAGTGGTGCGGGGCGGCGTCGAGGTAACCCTCGCCGACGGCCACCGTCTCGGCGGGACGCTGCTCGTTGCCTGCGACGGCCGCGACAGCGCGGTCGCGCGGCGGGCGGGTATCCGGCGCCGCGGCTGGGAGTATCGGCAGACCTCGCTGGTCGCGGCGGTGGCGCACGCGCGGCCGCACGGCGGGATCGCCCACCAGTTCTTCATGCCCTCGGGGCCGCTCGCCATCCTGCCGCTGCCCGGCGACCGCTCGTCGATCGTGTGGACCGAAACGGCGGAGCGCGCCGCGGCGATCGCCGCCCTCGACGACGCCGGCTATCTCGCGGTGCTGCGGCCCCGGTTCGGCGACTTCCTCGGCCCGATCGAACTCGTCGGCGACCGCTACGGCTATCCGCTCGGGTTGTCGCTCGCCGAGAGTTGCACCGCCGAGCGGGTGGCGCTGGCCGGGGACGCGGCGCACGGCATCCATCCGCTGGCCGGGCAGGGGCTGAACCTCGGCCTGCGCGACGTGGCGACCCTCGCCGAGGTGCTGCTCGCCGCCGCGCGCCGCGGCGAGGACATCGGCACAGCCGACGTCCTGTCGCGCTACGCCCGCTGGCGTCGCTTCGACATCGCCGCGCTGGCGGCGGCGACCGACGGCCTCAACCGGCTGTTCTCCAACGACAACCCGTTCCTGCGGCTCGGGCGGGACCTCGGCCTCGGCCTTGTCGACCGGCTGCCAGCGCTGCGCCGCGCGCTGATCGGCGAGGCGGCCGGTCTCGCGGGCGACCTGCCGGCGCTGCTGCGCGGGCGCCTGCCGTGACCCGGCGGCAGTTTCCGCTGGACAGGCGCATCGCCGTGTCCTAGTCACCGGCGCCAGACGGCGGACCCCCGTGTCCCTCCGTCCCCGCCCGGGTAGCTCAGGGGTAGAGCAGCGGACTGAAAATCCGCGTGTCGGTGGTTCAAATCCGCCCCCGGGCACCACCGAAATCAGATCATTCGTCCGCAACCGTTCGGGTGTTGTGCCTTTCTGCCCGCCAGGCGGCGTCCAGTGTTACGAGCAGGTGGATTCCGCGTGACGATTGCTGGGGGAACCGGAGATCGGCATCTTTCGCTCACCCGGCGGCTTCGTCCGGGGCTCCGAAGCGGTCCCGGATGCGTCGCTCGATCTGGTCGCGGGCCTGCCGGTAGGCGGCGAGCTTGGCGTCGCGGTCCTCGCCGAGCCCGGTCGGGTCGAAGGTCGGCCAGTATTCGACGTCGATCGCATGGTAGCGGGTGTATTCCTGCGCCTGCCGCATCGCCGCCGGCGACAGCGCCACGATCAGGTCGTAGGCGTCGATGCGGTCGCCCCAGGCTTCCATCTCCTGGAAGCTCCGCGTCCGGTGCCGCTCGATCTTGACTCCGATCTCCGCCGCGACCGCCACCGAGAAACCGTCGACGTCGAGCTCGTTCTTCACGCCCGCAGACTGCACGTAGATGCGCGTGCCGTAGTATTTCTTCATGATGCCCTCGGCCATCGGCGAGCGCACCGCGTTGTAGTCGCAGCAGAAAAGCACGGAATGCGGGTTGTCGACCAAGTCCCGTCAGCCCTTGAAGTGCAGCACGCAGATCAGGGTGAACAGCCGCCGCGCCGTCGCCATGTCGGTCTCGACCTTGCCCGCGAGCCGCTCGAGCAGGATGCGCGAGCCCTCGTTGTGGATGCCGCGCCGGCCCATGTCGATCGCCTCGATCTGCGAGGCCGGCAGCCGCTTGACCGCGTCGAAATAGCTCTCGCAGATCTGGAAGTAGTCCTTGACCACCTGGTTGAACGGCGTCAGCGAGAGGTGGAACTCGCCGATGCCTTCTTTCGCCTCGTCGGCCACCGCGAAGACCAGCCGGCGGTCACGGATCGTCAGGTGCAGCCGGTAGGGGCCCGCTTCCCGCGCCGGTAGCCGGAACCGGTTCTCCTCGAGCAGGTCGAAGATCGCCACCCGACGCTCCTGCTCGACCTCGGGCGTAGGCGGCGCGAGGCCGGTCTCGTCGAGCGTCACCTCGATCAGGCGGTCGGTCTCGGCCATGGCGTCACCTCCGGTTCCCGCGGACGAGCCGCGCCCCGGCAGCCCGATCATGTGCCGCCATAGCCGCTCGGCCGCGTTGCCTCAAGCGGGCGCCAGGAAGCGCAGGAGAGCGGCCGCCACCGCCTCGGGCTCCGAGGCCTGCGCGTCGTGGCCGGCGAAGGGCAGGTTCAGGAGCCGCGACCCGGCGACCCGCTGCGAGAGTTCCGCCTGTTCGGCCAAGGGGAGGAACGGATCGGAGTCGCCGCGGACGAAGAGCACCGGGACGCCGATTCCCCGCACGCTCTCCACCGGATAGCCCGTCTCGCTGCCGTCTAGCCAGAGCCCGCGCACCGCGTCGACGAAGGCCGCGAAGTCCGGCTCCGGGTTGAACCGCTCGTAGGTCGCATGGCCGCGGGGGTCGCTGGCGCGAGAGCCCTCGGGGGTGAGCCGCGCGACGAAGTCCCGGACCGGATCGTCGGGCAGAAGCCGCCAGGTCGCCCCGACGGTGGCGAGCCGGCTGAGCCGCGGCCATCCTGCCGCGGCCAGCCGCAGCCCGACGATGCCGCCGTCGCTGTAGCCGAGAAGGTGGCAGCGCGCGATCCCCAGGGCCGCGCAAACCGCCTCCACGTCCTCGGCGATGCGGGCGTAGCTGAGCCGCGCGCTTCCCATGGTCGATGCGCCATGGCCGCGGCTGTCTATGGCGACCAGCCGAAGATGTGGCACGAGCGCCGGGACCAGCCGGTCGTAGTCGGCGACCGAGCCGAAGCCGCCGTGGAGCAACACGAGGACCGGGGCATCCGGGGGCCCGCGGTGCGCGCACCAGATCCGGGCGTCGCCGACCGTGATGTGCTGCCCCTCCGCGTGGTCGAAGCCTTCCATGGCGCCTTCCGCTCAGCCGGCGTCGTCGTGGCTTGGCCGCCGGCCCGAGGGCGCCTCGTAGGGCCGGGTGACGTCGGACAGGCTGACGTCGAGGGCCTCGACGTCGAGGGCGATCTCGCCGTCGCCCGCCAGCACCAGCCGGAGCCGTCCGGCGCCGTCCTCGCCCGGCTCGAACAGGAGCGCGAGCAGCGACAGCACGAGGTCGCGGTCGCCGGGGTCGACCCCGGTCGCGCGTGCGGCCAGCACTCCCTCGATGCTCAGAAGCGCACGCACACGCTCGAACGGCCGCCCTTGGCGCTCCGCCGCCGGGACGTCCTCCCAGCGGAACCGGTTGACCAGCAGCGCGAAGCGGCGGTGTCGTCGCGCCCAGGCAATCTCGGACGCCTCGACCACCGCGTCCTGCAGCAGCGCCGAGAGGACGCGGACGTCCTCCGCGCTCTCGGCGCGCAGCCGCAGCGGCCACTCGGCGCCGTCCTCGAAGCGTGCGTCCTCGGTCATGCCGCCGCGTGCAGCCGCTCGATCGAGGCGCCGCAGGCCGAGAGCTTCTCCTCGAGCCGCTCGTAGCCACGGTCGAGGTGGTAGACCCGCGCCACCCGCGTCTCTCCCTCGGCGGCGAGTCCGGCGAGGATCAGGCTGACCGAGGCTCGCAGGTCGGTCGCCATCACCGGCGCGCCGCGCAGCTTGTCGACGCCGGTGACGGTCGCGGTGCCGCCGTGCACCTCGATCCGCGCGCCCATCCGCGCGAGCTCGGGCGCGTGCATGAAGCGGTTCTCGAAGATATGCTCCTCGAGGTGGCTGACGCCGTCGGCCAGCGTCAGCAGGGCCATCATCTGCGCCTGCAGGTCGGTCGGGAAGCCGGGGAAGGGAGCGGTCGCGACGTCGACGGCGCGGACGTGGCCGTTGGCGCGGCTCACCTTCAGCCCGGCGTTGGTCGCGGTGACCTCGATGCCGGCCTCCTCGAGCTTGTCGGCGAAGGCCGCGACGAGCTCGCGCCGGCCGCCGACGAGCTCGACCTCGCCGCCGGCGATCGCCGGCGCCAACATGTACGTCCCCAGCTCGATCCGGTCGGCGACCACCGGGTGCGTGGCGCCGCGCAACCGGTCGACGCCGCGGATCTCGATCATCGAGGTCCCCTCGCCCTGGATCTGCGCGCCCATCCGGCGCAGGCACTCGGCCAGATCGACGATCTCGGGCTCGCGGGCGGCGTTCCTCAGGACGGTCGTGCCCCGCGCCAGCGTCGCTGCCATCAGCACGTTCTCGGTGGCGCCGACCGAGACCAGCGGGAACTCGACGACCGCGCCCTTGAGCCCGGACGGTGCGGTCGCGTGCACGTAGCCGTCCTCGAGCTCGATCCGGGCGCCGAGCGCCTCGAGGCCCTTCAGGTGAAGGTCGACGGGCCGCGCCCCGATCTCACAGCCGCCGGGGAGCGAGACGACCGCATGGCCCTCGCGCGCGAGCATCGGTCCGAGGACGAGGATCGACGCCCGCATCTTGCGCACGATCTCGTAGTCGGCCCGGTGGTTGGCGATGCGCTGTGTCCCGATCACCAGCACCCGGCCCTGCTGTAGGGTCGCGACCTCGCATCCGACGCTTTCCAGGAGCTGGGTCATCGTGCGGATGTCGGAGAGCCTGGGCGCGTTCGTCAGCGTCACCGGCTCGTCGCTCAGGAGCGCCGCCGGCATCAGCGCGAGGCACGCGTTCTTGGCGCCGGAGATCGGAATCGTGCCGCCGAGCCGCCGGCCGCCGCGAACGAGAATGCTGTCCATGGTCCTGCCTGCCTATTCTGCTTCCTTGCCCCCTGCCGTCGGCGCGCGCAGCCGCTTCACGGCCTTGCGCCGGGCGAGGTTGGCGCGCAGCGCCGCGGCCAGCCGCTCCGATCGCTGCCGCTGCTTGGCGGAGTTCTCGGGAGGCGGCGGAGCTTTCCTGTCGCGCATGCCGCCTCTCTAGCGCATGCTTCGCCCCCGGTCCAGAATGCCGGCTGCCATCGCCCTCGGGGCGGCTGGAGCCGGTCGATTTGTCCATTGAAAGTGGCGGCGGTGCCGGCTATCAGCGCGTCACCGCCGGCGGCAGCCGCCGGCCGGTCGCTGCCGTAGCTCAGGGGTAGAGCACCCCCTTGGTAAGGGGGAGGCCGAGAGTTCAAATCTCTCCGGCAGCACCATCCAGCTTTTGCTTGGGTCAGGGAAGCCGAGGCCGGCGCACCTTAGACGTCCCGATCTCCCCGGCATCGAACTGACCCGCCTCCCGCTAGGAGATCGGCTTGACGACCGAGATCGAGCTCTGCGCCGCTTTCGGGTGACGTGCCGCGCCATCCGTGAAGCTCAGTTCGTCTGGGTGCCCTGGCCCGGCAACTCGCTCGGGGCAACCTGGAGCGGGGACGGTGTCTGCCCTTCCGCAGTCGCCCCCGCAGGTGCGGGTGCGGCGGGGGATGCAGGCGCCGCGGCTTCCGCGGAGGCCGCGTCCGTACCGACCGGCGCCGGCGAGATCGAGCCGTTCGCGGCCGCGACCCGCCACACGGTGTTGCCGGCGTCGTCGGCGATGATGAGCGCGCCCGTGCCGTCGATCGCGACGCCGACCGGCCGGCCGTGCACCTGATCGTGCTCGGCATCGATGAAGTCCGTGACGACGTCCTGAACCTGTCCCGACGGCTTGCCGTCCTGGAAGGGCACGTAGACGACCTTGTAGCCGTTGTAGTGATCGCGGTTCCAGCTGCCGTGCTCGCCGACAAAGGCGCCGTGGGCGAAGGCGGCGGGCAGCGCCGAGCCCTCGGAGAAGGTCATCCCGAGCGGCGCCACGTGGCTCGACAGCGCATAGTCGGGCGGAATCGCCTTCGCCACCATGTCGGGGCGGGGCGGCTGGACGCGCACGTCCACGTGGTTGCCGTAGTAGCTCCAGGGCCAGCCGTAGAAAGCGCCGTCCTTGACCGAGGTCAGGTAGTCGGGCACGAGGTTCGGTCCGAGCTCGTCACGCTCGTTCACCACCACGAAGAGAGTGCCGGTGCCCGGCTCGAACCGCAGGCCGTTCGGATTGCGCAGCCCCGAGGCGAAGACGCGCGCGGCTCCGGTCGCGCGGTCGATCTGCCAGATCGCGGCGCGCCCATGCTCGGCCTCTAGACCGTTCTCGGTGATGTTGGAGTTCGAGCCGACGCCCGCGTAGAGGAACCGCCCGTCGGGACTCAGCACCAGGTCCTTGGTCCAGTGATGGTCGATGGGGCCGCCCGGCAGCGGCGTCAGCACCCGCGGCGCGGCGGTGATCTCGGTCTGCCCGAGTTCGTAGGGGTAGGCCAGTACTGCATCGGTCGCGCCGACGTAGAGCGTCCCGTCCGCCCAGGCGATGCCGAACGGCGACTTCAGTCCGGTGACGAGGTCGTGCCGTTCGTCAACCGTCCCGTCGCGGTCGGTGTCGCGCAGCAGGGTGACCATGTTGCTCGGCTTCGCATCGCCGGCGCTGAAGCCGTGCGCGTAGGACATGATCCAGCCCTGGATCAGGTCCTTCGGCCGCGACGGTGCCGGCGCGTCCGGCCCCTGTGACTGCACGACGAGCACGTCGCCGTTCGGCAGTGTGTGCACGTTGCGCGGATTGCCGAGGTCGGTGGCGTAGGGCGTGATCTTCAGCCCCTCCGCCACCGCCGGGGTCTGGCCCGCCGACCAGCCGACGACCTTGGCGACCTTGATCGCAGTCACCAGGGCGTGCGTGGGCTCCGGCAACACCGGGTTCGGCCCGATCTGCTGGGAGGTGTCGAAGTCCTGCCCCCGCGCGCCCGCGGCGGCGAGGCAGGCGAGCGCGGCGGCGAAAATGGCGGGGGCGCGCTCAGTCATGGCGGCTCACTCCGATGGCGTCGCGGAACACCATCGCCCGGCCGAGCCAGACGGTGGCGATCAGGACGAGGACCGTGGCGGCGGACAGGACAAGGCCGTCGGGGACGACTGCGGTCCAGCCGTCGGCGGCATGGACGAGGTTGTTGAAGAAGGCGAGGACAAGGACGACGAGATTGCCGATCCCGTGCACCCAGGCGCCTCGCCGCCGGCGTACCGACCCGCGGGCGAGAAGGTCGATGAGCCCGAACAGGGCAGCGAAGCCGCCGACGACAAGGCCGGCGAAGAGAAGCCAGGCAGAGAAGTTCTGCCACATCATGTTCGCGGTCCGCGAGTAGAGGACATCCGTGACCAGGGCTAGGGTGAAGCACACGATCGGGAAGGGGACGAGCGTCGCGTGCAGCGGGTGTCCCGCGATGGCGGCGGTCGGCGGAGCCGGGAAGGAATCCATCGGATCGGTCCATATATGGTGTCTCACCATCCAAGCACGACCGTGCCCACGCGGTTCCCCACTCCCGGGAAGCTGATCGCACCTCGACCGCTCGGCAGGGCGTGGCGACCAGCAGCGTCGTCACTCCCTCGGGCCAGCCCCCGCGCCCGATCCCGGCGGCAACGAGCTGACCTGCCCGCAGGGAGCGCTGGGGCCGCGTCGGGCGAGGATGATAAGCGTCGGGTTCCGTCGCTCAGGTCCGTCGCGCATTGACACCGGTGGTTGCGCCGCTGTAAGGCGCGGGCCACTTGCCGTCCGTTGGGGCGGCGGGAGCCTTTGGCGTTCGCGGACCCCGCAAGGGGAAGCCTGTCGGCCGGGAAACCGGCAGAGGAGACGCCGGACCTTTTGTGACGAGGATACCAGACGTGACGAAGCGCACGAGTGCGAAATACAAGATCGACCGCCGCATGGGCGAGAACATCTGGGGGCGCCCGAAGTCCCCGGTCAACAAGCGCGAGTACGGCCCCGGCCAGCACGGCCAGCGCCGCAAGGGCAAGATGTCGGACTTCGGCACCCAGCTCCGCGCCAAGCAGAAGCTCAAGGGCTACTACGGCGACCTGACCGAGAAGCAGTTCCGCCGCATCTACGACGACGCCGAGCGCGCGCGCGGCGACACCTCGGAGCTGCTGATCGGCCTCCTCGAGCGCCGGCTCGACGCCGTCGTCTACCGCGCGAAGTTCGTGCCGACAATCTTTGCGGCCCGCCAGTTCGTCAACCATGGCCATGTCGCGGTGAACGGCCGCCGAGTCAACATCGCCTCCTACCGCGTCAAGGAAGGCGACATCGTCTCGATCCGCGACAAGTCGCGCCAGCTTGCGATCGTGCTCGAGGCGATCGGCTCGCCGGAGCGCGACACCCCCGAGTACCTCGCGGTCGACCACTCCAAGCTTACTGCCGAGTTCGTCCGCGCCCCGGCGCTCTCCGACGTCCCCTATCCGGTGATGATGGAGCCGAACCTCGTCGTCGAGTACTACGCCAAGAACTGAGGCCCGCCAGCCTGGACCTCGAACGGCCGCGGGACCCGCGGCCGTTCGGATTCCGATCCCGTCCAACCCGGTGCGGCGACGCCGGCTCCCGTCTGGCGACGATGGTCCGGGTCAGGGGTGCTTGGCATCAGCCGGCGCGTAGGTCAGCCGGATCGCCGTTTCGCCGATCCGATCGCTCGCCAGGAGGCGCAGTGGCGGCCGGGCCGCGCGGAAAAACGGCTTGCCGCCGCCGAGCACGACCGGAAGGAAGTAGAGCCGGTATTCGTCCAGGAGGCCGACTTCACCCAGGCTCGCGGCGAGCTCCGGCCCGGCAACGGCGATCTCGCCGGCGAGCTCCGCCCTGAGCCTCCGTACCGCCCCCTCGACGCCGTGCGGGATCAGGGTGGCGTTGGGACCGACCGACCGCAGCGATCGCGACACCACCCACTTCGGCATGTTTCGCCATGCCGTCGCGAAGTCGCGCAGCTCCGGGGTCCACTCCTCGTGATCCTCGTCCCAGTAGCGCATGACCTCGTAGGTGCGCCGCCCGTACACGCTACCCGCGCCGTCGCGCACCTGCTCGGTCCAGTGGCGAAACAGGACGTGATCGGGGTCGAACGCCTGATGGTCGACGTAGCCGTCGAGCGACACGTTCATTGCGAATACCAGCTTCGCCATGGTGCACAATCTCCATCCGAGTGTTCGGGTATAGGCCGATCCGTCTCGACATCCGACACCGATCAGGGCGGGTATCGTGGCGGGCGCCGGGGCCGGCTGTGCACCGGACGGGCCTGCCGCGGACTCCCCTACGAACGGTATCCCCGGTGGTTCACGCGAAACTCATCTTTGCCTGCGGCCAGCGGCTCGCCGTTATCCTTTCCGCGGCCGACCCACTTCCGGTGCATGCGTTGTACATGCGATGTACCTGAGATGTACATCCAGGATTTCAGCGTTAATATCTGGAATTGCTACGATTCGCGCTGTCGCCCGCGCCCGTTCTCCCGCCGCCCTTGTCCCGATGCGCCACGCCGTGCTCTAACCCCAAGGAGCCGAGCCGAGGGGGCCCGAATGACGCAGACCTATCCGAACCACGGCCGCATCGACGGTCCGGTCGTCATGATCGGCTTCGGCTCGATCGGGCAGGGGACGCTGCCGTTGATCGAACGGCACTTCACCTACGACCCGCATCAGGTCACCGTCGTCGAGCCATCGGATCAGCACCGCACCTTCCTCGAGCAGCGAGGGGTGCGCTTCGTGCATTCAGAGGTGACGCGGGACAACTACGGCGCCCTGCTGACAGATTTGTTTCCGGATAACAGAGGGTTCTGCGTCAACCTGTCGGTGGATACCAGCTCCCTCGACCTGATGCGCTTTGCCCGCGCGCTCGGCGTGCCCTACATCGACACCGTGGTCGAGCCCTGGGCAGGCCATTATTTCGACCTCGCGCTGCCCCCGGCCGATCGCACCAACTACGCCCTGCGCGAGGCGCTCTTGGCCGAGAAGCGGGCGAACCCCGGCGGGCCGACGGCGGTCAGCTGCTGCGGCGCCAATCCCGGCATGGTGTCATGGCTCCTCAAAGAGGCGCTGCTGCGGCTCGCCGCCGACACCGCCCACGCCGTCGCAGTGCCGAAGGACCGACCGGGCTGGGCGCGGCTGATGCAGTCGCTGGGCGTCAAGGGCGTGCACGTCGCCGAGCGCGACACACAGGCAGGGCGTGACGCCAAGCCATTGCACACGTTCGTAAATACCTGGTCGGTGGACGGCTTCGTCTCCGAGAGCTTCCAGCCCGCCGAGCTCGGCTGGGGCACCCACGAGCGCTGGTTCCCGCCGAACGGCCACCGTCACGCCCAGGGTTGCAAGGCGGCGATCTATCTCGACACCCCCGGGCTCCTAACCAAGGTCCACACCTGGACCCCGGAAGCGGGCCCGCAGTACGGCTTCCTCGTCACCCACAACGAAGCGATCTCGATCGCCGACTACTTCACCATCGGCGAGGGCGACACCCCCACCTATCGTCCCACGTGCCACTATGCCTACCACCCCTGCGGTCAGGCGGTGCTGTCGCTGCACGAGATGCTCGGCATGGGCAAGGTGCAGGAGAGACAGAAGATCCTCGACGAGAACGAGATCCTCTGGGGCGAGGACGCGCTCGGTGTGCTGCTCTACGGCCACGACCGGAACGCCCTCTGGTACGGGTCGCGCCTCTCGATCGAGGAGACCCGCGCGCTCGCACCGTTCCAGAACGCGACCGGCCTGCAGGTGACGAGCGCGGTGATCGCCGGCATGGCCTGGGCGCTCAGGAATCCGGGTGCCGGCATCGTGGAGACCGAGGAGATGGACCACGCCTTCTGCCTCGACGTCCAGCGCCCGTATCTCGGCCGCATCGAGGGGCACTACACCGACTGGACCCCGATCGCGACCCGCTGGCCGCAGTTCGCCGAGGAAATCGACGAGTCCGACCCGTGGCAATTTCAGAACGTGCTGGCGACGTGAGGCGATTTCGTCTTGCGCTCGGGCCTCCGCCGAGGCTTTGATCGCGGCGCGAGGCCGCGGGCAGGAGCATCGTATGCGCTGGATCGGAATTGTTCTCGTGCTGGGGCTCGCCGGCTGCTACGGCGGCGAGCAGGTTTCGGGCGGCGGCAACGGCCTTCCGCAGGTGGCGATGCGCAACTCGAGCGACGCGATCGTGCCGCCCGGCCGCGGCACGCTGGCGCTGGCGGTCCGCACCTTCGTTCCCGCCGGCGAGAACTGGAACGAGATCAAGGGCGCGCGCTGCCGGGTCACCGGCGGGGACTTTTTCGCGGCCGACGTCGTCACGCCGGTGCGGCTGACGGTGCAGGATCTAGGCCCCGACGCGCCGCCGCTTCGTGCCAGCTGCGTCAGCGGCGACCTGAAGGGCAGCGCGGCCGTGGCCCCGGCCTTCGGCTGGCCGGCGGACGTCCATCCTGCCGGCGTCCACCGCTTCTGGTGGGGCAGGGGCTGGTGGTGGGGCTACCAGCGCACCGGACCGATGCAGTATCCTGATCTCGCGATCGCACTTCACCCGGCTGGGAAAGCGTGATGTGGGTCCGTGCCCTTGCCACGCTCGCGGTCGTGGCTGGCTGCACCGCTCCGCCTAAGCCGGATGTTGCGCGCGCTTCGCTCTATCCCAACGAGACACCGGAGCTGCGTCAGCTGATCGACGGCTACGCAACCGCCTACGGCGTCCCACCGGCTCTGGTCCAGCGGGTGGTGATCCGTGAGAGCCGCCACATCCCGAGCGCCCGCAATGGCCCCTACTACGGGCTGATGCAGATCCTGCCGCAAACCGCCCGGACGATGGGGTACCAGGGCCGTCCCGAGGGGCTGCTCGACGCCGAAACCAACCTGAAATACGGGGTGAAATACCTCCGAGGCGCCTGGCTGGTGGCCGGCGGCGACAGCGACGAGGCGGTCGGCTGGTATGCCCGCGGCTACTACTACGAGGCCAAGCGCAAGGGGCTGCTCGAGGCGACCGGGCTGCGCTAGCGCCGGCGAACCTGCACTCCATTCGCCCCGGGCGCTAGCCCGGCGCGTCGGCGCGGTGCTGCGCGGCGCCCTCGACCGGCGCGAGCCACTCCTCCCGGCGCATGGTCCAGAGCTCGCGGTCGGGCTTCAGGCCGGCCGGAGCCCGGTCGAGCGAGCCGATGAGGATCTCGGCCTTACCGTCCCCGAGGTGAAACAGCCGTGAGCCGCAGATCGGGCAGAAGCTGCGGCCCGCCCACGTCTCGTAGCGTCCGATCACCGCAAAGCGTGCCATGGGCCAGTCTGCGTAGGCGAGGAACAGCCCGCCCGTTTCCTTTCGGCAGTCGGCGCAATGGCAGAGCCCGATCACGTCCGGGTCGCCGTCCACCCGGTAGCGCACCGCGCCGCAACGGCATCCGCCCTCGTTCTCCACCGACACCTCCATCGCTCCGTTTACTACGCCCGCGTGATATGCATGGTTGCGGGCGGGAGGGGCCGGGCGATGTCGGAGCGCAGAAGAGGCCGCGGCGGCGGGCACGCCGGCCATGCCGGCGGAGAGGCGACGCAGGCGATCCGCCAGCTGCCCTGGCGCATCCCGCTGAACCCGGACCACCCGACGGAGCCGCTGCCGCCCGAGGGTGTCGAGGCGATCCATGCGGCCGCGATGCGGGTGCTGGAGGAAACCGGCGTCGAGTTTCTCCACCCCGAGGCGCAGAGCATCCTCGCCGCCGCGGGGTGCCGGGTCGATGCGCCGAACGTCCGCATGGACCGCGGCTTCGTCATGGAGCAGCTGCGTAAGGCGCCGCGGCAGTTCGACATGACACCCCGCAATCCTGCGCGTCGGGTGACGATGGGTGGCGGGCACATGTGCTTCGTCAACGTCTCGTCACCGCCGAATGCCATGGACCTCGATCGTGGACGCCGCGTCGGCAACATCGAGGACTTCAGGAACTTCATGCGGCTGACGCAGTACTTCAACTGCATCCACGTCGCCGGCGGCTATCCGGTCGAGCCCGTCGACATCCACGCGAGCGTCCGCCACCTCGACTGCCTATACGAGAAGCTGACGCTGACCGACAAGGTCGTCCACGCCTACAGCCTCGGCGCCGAGCGCGTCGAGGACGTGATCGAGATGGCGCGGATCGCGAGCGGCCTCGGGCAGGAGGAATTCGAGAGCAAGCCGCGGCTCTTCACCAACATCAATTCGTCGTCTCCCTTGAAGCACGACACCCCGATGCTCGACGGGGCGATGCGCTTCGCGCGCCGCGGGCAGCCGGTGGTGGTGACGCCGTTCACGCTCGCCGGTGCCATGGCGCCGGTGACGATGGCGGGGGCGGTGGTGCTGTCCGTCGCCGAGGCTCTGGCCGCGATTGCCCTCCTGCAGGTGATCCGCCCCGGGGTGCCCTGCATGATCGGGACCTTCACCTCCAATGTCGACATGAAGTCCGGCGCGCCGGCCTTCGGGACGCCGGAGTACGTGCGGGCGACGCAGATGACCGGGCAGATGGCGCGGTTCTACGGGCTGCCGCTCCGGGCGTCGAACGCCTGCGCCTCGAATGCGCCGGACGGGCAGGCGATGTGGGAGAGCATGAACTCGCTCTGGTCGGCGGTGCAGTCGGGGGCGAACCTCGTGTACCACGCGGCGGGCTGGCTCGAGGGCGGGCTGATCGCGTCCTACGAGAAGTTCGTGATGGACTGCGAGGTCTTGCAGCAGTTCGAGCGCTACTTCGAGCCGGCCATCACCGACACGTCGCCAGAGGCGCTGGCCGTCGATGCCATCGCCGAGGTCGGCGCCCACGGGCACTTCTTCGGCGCCACCCACACGCAGAGCCGCTATACCTCGGCCTTCTATGCGCCGTTCCTCAGCGACTGGCGCAACTACGAGGCCTGGGCCGAGGCGGGGGCGATGACCACCGAGCGGCGGGCGAACCGGGTCTGGAAGGCGATCCTCGCCGAGTACCAGGCACCGCCGATGGACGACGGCATCCGCGACGAGCTCGCGGCCTTCGTCGAGCGCCGCAAGCGCGAGGGCGGTGCGCCGACCGACTTCTGACGTGGCGGAAAGGACGCACGGGCATCCGACTCGCGATGGCGCGCCAGGAATCATTGACCGCAACCGGAAGCGGTAACAAACCGTCTGAAATCAGTCTCGAGGGATCAATGCGCAAGCTCGCACGCACGACCGCCGCCGCCGCTATCTGCCTCGGCTTCGCAGTCCCGGCCTCGGCGCAGCAGCTCGCGGACTGGAGCCAGGGCTGGACCGGCCAGGCCACGCTCTACGCATGGTTGCCGGTCATCAACGGCTCGCAGGAAGGGCCGGATGGCCAGCCGCTGGTCGACCTGTCGACCTCCGACGTGCTCTCGGCGCTCAACATGGCGTTCATGGGATCGGCGGTCTTCCAGAAAGACAGGTTCGGCATCCTGCTTGACGCCGTCTATGCCGACCTCGGCACCGACGGGACCTGGGTGCAAAACCGCGTCGACACCCGGACGACGACCAAGCTCGGCATGTACACGGCCGCCGCCACGTACCGGGTCTACGACGACCCGAAGAGCTTCGTCGACGTCTACGGCGGCGTGCGCTACTTCGACACCTCGATCGACTTTCGGCTCAGCACCGCCAGGCTCGGCGACGCCGACCTCAAGAAAAGCCTTACCTGGACCGACGGCATCGTCGGCGTCCGCGGCGGCTATTCGCTGAACGACAAGTGGGCGCTGGCGGGCTTCGCCGACGTCGGCGGCTTCGACGGCAGCTCGGACCTCAGCTGGGAAGTCTACGGCGGCGCCAACTACCTCTTCACCGACCGCTGGCAAGGCACGATCGGCTACCGCTACGTGTCGATTCAGAAGCAGGTCACCGATCGGGCCTCCCTCGACATCGACATGCAGGGTCCGCTGTTCGGGATCACCTACAAGTTCTGATCGAAGCGCACGCGGCAGGCCGCGACAGCACGTGACTGTACGCGGTCAGGCGCGCAACCTGTTGTAAATGCTGCGCACGACAGCGGTGCCAACCGCGCGGGAAACCAATGAGCGCACCTTCCAGCGCGCCGCGGAGGGCCGTCGGGAGGTGCCCTTTGCGAGTGCGCCGCGGCCGTCAAACCGCACCGGCGCCGGCCTTACGACTTATCGATGTCCAGCGCACCGGTCAGGTTCGCCGAGGGGCGGCTCACCGGCGGCAGCTACGCCGCGGTCGCATACGACGTTGCCGCGCAGCTCCGCTAGCTCGAATCGCTCGGTGAATTCGATGGGCGCGCGGAACGGGCGCGGCGCGACCCGCGTTCCTGAGCCACGCCGATCCGGCGCAGGCAAGGAGGCCCAGATGGACCATACGACTCACGAGCGGCTTGGCGCGGCCGAGCTCACCGAAGGGATCCTGGACGACGCTGTCATCTTCGGCCCGGGTGACGAGAGAATCGGCGCAGTCTCCCATGTGCACGGCTCGGGACCGACGGCCCAGGTCATTGTCGACGTCGGCGGCTTACTCGGTATCGGTGCAAAGCCGGTGGCGCTGGCGGTCAGCCAGCTCGACTTCATGCGCGACGAGGACGGCAACGTGCACGCGACGACCGCCCTGACCAAGGATCAGGTGAAGGGGCTTCCCGAACACAAGGACTAGGCTCGACCGGCTCATCCGAAGCGGAAGGTCGCGCTTTTGAGCTCGGCTGGGTCCGCCGAAAAGCCGAGGTGCACCTCGAACCCGCCCGGTTCGACCACTGGGCGGAGGTCAGCGCCGAGAAATGCGAGATCGTCGCGCCCGAGCTCCATTCGCACCGCGCGTCGTTCGCCGGCGCGGAGCTCCATTCGCTCGAAGCGACGGAGTTCCAGCGCGGGACGGGCTGTACTTGCCACGAGGTCGCGGATGAAGAGGAAGATCGTGGCAACGCCAGCGCGCGCACCGATGTTGCCGACCGGACTTTCGACGAGGATCCGGTCGCCGTCCACGACTACGGTGGGCGGGGCCAGACTAAATTCCGTGTAGCGCAGCCCGTGGCCGAAGGGGAACTGCGGGGCGTTTGGCAGGTCGAGATACTTGCTCGTATAGTGATCGGCGGGATTCTCCGGCCGACCGCCCGGCCGGACCGAATAGCCGATCGGAACCTGCCCGACGTCCCTCGGCCATGTCGCCGCCAGTCCTGCCGACGGGGCAGTCTCACCGAGGAGCAGCGACGCCACTGCATTGCCGGCCTCACTGCCGGGGAACCAGCAGGCGACGACGGCAGCCGCTCCGGCGAAGACGTCGGGCATGGCGATCGGGCGCCCCGAGAACAACAGCACCACCACCGGCTGGCCGGCGGCGAGCACCACTCGGGCGAGCTCCGCCTGCCTCCCGGGCAGGTCCATGCGGGCGCGGCTCGCCGCCTCGCCGCTCATCCAGGCCGCCTCGCCGAGGCAGAGGATCACGTGCTCGGCACGCGCCGCCGCAGCCGCCGCCTCGGCGATGCCCGCGTCGGTGCCGCCCTCGACCGGAACGCCCTCGGCGTATTCGATCGCGGCCGACGGCAGCCCAGCGCGCAGGCCGGCCAGCACGCCGACGGCCTCGTCGCCGCGGCCGGTCGCCGCCCACGGCCCGAGCATGTCGCCCGCGGCGTTCGCCAGCGGGCCGACGACGGCGATCCGGCCCGCGCGGTCCGCCAGCGGCAGGACCTCGCCCCGGTTCTGCAGCAGCACGATCGAGCGCGTCGCGGCGTCGCGCGCCGCGGCGCGGCGGGCCGCCAGCCGCCTCGGCGTCTCCGGGCCCGGTCCGGCGCAACGGCGGAAGGGATCGTCGAAGAGGCCGAGCCGGCGCTTCAGCGCCAGCACACGCGACACCGCCGCGTCGACGGCCTCCGGCGCCACCAGTCCGCGGTCTAGCGCATCCGGCAAGGCATTCCGGTAGGCGAGCGACATCATGTCGACGTCGACGCCCGCGTTCAGCGCCAGGGCCGCCGCCTCGGCCGGATCGGCGGCCACACCGTGCCGGACGAGCTCGCCGACGGCACCGTAGTCGCTGATCACGAGCCCGTCGAAACCCCAGTCCTTGCGCAGCGTGCCGGTCAACAGCGCCCGGTTTGCGGTCATCGGGATGCCCGAGACATCGGTGAAGGCGGGCATGATTGCCGCGGTCCCGGCGTCGACCGCGGCGCGGAACGGCGGCAGGTAGACTTCGTCGAGTGCACGCTCCGAGACATCGACCGCAGCATAATCGCGGCCGGCGGCGCTGGCGCCGTAGGCAGCGAAATGCTTCGCCGTGGTGGCGAGCCCGGCGAGGTCGGCACCCTGGAAGCCGCGCACCTTGGCCGCGGCGAAGCGCGCGCCGACATACGGATCCTCGCCCGGGCCTTCGGCGATGCGGCCCCAGCGCGGGTCGCGCGCGATGTCGAGCATCGGGGCGAAGGTCAGGTCGATGCCGGCGGCCGCGGCCTCGTCGGCGGCATGGCGCGCGGTCGTCTCCCAGAGCGCGGGGTCGAAGGCACCGGCCTCGGCCAGCGGGATCGGAAAGATCGTGCGAAAGCCGTGCAGCACGTCGAGCCCGAAGAAGAGCGGGATACCGAGCCGCGTTTCCTCGACGGCGGCGCGCTGGGCGTCGCGGACGGCGTCACGGCCCCACAGATTGAACAGGCTGCCGACGGCGCCCGAGCGGATGTCGGCGCCGAGGTCGCGCGGGACCTGCGGGCCTGTCGCGGCGAAGTCGGCGCTGAGCATGGTCAGTTGCCCGAGCTTCTCGGCCAGCGTCATGCGGGCGATGAGTTCCGCGTCTTCGGCCGCTGCCGCGCTGAGGTCGAGCGCGGCGAGGCCGGCGGAGGAAGCGACGAGGGCGAGGAAGCGGCGGCGGTCGGGCATCAGCCCGGTCGGTAGGCGAACGAGGCGAAGTCGGCCGTCGCAGCGCGGCCGGAGGTGTCGAAGGCGAGCATCCCGACGAAGGCGCCGGTGAAGGAACCGTGCTCGCCGCGTCCGGCCTCGTCGGAGATGAGCGAGGCATCGAGCGCCGGACCTGCCGGAGTCCACTCGCCGCCCGCGCGGAACAGGAACTGCTGTGTTGCGCGGTCGACCTCGACAGCGAGCTCGATCGGGCCCTCGGGAAGTGGGATCGGCGGCATCGGGAAGGTCAGGCGGGTATCGGGCCAGTCGCCGGGACAAGATAGGATCGACAGCGTTCGGCCCAGGGCGGGGTCGAAGCTGACGGCGAGGAAGTGGAACTTCGAGCGATTGTAGTAGGTCGTGAGGCCGGCGGCCTGCTGGTAGGTGTCCGGCGCGAAGGCGACGAGGCGGGTCTCGGCGCGATACCGGAAGTGCTCCTGGCGACGGGCGACGAGGGACTGATCGAACCAACTGCCCACGGACTCGCGGCCATGCAGGCGCAGGGCCTCGCCGGTCAGGGTGAAGAGGCGCTCAGGGTAAGGGGTGCGCAGCCACTGGAAATCCTGCGGCAGGCTCGGGCCGTCGAAGCGGTACTCGAGCGGAAGGTCGGGCTCCGGGGCAGGGGCGCCCTGCGGAGCCTCGACCTCGAGGGCGGGGGTCTGACCGCCTTGGGCGAGGTAGAGCCAGCCGTCGTCGTGCCAGACGACCTTCTGGATTGCCGTCTCGCGGCCGAGCGGGGAACGGCGCGTGCCGGGGAGCGGGCGGGTGCAGAGATGCGTATGGTAGAAGGCGCCGTCCGGCGTCTCGACGAGCTGGCCGTGGCCGGCGCGCTGCAGGGGGGCGTCGGGGGCGCTTCTAGAGGTGATCAGGTGGGTTGCGGGGTGAATCTCGTAGGGGCCGCGGATGGTCTGCGCGCGCGCCATGGTGACGGCGTGGTCGTAGCCGGTGCCGCCCTCGGCGGTGGTCAGGTAGTAGAAGTCGCCGCGGCGAAAGAGGTGGGGCCCCTCGACGAGGCCGAGGGGTGAGCCCGGGAAGATGTTGGTGATCGGGCCGGTCAGGCGGCGGGCGACGGGGTCGTACTCCTGGAGCAGGATGCCGTCGAAGGCGGAGAGCTTCGGCTTGCCGCCGACACTGTCGGTCAGGTGGCGCCACTGCTGGTTGACGAACCACTTGCGGCCGTCGTCGTCGTGGAAGAGCGAGGGGTCGAAGCCCGAGGAGTTGAGGTAGACCGGATCAGACCAAGGACCGCTGATTTCCTCTGCCGTTACAAGGTAGTTGTGGGCGTCCTTGAAGTTGCCGTCGTAGCGCTTCATGTCGGTGTAGATCAGCCAAAAGCGGCCGTCGGCGTGGCTGAGGCAGGGGGCCCAGACGCCGCATGAATCGGGCTCGCCGCGGAGATCGAGCTGGCTGGCGCGGTCGAGGGGACGGGTGACGAGGCGCCAGTTCACGAGGTCGCGGGAGTGATGGATCTGGACGCCGGGGTACCACTCGAAGGTCGAGGTGGCGATGAAGTAGTCAGGGCCTACGCGGCAGATGGACGGGTCCGGGTTGAAGCCCTTGAGGATCGGGTTTCGGATCATCGGCAAACCTCCCGGGGTGCGATTCTGGGGTCGCTGGTTTCGTCCCAACGCCAGGGGCTAATGGCGTTTTGTTCGACGCACAACGCATGCACATCGCGTTTACAAGGCATGCACCAAGACTTGGTCGGGAGCGAGAGTTTAACGTACCGAGCGGGGCGGACGATCACCGTGCGGATCGCGCCGCGAATTGGTCTCATCGCGCGCAGCTTGCCATGGCGGGCTGGCATCACCGTCACGGCTTCGAAGAACGCGAAGGCCGCGGCGGGCGAGCGTGGTGCGGCGTTTTTCGGTTCGTCCCAAAGGATCCGCAGCTATTTTCCGCCCACGGGAATGGCCGAGCGGGCGAGGGGCCCGCCTCGGGTCATTTCTGGTCGGAAGACCTTGCCCAGAGGTTGATGTCCTCCTCGTTGGCGTAAGTGTCGATCTCGGCGAGTTCGGCGGGGGTGAAGGAGAGGTTTGCCACGGCGCCGGCGCAGTCCTCGACCTGGGAGGGGCGGGAGGCGCCGATCAGGGCCGAGGTGATGCCGTTGTCGCGCAGGACCCAGGCGATCGCCATCTGGGGGAGGGTCTGGCCGCGAGCTTGCGCGATGTCGTTGAGGGCGCGGATGTTGGCGATCGACTTCTCGTTCAGCATCGCCGGGTTCAGCGACTTGCCCTGGGTGGCGCGGCTGCCTTCGGGGATGCCCTTGAGGTACTTGGCGGTCAGCATGCCCTGGGCGAGCGGGGTGAAGGCGATCGAGCCGATGCCGAGTTCGCGGAGGGTGTCCTTGAGGCCGTCACGCTCGACCCAGCGGTTGAACATGTTGTAGCTCGGCTGGTGGATCAGGCAGGGGGTGCCGAGGTTCTTCAGGATCGCCGCCGCCTCGCGGGTCTTGGAAGAGTTGTAGGAGGATATGCCGACATAAAGCGCCTTGCCGGCGCGCACGGCGGCGTCGAGGGCGCCCATCGTCTCCTCGAGCGGGGTGTCCGGGTCGACGCGGTGCGAGTAGAAGATGTCGACGTAGTCGAGGCCCATGCGCTTGAGACTCTGGTCGAGGCTCGCGGTCAGGTACTTGCGCGAGCCCCAGTCGCCGTAGGGGCCGTTCCACATGGTGTAGCCGGCCTTGCTCGAGATCACCAACTCGTCGCGGAGACCGTGGAAGTCGGTACGGAGGATCTCGCCGAAGGCGGTCTCGGCCGAGCCGGGCGGCGGCCCGTAGTTGTTGGCGAGGTCGAAGTGGGTGATCCCGAGGTCGAAGGCGGTGCGGCAGATCGCCCGCTTGGTCTCGTGCGGGGTGTCGCCACCGAAGTTGTGCCAGAGGCCGAGGGAGACGGTGGGGAGCTTCAGGCCGCTTCGGCCGCAGCGGCGATAGGCCATCTTCTCGTAGCGATCGTCGGCAGGGTGATAGGTCATCGGGCGGTCCTTCAGGCGAGCAAAGCGCGTGCCGCCGCCGGGTCGAGCGGCGCGGCGCGGGTGCAGGTGGTGGTGAGGTCGACGAAGGCCTTGGTCTCGCCCGACTTCAGGATCGAGGTCATGATGTCGATGCCGTGCAGGGCGCGGTCGAGCGAGCAGCGGGACTCGCGGCCTTCGATGATCGCCATCGCCATGTCTGCGAGGCCCGCGGTGCGGTAGTTGGCGTAGGAGCCGCTCGGGCGGATGTCGTTGGGGACGCCGAAGGGGTGGTCCCACTGGGTAACCTCTGCGATCTTGCCGTCCTTGCCCGACACCTCGACGGTGCCGCCGAACCAGTTCGGGTCGGGGACGAAGAGGGCGCCGTCGGTGCCGTAGAGCTCGATGTTGCGATGCCGGTGCGCCCAGACGTCCCAACTGGCGCCGAGCATGACGCTGGCGCCGCTGTCGAACTCGAGGAGCGCGTGGACGTTGGTCGGCGTCCCGACCGGGATCTCCTTGTCCTTGAGCGGGCCTTCGGCGGTGACGAGGCGGGTCGGGGTCGCCATGTTGGTGACGGCGGCGACGCGGGTGACCGGCCCGATGAGGTTGATGAGGTCGGCGACGTAGTACGGGCCGACATCGAGGACGGGGCCGGCGCCCGGCTGGAAGAAGAAGCCCGGGTTCGGGTGCCACATTTCCATGCCGTGCGACATGACGTAGGCGGTGCCGGCGGTGACGGTGCCGATGGCGCCGTCGTCGATAAGCTTGCGCGCGTACTGGTGCGCGCCGCCGAGGAAGGTGTCGGGGGCCGAGCCGACGCGGAGGTTCTTCGAGTCGGCGAGCGCCTTGAGCTTCTTGCCCTCCTCGACGGAGAGGACGAACGGCTTCTCCGAGTAGACGTGCTTGCCGGCCTCGAGAGCGCGGGTGGTGACCGCGTAGTGGGCGTCGGGGATCGTCAGGTTGATGACGACCGCGATATCGGGGTTGTCGAGCAACGCGTCGGTTTCCTGCGCCTTGACGCCGAACTCCTTGGCGCGGGCTTCGGCGGCGGCCATGTTGAGGTCGGTGCAGGCGCGGACTTCCAGGCCTTTGAACAGGGGCGCGAGCTTGAAGTAGGCGGCGGAGATGTTGCCGCAGCCGACGATGCCGACGCCGAGGGTCTCGGTCATTCTGGGTTCCTCGCAAGGTTTCCGGCAGGACGCGCGGCGTCCGCGGTTGTCCGCACGCGGACAAACTGGTAAGTCACTGATATCGTTGCATTGTTGGTGCGAGCGTAAACCATGTCTTTACGATTTCGCCAGGGCCTCGGCGGCTGCGAGGGAGCGTTCCGCGAAGCGCTGGTCGTCCTTGGGGTTGTCGTGCTCCATGACGTAGTATTTCGCCTTGGTGTTCCTGAGCGCGGCCATCAGCCCCTTCCAGTCGACGGTGCCGTGGCCGACGTCGGCCCAGCCGTCCTCGTCCTTGTTCTCGCCGGCCGGGGCTATGTCCTTGACGTGTACGGCCGTGATGCGGTTGCCGAGGGTCTTGATCCATTCGAGCGGATCGGCGCCGCCGCGGATCACCCAGGCAATGTCGGCCTCCCACTCGAGGTCGGGGCCACCCTCGAAGATCGCGGTCTGCGGCAGGACGCCGTCGGCGGTCTTCTTGAACTCGAAATCATGGTTGTGCCAGCCGAAGCCAAGGCCGGCGGCCTTGTAGGGGGCGGAGGCCTGCTGCAGCCGCTGGCCGAACTCGGCCCAACCCTTGCCGGTGTCGGGGCGCTGGTCCGGGGGGAGGAACGGGCAGAACACCTTCTCGATGCCGACCGCCTTGGCGATCTCGAGCACCCGGTCGGGGTCGTTCTCGAGCTGGTCGATGCCGAAGTGGCCGGTGGGCATCTTGAGGCCGACGGCGCTGAGGTTGTCGATGAGCTCGGCGACCTTTTCCTTGTCGGCGTAGAGGGCGCCGTAGCCCTCGACGTTCTTGTAGCCGGCGTCGGCCACCATCTTGAGCGTGCGGGTCAGCGGCGGGAAGTTGCGCGAGCAGTAGAGCTGGTAGGAGAATTCGGGCATCGGGGGCTCCTTCAGGCGTAGCTGGAATAGAGGTCGCGGACGGTGAGGGTGGTGCCGGCAGGGTCGCCGGCAAGCGGGGTGAATCGGATCTCGGCCGGGTAGCCCGGGAAGAGGGCGACGGCATTGGTCGAGAAGCGGCCGGGCCGGTCGGCTTCGAGCGTGACGAAGAGGGCAACCGCCTCGGCGGAGAGGCGGGCGACGAGCTTGCCGTCCTGCACCTCGGTTTCGACGGCGATCTTCGGGTTGCGGAGGTCGAGGTTCTTCCAGCGGACAGGGGCGAAGACGTCGCCGCCGGCCAGGCCGTTCAACGACTTCCACCGAAAGGCGAGGATTTCGCCGGCCTCGATCTCGGCGAGTGGGAACTCGGTCAGGGTCGTCGCGGTCTCGGTACCGACGCGGGCGCCGGCGGTGGCGAGGGGGCGCGTCGCGGCGCCGTCGAGGGTCACGGCAAAGGCCTCGGCCTCGATCTCGACCGGCTCGGCGGTGTCGTTGACCGCAACGAGGCGGAGGATCTCGCCCTCGGGTATGGCGACGACGGTGACCGGCTGGAAGAAGCGCTTCGCGAGGTGATGCAGCAGCTTCCAGCCGCCGCCGTAGTCGAGGCTCGACCACGAGGCGACCGGCCACGTGTCGTTGAGCTGCCAGTAGAGCGTGCCCATGCAGTGCGGCTTGAGGCTGCGCCAGTAGTCGACGGCGGTCTTGATCGCGACCGCCTGCTGGACCTGAGATAGCCAGACGAAGCTCGGAAAGTCCTTGGGGAAGCGGAAGTAGCGGAACATGGTTTCCGCGATGCGGGCGTTGCCGCCGGCGTTCTTCTGGTGCGACTCCATAACCGGCGAGGCGATGTTTAGGTCGGCCTCGTCGGCGAAGCTGCGGATCACCGGCAGCGAGGTGTAGGACTGGAAGCCGAACTCGGAGCAGAAGCGGGGCTTCACGTCGCGGTAGTGCTCGAAGTCGCGGCCCTCGTGCCAGACCGACCAGAAGTGCATGTCGCCCGAGGTGTCGTCATGCCAGGTGTCGCCGAACGACATCGGGCCGGGGGAGGGGCTCGACGGCCACCAGTTGCCGCCGGGGACCTCGCGCTTCAGCGCCGCCTCGATTGTCCGGTTCAGCCGGTCGTAGGCGACCAGGTAGCGATCGCGGTTGCGTCGCGATTCCTCGAACCACAGCAGTGCGCCGAGGAGCTCGTTGTCGCCGCACCAGAGCGCCACGTGGTGGGCGAGGCGGCGTGCTTGCCAGGCGGCCTCGCGGTCGACCTCGGCAAGGAATTCGTCCGTTGCCGGATAGAGATGGCAGGCGAACATGAAATCCTGCCAGACGAGGAGGCCGAGGGCGTCGCAGGCCTCGTAGAAGCTCGCCGGCTCGTAGCGGCCGCCACCCCAGACGCGGATCATGTTCATGTTGGCGGCAACCGCCGACTCGAGCAGGTCGCGGGTGGCCGCGTCGGTGATGCGGCCGGGCAGGGCGTCGGCCGGGATCCAGTTGGCGCCGCGGGCGAAGATGTCGCGGCCGTTGACCCGGAAGCGGAAGCTGCGGCCGACGGCATCGGGCTCGGAGACGAGCCGGACGTCGCGAAGCGCGACGCGGAAGGTGCGGGTGAGGCCGGCAGCGGTGACGACGAGATCGTGGATCGGCTGCGGGCCGGAACCGGCGGGCCACCAGAGCGCGGGCCGGTCGACCGTCAGGCTGGCGCGGAAGCGGCCGGCCCCGGCCTGGAGCGTGGCGGTGCCGGCGTCGCCGGCGCGGCCGAGGGTCACGTGCCAGGCGGCGGTCTCGGCGGCGAGGCCGGCGAGCTCGACCTCGACGTCGAGGCGCACCTTGCCGTCGGCATGAGCCTGGCGGATCAGCGCGCCCGCGATCTCGCCCGCGCCGTCGATGAGCGCGATCCGGCCGTAGACCCCGAGCGGAGCGAGGGCGATGTTCCAGTCCCAGCCGTAGTCGCACTGCGGCTTGCGCAGCATGTTGCCGTTCGGGATCGGGCAGTTGCTGGCACTGTAGGGGATCGGGAAGGGCTGGCGCGCCTGCAGTTCGTTGGCGGCACGGGTCGAGGAGCGGATCACGATCTCGATCCTGTTCTCGCCGGGGCGGACGGCGCCGCTGACGTCGGCGCGGTGCTCGCGGAAGCAGGTCGCGGCCTCGAGGACGAGGGCGTCGTTCAGCCGCACCTCGGCAACGGTGTCGAGCATGTCGATGGCTAGGGTCCAGGGGCCGTCGCCGGACGGCAGCTCGAAGGTCCGCGAAAGGGTCCAGTCGCGGTCCGCAACCCAGCGGGCGCCGTACTCGTTGCGGCCGCGGTAGGGGTCCGGAATGCGGTCGGCGGCAAAGAGCGCGGAGTGGACGTCGCCGGGGAGCATAATCGGCGCGGAGAACTGCCGCGCCGCGTCCGCGAGCGTCCACGGTCCTGAAAGATCGAGCATTTCTTCCCCGGGGGCAGGCTTTTGGTCAGAGCCGCTGTTCGGACTGCTGGTCGAACAGCGACGCCTTGGAGATGTCGAAGCCGAGCCGCACCGGCTGGCCGTGTCTCAGACCGTGGTCGGCGGTGGTGCGGGCCGAGATAGTGCGGTTGGCGGCGGTCATCCAGAGCAGGCTGTCCGAGCCCATCGGCTCGTCGATGTCCATGACGGCCGGGACGCCGTCGCCGTCGCCGGCGCGGACCGTGACGTGCTCGGGGCGGACCCCGAGGGTGACGGGCTTGCCGTTGGCGGCGGGGATGTCGCCGACGTAGCCGGTGAGCGGCACGGTGACGCCGTCCATCTTGAACGCCTTGCCGCCCTGGGTGTCGGTGAGTTCGCCCTTGAGGAAGGTCATTGCGGGCGAGCCCAGGAAGCCGGCGACGAAAAGGTTCGAGGGCTTGTTGTAAATGGTCTTGGGGTCGGCGAGCTGCTGGATGATGCCGCCGCGCATCACCGCAATGCGGTCGGCGAGGGTCAGCGCCTCGATCTGGTCGTGGGTGACGTAGATCATCGTATTTTCGAGATTCTGGTGCAGGCGCTTGATCTCGACGCGGAGTTCCGAACGGAGCTTGGCATCGAGGTTCGACAAGGGCTCGTCGAAGAGGAAGACGTCGACGTCGCGCACCAGTGCCCGGCCGATGGCCACGCGCTGGCGCTGGCCACCGGAGAGGGCCGCGGGCTTTCGCTCGAGCAGCGGCTGGATCTGCAGGATCTCCGAGGCGCGGGCGATGCGCTTGTCGATGTCTGCCTTCGGCAGGCCGGCGTTCTTGAGGCCGAACGACAGGTTCCCGCGCACGGTCATCTGCGGGTAGAGGGCGTAGGACTGGAAGACCATGCCGATGCCGCGGTCCTTCGGTTCTTCCCAGGTGACGTTCTTGCCCTTGATCCAGATCTGTCCGTCGGTGATGTCGAGGAGGCCGGCGATGCAGTTGAGGAGCGTGGACTTGCCGCAGCCCGACGGGCCGAGCAGCACGATGAACTCGCCCTCGGCGATGTCGAGGTTCAGATGGTCTAGGATCGTCAGGTTGCCGTAGGCGAGGTGCAGATCCTTGACCGCGACGCTCGGGGCGGCATTCGAGAGCTTGTTCATGGACCTAACCCTTGACCGCGCCGGCGGCGATGCCGCGGACGAACAGCTTGCCGGAGATGAAGTAGATGAAGAGGGGCACGAGGCCGGTGATGATGGTCGCGGCCATGTTGACGTTGTATTCCTTCACGCCCTGCACCGAGTTGACGATGTTGTTGAGCTGCACCGTCATCGGGTAGGTGTCCGGCTTGGTGTAGACGACTCCGAACAGGAAGTCGTTCCAGATGCCGGTCACCTGCAGAATGATCGCGACGACGAAGATCGGCAGCGCCATCGGCAGCATGATCTTGAAGTAGATACCCCAGAAGCCGGCGCCGTCGACGCGGGCGGCCTTGAAGAGCTCCTCCGGGACGGAGGTGAAGTAGTTGCGGAAGAGCAGCGTCAGGATCGGCATGCCGAAGATCGAGTGGACGATGACGAGGCCGGTCAGCGAGCCGTAGAGGCCGATGGTGCGGAGGATGATGACGATCGGGTAGAGCATCACCTGGTAGGGGATGAAGGCGCCGAAGATTAGGACGGCGAAGAAGAAGTTGGCGCCCTTGAAGCGCCAGAGGGAAAGGGCGTAGCCGTTCACCGAGGCGATCGCGATCGAGATGATGACGGACGGCACGGTGATGCGGACCGAGTTCCAGAACCCGCGGCTGAGGCCGTCGCAGTTGAGGCCTGTGCAGGCCTCGGCCCAGGCCTTGACCCAGGGCTCGAAGGTGATCTCCATCGGCGGCGAGAAGATGTTGCCGAGGCGGATTTCGGGCATGCCCTTCAGCGAGGTCACGACCATCACGTAGAGCGGGATCAGGTAGTAGAGCGCGACGACAATCAGCGTGCCGTAGAGCATGATGTTGCGTCGGGAGAGGGTCTTCTGCGGACGGGCGCCGCGCGGTCCGGCGAAGGCGCGGACGTCGCGCTCGATGGCGGTGTCGGCGACGACTGCGCCGGCGAGGGCGTCGGGATTAGACACGCTTCTTGCCTCCGAACTCGAGGTAGGCCCAGGGGACGACGATGATCGCCACGGACAGGAGCATCATCGTCGAGGCGGCGAAGCCCTGGCCGAGGTTCTGCGCGCCGAACATGTATTGGTAGACGTACTTGGCGGGGACCTCGGAGGCTGTACCGGGACCGCCGCCGGTCATCGCGACGACGAGGTCGTAGAGCTTGACGATGCCGGCCATGACGATGACGAGCGTGGTGATGAAGATCGGGCGCATCATCGGGATGACGACGAGGAGGTAGGTCTTCCAGGTCGGGATGCCGTCGACGCGGGCTGCCTTCCAGATATCCTCGTCGATGCCGCGCAGGCCCGCGAGCATCAGGCACATCACGAACCCGGTCCCCTGCCAGAGGCCGGCGAGGACAAGGCCGTAGAGCACGAGGTTGGCATCATAGAGCGGGTTGAAGGTGAAGCTGGTCCACCCGAGGCTGCGGACAATGTGCTGAACGCCGAAGTCAGGGTTCAGCACCCACTGCCAGACGAGGCCGGTGACGATGAAGGAGAGGGCGAAGGGGTAGAGGAAGATCGTCCGGAAGGCGTCCTCGAAGCGGATCTTCTGGTCGAGCAGCGCCGCCAGCAAAAAGCCGATGACGAAGGAGAAGATCAGCGCCAGCACGGCGTAGATCGCGAGGTTCTCGATCGAGACCAGCCAGCGCGAGTTCGACCAGAGCCGGCGGTACTGGTCGAGGCCGACGAAGTCGAGCCGCGGCAGCAGCTTCGAGCTGGTGAAGGAGTAGACCACGGTCCAGATCGTGCCGCCGAGGAAGACCACCACCGCGGTCAGGACCATCGGGATCGAGGCGATCTTGGCACTGATATTGTGGAATAGCTTCGTAGGACGCTGCGCGGCCATGCGGTCTTCCCCCCCGCCGATGGACGGATCAGTGTGTTCCGCCGGCCCGTCGGGGCCGGCGGCGGCAGCGCCGGGTCAGTCGGCGTTGGCGATGATCTGCGCGAAGCTCTTCTGCGCGTCCTCGGCCGACATGTCCGAGCTGAAGAACTGCGTCATCAGGTCGTTGATCTGCGAGCTGGTGTCCTGGGTGATGAGCTCGTCGGTGCTCTTCAGGACGTTGCCTTCCTTCAGAACGGCGAGGCCCTTCTTCATGCAGTCGTTGGCGGCCGACATGTCGATGTCGCCGCGCACCGGCATCGAGCCCTTCTTGAGGTTGAAAGCGACCTGCGTCTCGGGCGACAGCATTATCGAGGCGAGGACCTCCTGCGCCTTGGACTTGTCGGCGTCCTTCAGCATCGGGAAGTAGAAGCTGTCGCCGCCGGTGGTGATGTAGGGGTTCTCCGAGCCGAGTCCGATCAGGCAGGTATAGTCGGTGCCGGCCACCTTGTTGGCGACCTGGAACTCGCCCTGCGCCCAGTCGCCCATCGACTGGCCGCCGGCCTTGCCGGCGATGACCATTGCGGTCGCCTCGTTCCAGGTCTGGATGCTGGAGCCCTTGGCGAGCTTGCGGGCGTCATCTGCCGCCTTCCAGATCTTCGCGACGTCGGCGCCGCCGGCGACGTCGGCGTCCTTCTTGTCGTAGACGGCGAGGTAGAGATCCTTGCCGCCAAGCGCGAGCAGCAGATTGTTGAAAAGGCCCGATTCCTGCCAGCCCTGCTGGCCGACGGCGAGCGGCTGGATCCCGGCCTTGCGTAGCGCGTCGCCGGCGGCGACGAACTCGTCCCAGTTGGTCGGCACCGCGACGCCGGCGGTCTTGAAGGCGTCGTTCGACAGCCAGAGCCACTGCCAGGCGTGGATGTTGACCGGCACGCAGTAAACGTGGCCGTCGAGGATGCAGCCCTCGAGCAGCGACGGCGGGTTGATGACGGCGGCCCAGTTCTCCGCCTTGGCGACGTCGTCGAGGTTGCGCATCAGCCCGGCCTCGACCAGCTCTTCCGCCTGGCGGCCGTGGTTGAACATGGTGGCGCCCATCGGGTCGCCGCCGGTGATGCGGCTGACCATGATCGGGCGGGCGGTGTCGCCGCCGCCGGCGATGGCGCCGTCGACCCAGTGGTTGCCGGAGGCGTCGAACGCCTTGGCGAACTCGGCGACCGCCGCCGCCTCGCCGCCGGACGTCCACCAGTGGGTGACCTCGAGGTCGGCGGCGCAGGCCATCCCGACGGGTAGCACCACGGACGCAGCGAGCGCCGCGGCCAGCGAGCCAAATCTCATTTGCGAACCTCCCAGTTCTACATCGTTGCAGTAAGCAAGCTACGGGAGCGGGCGCCAGATGGCAATGGTGGAAATTGGGCAGTCGTGCGATTGGCGGCGGACGCCAAGGCCGAGGTTGGCACCCATTCGCACCTGCAGCAATTTGCTCATCTTTTTCAGTGGAGTAGGGCGTATCCTTACGATCGTGCTGCATCGCGAAGGTGCCGGCTCGGCGCGGGCGCGACGATGTCGGCAGACGCAGTGCTGCCGTCTGCAACGTTTCAGCTATGAGGGCGCGGTCGAAACGGATAACGTGCGATTCGCCCTGTCAACGACGATAAACGACCTGGTTCCCGTGTCGCCAAAGAATGCACAACCGGAGGAGATTGCAGCGCTCGCGCCCCGGCCGACGCTGAAGACGATCGCCTACATGACCGGGCTCGGGGTCACGACGGTGAGCCGCGCGCTGCACGACGCGCCCGACATCGGGCAGGCGACCAAGGAGCGGGTGCGGCTGGTCGCGAAGCAGATCGGCTACCGGCCGAACCGCGCAGGGGTGCGGCTGCGGACCGGCAAGACCAACGTCATCAGCCTGATCCTGTCGGTCGAATCCGAGGGCCTGGGGTTGAGCTCGCACCTGGTCTACGGCGTCTCGGAGTACCTGGTGGGCTCGCCCTACCACCTGATCGTCACGCCCTACAACCTCAGGAGCGACCCGCTCGACCCGGTGCGCTACATTGTCGAGACGGCCTCGGCGGACGGCGTGATCTTCTCGCGGACCGAGCCGCAGGACGCGCGGGTCCGCTACCTGCACGAGCACGGGTTCCCGTTCGCGACGCACGGGCGGACCGACATGGGGATCGAGCACGCCTTCTTCGACTTCGACAACGGCCGCTACGGCGAGGTCGCGGCCGAGCGGCTGGTGGCGCGCGGGCGGCGGCGGCTGGCGCTGGTGCCGCCTCCGACGCACCTCACCTATTCGCGGCACATGACCGCCGGGTTCCGGCGGGCGGTCGAGCGGCACGACCTCGACGAGGTGCCGATCCGGGCGGTGACGACCGACAGCCCCTACGAGGCGATCTGCGCCGAGATCGGGCGGCTGATGGAGTCGCCGCGCCGTCCCGACGGCTTCGTCTGCGGCAGCGCCTCGGCGGCGATCGCGGCAGTGACGGCGGCCGAGGCGCGGGGGCTCGTCATCGGCCGCGACTTCGACGTGGCGGTGAAGGAGTCGTTCGACCTGATGCGAAAGTTCCGCGCCGAGATCGAGGTGGTGCACGAAGACTTCCGCCGCGCCGGCATGGGCCTGGCCGAGGCGGTGGTGCGTACCATCGGCGGCGCCGCCCCGACCGAGCTGCAGACCCTCGACGTGCCGGAGGACTAGCGCCCGGGACGAGTCGCGACCTGGTGGCCGGCCTTGGGCTTCAACCGCCAGCTGTCCCAGACGCCGAGGAGCGCGACCGCGGCGACGATGAGGAAGGCGACCCGAAAGGGCGCGGCCGGGTCCGGGCCGGGCGCGACGGCGTCGCCGACCCGCCAGGCGATGGCGCCGAGCGACACCCCGAGCGCCATGGCGAGTTGGAAGACCGCCGAGAAGAGCGTATTGGCCCCGTTCATCGCCGGCGCCGGCACGTCGGAGAAGGCGATGGTGTTGAAGGCGGTGAACTGCATCGAGCGGGCCATGCCGCCGACGAAAAGGATGGCGAGCATCAGCGCGAGCGGGATCGCGGGCGAGAAGAGGGCGCAGGCGGCAATGGCGACGGCGTTGAGCAGGCCGCAGCCGACCAGCACCGGGCGGAAGCCGAAGCGGCGCAGGACGCGGGTCGTCATCGTCTTCATGACGAGGTTGCCCGCGAAGACAGCCATCAGCATCGCGCCGGCCTCGAAGGCGCCGAAGCCGAAGCCGATCTGAAACATGAGCGGCAAGAGGAACGGGACGGCGCTGACGCCCATGCGGAAGAGCGAGCCGCCCCAGACCGTCACCGCGAAGGTGGGGTGGGCGAGGGCGCCGAGCTCGACCATCGGGTGCGCGGCGCGGCGCAGGTGGCGGAGGCTCCAGCCGAGGAAGCCGGTCCCGATGAGCGCGAAGAGCGCGACCTCGCCCCAGGCGGCGTCGCGGCGGCCGAGGAGCTCGCCGAGGAAGAGCAGGCACGAGAGCGCGGCGCCGACGAGCAGGAAGCCCGGCCAGTCGAAGGGGCGGCGGTCGGGCCCGTGCTCGTTGGGGATGATCCGCCAGGCGAGTGCGAAGGCGGCGATGCCGAGGGGGAGGTTCAGGTAGAAGATCCAGCGCCAGCTGGCATGGTCGGCGATCAGCCCGCCGAGCGGGGGGCCGAGGACCGGGGCGATCAGCGCGGGCCAGGTGAGGGTGGCGATGGCGGCGATCAGCCGATCCTTGGGGGTGACGCGGAGGACGACGAGCCGGCCGACCGGCACCATCATCGCGCCGCCGATCCCCTGCAGGACGCGGGTGGCGACGAAGACCGGCAGCGAGTTGGCGAGGCCGCAGAGGAGCGACGCGACGGTGAAGAGGGCGATCGCCGAGCCGAAGACGGTGCGCGAACCGAAGCGGTCGGCAACCCAGCCGCTCGCCGGGATGAAGACGCCGAGGGTCAGGAGGTAGGCGCTGATCCCGACGTTGAGCTCGACCGGTCCGACGCCGAAGCTCGCCGCCATGTGCGGGACGGCGGTGGTGATGACGGTGCCGTCGAGGTTCTCCATGAAAAAGGTCCCGGCGACGAGGAAGGACACCGCCCATCCCGCCTGGCGATGGGTCTCGGGCGCGGCAGATGCGGTCAAGGCGGCCTCGTTCGGGTGATGAGGGCGCCGGTCGCGGCCGCTGCGCCGGGACGGGAGCTAGCGCGAGCCGGAGTCCGCGGCAACCCCGGTGGGGCGCGCCGTGCGCGGGAGGGGGGTATCGCACAGAATCTAAGATATTGAATTAAAATGATAAAGTCTCGTGGCCGAAACCTTTCGGTAACGGTTCGAGCGTGGCTTGGACGGCGTTCTCAGGGGCGGAGTTCGCCGCTGGCAAGCAGCGCGGCCACGGCCTCCTGCACGGCTTCGAGCGAGCCGTGGCGCGGTTCGTAGCCGAGGAGCCGCCGGGCCTTGTCCATCGAGCAGTTCGGGCTGCGGGCGATGTGCTCCCAGGTCGCGGTGCGGTCGGCCTCGGTCTGGGACTTTGCCCATTCCTCGAACGGAAGGAACGCGAGGTCGGCCGGCTTGCCGAACCACGCCGCCATGCCCTCGGCGAAGCCGCGCAGGCTCAGCGCCGCCGGCGAGACCGCATGGAAGGCCTCGCCGGTCGACGCGCGCCAGTTGCCGATCGCGGCCATCACGAGGCGGGCGATGTCGTCGGCGTGGACGTGGTGCACGGTCTCGAGGCCGAAGTTGGGCAGGACCAGCCGCTCGCCCCGGGCGAGCGTCGCGAAGACGGCCGGGTTGAAGTTGCCGGCCGGGTTCAGCGGGATCCAGCCCGGGCCGACGATGTGGCCCGGGTGCAGGATCGTCGCCGGGAAACCCGCCCGGCGCGCCAGCTGCAGCAGCAAGACCTCGGTCGCGGCCTTGTCGATGCCGTACGCGCCGAACGGCCGCTTCGGCGCGTCCTCGCGGGTCGGCACGGCGGTCGAATGGCCGTGGGTCCAGATGGTGCCGATCGAGATGTAGTGGTCGATCCGGCCGTCGAGCGCCGCGGCGAGCTGCCGGGCGCTCTCGGGCCGGAAGCAGGTCATGTCGACCACGATGTCGGGTTCGAGCGCGCGGATCGCCGGGCCGAAGCCCTCGGTCGCCTCCAGCGCGTCGCGGTCGAGATCGGCGCGCTCGACGCGATCCCAGAGCTTCGACCCGACGTAGGGCGCGCGCCTGCCGCGGCTGACCGCGACGACGGCATGTCCCGCCTCGACCAGGCGCGGCACCAGGAAGCTGCCGATATGCCCGGTTGCGCCGATGACGACGACCTTCGCCATGCGTCCCTCCCTGCAGGCGGAAAGGGTTACATGCGCGTCCGCGGCCACTCAAGGCCGGCGGCGCCGGCGGCCGCGCGTCAGAGGTTCTCCGGCGTGTAGAGGTCGATCGGCAGCGCCACCTGGTTCGGCATCCGCGCCGGCTGGTCGTCGAGGGCAACCACCACGAGCTCGACCAGCCGCTCGGCCAGCCGGTCGATCGGCTCGCAGACCGCGGCGGCGACGAGGCCGTCAGCGAGGCCAGCCCGGACCTCGGGGGTGAGTGCCGGGCAGACAAGCGTCGGACGGCGGGCGGGTTCGGTGCGGCGCAGGGCGGCGATGCCCCCGGCCGTCCCGCCGCCCGCGACATAGATGCCGACGAGGTCGGGGTGGGCCTCGATCATCGTCAGCACGGCCTCCTCGGTCGCGGCGTCCGATTCGGAGTTCACCACCGCGTCGAGCACCAGGAACTGCGGCGCGTGCTCGCGGAAGTAGGAGCGAAAGCCGATCTCGCGCAGCTCGTGGCCCTGGAAGCGGCGGCTCCCGACGATGACCGCCACCTTGCCGGGACGGCCGGCGCACTGGCGGACGAGCCAGCCGGCAGTGCGTCCGGCCTTGCGGCCGTCGATGCCGAGGTAGCTGGTGCGCACGGCCGGCGCGCAGTCGGAGAGAAGCGCGAAGACCGGCACGCCGCGCAGGGTGAGCTCGGCGATGGCGGCCGCGACCGGCGCGTGGTCGGGGCTGACCAGCGCCACCGCCTGCGCCCGTCGCCCGAGCCGGCGCAGCCGCTCGGCGATTGCCTCGGCGTTGTCCTCGGTCCAGTGGTCGAAGCGGGCGGTGCCACGGAAGAGCCGGCTGCCGGTCACCGCCCGCTCCAGCCGCTCGGCGAACTCGCGGTAGAAGGGGTCGTCGGGCTTTTGCAGCAGGAAGCCCACGGTCCGCTCGGGCAGCTGCTCGCGCAGCCGCGAGCGGATCAGGCCGGTCGCGTGGAAGCCGAGCTTCTGCGCCGCCTCGAGGACGCGCCGCGTGGTGTCCTCGCGCACCGGCAGCCGGGCGTTGATGACGCGGTCGACGGTGGCGGCGCTGACGCCGGCCTCGCGGGCCACGTCGGTGACGGTCGGGCGGCTGACCATGCGGGCACCTCGCTTTGCACCGCACTGCTAGATCATGATGGAATGACCGGCAAGATCGCTCGCGGAGGCGACCGTGGGGATTCGGGCCGTGGCTTCGCCTGGCCCCGATGAAGGTATGGTTAACGCCGGTGCGCCCCCTATTTCGATCGTACCACGTGAGGCATGAAAGTGAAACGGATAGCTGTATGCGTGGTTAAGTCATAGTATCCGATAATTATTGATGCGATGGCGGACATCGCAGTATTCCCGTGCGGCATGTTGCTCACGTCCGGCACGAGGCCGCACACGTTCTGAGCCGCCCTGTCCTTCGCATCCGGAGCCAGCGTCGCCGTTGCCCCCGGCCGTGCCCACGCACGGCCCGTCTGCTCCCCCCGGGCAGGCGCGGGCCGTGCTCATCGATAGCGTCGCGGTGCAAGGAAGCCCCGAGGCGATCCCGTCACAGGTCGAAGTTCGTCGGCATCATCACGACGTCGCGGATCGTCATGCCGCGCGGCCGCGTCAGCATGAAGAGGACGACGCCCGCGACCTCCGCCGGCTCGAGCAGGCTCCCGGATTCCCGCGCCTCCTGCAGCTTGTCGGCCGGCCAGTCGGCGAGGAGTGCCGTCATCACCGGGCCCGGCGAGATCGCGCCGACGCGGACGCCGTGGCGGAACACCTGCCGCCGGACGGTCTGCACGAAGCAGTTTATCGCCCATTTCGACGAGGCGTAGACCGGCTCCCAGGGCGTCGGATAGTGGGCGGCGAGCGAGCTCGTGACGATGACGTCGCCGCTGCCGCGCGCGATCATGTGCGGCAGGACGTCGTGGACGTTCTTCATCACCACGTTGACGTTGAGGTTCAGCATCCGGTCCATTGCCGCGGTGTCGGCCTCGACGAGGTCGCCGCCGACGTAGAGGCCGGCGTTGGCGTGCAGGATGTCGATCCGCCCCGCGAGCTCCAGCGCCCGCGGCACCAGCGTCGCGCAGGCCTGCGGGTCGAGCAGGTCGAGGACCAGCGGCACCAGCGCCTCGCCGTGGCGGGCGCGCAGCCGCTCGAGCGCCGCCGCGTCGCGGTCGACCATGACGACCCGCGCCCCGGCGGCGAGCATCGCCTCGGCGCTGGCCAGCCCGATCCCCGACGCGGCCCCGGTGACCGCGGCCACCTTGCCGTCCAGTTCGTTCGCCATGGCATTCCTCCCTTTCGATGGCGGGCTGCGGGCACCGGGATCGCATCGCCGGCCCGCTCCGAGGGGGCCATGAATTCACCTCCCGGCGGGGTGGGCAAGGCAATGATGACTTATGATGGATTATCTTGCATGACGCTTGCCGGATCGCCCGCCCAGCGGTATCTCCCGGGCGTCGGTTCAGGGAGGACGCGATGGTCGACGTGGCGGCGGGATCGGGCGCGAAGCGTCCCAGGCGCGACTACAGCCTGCTCGGGGCCGACGCGCAGCGCGCGATCGAGACCGGGCTGAAGGCGGCGGAATGGTACCACACCGACGTGCCGCGCAAGGAGATGAAGGCGCTGATGCAGCGCGCCGACCAGCCGGCGATCCGAGACAGCCTGCTCTGGATCGGCGCCATGGTCGTCTTCTGCGGCATCGCGATCGCGCTCTGGGTCAACGGCCACCCCTGGCTGTCGGTCCCGTTCTGGCTCGCCTACGGCGTGCTCTACGGGTCGGCGTCGGACTCGCGCTGGCACGAGTGCGGGCACGGGACGGCGTTCAAGACGCAGTGGATGAACGACGTCGTCTACCAGATCGCCTGCTTCATGATCATCCGCAACCCCTACGGCTGGAAGTGGAGCCACACCCGGCACCACACCGACACGATCATCGTCGGCCTCGACCCCGAGATTGCGATCATGCGCCCGCCGCACCTGTTCAAGCTCTTCCTGAATGTCTTCGGCCTGGTCGACATCTGGAACGGGCTCGGGCGGATGTTCTACAACGCCGCCGGCAGGATCCACCCGGAGGAGGCGACCTACATCCCCGAGTCCGAATGGCCGAAGGTGATCCGCGCCGCCCGGGTCTGGGTGCTGATCTACGCGGCGACGCTGGCGCTGGCGCTCTGGATGCACTCGATCCTGCCGTTCCTGGTGGTGCTCGGCCCCCGGGTCTACGGCTCCTGGCACGGGATCATGACCGGCGTCCTGCAGCACGGCGGGCTCGCCGATGACGTCCTCGACCATCGGCTGAACTCGCGCACCGTCTACATGAACCCGATCTCGCGCTTCCTCTACCTGAACATGAACTACCACATCGAGCACCACATGTTCCCGATGGTGCCCTATCATCAGCTGCCGGCGCTGCACGCGCGGATCAAGGACGACCTGCCGCCGCCGAGCCCCTCGATCGCCGCCGCCTTCCGCGAGATGTGGCCGGCGCTCGTCCGCCAGCTCCGCTACGAGGACTACTTCCTGAAGCGCGAGCTGCCGCCGACCGCCAAGCCCTACCGCGAGGACTTCCACGTCCAGGCCCTCGGCGCCGTCGGCTGACCCGAAACGAAAGAACGGAGGAAGCACCATGCCCGCCTGGGTCCGCGCCTGCTCGACCGAGGACATCGACGAAGAGGACGTCGCCCGCTTCGACCACGGCGGCCGAACCTTCGCGATCTACCACGCGCCCGACGGCAAGTTCTTCGCCACCGACGGGCTGTGCACCCACGAGAAGGTGCATCTCTGCGACGGCCTCGTCATGGACTTCATCATCGAGTGCCCGAAGCACAACGGCCGCTTCGACTACAGGAGCGGCGAGGCCAAGGGCGCGCCGGTCTGCGTCGACCTCAGGACCTACAAGGTCAAGGTCGAGGGCGACGACGTGCTGGTCGAGATCTGACATGTCGGGCATGGTGATCATCGGCGCTGGCGAGTGCGGCACCCGCGCCGCCCTCGCGCTGCGCGAGGGCGGCTACGACGGCCCGATCACGCTTATCGGCACCGAGCCGCACGGCCCCTACGAGCGTCCGCCGCTCTCCAAGGACGCGATGGTCGCCGAGGAGCCGTCGCCGAAGGCCATCTCCGGGGCCGACGGCATCGCCGCCGCCGGCATCGACTTCCGCCCCGGCGCCACCGCCGCCGCCATCGACCGCGCCGAGCGGGCGGTGGTGCTGGCCGACGGCACCCGGCTGCCCTACGAGCGCCTGCTGATCGCCACCGGCGCCCGCGCCCGCCGCCTGCCGCTGCCGGGCGCGGACGGCGGCAACGTCGCCGTGCTGCGCGACCTCGACGACGCCGCCCGCATCCGCGCTGCCCTCGGGCCCGGCCGGCGGCTCGCGATCGTCGGCGGCGGCTTCATCGGGCTGGAGCTCGCGGCCTCCGCCCGCAAGCGCGGGACGTCGGTCACCGTCATCGAGGCGCTGCCGCGGCTCCTCACCCGCGGCGTCCCGCCCGAGATCGCCGCCGTGCTCGAGGACCGCCACCGCGCCGAGGGCGTCGATTTCGTCTTCGACGCCCGCGTCGACGCCATCACCGCGGACGGCGCCGCCCTCGCCGGCGGCACGATCGTCCCGGCCGACCTCGTCGTCATCGGCATCGGGGCCGCCCCGGACACCGCGCTGGCCGAGGCTGCCGGCCTCGCGCTCGACAACGGCGTCGCCGTCGACGCCGGCCTCGCCACCGACGACCCCTCGGTCTTCGCCGCCGGCGACTGCTGCTCCTTCCTGCACCCGCACTACGAGAACCGCCGCGTCCGCCTGGAGAGCTGGCGCAGCGCCCAGGAGCACGGGACCCTGGCCGCCCGCAACATGCTCGGCCACGGGGAATCCATCACCGCCGTCCCGTGGTTCTGGTCCGACCAGTACGACCTGACGCTGCAGATCGCGGGCCTCGCCGCCGGCGCGGACACCCACGTCCGCCGCGACATCGCGAACGGCTTCGTCCTCTTCCACCTCGCGACGGACGGCCGCCTGCTCGCCGCCTCCGGCGTCGGGACCGGCAACGCCGTCGCCAGGGACATCCGCCTCGCCGAGATGCTGATCGCCCGCGCCGCCCACCCGGACCCGACGGCGCTGGCCGACGCGGGGGTGAGCCTGAAGAAGCTGCTTTGAACCGCCTCGACCTCCCCGGCGGATCCCGATAGCAAGTCGGGCAAAGCCGCGGGGCAGGGGAGGGAACGATGGCCGAGGCAGGGAAGGTCCGCTGGGGAATCCTGGGGCCGGGGGGGATTGCGCGCGCCTTCGCCGCGGGGCTGGCGCATTCGCGCACCGGCAGGCTCGTCGCGATCGGGGCGCGCGATCCGAAGAAGCCCGGGTATGCCGAGGATTTCGCCGGGGCGCGCGTGCTGGACGGCTATGCGGCGCTGCTGGCCGATCCGGAGGTCGAGGCGGTCTATGTCGCGACGCCGCATCCGCAGCATGCCGAATGGGCGATCAAGGCGGCGCAGGCCGGCAAGCACGTGCTGGTCGAGAAGCCGATGGGGCTGACGGCCTACGAGGCGGACGCCATGCTGCACGCGGCGCGGCGGGCCGGGACGTTCATGGGCGAGGCCTTCATGTACCGGCTGCATCCGCAGACGGCGAGGCTCCTGGAGCTCATCCGCGAGGGCGCGATAGGCGAGGTCCGGATGATCCAGTCGAGCTTCGGCTTCGCGATGCCGAAGTTCGACCCGAGCCATCGGCTCTACGCCAACGACCTCGCCGGCGGCGGCATCCTCGATGTCGGCTGCTATCCGGTGTCGATGGCGCGGCTGATCGCCGGCGCGGTCGCCGGCAGGCCGTTCCTCGATCCCGTCAAGGTCGCGGGCACGGCGAAGCTCGGCGAGAGCGGCGTCGACGAGTGGGCGGTGGCGATCCTGACCTTCCCGAACGGGATCATCGCCGAATGCGCCTGCGCGGTCTCGCTGGCGCAGGAGAACGTGCTGCGGGTCCTCGGGACGAAGGGCCGGATCGAGGTGCCGAACTTCTGGTTCGCCTCGGGCCATGAAGGGGGTGTCGGCAAGATCACGGTCGTCGCGTCGAGCGGCGAGGCGCGTACGGTCGAGGTCGAGGAGCCGGGCTGGCTCTATTCCTTCGAGGCCGACGCCGCCGGCGAGGCGATCCGCGCCGGGCGGCAGGAGTTCGCGGCGCCGGGCATGAGCTGGGACGACACGCTCGGGAACCTGAGGGTGCTCGACAAGTGGCGGGCCGACGCGGGGTTGAAGTACGGGATCGAGCAGGCCGAGGCGCGGCCGCGGACGCTCGGGGGGACGCCGCTGGCGAAGCCGGGGGCGACGATCCCGCACCGGCCGGTGCGGGATCTGCCGAAGTCGGCGTCGCGGCTGGCGCTAGGGTTCGAGGATTTTCCGGACTTCGCCAGCGCCTCGATCCTGCTCGACGCCTTCTGGGAGAAGGGCGGGAACGTCTTCGACACCGGCTGGATCTATGCCGCGGGCCGCTGCGAGCGCGTGCTCGGCGAGTGGCTGAAGGCGCGGGGGACGCGCGACGGCGCCGTGGTCATCGGCAAGGGCGCGCATTCGCCGCTGACCTATCCGGACGTCATCGGCAAGCAGCTCGACGAGACGCTGGACCGGCTCGGCACCGACTACGTCGACGTCTACTTCATGCACCGCGACAACCCCGACGTGCCCGTCGGGGAGTTCGTCGACGCCATGGACGCGGAGGTGAAGGCCGGGCGGATCCGCGGGCCGGTCGGCGGGTCCAACTGGACCCGCGAGCGGCTCGACGCGGCCATCGACTATGCGAAGGCCAACGGGAAGACCGCGCTCGGGGCGCTGTCGAACAATTTCTCGCTGGCCGAGATGGTCGATCCGATCTGGGCCGGCTGCGTGCAGGCCTCGGATGCGCCGTGGCGCGCATGGCAGACCGAGCGGCAGCTGACCAATTTCGCCTGGTCGAGCCAGGCGCGCGGCTTCTTCACCGATGCCGCCGGCCGCGGCAAGATCGCCAATGCCGAGATCGTGCGCTGCTGGTACTCGGACGCCAACTTCGCACGCCGCGACCGCGCCGTCGAGCTGGCCGAGGCGCGCGGCCTCAGCCCGATCCACGTGGCGCTCGCCTACTGCCTGGCGCAGCCGTTCCCGGTCTTGCCGCTGATCGGCCCGCGCCGGTTGGTCGAGCTCGACGACAGCCTGCGCGCCCTCGACCTCGCGCTCACGCCCGAGGACGCCCGCTGGCTGGAGAGCGGCGAGCGGTAGCTCCCGAGCTACTCGGCCGGCTTCCTGGCGGTGCGCTTCGGCTTCGCCGCCGGATCCGCCGGCTTGGCCGCGGCCGTGGCGCGGGGCTTCGCCGCCGCGGGCTTGGGGGTTGCCGGCTTCTCGGCGGCCGCGGGCTTGGGCTTGGCGGCGCGCGGCTTCGCCGGGGCCTTCGCGGGCTTGGCGGCAGCGGCTGCCGCCGCATCCTCCTCGGCGATCTCCTGCTGGGCCCGGTAGAAGTGCTCCTGGTCCTTGCCGTGCGGGTGGCCCTCGCGCTCCCAGATGGCGTGCGCCCGGGCGCGGATGCGCTCGGTCAGGTCGCCCGCCTTCTCCGCGATCGCGTGCGCGCCTTCGCGCAGTTTATCGGTGAAATCCGACATCGGTGCTGCTCCTCGTCTGGCGTGCGCCAATCATGGCCACAGACGCGCCGGAGGACAAGGCTCGACCCGCGTTTCCGATGCCATTCGGGACGCCGGGCCAGGGCTTTGCCCGGGGTTTGCCCGGGCTCGGACAACCTGCGTAAGAGATTGATATAAAACGATAACGGCTCCGGACGTTAACCCGGACTTCACGATTGTCCGGGGCTTGCCGGTCGCGTCCCGGGACGTGGTGCAGCTGCCGCGACGGGCATGCTCGTCCTTCCTGGCACATCGAGAGCCCGGCCGGCGCGGCGGCGTTTTGAACGCCGGTCGCCGCATGCGCGGCTCCGCCTTCAGGCCCGACGGGATCTCCCTTGCTCTTCGATCCCCGGCGGCTCGCCTGTGGCCCAAAGGGGGGCCCTCGCCGGCCCCCCTTTGATCCCCCCAGGCACTGCCCGATGCGGCAGGAAGAGAAGAAAGAAGAAAGGAGAGTGAGCGGCGGGGGCGCGGGCGCATCCCCAGGTCCGCGGGGCGGGAGGTCTCGTCGGGATTCGGCGGCGGAAGACGTCGCGG
>JAXMDH010000047.1:0-40999 GCA_046348915.1 Amaricoccus sp.
CTGGTGGGGGGATTCTCCCCGGGACTCATTCCTGAACTCACTGCGTTCAGACAGTTTGAGGCGGGGATATCGGGAGCGGTGTCGTTGACGCGGACGGAGCTGACATTGAGGGATCCAGGTCGCCGCTTACATTGAGCGTGATCGCGTGGTCGGCAACCCGGCAATCGCGAAATTGGATCTGCAAACCGGGGTCACGAACCGAAACGGAGTATTCCACCGTGGGATACGGAAAAGCTCAGAAAATTCAATTGGCTGACCAAAACGATCTGCGGTCTAACCTTCTCTGCGCGCCGGGAGGCCGGTGGATGGATGCGAGTGAAAGAGTCGTACGTTTAAGGGGTAGCCGCCCACAACGGCCCCGAGTCATGCGTCGCCGCTCGTGAGGGCGGCGTCGAAGCGTTGACAGGGGAAACGGCGGGCTGGGTATTGAGCCGCGTAATGTTGAATGTCCGGGGCGCCGACGCTGTAGAGAAAAGCGGAAGGCAACACGGCGCGCACCGTCATGGCGAGGTGCACGCTGGCCCCGCGCGGTCCGAGACCCCATGCACGCCGGGACACCATCCACACGGAAACCGGGAGGTCCCTGGATTGCCCGGCGCGGAGTGCGCCGGGCCGCAGCGGCAAGGCTACGGCCGTAAATCCGATGATCCACGGTTCAGGGAAGTCAGACCCACCCATAGTACCAGGGAAGCGGCCGAACAAACCCGGGCGACCGGGCGCGGAGGCCGTGGAGGGAAGGGGAGGGGCCAAGGGAACCGCAGGGCGGCAAAGCACGGGCCGGACTCAGAGCCGGGAAACCGTGTCACAGGCGCTGGCCTGCGTACGAGAAGCAGCAAAGCGGAACAGGAATGAACGGTTCACCTCGCTGATGCACCACGTGACGCCGGAGTTGCTGGCCTGGGCCTTCCATCAGCTCAAGGCAAGGGCGGCTCCCGGCATCGACGGGGTGACGTGGGAGGAGTATGCGGGCGCGCTCGATGGCAACATCGACGACCTGCTCCGCCGCGTGATGCGCGGCGGCTACCGGGCGAGGCCGTCACGGCGGCAGTACATCCCGAAGGCCGACGGCCGGCAACGGCCGCTCGGCATCGCGGCACTCGAGGACAAGATCGTCCAGCGGGCGCTGGTGGAGGTGCTGAACGCGATCTACGAGACGGACTTCCTCGGCTTCTCCTACGGGTTCCGACCGGGGCGCTCCCAGCATGATGCGCTGGATGCGCTCGCCTTCGGGATCACCCGGCGGGCGGTGAACTGGGTCCTCGACGCCGACATCCGGGCGTTCTTCGACAGCATCAGCCACGACTGGATGATGCGGTTCCTGGAGCACCGGATCGGCGACCGCCGTGTGCTCCGGCTGATAGCCAAGTGGCTGAAGGCCGGGGTCATGGAGGAGGGGGCGTTGACGGAGAGCACGGAAGGGACGCCCCAGGGCGCGGTGATCTCGCCGCTCCTGGCGAACATCTACCTGCACTACGTCTACGACCTCTGGGCGGACCAGTGGCGCAAGCGCGAAGCGACCGGCGAGGTGATCGTCGTCCGCTACGCCGACGACACCATCGTCGGCTTCGAGCGGCAGGCGGACGCCGAGCGGTTCCTCTGCGATCTGCGGGAGCGGCTGGCGAAGTTCGGCCTGGCGCTGCACCCCGACAAGACCCGCCTGATCGAGTTCGGCCGCCACGCGGCGGAACGGCGATCGGCACGGGGCTTGGGGAAACCGGAGACCTTCGACTTCCTCGGCTTCACGCACATCTGCGGGAAGACGAAGGAGGGATGGTTCACTCTGGTGCGGCACACCATCGCCAAGCGGATGCGAGCCAAACTCGTCGAGATCAAGGAGGCGCTGAACCGAATGCGCCACGTGCCGGTGCCCGAACAGGGGCGCTGGCTGGGGCAGGTGGTGCGCGGCTATCTCGCGTACCACGCCGTGCCGACCAATTCGCGGAAGATCACGTCCTTCAAGTATCACGTCACGTGGCACTGGCGACGCGCGCTCTCGCGCCGAAGCCAGAAGGGTCGCGTCACGTGGGCGCGGATAGGACGGATCGCCGCGCGTTGGCTGCCACCCGCCAGGATCAGCCATCCCTGGCCGCAACACCGCTTTCTCGTCAAACACCCGAGGTGGGAGCCGAGTGCGTTAGCAGCGCCCGCTCGGATCTGTCCGGGGGGCGCAGGATGAAACCTGCGTCCCTACCGGGATGACACCGTGTGATTTCCTGACGCCGACCCAGTCGCGCCACGCCGATAGGTCGGCGTGGCGTCGTTGGACAGACCCCTTCAGCCGCGCTTCTTGGGCGGGATGAGGTCGGTGATCGTGCCCTCGAACATCTCGGCGGCGAAGTTGACCGTCTCCGAGAGCGTCGGGTGCGGGTGGATGGTCTGGCCGATGTCGGTGGCGTCGGCGCCCATCTCGATCGCAAGCGCCACCTCGGCGATCAGGTCGCCGGCGTTCGGACCGACGATGCCGGCGCCGATCACCCGGTCGTCGGCCTCGTCGAAGATCACCTTGGTGATGCCGTCGTCGCGGCCGAGGCTGAGCGACCGTCCCGAGGCCGCCCAGGGGAAGACCCCCTTGCCGACCTTCAGGCCCTTGGCCATCGCCTCGTTCTCGGTCAGCCCGACCCAGGCGACCTCGGGGTCGGTGTAGGCGACCGAGGGGATCACCCGGGCGTCGAACACCCGGTTCGAGCCGGCCGCGACCTCGGCCGCCACCTTGCCCTCGTGCACCGCCTTGTGGGCGAGCATCGGCTGGCCGACCACGTCGCCGATGGCGAAGATGTGCCGGACGTTAGTGCGCTGCTGGTTGTCGACCGGGATGAAGCCGCGTTCGTCGACGGTGACGCCCGCGGCCTCGGCGCCGATCAGCTTGCCGTTCGGCCTGCGGCCCACCGCGACCAGCACCCGGTCGAAGATGTCGGTGAAGGCGCCGTTCGGCCCCTCCATTGACACCTCGAGCCCGGTGTCGAGGGGCTTGACCCCCGTGACCTTGGCCTTGAGGTGGATCGCCTCGTAGCGGCCCTCGATGCGCTTGTGCAGCGGCTTGACGATATCCTTGTCGGCGCCGGGGATGATCTGGTCCATCAGCTCGACGACGGTGATCCTGGCGCCGAGCGCGTCGTACACCGTCGCCATCTCGAGCCCGATGATGCCGCCGCCGATGACCAGCAGCCGCTTCGGCACCCCCTGCAGCTCCAAGGCCCCGGTCGAGTCGATGACCCGCGGGTCGTCGGGGATGAACGGCAGCTTCACCGGCTCCGACCCCGCGGCGATGATGCACTGGTCGAAGCTTACGGTCTTGGACCCGTCCTTGCCCTCGACCCGGATCGCGTTCGGGCCGGTGAAGGTCCCGATACCTTCGACCACCGTCACCTTGCGGCCCTTGGCAAGGCCGGAGAGCCCGCCGGTCAGCTTCTTGACGACGCTCTCCTTCCAGCCGCGAAGCCCGTCGACGTCGACTTGCGGCGCAGCGAACGTCACCCCGACGTGGCCCATCTCCTCGGCCTCGGAGATCACTTTGGCGGCGTGCAGGAGCGCCTTCGACGGGATGCAGCCGACATTGAGGCAGACGCCGCCGAGCGTCGGGTCGCGCTCGATCAGCACCACCTTCTTGCCGAGGTCGGCCGCGCGGAACGCCGCGGTATAGCCGCCCGGCCCAGAGCCGAGCACCACGACCTCGCCGTGCAGGTCCCCGGTCGGGGCCGCGCGCGGCGCCGGCGCCGGGGTCGGCGCCTCGGCCTTTGGCGCCGCGCCGGCGCCCTCGCCCTCGAGCGTCAGGATGAGGCTGCCCTCGGACACCCGGTCGCCTTCCTTGACCACGACCCCGGCCACCTTGCCGGCGGCGGGCGACGGCACCTCCATCGTCGCCTTGTCCGACTCGAGCTCGACGAGCGGATCGTCCTTCTTCACCGTGTCCCCGGCCTTCACGAACACTGTGATCACCGGTACGTCCTTGAAATCCCCGATGTCGGGGATATTGACTTCGATTGCCATCAGCCTTCCCCCGTCAGAGCAGCAGGTTGCGCGGGTCGCGCAGCAGGCCCGCGAGCTTCGCGCAGAACCGTGCCGCGAGCGCCCCGTCGATCGCCCGGTGGTCGTAGCTGAGCGACAGGGGCAGCATGTTGCGCGGCACGAACTCCGAGCCGTTCCAGACCGGCGCCATCTTCGAGCGCGTCACCCCGAGGATTGCCACCTCGGGCGCGTTGACGATCGGCGTGAACGAGACGCCGCCGATGCCGCCGAGCGAGGAGATGGTGAAGGTCGCCCCCTGCATGTCCGGACTTTTCAGCTCGCCTTTGCGCGCCTTGGTCGATAGCTCGCCCATCTCCTTCGAGATCTCGATGATGCCCTTCCCGTCGGCGCCCTTGATGACCGGAACGACGAGCCCCTGCGGGGTGTCCGCGGCGAAGCCGATGTTCCAGAAGCTCTTCTTGATCAGCTTGTCGCCGTCCGGGTGGATCGAGCTGTTGACCTCCCAGTGCGCCTTCAAGGCCGAGACCGACGTCTTGATCAGGAAGGCGAGCATCGTGACCCGGTAGCCCTCCTCCTTGGCCTTGGTGTCGAGCTCCTTGCGGTACTTGTCGATCTCGGTGATGTCCGCCTCTTCGTTGTGGGTGACGTGCGGCACGTTCAGCCACGAGCGATGCAGGGCGGGGCCGGAGAGCTTCTTGATCCGCGGCATCTCGACGTCCTCGACCGGACCGAACTTCGAGAAGTCGACCTTCGGGACCGGCGGGATGCCCATGCCGCCCGACGGCGCGCCGGCGGCCGGCGCAGCCGCCGGCGCGGCGGTGGTCTTGAAGAAGCCGGTGATGTCCTCGCGCAGGATGCGGCCTTGCGGCCCGACGCCCGTGACCCTGGCGAGGTCGACCCCCAGTTCGCGGGCGAACTTCCTGACCGACGGCGAGGCGTGCGGCGCGCCGCCGACGGCGGCGGCGCGCTGTCGGCCGCGGTCGGCCGGCGGTCGGACGAGGCGCCCGCCGACGCGGCGGTGACCGGCGTGGCCGCCTCCGGGGGCGGCATCGAGGCGGCCGGCGCGGCGCCGGCCGCGGTCGCGAGCAGCAGGAAGGCTGCCCTCCGAGACCTTGTCGCCCTCCTTGACCTTCACCTCCTTGACGGTGCCGCCCTCGGGGGCAGGCACCTCCATCGTCGCCTTGTCCGACTCGAGCTCGACCAGCGGGTCGTCCTTGGCGATGGTGTCGCCGGTCTTCACCATCACGCTGATCACCGGCACGTCCTTGAAGTCGCCGATGTCGGGCACCTTCACCTCGACCGTGCCCCCGCCCGCGGCCGGCGCCGGGGCGGCCGCGGGCGGCGCCGCGGCGGGAGCCGCAGCCGCGGCCTGGGCGGCCTCGAGCAGCAGGATCAGCACGCCCTCGGAGACCTTGTCGCCCTCCTTGACCTTCACCTCCTTGACGGTGCCACCCTCCGGGGCAGGCACCTCCATCGTCGCCTTGTCCGACTCGAGCTCCACGAGCGGGTCGTCCTTGGCGATCGTGTCGCCCGGCTTCACCATCACGCTGATGACCGGGACATCCTTGAAATCGCCGATGTCCGGCACCTTCACTTCGATCGTTGCCATCTTTGTGTTTCCCCCAGTCCTGGCGCGCTCAGGCGATGCGCGGGTTTATCTTGGTCGGATCAATCGCGTACTTGGCGTAGGCCGCCTCGACCTCGGCGCCGGTGACCTTGCCCTCCTTGTAGAGCGCGTAGACCGCGGTCGCCGCGATGTGGTTTGCGTCGACCTCGAAGTGCCGCCGCAGGTTGGCGCGGCTGTCCGAACGGCCGAAGCCGTCGGTGCCGAGCACATGGAACGATTGCGGCACGAAGGCGCGGATCTGCTCGGCGTAGTTCTTCATGTAGTCGGTCGCGGCGATCACTGGCCCGGTCGCCTGCGCCAGCGCCGCGGTGACATAGGGCACCTTCGACGCGTCCGTCGGATGCATCCGGTTCGAGCGCTCGACGTCCTGCGCCTCGCGCGCGAGCTCGTTCATGCTCGTCGCGACCCACAGGTCGGCGGTGATCCCGAAGTCGGCCTCGAGCGTCTCGGCGGCTTTCATCGCCTGCTGGAAGATCGTGCCCGAGGACAGCAGGTTGACGTGCTTGCCGGCCGGCTTCTCAGCCTTCCTGAAGCGGTACAGGCCCTTGATGATGCCGTCCTCGACGCCCTCGGGCATCGCCGGGTGGTGGTAGTTCTCGTTGCAGACCGTCAGGTAGTAGTAGACGTCCTCCTGGTCGACGAACATCCGGCGCATGCCGTCATGCACGATCACCGCCACCTCGTAGCCGAAGACGGGGTCGTAGGTGATGCAGTTCGGGATGGTGCCCGCCAGGATGTGGCTGTGCCCGTCCTCGTGCTGCAGCCCCTCGCCGTTCAGCGTGGTGCGCCCGGCGGTCGCGCCGAGCAGGAAGCCGCGCGCCCGGCTGTCGCCGGCGGCCCAGGCGAGGTCGCCGACCCGCTGGAAGCCGAACATCGAATAGTAGATGTAGAAGGGGATCATCGGCACGCCGTGCACCGAATAGCTGGTGGCGGCGGCGATCCAGTCGGCCATGGCGCCGGGCTCGTTGATGCCCTCCTGCAGCACCTGGCCGTCCTTGCTCTCCTTGTAGTAGCTGAGCTGATCGGCGTCCTGCGGCGTGTAGAGCTGGCCCATCGGATTGTAGATGCCGATCTGACGGAACATGCCCTCCATGCCGAACGTGCGGCTTTCGTCGGGAACGATCGGCACGACGTGCTTCCCGACCTTCTTGTCGCGGATCAGCGCGTTCAGCGCCCGGACGAAGGCCATCGTCGTCGAAATCTGCCGGTCGCCGGTGTCCTTCAGCAGCGCGTCGAACAGCGAGAGGTCGGGGATCTCGAGCTTCGGCGCGTCCTTGTGCCGACGCGCCGGGAATGGCCCGCCCAGCGCCTCGCGGCGCTTCCGGATGTAGTCCTTCTGATCGTCGCCGAGGGTGACGTAGGGGGCCTTGGCCACCTCGCCCTCGGGGACCGGGATGTCGAAGCGGTCGCGGAACGCCCGGAGCTGGTCCTCGGCGAGCTTCTTCTGCTGGTGAGTGATGTTCTGCCCCTCGCCGGCGTCGCCCATCCCGTAGCCCTTGACGGTCTTGACGAGGATCACCGTCGGCTGGCCGGTCGTCTTAACCGCCCGGTCGAAGGCGGCGTAGACCTTCTGAGGGTCGTGGCCGCCGCGGCGCAGCGCCCAGATCTCCGCGTCGGTCCAGCCTTCGACCAGCTTGGCGGTCTCCGGATACTTGCCAAAGAAGTGCTCGCGGACATAGGCGCCGTTCTTCGACCTGAAGGTCTGATAGTCGCCATCGACGGTCTCTTCCATGAGCTGTTGCAGCTTGCCGCTGTCATCCTGCTCGAGCAGCTTGTCCCACCCCGAGCCCCAGATCAGCTTGATGACGTTCCAGCCGGCGCCGCGGAAGTCGCCCTCCAGCTCCTGGATGATCTTGCCGTTGCCCCTGACCGGCCCGTCGAGCCGCTGCAGGTTGCAGTTGATGACGAAGATCAGGTTGTCGAGCTCCTCGCGCGCCGCGAGGCCGATCGCCCCGAGGCTCTCCGGCTCGTCCATCTCGCCGTCGCCGAGGAAGGCCCAGACCTTGCGGTCGGCCATGTCGATCAAGCCGCGGTTGTGCATGTACTTCATGAACCGGGCCTGGTAGATCGCCATCAGCGGGCCGAGGCCCATCGAGACGGTCGGGAACTGCCAGTAGTCGGGCATCAGCCACGGGTGCGGGTAGGACGGCAGCCCCTCGCCGCCGGTCTCCGAGCGGAAGTTGTCCATCCGCTCGGCGCTGATCCGCCCCTCCATGAACGAGCGCGCGTAGATGCCGGGGACCGCGTGTCCCTGAAAGAACACGAGGTCGCCGCCGTGCTGGTCGGTCCGGGCGCGCCAGAAATGGTTCAGCCCGAGGTCGTAGAGCACCGCCGACGAGGCGAAGGAGGCGATGTGCCCGCCGTACTCGCTCGACACCTTGTTGCGGCGCACCACCGTCGCCATCGCGTTCCAGCGGTTGATCGTGCGGATTCGCCACTCGAGCTCGAGATCACCCGGGAACGGCGGCTGCTGGTCGACCGGGATCGTGTTGACGTAGGCGGTGGTCGCGCCGAAGGGCAGGTTCGCCCCATTGGCCCTGGCAGCGGCGACGGCCTTGTCGAGCAGGAAATGCGCCCGCTCGGCCCCGTCTCGGTCGATCACGTCCTCCACGGAATCGAGCCATTCCCGGGTTTCGACCGGGTCGAGGTCGTGGCTGTCACTCATGGTCTTGCTCCCATTTGATTTTGCTTTAGAGGCGGCCGTGATCTTGGAACCTGCATAAAGAACTTGTGGTGCTTGCGTTTCGTCCGGAGGGTGGCCGTCGTCTCAAGGTGCGTCCTCGACGAGGACCACGTGAAGAAACCCCGGGCCGTGAGCCCCCCTGACATAGCTCCCCTCGATGTCGGTGGTGCCGCTCGGGCCGGTGATCAGGATCGCGTTGCGCGGCGTCCGGCCCTCGCCGTCGATCACCGCCGCGTAGTCCTCGAGGTGCGGAAGGATACCCTCGACCGGCAGGACCACCATGTGGTGGAGCGGCAGGAAGGCGAGGAGCACCGGGCTATCGGGGCCGGAATGGAGCGCGACGGAGCCGCTTTCGGCCACGCCCCAGCGGGCGAGGCCCACCGCCGCCGCCTCGTCCGGGGCGATGGAGGCGTGCGGCTGCACTTCGCCCCAGGACAATCCGGCAAGCTCCGGAGCCTGCTGGAGCGCGACCGCGGGGGGCAGGCCGTGCGTGGCCAGGTAGCGCCCGACCGCCTCCGGGACCGCGTCGAGGCCCGCTACCCGGTCGATCGTGGTGCCAAGGGCGGTGGCCTTCTCGCAGAAGGACTCGACGAGCGTCGCGGCGACGAGGCGGGGGCGGATCTCGTCGGGCTCGGCGAGGAGCGCGGCCGCCTCGGCGGCGATGGCGCCGCTGTCCTGGCGGCGGCCGCCGAGGCCGGCGCGGACCGCGGAGAGGATCCGGTCGCGGGCGCTCACTGCCGTCCCTCCGTCCGGCGGCGACGCTCGGTCTTGTAGCGCTCCATGAAGGTGCTCCCTTTCGGGCTCGGCAGGTCGCGATACCTGGTCCAGCCGCCCGCGAGCGGCAGCGACCTGATCCAGCCGCCCCGCTGGAGCAGTCGGAGCATGCGGACCCCGACCCCGCTCGCGAGGCGATACAGGCCCGGGCGCCGGGCGACGGCGGCCCATAGGCCGACGCTCGCGCGCACTGCGACGGGCTCGTGCCCCTCCCGCCAGCTCCGGCCGCGCCACGCGCGCAGGAGCGTCGGTATCGGGATCTGGACCGGGCAGACCTCCTCGCAGCGGCCGTTCATCGTGCAGACGAACGGGAGGTCGCGCGCCTCCGCGAGGCCGGAGAGGACGGGGGTGAGGACCGCGCCCATCGGCCCCGGATAGGTGCCGCCGTAGGCGTGGCCGCCGATCTGGCGGTACACGACGCAGTGGTTCATGCAGGCGCCGCAGCGGATGCAGCGGAGCATGACGCGGAACTCGTCGCCGATCATGCGCGTGCGGCCGTTGTCGACGAGGACGATGTGCATCTCCTCGGGGCCGTCGGCGTCGCCCGGCCGCTTCGGGCCGCAGTGGAAGGTGGTGTACTGGGTGAGCTCGCCCCCGGTCGCCGAGCGCACGAGCAGGCGCAGCAGCGCCATGGCATGGCCGTGGACGGCACCAGCTTCTCGATGCCGGCGGTGACGATATGGACGCGCGGCGGCGTGGTGGTGAGCTCGGCGTTGCCCTCGTTGGTCACGGTGCAGGTCGCGCCGGTGTCGGCGATGAGGAAGTTCGCTCCCGAGATGCCGACGTCGGCGGAGAGGAACTTCTCGCGCAGGACGCGGCGGGCGCTCTGCACCATCGAGGCCGGGTCCTCGGCGTCGGGCGGCGGCTTGTGGTCGGCGTTGAAGAGCACGGCGACCTGCTCGCGGGTGCGGTGCATCGCCGGCCAGATGATGTGCGAGGGTGCTCGCCCGCGAGCTGGATGATGTGCTCGGCGAGGTCGGTCTCGACCCGCTCGATGCCGGCGGCAGCGAGCGCGTCGGGCAGGCCGATCTCCTCGCCGAGCATCGACTTCGCGCGGGTGACGCGCTTCGCGCCGGCCTCGCGGCAGAGACGGACGACGATCTCGCAGGCCTCGGCGTCGGTGCTCGCCCAGTGGACCTTGGCGCCGCTGGCGGTCGCGTTGTGCTCGAAGGTCTCGAGATAATGGTCGAGGTTGGCGATCACGTGGTCCTTGATCGCTCGGCCGCGGTCGCGTGCCGCCTCGAACTCGGGGAAGGCCGCGAGCGCCGCCGCCCGCTTGCGCTCGGCGGTGCCGGTGGTGCGTTCGATCGCGAGCTTCAGCGTGGCGTCGGCGAGCGCCGCATCGGCGCGGGCCTTGAAGCTCGGGTGCGTGGCGGCAGTCATGGCTTCTCCCCGATGGCCGGTCCGTCCCCGCCGCCGGCGAGGATCTCGATGACGTGGAAGCAGCGCACCTTCGCGCCGCGCCGGTTGAGCTTGCCGGCCATGTTCATCAGGCAGCCGAGGTCGCCGGCGAGCAAGAGGTCGGCGCCGGTCGCCTCGATCGCCTCGGCCTTCTCGGTGACGATCGCGTTGGAGATCGCCGGATACTTGACGCAGAACGTCCCGCCGAAGCCGCAGCAGACGTTGTTGCCCTCGAGCGGCCGCATCTCCAGGCCTTCGACGGCGTCGAGCAGCCGGCGGGGCTGGGCGAAGACGCCGAGCTCGCGCAGACCCGCGCAGCTGTCGTGGTAGGTGGCGGTGGCGGCGAGCCTCCGGCCCTCGGGAACTTGGCCGAGCACGTCCACGAGGAAGCTGGTGATCTCGTAAGTCTTGGCGGCGAGGGCCTCCCGCGCGCGCCGCCCAGGCGGGATCGTCCGCCAGCATCCGAGGGTAGCCGTGGCGGATGGTGCCGGCGCACGAGCCAGACGGCGCGACGAGGTAGTCGTAGGGCTCGAACGCCGCGATCACCTGCCGGGCGATCGACGCCGCGCCGGCGTCGTCGCCGCTGTTCCAGGCCGGCTGGCCGCAGCACGTCTGCTGCCGCGGCACCTCCACCGTGCATCCGGCCTCCTCGAGGAGGCGCAGGGCGGCGAAGCCGATTTCGGGCCGCATCGCGTCGACGATGCAGGTGACGAAGAGCGCGACTCGGGGGCCGGCTGCCTCGGTCATGGCGCCACCCCGCGGTCGCGAGAAGGTGGCTGGCCAGGGTCGGCGAGCGGGGTATCGCGGTCGGTCATGGTTCCCCCTACGGTTTCCGGCGGAAGACTTCGGCGTCAAAGGTTTACGGCGGATCCTTCGATGCACACTTTATGCACAACGCATGCACAACGCATATGCCAGGCAAAGGGTCAGGACTGAATCGTTAACGCAGGCGCGAGGCATTCAGGCGGCGGAGAGCGTATCAGGCGGCCGGGGCGGCGGACCGCCCCGGCCTGCGGTCACTGCGGCACGGCCGGGACGGCCACGTCGGGCACCATCGCGGTGAAGGGGTGCACGTAGGCCTGCGCCATCACCAGCAGGCCGACGAGGCAGGCGAGCGCGATCGAGTGGAAGAAGACGAAGCGCAGGATCGAGCCTTCGTGGCCGTACCACTTGGTCGCGGTCGAGGCGACGACGATCGACTGGGCGTCGATCATCTTGCCCATGACGCCGCCGGAGCTGTTCGCCGCCGCCATCAGCACCGGGTTGAGGCCGAGCTGCTGCGCCGTCACCTTCTGCAGGCCGCCGAAGAGCACGTTCGAGGCGGTGTCCGAGCCGGTGACCGCGACGCCGAGCCAGCCGAGCAGCGTGCCGAAGAACGGGTAGAACCAGCCGGTGTTGGCGAAGGCGAGGCCCATCGTCGCGTCGGTGCCCGAGAAGCGGGTGACGTAGCCGAGCGCCAGCATGCAGGCGATGGTCAGCAGCGAGAAGCGGATCATGTGGAGCGTCTTGAAGTACATCCGCACCAGGCCGCCGAACGAGTAGCCGAGCATGAGGCCCGAGACTATGCCGGCGAGCAGGATGCCGGTGCCGGTCATCGACAGGATGTTGAAGTTGAAGATCGCCGCCTCGGCATGGGGCTCCACGACCACGGGCGGCACCTTCATCACCAGCTCGTGCAGGCCGGCGACCGGGATCTTCGTGCTCCAGATCGAGTCAAGGAAGGCCTTGGCCTGCGGCACGCCCCAGATGAAGACGAAGACCGAGAGGATCACCCAGGGCATCCAGGCGCGCCGCACCGCGGCGGGCGAGGTGACGTCGGTGGGGTGCTCGTGCTGCTCCTCGCCGGCCACGTCGGCCGACGACCAGTCGCGCGGCGCCTCGGTCATCGGCCGCTTCGGGTGCCAGACCCGAAGGAAGAGCGCGAGCGACACCATCGAGATGATGGCGGCGACGATGTCGACGAGCCAGGGCCCGTGGAAGTTGGAGACGAGGTACTGCGGCAGCGCGAAGGAGGCGCCGGCGACGAGCAGTGCCGGCCAGACCTCGGCCATGCGGCGGAAGCCGACCATGGCCCAGATCAGCCAGAATGGCACGATCACCGAGAAGAACGGCAGCTGGCGGCCGATCATGCCCGAGAGCTCGAGGAGGTCGAGGCCGGTGACGGCCGAGAGCGCGATCACCGGCGTGCCGAGCGCCCCGAAGGCGACGGGCGCGGTGTTGGCGATCAGGCAGAGGCCGGCGGCGGAGAGCGGCGAGAAGCCGAGGCCCATCAGCATCGCCGCCGTCACCGCCACCGGGGTGCCGAAGCCCGCCGCGCCCTCGAAGAAGGCGCCGAAGCTGAAGGCGATGAACAGCACCTGCATCCGGCGGTCGTCGGAGATGCCGCGGATCGAGTGCCTGAGCACGTCGAATTCGCCCTTCTCGTTCGTGAGTTGGTAGAGGAAGATGACGTTGAGGATGATCCAGCCGATCGGCATCAGGCCGAAGCCGGCGCCGTAGACGGCCGACATGCCGGCCATGCCGGCGGGCATTCCGAAGGCGAACACGGCGATGGCGAGCGCGGTCACGAGGCCGAGCATCGCGGCGATGTGCGCGCGGATCTCGAAGATGCCGATCGCGCCGAGCAGCACGATCACGGGGATCGCCGCGGCGATCGTCGACAGCAGCAGGCTGCCGAACGGGTCGTAGACTTGGGACCAGATCATGGTGGGCGTTACCTCCGAGCGTAGGGGCACGACGCCCCGACGCTTGCCGGAAGACGTCTGCTGAACTTTGTTTTCTGCGATCGCCGGGGCGTCAAGCCGAAAGGCGAATGCGCCGTCGCGCGTGTGCGGGCTGGTGGGCCCGCACGGCCGGTCTCCTCCATCGGGTGGGCGTTGGTCTTTCTCTGTACCTGCGTGCGATCATCGGTAAGCAATTTTTACCTGTGTGTCAACAAAAAAAATTTACTTTACCGGTCTGGCCGTTCCGGCTAGGGTGACTCCCGGCGGTCATCTGCCGCCAGCGCCTTGCGAATGGCGGCAGATCGAGAAGGTTGGATCCGGTGGACAAGGAAAGTATCAAGGGCAGCAGCGCGGCGGAGTCGACGGCGCGTCACATCGAGGATCTGATCCTCGAGGGGTCGCTCCGCCCCGGCGAGCCGCTCCTGCCGGAACGCGAGATGGCACTGCGGCTCGACGTGTCACGCCCGACGCTGCGGCAGGGAATGAAGCTGCTCGAGGAGAAGGGCCTGCTCGTCGCGGATGCCGGCGGGGCGCGGGTCGTCGCGCCGCTCGCCACCAGCATCACCGACCCGCTGATCGATCTCCTCTCGACCCGCAGCGAGGTGGTCGAGGACTATCTCGAGCTGCGCGCCACGCTCGAGGGAATGGCCGCGGCCCTCGCGGCGACGCGGGCCAACGACGTCGACCGGGCGACGCTGCAGCGCTGCATGGAGCGGATCGACGCCGCCCACGAGAAGGCCGATCCGCACGACGAGGCCGACGCCGACGTCGACCTGCACATCGCGACCTACGAGGCCAGCCACAACATCGTGCTCCTCCACATCATGCGGGCGCTTTCAGGCATGCTGCGAACGGGCGTGTTCCATAGCCGGGAGAAGCTCTACGCCCGGCCCGAGGTCCGGGAGGTGCTGCGCGAGCAGCACCGCGCGATCCACGATGCGGTAATCTCGCGTGACGCCGCCGCTGCGAGGCGGGCCGCCGAGGAGCACATGACCTACACCAAGCGGGTCCTGGCCGAGATCGCGGCGGCCGAGGCGCGGCTCGAGATCTCGCTCCGGCGGATCGACGGCGGCAGCATCAGCACGCGCGCCCGCGCGGCTACTCGGGCGACGCCGTAGAGGACGCGGGACACGTCCGGACGCCCGGGCGGAAGGAGCGCGAGCCTGCCAGGGAGCCGGCGGTTTTCCCGACGCGGCCTCGTCGATCGCGGAGGGTCCGCAAGGACGCAGTCGCGGCGGTAGAGGACAAGCCCCCAGGGCCGCCTCGAGCCGCGGCTACCCGAGCTTGGCGAAGGCGGCCAGGACCATGCGCTCGGAGCGATCGAGGTAGTCGGCGAGAAGCTCCGCTGCGCCCGCGGGATCGCCGCCCTCGAGCGTTGCGAGCAAGGTAGCGTTCAAGGCGATGAAGGGCGCGTGCAGAAGCTCGGGGTCGTCCAGCAGCCCGAACGCGAGGCGCAGCTCGGCAGCGATCTGGGAGAAGAAGGCGGTCAGGCGGGGGCTGTCCATCAGCGCGACGATGGCGGCGTGGAAGCTCATGTTGGCGGACCCGACGGCGCGCCATTCCCCTCGCTCCCGCGCCGCCTCCGCCACCGCAACCGCGGCCCGCATCGAGGCCACCGCGTGGTGCTTGGGCCACGCCTGGGCGATAGCGGGGATCTCGATGAGTCGCCTGACGCGGTAGATGTCGAGGATCGCCGGCATCGAAGGCACCGCGACGAACACGCCGCGGTTGGGCTCGTAGCGAGCCAGACCCTCGCGCGTCAGAAGCCGGAAGACCTCGCGCAACGTGTTGCGGGAGATGCCAAGCTCGCCGGAAAGCCGCGCCTCCGACAGGCGCTGACCGGGCGTGAGCTGACCTTCCGTCACCATCGCCCGCAGCCGCGCGGCCACCACCTCGGTCAACGGCGCCGCCGTCGTGCTTCCTTCCGGCATCGGTGCCATCCCTTCCGCTGCAGCGACTGTCGCCACGCGCCACGCCGAATGCAAGAGGGTTGAAGGACGATTCCTGCATCTCGTAGGGCGACACAAGCAGTTTTGTTGAGTGAAAACCAATCGTATGTAGGGTGACACTTGACAGAACGCCATGCAATCCGGACAATCCCGGCATTCCGAATCTGCAAACCTCTCTGGAGACCGGCATGGGCGAGCTCCCCGCAACCGTCAGCGCATCGGGGGCCACGGTGCGTGGCGGCCTGATCGCCGCGATCTTCCTGATGGCCACGTCGGCCATCGGCCCCGGCTTCATCACCCAGACGGCGACGTTCACCGCCAAGCTCGGCGCGGCGTTCGCCTTCGCGATCCTCGCCTCCATCGTCATCGACTTCGTCGTGCAGATGAACATCTGGCGGATCACCGTGCTGACGGGGCGGCGCGCCTCCGAGAACGCCAACCTGGCCGTTCCCGGCGCCGGCTACCTGCTCTCGATCCTCGTCATTCTCGGCGGGCTCGTCTTCAACATCGGCAACATCGCCGGGACCGGGCTCGGGCTCAACGCCATGGTCGGGCTCGACCCGAAGATCGGCGGCGCGCTCTCGGCGGCGATCGCCATCGGCATCTTCCTCTCGAAACGTGCGGGCATGGCGCTCGACCGGACGATCATCTGGCTCGGCCTCCTGATGATCGGCCTGACGCTCTTCGTCGCCATCGTCTCCAACCCGCCGGTGGGCGAGGCGCTGCGTCAGACGGTCCTGCCCGACGTCATCGATTTCGCCTCGATCGTCACGATCGTCGGCGGCACCGTGGGCGGCTACATCACCTACGCCGGCGCCCACCGGCTGCTCGACAAGGGGGTCACGGGCGCGGACAAGCTGGGCGAGGTCACCCGCGGCGCGCTGGTGGGCATCGCGGTGACCGGGCTGATGCGCTTCCTCCTGTTCCTGGCCGTCCTCGGCGTGACCGCGGCGGGCCTGACGCTCGATCTCACCTCGCAGACGGCGAACCCGATGGCGCAGGCGTTCCAGGCCACGCTCGGCTACTGGGGCGTGCGCATCTTCGGGATCATCTTCTGGGCCGCGGCCATCACCTCGGTCATCGGCGCCGCCTATACTTCGGTGAGCTTCATGACCGTGTTCCGACCGATGGACGACCGCGCGCGCAATATCGCCACGGTCATCTTCATCGCAGTCTCGCTCGTCATCTACCTGTTTCTCGGCACGGCGCCGGCGGCGCTGCTGGTGTTCGCGGGCGGCTTCAACGGCCTGATCCTGCCGCTCGGCCTCACGATCTTCGCCTGGATCGGCTTCGCGCGGTCCGACCTGATGGGCGGGCACAGCTACAGCCGGCCGCTGCTGGTGCTGACCTTCGCGGCCTGTGCGCTCACCTGGTACATGGGGGTGAAGTCGATCGGCGGCATCTTCGCCTTCCTCGGGACCTGACGGAGCGAGGGCGGCTCGCGGCCGGCGGGCCGCCCGACAGGAAGCAAGAGGGGGATACGCTTCATGGACATCAACAGCGACCTCGGCGAAGGCTACGGGGCCTGGACCATGGGGGACGACGCCGCGATGCTCGCCATCGTCAGCTCGGCCAACGTCGCCTGCGGCTTCCATGCCGGTGATCCGCTGACGATCCTGGCCACGCTGCGGGAAGCCGCGGCGCGGGGGGTGGCGGTCGGGGCGCACGTCGCCTATCCCGACCGCGTCGGCTTCGGGCGGCGGCCGATGGACGTGGCTCCCGCCGAGCTCACCGCCGACGTGATCTACCAGATCGGCGCCTTGCAGGGGCTCGCCGCGGCGGCCGGCACCCGCGTGAGCTACGTCAAGCCGCACGGCGCGCTCTACAACACCATCGCTGCCGACGCCAAGCAGGCGGACGCGGTCATCGAAGGCATCCGCGCGGTGGACCCGTCGCTGATCCTGATGGGCCTCGCGGGGGCGCCGATCCTCGAGCGCGCCCGCGCCGCCGGCCTCGGCGTCGTCGCCGAGGCCTTCGCCGACCGCGCTTACACGCCGTCCGGCGCGCTCGTCTCGCGCCGCGAGGCCGGAGCGGTGCTGCACGACCCCGAGCTGGTGGCCGCGCGCATGGTGCGGCTCGCCACGGACGGGGAGATCGAGGCGGCGGACGGCTCGGTGCTGCGGCTGGACGCGCAGAGCATCTGCGTCCACGGTGACAGCCCGGCCGCGGTGGCGATGGCCCGGCGCATCCGCGAGCGGTTCGCCGCCGAGGGCGTCGTGATCAGCCCGTTCGCGGCGGCCGCCTGATGACCTACCAGAACCCCGCCGAGCCTCCGCGCCGCCTGCCGCGAAGGCTGGGCTGCCCGACCTCCGGCCACGCGATCGGCTTCACCCAGTGCAACCTGATCGCCCTGCCGAAGGACTGGGCCTGGGACTTCCTGCTCTACGCACAGCGCAACCCCAAGCCCTGCCCGGTGCTCGACGTGACCGAGCCGGGCAGCTTCGAGACCGCGCTTGCCCCCGGCGCCGACCTGCGCCGGGACGTGCCCCGCTACCGCATCTGGCGCGACGGGGCGCTCGCCGAGGAGGTCGCCGACGCGAGCGAGGCGTGGGCCGAGCATCCCGATCTCGTCGCCTTCCTCATCGGCTGCTCCTTCACCTTCGAGACGCCGCTGATGCAGGCGGGGATCGAGATCCGCCACATCGCGCAGGGCTGCAACGTGCCAATGTACCGCACCAGCCGGCCCTGCCGTCCGGCAGGGCGGCTCGCGGGTCCGCTCGTGGTGTCAATGCGGCCGGTCCCGGCCGAGCGGGTGGCCGACGCGGTGACGATCTCCGGCCGCTATCCGGCGGTGCACGGCGCGCCGGTGCAGGTCGGCGCGCCGGAGGCGCTCGGCATCGCCGATCTCGGCCGGCCGGACTTCGGCGATCCGGTCGATATCCGGCCGGGCGAGATCCCGGTGTTCTGGGCCTGCGGGGTGACGCCGCAGGCGGCGGTGATGGCCTCGCGGGTGCCCTTCGCCATCACCCATGCGCCGGGGCACATGTTCGTCACCGACGTTCCGGACCGGGAGTGGCAGGCATGACGCTGCGCTTCCTTCCCGTCGGGCCGCGCACGCTCCTCGTCGAGCTGCCCGACCTCGACGCGACGCTCGCGCTCTTCGACGCGCTGGCCGCCGCGCCGCTGCCCGAGATCGCCGAGGTGATCCCCGCCGCCCGCACGCTGATGGTTCGGACCGCCCCGGGGCGGCTGGCGGACGGCCGGCTCGCCGCCGCCATCGCCGGGCGGGTTCCGGCGTCGGCCCGGCGCCGCGAGGGGTCGACGGAGGTGGTGGAGGTTCCCGTCACCTACGACGGCGAGGATCTGGGCGAGGTCGCGGGGCATCTCGATATCACGGTCGCCGAGGTCATCGCGGCGCATCAGGCGGCGACCTGGCAGGTGGCCTTCTGTGGCTTCGCGCCGGGCTTCGCCTACATGACCGGCGACGACCCGCGCTTCGACCTGCCGCGGCGCGCGAGCCCGCGGCCGCGCATTCCCGCCGGCGCGGTGGCGCTCGCCGGGCGGTTCTGCGGCGTCTACCCGCAGGCGAGCCCGGGCGGCTGGCAGCTCATCGGCACCACGCCAGTGCCGATGTGGGACCTGTCCCGCGATCCGCCCGCCCTGCTGCGCCCCGGCACGCGGGTGCGCTTCGTGGAGCGAGGGGGGGACACCTACGCGGCGGCCGAGCCGACCGCCGCGCCCGCCCCCGCTCCCGCGGCGGGCCTGCGGGTGCTCGCCGCCGCCTTCCCGATCCTCGTGCAGGACGCGGGCCGGCACGGGCAGGCGGCGCAAGGCATCTCGGGGTCCGGCGCCGTCGACCTGCCGAGCCTGAGACGGGCCAACCGCCGGGCCGGAAACCCGCCGAACGCCCCGGCGCTCGAAATCACCCTCGGCCCGGTGCGGCGCGCCGTCGACGCGCCGGCGACGCTGGTGCTCGACGGCGCGGCGAACCGGGCCGAGATCGAGCAGGGTGACGCGCGGGTGCCGGTGGACGTGTCGCGTCCCTTCGCGCTCGACCCCGGCGACGTCCTGGTGGTGCCGCCGCCGGCGCGCGGGAGGCGCAGCTATCTCGCCCGCCGCGGCGGGTTCGACGTGCCGCGGGTTATCGGCTCGGCGGCGACCGACACGCTGGCCAACATCGGCCCGGCGCCGCTCGGGGCCGGGGCGGTGATCGGCTTCGCGCGGGAGGCGGCGCTGGCCGTGGATGCGGTCCCCGCGACCGCGCCGTCGCTGCCGGCACCGGGCGAGACGGTGGTCCTGCCGGTAGCCCTCGGCCCCCGCACCGACTGGTTTCCCGACGCGGCGGTGGCGCGCTTCCTCGAGCAGGCCTGGGAGGTGACGCAGCAGTCGTCGCGGGTCGGCATCCGCCTCGCCGGCGCGCCGCTCGAACGCGAGGATGCGCGCGAGCTGCCTTCGGAGGGGACCGAACGTGGCGCCATCCAGGTGCCGCATTCCGGGCAGCCGGTGCTGTTCCTGGCCGACCATCCGCTGACCGGCGGCTATCCGGTCATCGCCACCGTGCTGCCCGAGGCGCTGCCGCTGGCCGGGCAGATCCCGCCCGGCGCCCGCATCCGCTTCGCCGCCGTCCAGCCCTTCAGCCCGATCGAGCCCACATCATGACCGTTTCCATCTTCGAGCCCGCCAGCGTCACCAAGCCGATCCGCCGGCTGTTCATCGCCAACCGAGGCGAGATCGCCGTGCGCATCATCCGCGCCTGCCGCGACGAGGGCATCAGCCCGGTGGTGGCCTATGCCGACGCCGACCGGGACGCGCTGTTCGTGCGCCTGGCGGACGAGGCGCATGCCCTCGGGGGCGACCGGCCGGCGGAGACCTATCTCGACGCCCAGACGCTCATCGCCATCGCCCGGCGCGCCGGGGCCGACGCGGTGCATCCGGGCTATGGCTTTCTCTCCGAGCGGTCCGAGTTCGCCCGCGCGGTGCAGGCGGCGGGCCTCATCTGGGTAGGTCCCGATCCCGAGGTGATCGAGGCGCTCGGCGACAAGATCGAGGCGCGCCGCATCGCGGAGTCGGTGGGGGCGCCCTTGGTGGCCGGCACGCCCGGCCCGGTGGCGAACGCGGGCGACGCCCGCGCGTTCGCCGAGGTCAACAGCCTGCCCATCGCCATCAAGGCGGCCTTCGGCGGCGGCGGACGCGGGCTCAAGGTCGCCTGGGCGCTCGACGAGGTCGAGGAGCTCTTCGAGTCGGCCACGCGGGAGGCGCTCACCGCCTTCGGCCGGGGCGAATGCTTCATCGAGCAGTACCTCGACCGCCCGCGCCATATCGAGGCGCAGGTCTTGGGTGACAAGCACGGCCGAGTGAAGGTTCTCGGCACCCGCGACTGCTCGTTGCAGCGGCGCAACCAGAAGCTCGTGGAGGAGGCGCCCGCGCCCTTCCTCTCCGACGAGCAGCGCGCCCGCATCCACGAGTCGGCGCGGGCGATCTGCGCCAAGGCGGGCTACAGCGGGGCCGGGACGGTGGAGTTCCTGCTCTCGGCCAACGGTACCCTGTCGTTCCTCGAGGTGAACACCCGGCTCCAGGTCGAGCACCCGGTGACGGAGGAGACCACCGGCATCGACCTTGTCCGCGCGATGATCCGCGTCGCCCAGGGGGCGCGGCTCGCCGACGAGACCGTGCCGACGCCGCGCGGCCATTCGATCGAGTTCCGCATCAACGCCGAGGACCCGGGCCGCGGCTTCATGCCGACCCCGGGGCCGGTCTCGACCTGGGACGCGCCCTCGGGTCCCGGCGTGCGGATGGACAGCGGCGTCGCCGCCGGCTCGGTCGTGCCCGGCACCTTCGACTCGCTCATGGCGAAGCTGATCGTGACCGGCGCGTCCCGCGAGGAGGCGCTGCAGCGGGCGGCGCGCGCGCTGGCCGAGTTCCGGGTCGAGGGCGTGGCGACGGTGCTGCCCTTCGACCGCATGGTGATCGAGGCGCCGGAGTTCCGCGCCGCGGACGGGCGGTTCGACGTGCACACGCGCTGGATCGAGACCGACTTCGCCGAGCGGCTCGGCGCGCTCGAAGGCCACGCCCGGGTGGCGCCGGCGGCCCCCGAGAACCTGCTGCGGTTCGCGATCGAGGTCGACGGCCGGCGCCTCGAAGTCGGCCTGCCGGCGGGCGTGCTCGCCGCCGCACCCAGCTCGGCGGCGGCGCTTGAAACCGGGTCGGCGCTGGTGGGGGAGGACGTAGTCCTCGCGCCCGTGGCAGGCACGCTGCAACTTTGGCAAGCGGCGGACGGCGCGGAAGTGGCGGCGGGCGAGGTCATCGCCGTCATGGAGGCGATGAAGATGGAGACGCGCGTCGAGGCGCCGCTCGCGGGGCGGCTCACGCATCTCGCCGAAAAGGGGGCACCCCTCGCCTTCGGCGCGCCCCTCGCCCGCATCGAGCCCCTCTAATGGCTGACTCATTCCCGCTTGTGTAGGCTCGGCCGTTTCAACTCTGTGGAAAATGTTCCCGGCAAGGACTTCGGTTCTCCCCTACCTGCGGCTCCATGCTGACACGCGTCGACCTGTGTTTCTGCGGACCTGTAGGTTCGCAGAGCTTGGCGTTTGCGGCGGGCGAAGGGGACTCATCGCGCCAAGACCAGCTCGCGCCTCTCGGGGAGGTGCGGACGATCGCGCGCTGTGTGGCGGGCTGCGCCGATCCACCAGGCCTCAAGAGAATCGAAGGATGTTCCGAAAGTTCTCATGGCGCATCCCAGCCCGAAACTCGCGCGTCAGGCAGGGCCTCGCGTCCGTCAGGGGTTCGGCCCGAACCACCGCAGCTTCATCGCGATGCCCGCGAGGAGCGGGACCAGCACGCCGGTGGTGATGACGTTGACGGCGGTCTGCACGGCGGTGCGCCGCACGAAGCTGATGCATTCCAGGAGCGAGCGCATGTCGTGGATCGTCGGCACAGCGTCCTTGCCGCCGAGGCCGACGTCGGAGCGCCCGCCGGGCGCCTTCCTCAGCCGCGCGAGCCAGCATCGCCTCGAGGTCGGCATCAGAAAGACGGGCGGCGCTTCCGCCGTGATGCGGCGGGGTCATGGTGATCGTCCTCCGGCTCGGGATCATGAGAAGCGACGGCGGCCGTCGCCGCGTCGCCGATTGGCCCCGCGTGGGCTTCGTCAGAAATCGGTCTCGAGGTAGAGCCCGGAGCAGTCGAAGGCGACGGCGGCGGCCGTCGCGCCGTTGTTCATGAAGAGCCTCGGCCCGAGGAACTGGGTGGCCGCCGGGAGTTCGGCGGTAACTTCCTGCTCGAAGACCGCACCGCTGACCTCGTCGACGACGCGCACCCAGACCGACCCGGCGTTCGGCGATGCGGCGATGGTGAGCGTGATCACCCCGCCGGTGGCGATGGTGAAACTAGCGCCCATGTCGACCAGCGTCGGCGCGCCGCTCGCATCTTTCGTCACCAGCTGCCAGCGGGTGTGCGTGCCGCGCTGGAAGCCGATGCCGATGCAGCTGACCACGGCGCTCAGGGTCAGGGTGGTGGCAAGTGCCGCGGTCGAGCCGTAGAGGCCGAAGAAGGCCATGCCAGTCGCCTGCAGCGTGGCAAGCGAGAGTCGGGTGACCAAGGTCCAGCCGCCGAGTCCGGCGGCGTTGCCGCGCCAGCAGGTGAAGACGCCGCTTCGCTGGTCCGAAGCCGAGTCCACTACGGCCGCCGAGGTCAGCCGCCAGCGCCGCATGCTGGTCGCGAGCGAGGTCGCCGCAAGGCCGGGCGTCGACACCGTGCCGACGGTCGAGTTCGACATGCCCTCGGTGGTGATGGTGGCCCCGGACGAAGGCAGCCAGTTCGCGGGGCGGGCCAGCCCGAGGTGGGGTTGAAGCGCGAAGTCGCGCCCGTTTGCCCGCATCGCGTCGAGCCAGGGCTGGCCGGCGCGCGTCCGGGCATAGAGTGCGAGCTTGCCCGTTGCAGGCGCCGCCGGCGCGCTGCTCGCCGCCGGCAGGATCGCCGGCTTCGGCAGCTCGACACGACCCGAGGTCCGGTCGATCAGGATCGCGTCGTGGTAGGCCGATCCGTCCGGGCTGACCTTGAAGCTGAAGTCGTCGGAGCCGAGGAGGCCGATCAGCGCCCGGGCGCTGAAGCCGGTCTTGAAGGCGAAGGCGGCGTCGTTGCCGGCCGCCGCCTTGTTGACCGTCGCCTCGATCCCGGCCCCGGCATTGTTCAGGAGCACCGCCGGCGTGTTGACCGAGAGCCGGTTCCAGGCGTCGGCGACGGCGCCGCCGAGGCCGAGCAGGAGCGCGGTCAGGTTGGCCTGGGGCATCCCGACCTCCGCGACGCCGTTGGCGAAGGTGACGGTCGGCGTATTAACGACCGTGACGCCGTCGGCGCCGGGCGTGGCCGAGCCGATGTTGACGACCAGCGGAGCCGGCCGCCGCCGGTGCCGAGGTTCACCGTCCTGGTTGCGCCAGAGGCGGTCGCGCCGGTCCCGACCCCGCAGGGCATTGCCGGCAGCCGTGCCGATCGTTGCCACCGGCCCGCTGGCCTCGAGCTCGCCGGTGAAGGTCTTGTCGCCGTCGAAGGTCTGCGCGCCGGAGGTGACCGGCGAGCCTCGGTCGAGACGTCGGGCAGCGCGAAGGTGCGGGTTGCGCCGGCTGCGATCGCCGCCAGGTCGAAGACCGCACGCCGGGTAGGGTCGCTGTCGTGGGCGAGCCTCGAACACCGCGTCGGAGAAGAAGGCCGGCAGTCCGGCGGCGACCCAGGCGCTGCCGTTCCAGGCGAGGAACGTCGCCTCGTCGACCACCCAGACCTGCCAGCCCGGACGCGGCACCAGCCGCATCCATGCGCCGTCGACGTAGTAGGCGACGTTGAGGTCCCAGCCGCCCAGGGGCCGGTCGCGCCCGGTGCCACGATGGGCGCGCCCGTCGGCCGGACTCGCCGGCGGCGCGGTCAGATGGCGGTCGAGCACCGCGAGCTGCACGAGCCCGTCGAGAGCCGCAGCGCCTCGTTGACGGTGACATGCTCGCGCCTGTGCCGCGAGCAGATAGGGTAGCAGGAGATGGGCGCTGGTGTCGGGCATGGACTTCGCTGTTGGAGGGAAGTGGTCGTGCCCCGAACAGACGTGAGCGGAGGGCGCGAGCGCCGCGGTGTTCAGGGCCGCGTGGCGAACTTGTGGAGCCGACAGGCCGCGATTAGTGTTGCGCGCAGCACCTGCAGCATCGATATGGGCCCGATCGACTTCGGCCGCAGCGTCATTTCAGGAAGGACCGCGATGTCGGAAGACAACACCATCAGCCGGAGCGAACTGCTCGCCCTTACCGGCGAGATCGTTTCGGCGCATCTCGCCAACAACGCGGTCTCGCGAGACGAGGTCGCGCCGCTGATCCAGTCCGTGTTTGACAAGCTGAGCACGCTCGCCAGCGACGAGGCACCGTCGTCGGTCGAGCCACGCCGGCGGTGCCGATCCGGCGATCGGTCACCGACGACCACATCATCTGCCTCGAAGACGGAAGAAGCTGAAGATGCTGAAGCGGCATTGATGACCGCCTACAACATGACGCCCGAGGAGTACCGGGCGAAGTGGGGCTGAAACCCGACTACCCGATGGTGCGCCGAACTACGCCCAGAAGCGGCAGGAGCCGCTAAGAAGATCGGGCTCGGCCGCAAGCCGCGGATCGAACCGCAGCCCGCGCCGAAGGCCACACGGTCCCGTCGCCCGCCGCCTGAACGAAGTCAGTCACGCTCCGGGCCTTCAGAACTGGAGCGTGACGGAGTCGGCGCGCCCCGCCCGACGAGGGCGGAGAGCTGGAAGAGGTGCGGAGATCGAGCGCACGCCCGGTCCGAGCAGCGCCCCGACGTCGGCGAGCTGCTGGGCGGCGGTGTAGGTCACGCCGGTGGTCGAGGTCGCGAGGGTCCGCAGAACCGCTGAGCCGTCGAGCACCTCGACCTCGTAGGCCTCGCGCTCCTCGGCGAGCGGGACCTCCGCCGCCGTCCAGCTGTCGGCGGCGAGCGCCCGCGACCGACGGGTCCGCAGGAGATCACGAGATCGCCGGGCACGCGCGCCGTCCGCCACGGCTGAGGGACATGCCCGACCGAGAACGGCCGCAAGCCCACGCCCTCCGGCGTGAAGCCAAGCTGCCGGTACGACCGGTCCGCCACGGGCTTCGAGGCCGGCCCGAAGCGCCAGTTGGCTTCGAGCCCGAGCGCCGCCTCCGAATCGCAGTGGCGCCAGCGCGCGTCGTCGAGCACGACGACCCGCGCGCCCGCGGGTGCCGGGCGGCCGATCGCGCCTTCGGTGCCGCGCTGGCCACGCAGCAGCCGCGAGAGCCGGTAGCGGCCGGGCGCGATCAGCTCGGCGAGGCCGGCCTGCAGCACCTCCCAGACGCCGGGGCTCGACTCGACGGCCAGCGCATTGGCGCCGCCGAAGAGCGCGAGGTCGATCACGCTGGCGAGGGTCCCATGGGCGAGATCGACGACGGCGACGTTGCCGAGGTCGAAGCGCGACGTCGGGCCAGCGTAGAGCGGCGAGACCAGTCGACCCATCCGCGCCGGCCGGCCGAGCGTCGTCGCCAGCGTGAAGCCGTCCTCGCCGGGGCTGGTCCAGGCGGCGATGCGCCCCGGCCACGGCACGGCGTGCACCGCCGCCAGCGGCTGGTGCGCGGCCGCTCCCTCGCGGAGCTGCGGCAGGTCGAGGATGGCAGCCGCCGGCGGGCCGTAGACCACCGGCCGCGACACCCGCGGGTTGCGATCCGAGCCCGGTGCGAGCCCATAGGCGCTGGCGTCGGTGCGCACCGCCTCGACCGCGCGGGGGCCGGCGTCGGCGACGCTGGTCAGCCGCAGGGCGGAGAGCCGGCCGTCGTGGTCGAGCCGGACGACGTCGCCGGGATCGAGCGCGAGCCGCGACGGCGGCAGCCGGAACGACGCGGTCTCACGCCCGACCCACTCCTCGAGCAGCGCCCGACGGCAGCGACGCTCGGCGTCTCCGGCCGGCGTGGCGATTGCGAAGGTCTCCGCGGTCACGCGCAGGGCCGCGCCGGTCGCACGCCGCGCCTCGACGCTCATCGCGTCATACTCCTCGTCGGAGCGTACCAGCTGCCACTTCAGCGCCTCCGGCAGCTCGGTCTCCTGCGCGCGCACCAGTTCGATGACCTCGGCATCGGCGTCGGAGGCGGCGACGAGATCGTCGAGACCGAACGTCGCCACCGGCCGGCGATCGCGCGGCTGGAAGCGGATGACGCCCTCGCTCTCGACCGCGTCGAAGCCGAAGTGCCGGGCCAAGGGAGCGATCGAGGCGCGCGGGCTCTCGATCGCGGTGACGAAGTATCCGTGGACGACGTCGGAGAGATCTGATGCGTCGATCTGGCTGTCCGGCAGCCCGGCGCGGCGGCAGAGCTCGCGGACGAGGCTGCCGAGCGAGACCGCACCGAGGCGGCCGTTCAGCCAGTGGCCGAGCCGCCAGTTGTCGGCGTCGGTCCAGACGTCGCTGCGCGCCGGGAACGCCGGGTACGGCCGGGCGTCCCAGGTCCAGGCCGCGGTCTCGGCGGTGGCGATCATCCGGCCACCATAGATGCTCGAGCTCGGGTTGTTCGCGGGCTCAGCCCAGTAGCCGAGCGCCGCCTCGAGGAAGCGGCGCTGCACCGCGTCGTCGCGCCAGCCGCGGGAGAAGTACGGCAGGAAGCTCTCGGCCGACTTCGGGTCGTAGAAGACGTTCGGCTGGTTCGGCCCGCGGTCGACCGCCGGGCAGCCGATCTCGGTGAAGCGGATCGGCTTCGATTCCGGGATCCACGCCGTCGTCGAGCTGCTCTCGACCCCGCCCGGGCGGTGGCGGTGCGGGTTCGACCACCAGCTCCGGATGTCCTTGGTGCGGAACACCCACGGCTTGCCGGCCGCCCCGTCGGTGATCGGCGTCCGGACCTGCGCCTCGCGGTCGGAGGTGCTGGCGTAGAACCAGTCGAAACCCTCGCCGCCTTCGACGTTGCCGCGAAGGTAGGCGAGGTCGGTGATCGCGTCCGCGCTCTCGGCGTCGAGATGGTCGAGGCCGTCGCGCCAGTCGGCGAGCGGCATGTAGTTGTCGATGCCGACGAAGTCGATCGCGTCGTCCGCCCAGAGCGGGTCGAGGTGGAAGTAGACGTCCCCCGAGCCGTCCTGCGGGTGGTGCCCGAAGTATTCCGACCAGTCGGCGGCGTAGCTGAGCTTGGTGCCGAAGCCGAGGATCAAGCGAACGTCGGTAGCGAGGTCGATCAGCTCTGCGACCGCCGGATACGAGGACGCACCGGAGCGGATTTGCGTGATCCCACGCAGCTCCGAGCCGATCAGGAAGGCGTCGACCCCGCCCGCCGCGGCGCAGAGGTGCGCGTAGTGCAGGATCATCCGGCGCAGGCCCCAGTCGCCCGGATCGCCGTCCCAGTCGACGCGCTCGTCGTCTACATCGAAGTCCGACGGCTGCGCCCCGCCGAAGAAGGCGGCGACCTGCGTGCCTGCCGCGGCTGTCTTGTCCGGGCTCCCGGCATAGCCCGCCGCCGCCGAGCAGGTGATCCGCCCGCGCCAGGGATAGGTCGGCTGGCCGGTGGCGGAAGCGCCGTCCGAGTACGGGTCCGGCAGATCGTTGTCCCTCGGCACGTCCATCAGGATGAACGGATAGAAGGTCACCCGGTAGCCGCGCGCCTTCAGCTCGCGGATCGCCTGCACCACGGCGCTGTCGGACGGGGTGCCGCCATAGGCCGGCCGTCCCTCGGCATCGCGGCTGACCAGATGCGCCGAGGCGCGGCTCACCCCGTCGACCGACCAGTTCTCCGGCGTCGTCGCCTTGGCGCTCACCTCGACGCCGGGCCGGATGCGGCAATGGCCGGCGCGCAGATCGTCGCCGAACCAGGCGACGACCAGCGAGACCGACTCGACCTTCGGCGCGCAGGCCTCCAGCCGGTCGAGCGCGACCGAGAGGTCGGCGACATCGGGCTCGGCGTTGACGTTCTCCGCCCAAGTCTCACCGTCCCCGCCCTCGTGGCGGACGATCTCGGTCGCATAGGCGAACTCGCCCGAAGCCGGGATCAACGTTACGGCGCGGACGAGGCTTTCGGCCGACTCGCCGTCGAGGATCGGCCGGAACACCTCGAAGGAGAGCTGCGGCAGCCGGTTGCCGAAGCGCTCGAGCGGCAGCTCCTCGAAGACGACGTAGGCCGTGCCGCGATAGGCCGGCGTGTTCGCCGTACCCATCCTCGACGCGATGAACGGGTCGGGCTCCTGGTCCTCGCCGCCCCTGTGCAGCCGCAGGGTGACGCCGTCGCGGCTCAGGATCTTGCCGTCGGCCCAGATGCGGCCGATGCCGGTGATCGGACCCTCGCAGAGCGCCACGGCGAACGAGGCGAAGTAGAAGTACTCGGTGACCTCGGTGCCGCCGCCACCGCCGCCGCCCTTGCCGCCGCCGCCCTGGCGGGTGGTCGCGGTCTCCTCGCGGAAGTCGGTCGCCCAGATGATGTTGCCCCCCGTTCGCATGGCGCCGTAGACGCGCGGGATCACCGCGCCCTCGGTCGAGGAGGTGATCTGCAAGGTGTCGAGGCGCTGGCCGGCGATCCGCTGCGTCGGCGCCATCGACGCGATGAGCCAGCTGTCGATCGCCGCGCCGGCGATCGAGCCAACGGCGCCGCCGATGGCAGCCGCCGAGACGCCGAGGATCGAGCCGCCGACCGAGCCGCCGATCGCAGTCCCGGCGGCGGCGAGGATGATCGAGGCCATGGGCTTGCTCGGCTATGGTTGATGTGGACAGGTGACGACGGAGTGCGGGCATGCGGCGGCGGACGGTACTCGGGCTCGGGCTGCTCGGCGTTGCCGCCCTCGCGGGCGGCGTAACGTGGCGCGCCTACGCCCGCGACATCGCCGCGGCGCGGGCCCGAACCCGTGGCCGCAGCGAGGTCTTCGCGAGCCGCTTCGGAACGATGGAGTATGCGGTCGCCGGGTCCGGCCCCCTGGTCCTGATGATCCACGGCACCGGCGGCGGCTTCGACCAGGGGCTGGCGTTCGCGGAGCCGCTGGTCGCCGCCGGTTGGCAGGTCATCGCGCCCTCGCGCTTCGGCTACCTGCGCTCCGACTTCCCCGATAACCCGTCCTCGGAGAACCAGGCGGACGCGTTCGTCGACCTCCTCGACCATCTCGGGATCGACCGGGCGCCGATCATCGGCGGCTCCGCCGGCGCGCTCTCGGCGATGGCCTTCGCCATCCGCCATCCAGACCGCTGCGCGGCGCTGGTCGCGCTGGTGCCGGCGGCCTTCGCGCCGAACCGCCCGCCGCCGCGGCCGCCGAACGCGCTCGCGGAGGCGATCATCGCCTACGGCCTGCGCTCGGACTTCCTGTTCTGGCTCGGCATGATGACGGCCGAGGACGCGATGATCGGCACCTTGCTCGCGACCGACCCCAAGTTGGTGCACGCCGCCAGCCCGGCCGAGCAGGCGCGGGTCCGCGCGATCCTGCATCACATCCTCCCGGTCAGCGACCGCGCCCGCGGGCTCCTGAACGACGGCAAGCTCGCGGGCTCGCCGGAGCCGATGGCGCTCGCGACGATTCGGGCGCCGACGCTGGCGCTTTCGCTTGCGGACGACCGCTTCGAGACCCTCGACGCCGCGCGGCACATCGCGGCGTCGGTCCCCGGCGCAGAGCTGGTCAGCTTCCCCAGCGGCGGCCACGTCTGGGTCGGGCGCAACGAAGAAGTCTTCGCGGCGGTGGAGGGATTCCTCGAGCAGCTCGCCTGAGCCAATCACTGCTCCGGGAACAGGAAGGCAAAGGCGACGCGGCGGCGCCAAGCGGCGTCGAGCGGGACCTCGACGACGCCGCTGCGCTCGTAGGCGTGGATGAAGCGGTCGGGCGCGGTGGCGATGCCGCAGTGTTTGGCAACGGGGCCGACCCGCATCCGGAACAGCAGCAGCGCGCCCGGCACCTGCTCTGCCGTGGGCAACTCGAGCATCACCGACCGCGCCGCCTCAGCCAGCGGCACGCAGATTCCGGTCTCGCCCCAGTCGCGGCTGTAGGGTGGGATCGGCATGGGCTCGGGGCCGTAGAGCTCCCGCCAGACGCCCCGCACCAGCCCGAGGCAATCGCAGCCGACGCCCTTCACGCTCGCCTGATGGTGGTAGGGCGTGCCGAGCCAGCGGCGCGCCGCCGCGATCACCCGCTCCGGATCGGCAGCAATCACAGTACCTCTCCCGCGTTCGCGTCCCCGCGGTTCGGGTAGCGGATCACCGTGTCCTGCCCGGGGATGTGCGGGAAGCCGCGGAAGTTGACGACATTGGCGAAGCGGTAGCGGCAGGTCTCCACCCGCTTGTCGCAACCGGCGCGGACGGCGAAGCCGTGACCCGGCGCGATCGGCCGCACCGGCGCCTCGAGCAGCGTCAGTCGCCGCGCGCCGGCGACGACATCGTGGCTCGCCACCTCGGCGACCCGGCCGGCGTTCGGCCCGCTCGTCCAGATCAGCCGGCCGAGGGTGAACCAGCCGGCCGCGAAGCCGCCGAGCCCGGAGGCGGTGACGCTGCGGTCGCCGGTCACTGCGGTGACCGCGCCAGACGCCTGGAACGCCGGATCATCGAGATCGATGCCGCAGCGGGCGTCGCCGAGCTCGGCGTCGCAGGCATGCTGGAAGGTGCGGCCGACGGTCTGGTTCAGCACGTGAGCCAGCGAGCGCACCTCCGCGACGAAGGTGAGCCGGCCGCGGCGCACCTGGCCGATCGCGCCTCTACGCATCAGCACCCGCTGCCCGACCGCCTTCCAGTTCACCCGCCAGACCTCGACCGCGGCATTGTCCCAGCGGCCGTCGAGGATGTCGGTCTCGGTGATGGTGTCCGAGGTCAGCACGCCCTCGGCATCCTGCGCGTCGACGGCGAGGTCGGTGCCGGATCGGATCTCCGAGGCGGCGAAGCCGGAGTCGGGCTCGTAGGTGACGCTGCCGAACATCAGCTCCCGGTCGTGGTCGGTGAAGCCGAAGACCACTCCGTCAGATCGCTCGATCTTCCAGCACCAGGCGAGCGTGGTCGCGCCGCTGTCGAGATGCGCCTGCAGCGTGGCAGACAGGCTCTTCATCGCTTCTCGATGCTACGGAGCCCGCGCTCCAGCCGGTCGCGCAGGCCGATGAGCCCGAGGCCGAGGGTGATCAGCGTGGCCGGCGCCGCGTCGTTGGCGCCGATCAACTGGGCAATCACCCCGGCAAGGTCGCCGAGCGGGCCGGACTCGGGCAGCGCGAGCGCGAGGAGCCCGATCAGGATAGCGGCGAGGCCCGCCCACCAAGTCAAGGACTTCGGCAGTACGTAGCGCATGGGGATCAGCTCCGTTGGAAAGCCGTGGAGAGGGAAGCGAGCAGCGCGGCGAGCCAGCCGCCTGGACGGGGGGCGGACGCGACCGTTTGCGCGGGCTTGGTGACGGGCGCGCGCCGCAACAGCGCCAGCGCTTGCGTCTCGCTCAGCCGGCGGACCGGCCGCGAGTAATCGACCCGGCCATCCGCATCGGCCGCCCAGACCGGGATCGGCCCCTTCGGGTGCCGCCCGTGCAGGAAGAGATCGCGCTCGGCCTCGCGCCGGGAGCGCAGGCTGGCCGGCCGCAGCCAGTTCATGAACGCAGCACCCGCAGCCGTCCGATCGCCGGCATTGAGGGCCTTGGTGAGCGCCGCCCGCGCGATCGCGCCGGTGTTGAAGTGGAACGACACCAGCGCGTCGAACTCGTGGGGCGAGAGCGGCACGGCCACGGAGCGCAGAACATCCTTCTCGTACCGGCCGAGGTTGACCCGGAACAGCCGGAGCGCCTCCCGGATGCCGGCGTCGAGATCGGCCGGCATGCCGCGCGGCAGCCGGGCGGGATCGGGCGCGCCCGCCGCCGCCGTGTGGCCGACGCCGAAGGTCCAGACGCGGGCGACATCGAGATAGGGAGCCGGCACGATGCCCTCGTGCTGGGCGAGGGCCAGAAGCCCCCGGTCAGTCATGTGCATGGGATGATTACCTGAGCAGGGAGAGGAGCAGGATCAGGGCGGCGACGGCGAGGCCGACCCGCACTCGGTGACGGAATATCCGGCACGGATCGGCGTCGCCGCAGCGCAGCCGGGCCGCGAGGCCGAGCAGCTCACGCATCGGGCCCGCCCCCGGATCGGAGGCCGCGAATGCGGGCGAGCGTGACCTCGATCACCGCCGGTCCGAACACGCCGACGAGGTAGGCGGCCGAGCCGGCGGCGCCGCCGGCCGGCACCGCCTCAGGGGGCAGCCCGAGCCAGCGAGCGACGAGCGCCATGGAGAAGCTGCCCATGCCGGCGGCGATGATGCCGCCGACCAGAATGTGGCGGAGCGCATCGCGGAGCCGCATGCGGGTGGTGAGCGCGTTGGTGGCGCCCCCGAGCGCGCCCCAGGCGGCGAGGATCGCCGCGGTCGACGCGGCGAGGTCGCGCAAGGTCGCGGCGACGAAGCCGGGCTCCTCATTCATCGCCGCACCTCCACGAGCGGGATCGAGGCGATCGAGCCGAGCCGGTCGAGGTCCCAGGTGACGTCGAGCCGGTCGGTGTCGAAGCGGACGGCTACGTCGAACTCGAAGCCGGCGGTGACGAGCACGCCGGCGGCGGGGGCTGTCGCGAAGGTGACGACGCCGGTCGTCGCATCGACCGACCAAGCGGAGAGCGCCTCGACGCCTCCGAGCGCGACCCTCACGGTGCCGGCGACCGGCTTCACGATCCGCCGCACCCAGGCCTGCGGCCCGCTCTCGTAGCGCTTGATCAACTGGAACGCCGTCGTGTCACCGTCGCCGGTGGCGAGCGCCTGGTCGATCGGCGTCGTCGGCGCCGACGGCAGGCCGGACTTGAAGTCGCCCCAGTCTTTCCAGCGGAAGCCGTGCAGCCGGCCGTTCCTCGCCTCGAAGAAGGCGATGACTGCGGCTAGGTCGTCGGCACGGCGGATGCCGTAGGCGGCGTCGTAGCGCCGGCGCGAGTCGGCCCAGGAGGCGTTGCGCTCCTCGTCGCCGGAGGCGAGCTCGACCACCTGCGTGCGCCGCTCCGGACCACCGCGGGCGCCGCGGCTGATGTCGTCCGGAAACCGGACCTCGTGGAAAGCCATGGCGTCACATCCCTCTGCGTCCGAAGGCGACCGCCCGGGCGATGTCGCTCGCGACCTGGGTGCGCGAGCGGCGGAAGCTCTCGGCGTCGGCGGTCATGATGTTGACGGTGACGCCGCCGTCGGCCCGCGCCCGCTCGAAGGCCCGGGTCTCCGCCCGGCTCAGCACCCGCTCGCCCCGCTGCAGGATCGCCGGCACCTCGTCCGGGCGGAGGCCGGCGACGCCGCCGGCATGCATCCGCGGCGCGCCGGCGAAGGCGAGCGCCGGCACCATGCGCTGCGGCGCCGAGGCTCCGGCCACGCCGCCGGCGTGCAGCACGCTGGCGAAGGCCGGACCGAGGCTGCCGAGCACGCCGGAGAGCGCGTTGGCGACCGGCGCCAGCACGAAGCGCCGCACCGAGACCTTGGCGAGGTCGGCGAGGATCGAGGTGACGAGGTCGCGCATGCCGAGCTTGCCGGTCTTCACGAACTCGCCCACGGCATCCTCGGCGCCGCGGAAGCCGCTGACGAGCGCCTCGCCGATCCCGTCGCCGGTCTCCTTCGCCTTGTCGGCATAGTCGCGCACCGCATCGGTCGCGCGCTCCCAGCCGGACTTCGCCGCCGCCGGCGCTTCCGCCACCTTCGGCGCCGCCGCCGCGCTGGCGCCTCCAGCCGTGCCGACAGCGCCGCCGAGCTCCTCGGCCGCAACCGTCGCCCCGCCGAGCGCGGTCTCCGCCTCCTCGGCCGAGCCCTTCACCGCGTCGCGCAGCGCCTGCAACGAGGCGAGCGGCGCCGTGGCGGCGCCGGCCGCTGCAGCGGCGGAGGCGGCGAGGCCGTCGGCCCGGGCGCTGGCCTCGCCGGCGGCGGCCGAGGTCTCGTAGAAGGCCGAGCCGGCACGGATCGCCGCCTCGCTCAAGGCGAGCGTCGCATCCTCCATGCCGGGTATCCGGGCGAGGCCACCGGTCGCCGCATGCAGGAAGTCGGCCCAGCTGCGCTGGATCCGCGAGAGCGCCGTCAGCCAGCCGGCCTCGATCGTCGCCCAGACCGACTGCAGCGATAGGGCGAGCGACCGGCCGCCGAGCTTGATCCGCTCCCAGACCTCGGACGCGACGTCGCCGAGCAGCGACAGCGCCTCGCCGAAGCCACCGGCGCCAGATACCAGCCGGCCGAACTGGTAGACCATCTCGCCGGCGGCGACGATCAGCGCGCCGATGCCGGTCCGGATCAGCGCGCCGCGCAGCACCACGAGCGCGGTGGCGAGGCCGCGCACCGAGACGGCGGCGGCGACCAGCCCGGCGACCCAGCGCCCGGCCATGATGCCGGCGAAGGTCGCGGCATAGGCCGCGAGCCGGCCGACGTTGTCGAAGAGGCCGCGGATCGCGATCCCGAGCGGACCGGTGGTGCGGGCGAGCGCCGCCATCGCGTTCGCCACCGCCTCGAGCGCCGGCGCGGCCGCGGCTGCCAGCTGGTTCGAGAGCCCGCGCCAGATCAGCCCGAGCGGGGAATGGCATCGTTCGCCCGCTCGATGCGGTCGGCGTCGGCCTCCGACACCACGACGCCGAAGTCGCGCACGTCCTGGGTCGCCTGGCGCAGGGTCGCGGTGTCGATCCGCGACATGGCGATCGAGCCCTCCTCGCCGAAGAGCTGGCCGGCGACCGCGGCGCGCTCGGCGACGGGGACGAACTCGGCGATCGCCGCGTTGATGCGCCCGACCCGCTCGTCGAGCGGCAGCGCCAGCAGCTCGGAGGCGGAGAGCCCGAGCCGGCCGAGCGCCTCCGCCGCAGGGCCGGCTCCGGAGGCGGCCTGGCTCAGCCGCCGGGTCAGGTCCTTGGTCGCCTGCTCGATGCCGGACATCGCGACGCCGGCGAGCTCGCCCGCGCGTTCCAGCACCTGGATCGAGGCGACCGTGGTGCCGAGCGATTGCGCAAGCTTGGCCTGCGCGTCGACGGTGGCGAGGCCGGAGCGGACCATGGCGATGCTCGAGGCCGCCGCTGCGGCGATGGCGGCCCCCGTCGCCACCTTCACCCGGGCCGAGAAGGCGGCGAGCCGGGAGTTGGCCGCCTCCATCTCGCGCCCCAGCCGGCCGAAGCCGCGGTTGCCGGCCTCACCGACACCCTCGAGCTCGGCCCGCACTTCGCGGCCGCCGACGACCGCCAGCCGGACGGATACGCGCTTCTCAGCCACGCCCGTCTCCGATCGCCTCGTTGGTTCGGCGGACCATCACCGCCTCGATCTCCGGCAGCAGCTCGGCCGCAGCCATCGGCTCGACGCCGAGCGCGGCGCCGAGCGCCAGCGCCGCGCCCATGTCCCAACCGATCACCGCGCCGGGGATGACGCGGAGCTGGCCGCCGAGGCGACTGACCAGGTCCCAGACCTGCCAGCCGTCGAAGGTCTCCGGCCGGTTCAACCGCGCCGGACAGTCCGGGCACGCTTGCGCGCAGGCCGCGCAGTAGCGGTCGCCCCCGCCGAAGTGCCAGTCGGCGAGGGCGCGGAGGCGTTTTTTTCCGCGTCCAGCAGCAGGCCCTTCGAGACGTAGACCGCCTGGAAGGCCTCGAAGATCGGCCAGACCTCGAGCAGCGCGTCGATGCCGTCGGGCGATACCGGTACCGGATTGCCATCGGCGTCGCCGACGCCCTCCCAGTCGGTCACCGCAATCCGCGCGATCGCCTTGGCGAAGACCAGAGCCCGGGCCTCGTTGGAGGCGGTCGTAGGCAGCGCCTCGAGCGCCGGGTCGCTGCGCGCCGCGACCATCAGCGCGGTGGTCAGTGGGGCGACGTGCAGGCGCACGGCGTGGCCGAGGTCGAGCCAGCGGGGCCCGGCCGCGAGGTCGAGTCTAAGCATGGGTCGGTTCTCCTTGCGGGTGCTTCGCTCGACACGGTGGCTCCATACGGGGTTCCGTCCGTCGAGGTTTCATTTCAGTGCGACGCTCGGAAAGTGGTGCGTCACGGGTGCGGGCGTCGGCCCTAGAGGCCAACAGCGGCCCCCTCAGCGGTCAATTGCTCCTGCATATCCCGCCCCGCATCACAGCCCGTGCGAGCGCGGCTCCGACTATCCCGGCCTGGCCGACGATGCGGCGAAGCGTCCAACCAGCCAGTCCCTGAGGGATTGGATTCGTTCGGCGTCGGCCTCCTCGGACGACGTGACGAGCCAGTAGGCGGCTTCGATCCGCACCGCCTCGCCGACCGGGACGAGGAGGCCGCCGGCGACATCGTCGTCGATCAGGACCGAGCGGCCGAGCGCGACCCCGAGGCCGCTGATCGCAGCGAGAAGCATCAGGTCGGAGCGGCCGAAGTCCTGTCGCGGTGTGCCCTCGGGGAGCGGCCGTCCAAGGCGGTGGGCGTATTCTTCCCAAGAGACGAGCGTCCGGTTGCGGCCGCTGCCCAGGTCGCCGAGGAGCGGTGGTCCGTGGCGGTCGAGCGGATCGAAGCTGCAGCCGAAGCGGGCCTCGAGGCCGGCACCGATCACCGGCTGCAGTGCACAGGGGGCGAGGCGCGTGCTGTGCAGGCCGGGATAGGGGCCGATGCCGAAGCGGATCGCGGCGTCGGCACCGCCTGGGCCGAGGTCGGCGAAGCCCTCGCTGACGTCGAGTGCCAGGTCGATGCCCGCCTCGCGGGCGAGGTGCAGACGCGGCACCAGCCACTTCATCGCCAGGGACGACATGACCGAGAGGCGCACCGTCGCGTCGCGTCGTGCCTTGCGTGCCGCGGCAAGGGCCTGGGCGAGATCGGCCGTGGTGCGTCGGGCCGCCTCGCAGAGCAGGGCACCCGCCCGGGTCGGGCGGACACTCCGGGTGGTGCGATCGAACAGTTTGAGCCCGAGAGCCTGTTCGAGTCCGCGCACCCGGTGGCTGACCGCGCTCGGGTCGAGGTCGAGCCGCCCGGCAGCGCCGGCGAAGCTTCCGGCCTCAGCGACCGCGACGAGGAGCGGCAGGCAGGCGATCAGGCGCTCCATCAGCGCGCGGGACGGTTCGGCATTCATGAGGCTGCTTCATCCTCTCATGAGCGGGCTCGTCTGGTTCCAGCCTATCGATGCGGGCATCTGAGGGGAACCAGAACGGAGACCCGCCATGCCGATACCTGAAGTCACAGCCCGGACAGACGTCGACGTGCGGACGGTCCGCGCCTTCACCGTCGCCAGTGGCGGCGGCAATCCGGCCGGCGTCGTTCTCGACGCCGACGCGCTGACGGCGGAGGAGATGCAGGCGATCGCCGCGCGGGTCGGCCTCTCCGAGACGGTCTTCATCTCGCGGTCGCGCACCGAGGGCGTGAAGCTCGACTTCTTCACCCCGACCCGCCGGATCGCCCATTGCGGCCATGCCACCATCGCCGCCTTCACGCTGTTGCGCGAGACCGGGCGCATCGCGGTCGGCGAGACCTCGAAGGAGACGGTCGACGGTCCGCGCCGGATCGTCGTGGCGAACGACCGGGTCTTCATGGCGCAGTGCGCGCCGCATTACACGCCGGCCGGGGACGTCGCGCCACTCGCAGCCGTGCTGTCGGCCGTCGGTGCCTCCGCGGAGGCGCTCGCGCCCGAGGTCCCGCTGACCGTCTCGGACACCGGCGGAGCCTTCCTCCTGCTCCCGCTCCGGGCCGCGGACGAGCTTGCGGCCCTGCGCCCCGACCATGCGGCCTTGCCCGGATCGGCACCGGGGCCGGCATCGTCGGCTTCTACGCCTTCGTGGTTCGCCCCGAAGACGGCGTCGATGCCACGACCCGGATGTTCGCGCCGCAGTTCGGCATCCCGGAGGAGAGGGCGACCGGCATGGCCGCTGGCGCCCTCGGCGCCTTCCTGCACGACTTTCTCGGCCTTGGCCCGGGGCTCCGGATCGAGCAGGGCCGGTACATGACGCCCACCGCGCCCAGCCTGATCGAGGTCGGCCTAGATTTCGCCGACGACCGTGTCGTCGGCGTCATGGCCGGCGGCGAAGCGACAGTCGATGGCCTGCAATGACTTTGAGCCCGTTTCCCGACAGGCCCGCGGTAGCACCCCTTCGAAAGGACCCTGCGATGACCCCGGTCTACTTTCCCCAGCAGTACCGTGCCGCGCCCGTGCTTGGCGACTGGGTGGTGCTTCCCTCCTGGATGCCAGTGCCCGGGCTCGGTGCCCTGCCGGTCAACGCCTTCCTGCTCAAAGGCCGCGAACCGCTGCTCGTCGACACCGGCCTCACCGCTCTGGGCGAGGGCTTCGTCGACCGGCTCGCGGCCGAGATCGACCTCGAGGACCTCCGCTGGATCTGGCTGAGCCACACTGACGCCGACCACATCGGCAACCTCGACCGGCTGCTCGCGCTGGCACCGAACGCCCGTGTCGTCACCAACTTCCTCGGCGCCGGCAAGATGGGGTTGATGGGCGCCGGCGACCCGACCCGGCTCCGGCTTCTCGAGCCTGGCGAGGTCTTCGAGGTCGGTGGCCGGCGGCTCCACCAGGTGAAGCCACCCTACTACGACGCACCCGAGACCATGGGCTTCTTCGACGAGGTGGACCGCGCGCTTTTCGCTGCCGACGCCTTCGGGGCGCTCCTCGCCGGTCAAGTCGGAGCGATCGACGAGATCGCCCGGGATGATCTCCGCGACGGGCTCGTCGCCTGGTCGTCGGTCGACGCGCCCTGGCTCGCGCAGATGGACGAATACGCGCTCGGCTCGGTTCTCCGGGCCCTCGACCGGCTCGCTCCAGCGGTCCTGCTCTCCGGTCACCTGCCGGTTGCACGCGACCTGCGGGCGCTGACCGGCATCCTCGCCACCGCCTACGGCCGCGGCCCGACCGCCGCGGTCACTCCTGAAACCGCGGCCCAGGTCGAGGCGATCCTCGCCTGAGCCAGCCCACTAGAAAGGACACGGGCCATGACCAGGCTTCGCTACCCGCGCACCCCCGGTGCCTTCCTCCGCCGCCTCGCCTCCGAGGCGCGCCTCCGTCGGCAGGTTCACCATCTGCAATCGCTCGACGACCACCTGCTCCGCGACATCGGCGTCGACCGGAGCGGCATCCCCCGCGCCGTGCGCGGGCTCGACTGACCATCCCCGGACACGAAAGGAGACACCGATGTCCGCCATCGACCGCAACAAGGCCACCGTCGCCCGCTTTCTCGCCGGCACGCACTCGCCCGACCTCGCCGATGTCGAGGTCATTGACGAGACCGTGGCGGCGCACATCCGCTGCCACGGGTTCCCGGGTTTCCCGAACGAGGAGTTCGGAGACCGCGAGAGCTACAAGGCGTTCTTCCGCGTCTTCCGCCAGTCGTTCAGCGACATGAGCTTCGAGACGCTGGCGACGATCGCGACCGACAAGTTCGTCTCGGCGCACTGGAAGATCCACGCGACCCACTCCGGCGAATTCCAGGGCATCGCGCCCGACGGCGCCCGGGTGGTCTTTGATGGCGTCGCTCTCTACCGCATGGAGGACGGGCTCATCGCCGAGACCTGGCTGCGGATCAACGAGCCGCTCCTCATCTCGCAGCTCGGCCGCGGCGCGAGCCAGGCGGCCTGAGCGGGACGGACAAGCGCCACCGACACGCGGCGGGCCTGTGCCCGCCGCGCCACCCGCGCCTGCGGCTTGCTTTGGCTCCACGCAAGAGGACGAAATGATGAGTCTGACGATCGTCACCGTCGCCTACCGGCTTCGCGTACCGGTCGTGGCTTTCCGGGACCATGCCCGGGAGGTCGCCGAACGGATCGCGGCGGCTCCGGGTCTCGTCTGGAAGATCTGGGGTCTCGACGAGGCAACCGGCGAAGGCACCAGCGTATACCTCTTCCGCGACGTCGCGTCGGCGGACGCCTTCGCTGAAGGGCCGGTGCTTGCCGAATTGCGCGACGGGCCGGCGGACCGGGTGACGGTGCGCCTCGCACCCGTCGTCCGCGACCTCTCGGAAATCACCCGTGCGGCGGCCGCTCTCGCGTGAGGGCGGCCGCCCGCAACATGAGTGACAAACAGCTTGTCCGCGACGTCTTTGACTCAGTACCCCTCCACGTCGTTGATGAGGGTGGCGGTGCACATCCGGCCGACGCCCGTGTCCCGGGCCGCCTGCCAGTCGAAGGTCGCCTGCACGCCCTGCGGGCCGGCGATCTCGATCCGTGGCCGCGGCAGGTAGACGGCGTGCACGGTGAAGGTGAAGCTCTCGCCCGAGGGCAGCGCGTAGCCGAACTCGAGCTCGCAGGGGTCGCCGGCGATCGCCTGGTTGACGAGCGTACTGTCGGCGAAGCGCACCTCGACCCGGCCGGTCAGAGCGGCGATCGAAGGATCGGCGCCGTCGATGCGGCCGTCGCTGCGGATGGTCTCGATGCGGTCGAGGTTGTTGGCGTAGGTCACCTCGGCCGAGACCACGTTGCCGAGCGCCGCACCGTTGCGGGTGATCGAGCCGTTGAAGTGGCCGAAGCGCTTCAGGGCAGTCTCGGCGGGCGTGCCGGCGGCCGTCGTTGTGCCGACCGTCTCGCCCTGCGCCACCAGCTTCGCCGTCGCGGTCAGGAGCCCCGAGCGCTGCGGCTGCCAGGTGAGCTGGTCGAGGACGCAGCCCGAGTACATCGCGAACCGCGGCACCTCGGGCATCGCCGTCTCGATCGAGATCGACGGCAGCGTCCAGCCGCCGGAGCGGAACTCGTGCGTCCAAGGGCCGGCGCCGGTGGTGGTGGGATCGCCGAAGGCGGCCTTCAGCCAGAAGCCGAAGGCCTCGGCGTCGAGCGGTACCACGATGTCGCCGTCGGCGGTCACCGCGTCCTTGATCGGGGCCAGCGGGTCGCGGCCGTAGCCGAGGAGCTCCGAGCTGATCAGCGGCTGCTCGGAGCCGAGCGAGGTGCTGGCGAAGGGCACCCGGGTATACCCGCTGGCCGGAGCCGTGCCGTAGACCGTCTCGAACGCGAGCGCCATCTGCGCCCGCGCGCCTTGAGCGCGTGCCATGTCGGTGTCCTTCGAATGGTTGAGTTCAGGCGAGCGGGTCGGCC
>JAXMDH010000048.1:0-40123 GCA_046348915.1 Amaricoccus sp.
GCCCGGAGATCCCGAAGACCTTCGTCCCGGCGTTGTTCGGCCGCCCGAAGCTCGCGAACCAGCCCGGGCCGCGCCGCAGGATCGTCGGCGCCACCGCGATCGATTCCACGTTGTTGACCGTGGTCGGGCAGCCGTAGAGCCCGGTGTTGGCCGGAAACGGCGGCTTCAGCCGCGGCATCCCCTTCCGCCCCTCGAGGCTTTCGAGGAGCGCAGTCTCTTCACCGCAAATATACGCCCCTGCACCATGGTGCAGGTAGAGATCGAAGTCATACCCCGACCCGCAGGCGTTCTTCCCGATTAGCCCCGCGTCATAAGCCTCGTCGACCGCGATCTGCAGCGCCTCGCGCTCGCGGATGTACTCGCCCCGCAGGTATATGTAGGCGGCATTCGCCCCCATGGCGAAGCTCGCCACCAGGCACCCCTCGACCAGCGTATGCGGGTCGTGCCGCATGATCTCGCGGTCCTTGCAGGTGCCAGGCTCGGATTCATCGGCGTTTACAACAAGATAGGCCGGCCGCCCGTCCGACTTCTTCGGCATGAACGACCACTTCAGCCCGGTCGGAAACCCCGCCCCCCCGCGCCCGCGCAGGCCCGAGGCCTTCAGATCCTCGACGATCTTGTCGCGGCCCCTCGCCAGCAGCCCGGCGGTGTCGTCCCACGTCCCGCGGGCGCGCGCGCCTGCGAGACTCCGGTCCAACATGCCGTAAAGGTTGGTAAAAATCCGATCCTTGTCCGCCAGCATGCGCGTCATCCCTTTGGCCGTGCCCGGCCCGTCAGTAGACCTCTCCCCGGTCGACCCGGCGCGAGAAGTCGGTCTCGCCGCCCGATGCCAGGAGCTTCGCCTGTCCCACCCAGTCGTCGCGGGTCACCCGTCCCTGGAAGCCCTCGAGGTTGGAATCCATCCAGGCCACCTCCGCCGGCCCCCATCCGGCCACTTGGCCGAAATGGAAGATCCCGAGCGAATGCAGGAGCTCCTCGAGCTTCGGCCCCACCCCCTTGATCGTCTTCAGGTCGTCCGCCGCCCCCTCGGCCGGGGCCGCCAGCGCCGCCGGCCGCACCGGCGCCGCCGCGGACGCGGCCTCGCCCAGCGCCGCCCGTGCCGCCTCGCCGGCCGCCCGCGCCGCGTCGCGCACCCGCTCGCTGATCGGGGCGTCAGGTCCCGGCGCCGGGGTCGGCGCATGCGGGTCGGCCGCAGGCGGGACATGCACCGGCGCCGCCAACGGCGCCGCGACCCGCGCTGCCGGCTCGGGAGCCGGATGCGCCGGCTCCGGCGCGTGCCAATGGTCGGTCGCCACCGCGTCGCTGGGCTTCGGTCCCGGCCCGAGGTAGACTAGGAGCAGCCCGACCAGCACGAAGGTCACGCCGCCGAAGACGATCCCGGCCGCGGGGTCGTCCTTCACGATCGAGGACAGGACCGCGAAAACGAGGATCGCAGCGACCAGCGCCGCCAGCCACCAGAGAAACGCCCAGAACATCTCGTTCGAGGTGGTACTGCGCTCAGCCATGATACTTCTCCCGGCGCCCCTCGCTCATTCCTTGGAAATCCTGTCGTGCGCGTGTGTCGTGTCGCCCCGTTCGGTCAGCTCGCGCGCCTGCTCGACCCAGCCCTCGCGCTCGACCCGGCCCTTGAACTCCTCGAGGTTCTGCTCGAACCACGCCACGTCCTCCGGCCCCCACGCCGCAATCTGCGCGAAGTGAAACACCCCCGCGTCATGCAGCACCTTCTCAAGCACCGGCCCGACGCCCTTGATCAGCTTCAGGTCGTCCGCCCGCCCCTCGATCGGCGCCGCCAGCCCCAACGGGTGCCGCGGCATCACCGCCGGCGCCGGATCGCTCACCGCCGCCTCGTCGACCCGCAGCCGTCGCGACGCTCCGCTCTCGGCCCGCGGCACCGGTCCCTCGCCGGTGATCCGCGCCACCGTGTCGCCCAGCCGCTCGGCCAGCGCCACCGAGGCGTTCGCCTCCAGGGCCCGCGGAACCCCGTCGAGCGATGTCAGCCCGCCGAGCGGCTCCGACGCGAAGCGTCCGTTCTGCGGCCCCGGCCGCGGCACCTCGCCCCGCGCCAGCGCATCGAGGATCCCTGCGAAGCTCTCCGGCGTCAGGTCCTCGTAGTAGTCCTTGCCGATCTGCGCCATCGGCGCGTTCGCGCAGGCCCCGAGGCACTCGACCTCCTCCCACGAGAATTTGCCGTCGGCCGACACCTCGTGCGCCACCGGCGAAATCTTGTCCCGGCAGACCGCGATCAGCTCCTCCGCCCCGCAGATCATGCACGATGTAGTCCCGCAAACCTGCACGTGCGCAACGCTGCCAACCGGCTGCAGCTGGAACATGAAGTAGAAGGTCGCGACCTCGAGGACGCGGATGTAAGCCATCCCGAGCATCCGCGCGATTTCCTCGATCGCGGGCTTCGTCACCCATCCTTCCTGCTCCTGCGCCCGCCAGAGCAGCGGAATGACCGCGCTCGCCTGCCGCCCCTCAGGATACTTGGCGATCTGACCCTTTGCCCACTCCAGGTTCCCCGGAGTGAAGGCGAAGCTCGTAGGCTGCTCGGGCCACAGACGACGCAGCATCAGCGGTCCACCTCCCCGAACACGATGTCGAGCGACCCGAGCGCCGCCGACACGTCGGCCAGCATGTGCCCCTTGCAGAGATAGTCCATCGCCGCGAGGTGCGGATACCCCGGCGCCCGCAGCTTCACCTTGTACGGCTTGTTGGTGCCGTCGCTGACGAGGTACACCCCGAACTCCCCCTTCGGCGCCTCGACCGCGGCATAGACCTCGCCGGCCGGCACATGGAATCCCTCGGTGTAGAGCTTGAAGTGATGGATCAAGGCTTCCATCGAGCTCTTCATCACCGCCCGCCGCGGCGGCGCGATCTTGCCGTGGTTCAGCACCTCCTCGCCCCGGCACGACCCGAGCTTTTCAACAGCCTGCAGGATGATCTTCGTCGACTCCCGCATCTCCCACATCCGGCAGAGGTACCGGTCGTAGCAGTCGCCGTTGGTCCCGAGCGGGATCCTGAAGTCGAATTCGTCGTAGTTCTCGTAAGGCTGCGACCGCCGCAGGTCCCACGAGATCCCCGACCCGCGCACCATCACTCCGGAAAACCCCAGCGCCTGCGCCTCTTCCTGGCTGACGACCGCGATGTCGACGTTGCGCTGCTTGAAGATGCGGTTCTCGGTGATCAGCGTCTCGATGTCGTCGAGCACCTGCGGGAAGGCCCGCGCCCAGGTGTCGATGTCGGCGATCAGATCCTCCGGCAGATCCTGGTGCACGCCCCCCGGCCGGAAATAGGCCGAATGCAGCCGCGCCCCGCTCGCCCGCTCGTAGAAGACCATGAGCTTCTCGCGCTCCTCGAACCCCCAGAGCGGGGGGGTCAGGGCGCCCACGTCCATCGCCTGCGTCGTGACGTTCAAGAGGTGGTTCAGGATCCGCCCGATCTCGGAATACAGAACCCGGATGATCTGCCCGCGCCGCGGCACCGGCGTCTCGGTCATCCGCTCGATTGCCAGGCACCAGGCATGCTCCTGGTTCATCGGCGCCACGTAGTCCAGCCGGTCGAGGTAGGGCAGGTTCTGCAGGTACGTCCGGCTCTCCATCAACTTCTCGGTGCCGCGGTGGAGGAGCCCGATGTGCGGGTCGCAGCGCTCGACGATCTCGCCGTCGAGCTCCAGCACCAGCCGCAGCACGCCGTGCGCCGCCGGATGCTGCGGCCCGAAATTGATATTGAAGTTCCGGATCTTCTGCTCGCCGGGCAGGACGTCGATCTCGGCCATGTTCAGGCCCCCTTCTTCTCATCGCCGGGAAGAATGTATTCCGCTCCCTCCCACGGCGACATGAAGTCGAACTGCCGGTACTCCTGCGACAGCTTCACCGGCTCGTAGACCACCCGCTTGGCCTCCTCGTCGTAGCGCAGCTCGACGTAGCCGGTGGTCGGGAAATCCTTCCGCAGGGGGTGCCCGCGAAACCCGTAGTCGGTCAGGATCCGCCGCAGATCCGGGTGCCCCGAGAACAGGATCCCGTACATGTCGAAGACCTCGCGCTCGTACCAGTCGGCCGAGGGGAACTCGCCGACGATGGACGGCACCAGCTCGCCGTCCGCCGCTTCGGCGCGCACCCGGATACGCTGGTTCAGGTGCATCGACAGGAAGTGGTAGACGACGTCGAACCGCTTGTCGCGCGCCGGCCAATCGACCGCGGTTATGTCGATCAGCGTCGTGAAGCGGCAGCTGCCGTCCGTCTTCAGGAAGCCTACGAACGCAGGGAGGTCCGACGCGGCCACGACCACGGTCAGTTCGCCGACGTCGACGGTGGTTTCTGCCACCATCGCCTCGCGGCGCGACAGGATCGCTTCCCTCAGATCGTCGAGAGCGCTCGTATCCATCCAAGTCCCCCCGGGGCTCGTCTCAGCGGACGATGGTGCCCGTCCGGCGAATCTTCCGCTGCAGCTGCAGGATCCCGTAGAGCAGCGCCTCGGCGGTTGGCGGGCAGCCGGGGACATAGACGTCGACCGGCACGATCCGGTCGCAGCCGCGTACCACCGAATAGCTGTAGTGATAGTAGCCGCCGCCGTTGGCGCACGACCCCATCGAGATCACGTAGCGCGGCTCGGCCATCTGGTCGTAGACCTTGCGCAGCGCCGGCGCCATCTTGTTGGTCAGCGTGCCCGCGACGATCATCAGGTCCGACTGCCGCGGCGAGGCACGCGGTGCCGTCCCGAAGCGCTCGAGGTCGTAGCGCGGCATCGACGTCTGCATCATCTCGACGGCACAGCAGGCGAGGCCGAAGGTCATCCAGTGCAAGGATCCGGTTCGCGCCCAGTTGATCGCGTGCGCCGTCGAGGTCACGAGGAATCCCTTGTCCGCCAGCTCGTTCGCCAGCAGCCGCCCCTCGTCGCCGCCCCCCGCCTCGACATGCGCGCCGGGGTGGCCCCGCGCAGGGATGTAAAGGCCGCCGCCCGGCTCCGCGGTCTCGGACTGGGTATTGGCGACCTTGGTCTCTACTCCCATTCGAGCGCCCCCTTCCGCCATTCATAGGCGAAGCCGATGGTCAGCACCGCGAGGAACACCATCATCGACCAGAAGCCGAAATGGCCGATGTGCGGGAAGGCGACCGCCCACGGGAAGAGGAAGGCCACCTCGAGATCGAAGATGATGAACAGGATCGACACCAGGTAGAAGCGCACGTCGAACTTCATCCGCGCGTCGTCGAAGGCGTTGAAGCCGCACTCGTAGGCCGAGATCTTCTCGGGGTCGGGATTGGAGACCGCGACCACCGCCGCCGCGAGCAGCAGCACGAGGCCCAGCACGATCGCGAGGCCGAGGAAGATTATGACCGGCAGGTACTCGCGAAGAAGCTCTTCCAACGCCGCCTCCCTCTCGCCCGCCGTCTCCGGAACCCGCCCGCCGCGGGCCGGCCCGGCGTCGAGGCTTATCTGCCGCAGCGCACAAGGTCAACCGAGCCTCGCCTGCCCGCCGCCAGTCTGCCACGAATCCGTCGGGCGGTGCAAAGGGCCGTTCGCGGCCCGGTGGCCCGAGCGGCAGCACTCGTCGGCGGGGCTCCAGCATTGACCATTCTCCGACTCAGGCGATAATCCCACCGCATCAGCGCGCATCGGAGGGACCCATGTCGATCATCATCAGCGCCGTGCACCGGCGCGAGATCGATCCGGAACCCGCGCGGCGGCGCATGCTGGCGGTCCTGCAGGAGCTCACCCCGGAACGTCTTCGCGGCTCGATGCCCCTCGACGTTCGCGACGCCGCGGGCCACGTCCAGGGGACGCTGAACTTTTCCGGCCACTACCCGCGTCGCGCCCTATCGCTCTGCCAGGGCAAGCTCTACGACTCGGAGGAGACCTGGTGGAAACCGGGCACGCCGGCGCCCGACGGCTCCTTTGCGATCCTGCGCGAGGACGCGGATCGCTTCGAGGCCGTCAGCGACCCGGCCGGCAGCCGAATGCTCTGGTACCTCCACGATGACGACCTTTTCGTGGTGTCGAACTCCGAGCGCGCCATCACCATGTATTCCGGCCGCTTCGCGCTCAACCGCGGTGTCGTTCCTTGGGTCGTATCGACCGGTACGCGCGGGCTCGGAGCATCCTACAATTCCCATCTGCGGCTGCTGCCGCCGGCCGCGGTCGCCTCTCTCGACAAGGCGACCTGGCGGCTAGAGGTCGCCGCCGAGGATATCCGCTTCGTCGAGACCCCCGGCTCCCGCGAGGAGCGGCTCGCCGACCTCGACGAAGCGCTGGCGCGCACCTTCGCGAGCTTCGGGGCCGAGGACTCGGCGCACGCGGTCATCTCGCTGTCAGGCGGCTGCGACAGCCGCGCGCTTGCCGCCTACCTGGGGCGGGACGTCGCCGCGGGATGGCGTAGCTACTCGATCGGCTCGAAAGAGGCGGTTGCCTTGCCCGGAAGCGACGCCTCGATCGCGGCGCGGGTGGCGGCGGCGCTCGGCCTTCGACACCGTACGATCGTGTCCGACCCGGGCACCGTCAGCATCGGCGATCTCGCCCGGCGCTTCGTCATCAGTGGCGAGGGGCGGCACGATGGCCTGATCCGGCTCGACTCGGGCAGCGAGCTGCAGCGCATGAGCACGGAAGGGGTCGCGGCGATCATCCGCGGGGACGAGGGCTTCGGCTGGAAGCCGGTGGCACCGACCGGACTTTCCGTCCGCATGTCCATGGATCTCCTGCTGTGCGGCGATATCGCCAACCTCAAGCCTCACCTCGCGGCCTTCGGCCTGGACGGTCACGAGCTGCCGGAGGAGCTGCGAAGGGGGCCGGACGAGAGCATCGAGACCTGGCGCGACCGCCTCTATCAGCGCTACCGGATCACCACGGTGCTCGCCGCGCTGACCGAGCACAAGGCGATCACCTTCGACACCATCAATCCCCTGCTTTCTAGGCGGGCGCTCAAGCTCACCCGGACCCTTCCCGAGGTGCTCCGCACCGACAAGGCGCTCTTCCGGGAACTCGTCCGCAAGATCGGGCCCGACATCCCGTTCGCCGGGCGGGAAGGGGCGCCGAGCCGCATGCAGAATGCCCGCCACCCCGAGGTGCTCCGCGCCGTGCGAAAGACGCTCGCCTCGCCGGCCTGCGAGAATCTCTTCGGTCCTGACCTCGCTCGCTGGCTGCGGGCCGAGATCGGTCCGGCGCGGTACCTCTGGAACCGCATGGGGCAGGTGCTCGGAAGGGTGCAGCAGCGGTATCTGAAGCAACCGAGCGCGAGGGACACGGTCCACCTCGACCCCCTGCGCCTTGCGTTCCGGCTCTTCGTAGCTACGACGATGGTAGAGCAACTGGAAACGGATGCCTGCTTTCAGCCGGCGGACGCGCTGATCGACTGCGCCGCTTGAGCCGGGTAGCGTCCAAGCCCCCGCTTCCGAACATTTTGCGCGGAAGGGACGACCCATCACCTGACGGAATGGATCGCATCAGAAGATATCGCCTTCCGTTGCGAGCGACCGCCCCCTATATACCCAAATGGACCGCATCGAGTCCGCCCGCGTCGCGCGGGCGTCCGACTCCCGGTTCGCTACGCAATCAGCTCGCGCACGACGGAGCGACGGCCTCGGCAGGCGATCCCTGCTGCGGCGGCCGGCTCCCGGCGCGGCCGACGAAAGGACGACAGACGATGCCGAATCTCTTCACCCGCGCCCTCTCCCACTGGGGCGATGCCGGACGCCGGCGCGCCGAGGCCGAGCGCCTCGCCCGCCTGCCGCAGTACCTGCTGCGCGACATGGGCCTCAGCCTCGCCGGCCCCGAGGCCATTGCCCGGCAGATCGCCGGAGCCGGCGCGGGCAACTGAGGCCCCGCCCCGCCGCAGCCCCGCTGGACGCCGCCCACGGCGGCGTCTAGCACCGGGAGATGTGCCTTTCTTCGCTCTACGACGACGGCCCATTCGCCCCCTGCCCCGTGCCGTTCAACATGGCGGCGCACACCTTCGCGGCCGCCGCCCGCCAGCCTCGAAAGCCCGCACTCGAGATCCTGCGTGCACCGGGCGAGGTAGCGGCGCGCTGGACCCACGGCGAACTCGTCGAGACCGTGCTGCGCACCGCCGGCGGGCTCGCCGCCATCGGCGTGCGGCGGGAGGACCGGGTGCTGCTCCGCCTCGGGCACACCGCCGATCTCCCCGTCCTCTTCTTCGCCGCAACCGCCCTCGGCGCGGTAGCCGTCCCGGTATCACCGCAGCTAACCGCCCCCGAGGTCGCCGCCATCGTCGCGGATCTCGAGCCCGCCTTCGTCTGCCGAGACCCCGGCCTGCCGATGCCCGACGTCGCCGCCGCGATCCTCGACGGGAAGGCCATCGCCGGCCTTGCCATCCACGCGCCGGCCGGGTTCGCTGCCACGATGCCCGACGATCCCGCCTACATCGTCTACACCTCGGGCACCGGCGGCCCCCCGAAGGGAGTGCTGCACGCCCACCGCACGGCCTGGGCGCGACGCATGATGTGGGACGGATGGTACGGGCTCCGGCCCGACGACCGCGTGCTGCACGCGGGCGCCTTCAACTGGACCTATACCCTCGGCGCCGGCCTGACCGATCCCTGGGCGGCGGGTGCGACAGCCCTGGTCTATACCGGCCCGCACGACCGCGGCGTGTGGCCGCGGCTCGCAGCCGCCCACGGTGCCACGATCTTCGCCGCCGTTCCCGGCATCTACCGGCAGATGTTGGAAGCCGGTGCCGTGCGCCGCGCGGACTTCGCCTGCCTTCGCCACGGCCTGAGCGCCGGCGAAGCCCTCCCCGAGGCCGTGCGCGCCGGCTGGGAGGCGGCGACCGGGCGGCCGATCCACGAGGCGCTCGGCATGTCCGAGATCTCCACCTACGTCTCCTCCTCTCCGGCCCACCCGCCCATGCCCGGCCGTAGCGGCCGCCCGCAGCCGGGGCGTCGGGTCGCGGTGCTCGGCGACAGCGGCACCGAACCCGTGCCGCGCGGAACCGACGGCCTCCTCGCCGTCTCCCGCCGCGACCCCGGCCTGATGCTCGGCTACTGGCGCCGACCGGAGGAGACCGCCGCCGCTTTCCGCGGCGAATGGTTCGTCACCGGCGACCGCGCGCGCATGGAAGCCGACGGCGGCATCGCCTACCTCGGCCGCGCCGACGACCTGATGAACGCCGGCGGATTCCGCGTCGGTCCGCTCGAGGTCGAGGCCGTGCTGGAGGCCCACCCCGGCGTCGCCGAAGCCGCCGCCGCCGCCCGCGAGGTCCGCCCTGGTGTCGCGGTCATCGCCGCCTTCTATGTCGCCCGCGGGGACCCGGTGCCCGCAGCCGAGCTCGCGCACCACTGCGCCGCCCGCCTCGCCGGCTACAAGTGCCCGCGCGCCTTCGTGCCCGTCGCGGCGCTTCCCCGCGACCGAAACGGCAAGCTCCGCCGGCGCGAGCTGCCCGAACTGCCGCCCCGCACTGGACCGGAGGAACCGCCTCCCGCATGATCGCGAGCATCGCGGGCCGCCCGGTGGCCCGCCCGAGCGGCGAGATCGTCCGATGGAACAGAACTCCGACCTCCCGGCCGGGCACGCCCGCATGCCCGGCCTTTTGTGGGCCTACGGCGGCGGCGCAAGCGGCGAAACCGTGCGGCTCGCCGCCCAGGACCTGCCGGCGGCCATCGCCGGCGGCCAGTGGGTCTGGATCCACGTCGACCTGATCGACCAGCGGGCGCGCGCCTGGATCCAGGGCATCTGCGACCTGCCGACCGAGGTGACGACGCTCCTTGCCGGACAGGAGGTCGGGCTCGCCTTCGAGCACGACGGCCGCGAGATCCACGGCGTCTGCGCCGACTTCAACGCCGACTTCCTGCGCGTCTCCGACAGCATCGGCCAGTTCGGCTTCGTCGCGCGCGAGCGGCTGATCGTCACCGGCTGGCGCCATCCGCTCGCCGGCATCGACGCGGTGCGCCAGGCCGCGCGCTCGGGCGTCCGGTACGCGTCGGGCTTCGCGGTTCTGGCGGCGATCGGCGCCGCCTTCTGCCGCGTGGCCTTCGCGCGCCTGCGCGACGCCGAAACCGACCTCGATCGGGTCGAGGACCGGCTCCTCGCGTCGCGCGCCGCCGACGAGCGCACCGCGATCAAGGAGGTGCGGCGGCTGGCGCTGGCGCTGCACCGCCCGGTCACGGCGATGCAGCTCCTGCTGCGCGAGGCGGTCGAGGACGAGGAAGAGGCCGAGGAGGCGAAGCGCCCGACCCTGCCCTCCGCGGGGGTCACCGCCATCGACGACATGGCGACCCGGCTCGCCGCCCTCGACCACGCGGTGCGTGCCACCAGCGACCGGGCCAAGCTCTTGCAGGAGGAGATGGCAGCCGAGCTCGCCGACGAATCGAACCGGAGCCTCAGGGCGCTGACCGTGATGACGGCACTTCTCCTCCCCGGCTCGCTCGTCGCCGGCATCTTCGGCATGAACACGGGCGGCCTCCCCTTCGCCGAAACGGGCTGGGGAACGCTCGGCGCATTGATCTTCGGCGTGGCCGCGACCGTCGTATTCTACCGCATCCTGGCCCGCGCCGGCGCCTCGCTGAAGTTCTAGGAGGCGGCGGCCCGCCGGTGGTATCGTCCGGAAGCGGAGGCTCTGCCATGCACGAAGCTGAAGGGAACGACTGGCGAAACTATGGCGTGCGGATCGTCAGGGGGGTCGGAGCTCGACTTCAACACGCCGCAGACGCCCGGCATGGCCCGCGCGGCGGCGATCGACCACGCCAAGGCCGGCGCGAGCAAGCTCTGGGCCGGGACCGTCAGCGTCGCGCCAAACGCGAAGACCGGCGCCCACCACCACGGCCACCTCGAGAGCATCATCTACGTGGTGCGCGGACGGGCGCGGATGCGCTGGGGCGAGCGGCTCGAGTTCACGGCCGAGGCGGACGCCGGCGACTTCATCTTCGTCCCGCCCTACGTGCCTCACCAGGAAATCAACGCCCTGCCGGGCGAGTCCCTCGAATGCGTCGTCGTGCGCAGCGACCAGGAGGCAGTGGTGGTGAACCTCGACATCGCCCCGGCCGAGGCCGTGGAGGAAGTCCGCTGGGTCGACCCCAACCACCCGGCTGGGTAGCGCCCGGCGTCAGCCGCGCCGCCGACGCAGCCCGCCGAGCAGCCCCAGGCCGCCGAGAAGCAGCAGCCCTGCCGCGGGCAGCGGAATCGGAGCGACGCTTGCCTGCCGGACTCCCCAGCCGTCGTTGAGCCGGGTGTGGAAGGCGAGTTGCGCCTCGGTGGTCGGCGCGTCGAGGAGCACGTCGAGCCAGTGCAGCGTGCCATCCGGCTCCTGCGACGGGATCGTCCAGGCCGCGTCGTCGACGGTGATCGAGAAGAAGCTCGCACCGAACGCATCGGACGGCCCCTGGTCGAAGGCGTCGGTCAGCGCGAAGCGGACGGATTGGAACGGCACCGCTCGCTTGATCGTCCAGACGATCTCCGCCCGGTCCTGGCTGTCGATCCACGCTCCGCCGAAGGGATCGAACCGGCCCGATGGGATAGGGCTGTCGGCATCCTTGACCGCCACCGAGCAGCCGTCGTTGATGACGCTCCTGCCCGAGCCGCACGCCCCCGAGCCGACAAAGGCCGAGACATCGGGCGCGAGCGGCAGCCCGCGTCCCGGCCCCGCGACCTCGGTGATCGTGGCGGCCCCGGCCGGGCCCGCGACCAGCAGGGCAAGCAGCGTTAGTTTCGTCATGGTTGCGCATACCTCCGGTTAACTCATCTTATGAGCGAACCGGAGAGACCCGTCAAACGATCATCTCACCGCAGCCCGACGCGGCTCGACTTCACGACCGCCGCCGCTCGGCCACGACCGGGGTCACAGGCTGGGCGAGCGCTGCCAGGTCGCGGGCGATCGCGAAGGCGCCGGCGAGCCGCGCCTTGTCGTCGGCCCAGTTGCGCCGGATCACGATCCGGTTGTCCTTGACCCGCGCCAACCCCTTCTGGTCGTTGAGGAACTGCACCAGCCCAGCCGGGCTCGCATACTTGTCCTGGTGGAACTGCACCGTCGCGCCCTTCGGCCCGCCGTCGAGCCGCGCGATCCCGGCGCGCTTGCAGAGCGCCTTGATCCGCACCACCAGCAAGAGCGTGTCGACCTCGGCCGGCAGCGGGCCGAAGCGGTCGATCAGCTCCGCCGCGAACCCCTCGAGCTCGACCTTCCGCTCCAGAGAAGACAACCTCCGGTAGAGCCCGAGCCGCACATCCAGGTCGGCGACATACCCCTCCGGGATCAGCACCGGGACGCCGAGGTTGATCTGCGGCGACCATTCCCCGTCGTCGGTCATCTCGATCTCGCCCGAGCGCAGCTTGGCGATCGCCTCCTCGAGCATCTCCTGGTAAAGCTCGAACCCGACCTCGCGCACCTGCCCCGACTGCTCCTCGCCGAGCAGGTTCCCCGCCCCGCGAATGTCGAGATCCTGGCTCGCCAGCGTGAACCCCGCCCCGAGCGAATCGAGCGCCCCGAGCACCCTCAGCCGCTTCTCCGCCTGCGCCGTCAGCTTCTTCTTCGGCTCGGTCATGAAGAATGCATAGGCGCGCAGCTTCGACCGCCCGACCCGCCCGCGGATCTGGTAAAGCTGCGCCAGCCCGAACATATCCGCCCGCTCGACGATCAGCGTGTTGGCGGCCGGAATGTCCAGCCCCGACTCGACGATCGTGGTCGACACGAGCACGTCGAACCGCCCGTCGTAGAAGGCGTTCATCCGCTCGTCGAGCTCGTGCGCCGGCATCTGCCCGTGCGCGACGACGAAGCTCACCTCCGGCACCTGCTCGCGCAGGAACGCCTCGACCGCGCCGAGGTCCGCGATCCGCGGCACCACGTAGAACGCCTGTCCGCCGCGATAATGCTCGCGCAGCAGGGCCTCCCGCACCGTGAGCGAGTCGAACTCGCTGACGTAGGTGCGGATCGCCAGCCGGTCGACCGGCGGCGTCGCGATCAGGCTGAGCTCGCGCACCCCCGACAGCGCCAGCTGCAGCGTCCGCGGGATCGGCGTCGCCGTCAGCGTCAGGACATGCACGTCCGAGCGCAGCGCCTTCAGCCGCTCCTTGTGCGCCACCCCGAAGTGCTGCTCCTCGTCGATGACGAGCAGCCCCAGCCGCTTGAAGGTCACGCTCTTCGCCAGCAGCGCATGCGTGCCGACCACCACCTCGATCGACCCGTCCGCGAGCCCCGCCCGCGTCTCCGCCGCCTCCTTCGCCGACACGAACCGCGACAGCTGCCGCACCCGGACCGGCAGCCCGCGGAACCGCTCGGAAAAGCTCTTGAAATGCTGCCGCGCCAGCAGCGTCGTCGGCGCCACCACCGCGACCTGCATCCCCGACATCGCCGCGACATAGGCCGCGCGCAGCGCCACCTCGGTCTTGCCGAACCCGACGTCGCCGCAGACCAGCCGGTCCATAGGCCGACCCGACTCCATGTCGCCGAGGACATCGGCGATCGCGTTCAGCTGGTCGTCGGTCTCGGCATAGGGAAAGCGCGCGCAGAACTCCTCCCAGGCATGATGGTCGGGCGGCACCAGCACCGCCCCCTTCCTGAGCGCCCGCTCGGCGGCGATCCGGATCAGCCGGTCCGCCATGTCGCGGATCCGCTGCTTCAGCTTCGCCTTCTTCGCCTGCCAGGCGCCGCCGCCAAGCCGGTCGAGCAGCCCCTCCTCGTGCCCGTAGCGCGACAAGAGCTCGATGTTCTCGACCGGCAGGTACAGCTTGTCGCCGCCCGCGTACTCGAGGCTCAGGCACTCGTGCGGCGCCCCCATAGCGGTGATGGTCTCGAGCCCGATGTACCGCCCGATGCCGTGGTCGACGTGGACGACCAGGTCGCCCGGCGTCAGCCCCGCCGCCTCGGTCAGGAAGTTCTCCGCCCGCTTCCGCCGCCGCGCCGGACGGATCAGCCGCTCCCCGAGCACGTCCTGCTCGGAGATGACCGTCAGCCCCGGCGCCTCGAAGCCGTGCTCGAGCGGCCAAACCGCGAGCCCCAGCCCGCCGTCGCCCTTCATGTCCCCCGCCCGGGCGATCTCGCGCGCGTCCGCGACCCCCGAATCGGCGAGGAGCCCGCCGAGCCGCTCGCGCGCGCCGGCCGAATAGCTCGCGACCACCACGTCGCCCGTCTTCCGACGCACGGCCAGATGGGCCGCCAGCGCCCCGAAAAGGCTCACCTGCTCCTGCTGCCGCTCGGGCGCGAAGTCGCGCCCCACCCGCCCGCCCGCGTCGATGACGCCGGGACCGAGCGGCTGCGGCAGGACGCTCAGCTGGTGCAGCGGCCGCCCGGCGACCGCCTCGTCCCAGGCGCCCTCGTCGAGGTAGAGTTCGCCCGGCGGCACCGGTTTGTAGACCGTCCCGAGCTTCGACTTCGCCGCCAGCGCCGCCGCCCGCGCGTCGTACTGCTCGGCCAGCGCCGCCCAGCGCGCCCCTCGAACGGCCCCAGTCTGGTCGTCGAGCAGCACCGGCGCCCCCGGCAGGTAGTCAAACACCGTCTCCAACCGCTCGTGAAAGAACGGCAGCCAATGCTCGTAACCCTGGTGTTTTCGCCCCGCGCTGACCGCCTCGTAGAGCGGGTCGTCGTGCCCCGCCGCCCCGAACATCGCGCGATAGCGGGTCCGGAAGCGCTGGATCGACGCCTCGTCGAGGATCACCTCCGACACGGGCGACAGCTCGACCCGTCGCACCGCCTCGGTCGTCCGCTGGGTCTCGGGATCAAACCGCCGCGCGCTGTCGAGCACGTCGCCGAAAAGGTCGAGCCGCACCGGCGTCCGCGCCCCGGGAGGCCAGAGGTCGACGAGCCCGCCCCGAACCGCGAACTCCCCGGGCTCGGTCACCGTCGGCGCCTGCCCGTACCCCATCCGCGCCAGATACCCGCGCAGCACCGCAACATCGACACGACCGCCGACCTCGGCCGTGTAGCTCGCCGCCGCCAGCACCGCCCGCGCCGGCACCCGCTGCGTCGCGGCATTGACCGTCGTCAGCACCGCCGACGGCCGCGCGAACCCGGCCGCCAGCGCCGCCAGCGTCGCCATCCGTCGCGCGGCGATCTCGGGGTTGGGCGAGATCCGGTCGTAGGGAAGGCAGTCCCAGGCCGGAAGCGTCAGCACCGGCAGCTCCGGGGCAAAGAAACGCAGCGCTGCCCGCATCGCCGCCAGCCGCGCATCGTCCCGCGCCACATGCACCACCGGACCCGTGGCACGCGCGACGGTCTCGGCGAGCCAGCGAGCGTCGAAGCCTTCGGGACAGCCGCCCACGATCAGGCGTCCGGGCGTCAGGGGCCGCAATCCGGTCATGCGCCGCGACCTAGCGCAGCCCCCGCCGCCCCGCAAGCCGTGGCCTCGGGCGTCGCTCGGAACGTGCCTGGAGCGCCCCTTCCCGCTCGATCACGCTACACAACGGACAGACCCGCTCTCGGAGGCCGAGCAGGCCCTTGCACGAGCCTCTCACAGCGCCGCCAGCCGATCCGGGTGCAGCGCCAGCGCCAGCGCGGCGGCCGCGAGCATGGCGAAGATCGCGACGAACTGGTGCCACATCCGCCGCCGCGCCAGCGCCAGCACCAGCTCCGGGCCGGCGATCCCGCGGCGGCGGATCGCAAGCGCCAGCCGGAGCTTCGAATAGAAGACGATCGCCAGCGGCATCAGGATCAGGAAGCTCGCCTGCGCCAGCTCGACCCGGCTCAGGAACCCGAGTGCTGCCAGCGCCGCCAGGGCGAAGCCCGAGGCGGCCGCCAGCGGCGCCCCGAGGATGTCGTAGATGCCGCCGACCCGCTCGGCCGCGAGCCGCGCCAGCACGTCGACCCGCGCCGCCACCTCGGGCAGCCGCCGGGCGCGCAGCAGCATGTCGTGCGGCACCCCGAGCGTCCGATAGCAGGCCAGCGTCCAGACGACGACGTGCAGCACCCAGTACCAGATGCTCTGGAAGCTCGCGGCGGCGAAGATCTCGAACAACCGGCAGCACCCGATGCGGCGGACGCCCCTTGTCGCCGCAGCCGGCCGCTGCCGTCAACCCGCGTACCCGCGGCGGGTTGAACGCCATTGACCGCCCGCGGCCGCCGCGGCAATGGGAAGCCTCCGGCAACTTGCGGGCGAGCACGTGTACGCAACTTCCATCGACCTCGACTCGAGCGCCGCCGATCGGCCGTCGGTGGTCATGCTCCCCTTCCCCTCCGACCTTAAGCTGATCGAGACCTTCGGCCGCGACTCCGGCGGCCGCTTCCCGCGCCTGCCGGCGCACCTCGCCCGCCTCGCCCGCACCGCCGCCGCCCTCGGCGTCTCGCCCGACTGGCCGGCGATCGGCCGCGTCCTCGCGACCATATCCGGTGAGGGCGCGCTGCGTATCCGCCTCACCGTGACCCTCGCCGGCGTTCCGGCGGTCGAGACCGCGGCGCTCGCCCCGAACCCCGCCGCCTGGACCGTCGCCTTCGCCCGCGAGCGCCTCGACTCCGGCGATCCCTGGCTCGTCCTCAAGACCGACCGCCGGCCGGTCCACGACGCCGCCCGCGCCGCCCGCGCCCCCGGCATCGACGAGGCACTGCTCGCGAACGAGCGCGGCGAGCTCTGCGAGGGCACGACGACGACCGTCTTCGCCGACTTCGGCCGCGGCCTCGTCACGCCGCCGCTCGCGTCCGGCCTCCTCCCCGGGGTGCTGCGGGCCGAGATGCTCGAGCGCGGCCAATGCCGCGAGGCGGTGATCGAGGCGGCGTCCCTCGCCACCGCCCGCCGCCTCCTCGTGGGCAACGCGCTGCGCGGCCTCATCCCCGCCCGCCTTGCGTCGTAGCCGCTCGGAACCCGGACTTGACAGCACGGGGGCTGCGCGGTCTATCCGCGCGACAGCCGCGAGGAGCCCGGAATGCACCCCTACCGTAGCCACACCTGCGCCGCGCTGACGCTCGCGGACGTCGGCAAGGACGCGCGGCTCGCGGGCTGGGTGCACCGTGTCCGTGACCACGGCGGCGTCCTCTTCATCGACCTCCGCGATCACTACGGCATCACGCAGGTGCTCGCCGACAGCGAGAGCCCCGCCTTCGCCGCGCTCGAGAAGGTGCGCGCCGAGTGGGTGATCCGCATCGACGGCACCGTCAAGGCGCGCGCCTCCGAGCTCGTGAACCCGAAGCTGCCGACCGGCGAGATCGAGGTCTACGTCCGCGAGATGGAGGTCCTCGGCCCCGCCGACGAGCTGCCGCTGCCGGTCTTCGGCGACATCGACTACCCCGAGGAAACCCGGCTGAAATACCGCTTCCTCGACCTCCGCCGCGAGGCGCTGCATTCGAACATCATGCTGCGCTCCCGCGTGATTGCCCACCTCCGCGATGCGATGCGCGCGCAAGGCTTCACCGAGTTCCAGACGCCGATCCTGACTGCCTCCTCTCCCGAGGGCGCGCGCGACTTCCTCGTCCCCTCGCGGCTCCACCCCGGCAAATTCTACGCCCTGCCCCAGGCGCCGCAGCAGTTCAAGCAGCTGATCATGGTCGCGGGGTTCGATCGCTACTTCCAGATCGCCCCCTGCTTCCGCGACGAGGACCCGCGTGCGGACCGCTCGCCCGGCGAGTTCTACCAGCTCGACGTCGAGATGAGCTTCGCGACCCAGGACGACGTCTTCGCCGCCATCGAGCCCGTCATGCGCGGCGTCTTCGAGACCTTCGGCGGCGGCAAGCCCGTCACCCCCGACTTCCCCCGCATCGCCTATCGCGACGCCATGCGCCTCTACGGCACCGACAAGCCCGATCTCAGGAACCCGATCGAGATGCAGGTCGTCTCCGACCACTTCCGCGGCTCCGGGTTCAAGCTCTTCGCCGGCATGCTCGACCACCCCGGCACCGAAATCCGCGCCATTCCCGCCAAGGGCGGCGGCTCCCGCGCCTTCTGCGACCGCATGAACGCCTACGCCCAGGGCGAGGGGCTGCCGGGCATGGGCTACATCTTCTGGCGCGAAGGAATGGAAGCCGCCGGCCCGATTGCCAAGGCCCTCGGCCCCGAGCGCACCGAGGCGATCCGCACCCAGCTCGGCCTCGGGGAAGGCGATGCCGCCTTCTTCCTCGGCGGCCAGCCCACCAAATTCGAGACCGTTGCCGGCAAGGCGCGCAACGTCATCGGCAAGGAGCTCGGCCTGACCCAGGAGGATCGCTTCGACTTCTGCTGGATCGTCGACTTCCCGATGTACGAGCGCGACCCCGACACCCAGAAGCTCGACTTCAGCCACAACCCCTTCTCGATGCCCCAGGGTGGCCTCGCCGCCCTCGACGCGCAGGACCCGCTCGACGTCCTCGGCTTCCAGTACGACATCGTCTGCAATGGCGTCGAGCTCTCCTCCGGGGCCGTGCGGAACCACAAGCCCGAGATTATGTACAAGGCCTTCGAGATCGTCGGCCATGACCGCGCCTTCGTCGACGGCCACTTCGGCGGCATGATCTCCGCCTTCCGCTACGGCGCCCCGCCGCACGCCGGCATCGCGCCGGGCATCGACCGCATTGTAATGCTGCTGGCGGGTGCCGAGAACATCCGCGAGGTCATCATGTTCCCGATGAACCAGCGCGCGGAGGACCTGATGATGGACGCCCCCTCCGAGCCCACCAACGAGCAGCTGCGCGAGCTCGGCATCCGGGTCATCCCGAAGCAGTGAACCCTGACCGGCCTCGCCGGCCGGCGACAGCCGCCGCGATGGACAGCCGACCGACGTTTCTGGCATGAGCCGCGCATGGCGACCGAGCACCTCGTCCCCGACGACCTGCGGCTGCTCTACCACGTGCGCGAGTGGCGCAACGCGGCCGGGGTGCTGATGACCGCCTGCCCGGAGGAATGGGCGGACATCGTCGGCGTCCTGCGGTCCTTCCGCCTGCTGCGCTCGGAGATCCTGACCGCCGGCGGCGGTCTCTCTCCTATCTCGCAGGGCATCAACGCCGCCTTCGCCGCCCGCGGCTGGCGCGAGGAGAAGTTCGAGACCCGCATCATGGTCGGCGCGACCGAGTACGCGAGCCCCACCCACGCGGTCGACTGCGTCAAGGGCCGGGTCGCCGTCGAGCTCGAGTGGAACAACAAGGACCCCTTCTTCGACCGCGACCTCAACAACTTCCGCCTGCTCTTCGACCTGCGTGCCATCGACGTGGGGGTGATCCTTACCCGCGCTACCGAGCTCCAGGGCGTCTTCGACCGCCTCGGCAAGGGCACGAGCTACGGCGCCTCGACCACCCACCACGAGAAGCTCTGGCCGCGGATCGAGGGCGGCAGCGGCGGCGGCTGCCCCGTCCTGACCTTCGCCATCACCCCCGCCCTCTACGTCGATGACGGCGAAGCCGCCCTCGCCGCCGCCCGCGCCCGCAAGGAAACTGCCCGCGCCCGCCGCCGCCGCCGCTCCAGTCCCGAGCAGGTCCCCCTAGACCTCGGCGCCGACGAGGGCTGAACGACACCGAAATGGCCGGTCCCAACGCGAGCTCGGCGTACGTCCCCGACTCCCCCGCGACGACAGATCCGCTCGCCCCCGAGACGCCGCCCCTTCCCGATGGGCTTGCTCCCCGAGGTGCTCCCCCGCGCCACCTTCTTTGGCCTATCGGGCAGCGCCTGGGGGGTCGAGGGGGGCGGCGAGCGCTCCATCGGGCCGTCTCGAAAGCCCTTGCGACCTCCGGGAGCCAGGGAAGCCCTCGCCCGGCCTTCGGCCCCAAAGGCCCGCGCATGCGGGCGACGGCGCCAAAGCGCCGAGGACCCAAACTCGTCCGCATCGCCCGCCGGCGACGGCCTTGACAAGGCCCGGCCCGGGCAGGCAGGCAGGCGCAATCCTTGGGAGCGCCATGCCGGACGACCGCCTGATCGTTGGCCTCGACCTGCCCGACGCCGCCGCGGCCCGCGCGATGGTGGCGACACTTGGCGAGGCCGTCGGCTTCTACAAGGTCGGCCTCGGCCTCCTCGCCGACGGCGGCCTCGCCCTCGCCGCAGACCTGCGCCGCAGCGGAAAGCGCGTCTTCCTCGACATGAAGCTCTTCGACATCGGCGCCACCGTGGCCGCCGCGACGCGCGGGATCGTCGAGCGCGTGGCGCCGGACTTCCTGACCGTGCAAGGCGACCCGCACGTGGTCGCCGCCGCCGTCGCCGGCCGCGGCGAGGCCCCGACCCGCATCCTCGCCGTGACGATCCTGACCTCGCTCGACCGCGCCGACCTCGACGCGGCGCTCGTCCGCGACGGCGAGCTCGCCGGCATCGTCGTCGAGCGCGCCCGCCGCGCCTTTGCCGCCGGTGCGGACGGCGTCATCGCCTCCCCGCGCGAGGCCGCCGAAATCGCCGCCCTGCCCGAAGCTGCCGGCAGGCGCATCGTGACGCCGGGCATCCGCCCCGCCGGCGCCGACCCCGGCGACCAGAAGCGCATCGCGACGCCCGCCGCCGCTCTCGCGGCCGGTGCCACCCACCTCGTGGTGGCGCGCCCGATCCTGTCGGCGCCCTCGCCGCTCGGCGCCGCCCGTGCCATTCTCGCGGAAATGCGCCCCTGAGCGCTGGAATGTCGCAGCCGGACCATCAGTCCTCGGGCGCGCCCGCTACAACCGCACCAGGGTCGCGGTCAAGAAGGACTAGAATCGCATGGCAGCGTTTCCGGAACGGGCGAAGGTCGTCATAGTCGGCCTGGGCGGCATCGTCGGCGCGTCGGTCGCGTATCACCTGGTCGAGCGCGGCTGGGACGACATCGTCGGCATCGACAAGTCGGGCATCCCCACCGACATCGGTTCGACCGCGCACGCCTCCGACTTCTGCTACGCAACGAGCCACGACTTCCTGAGCTGCTGGACGACGCTCTACTCGGCCGACTTCTACGAGAAGATGGGCCACTACGCCCGCATCGGCGGTATCGAGGTCGCCCGCGTCGGCGACGACGAGCGGATGAACGAGATCCGCCGCAAGGTCGATTCCGGCAGGGCCTTCGGCACCCGGGCTCGGCTGATGGACGCGGCCGAGATCAAGGCGAAGTTCCCGCTGATCGAGGAGGACCTCGTCCAGGGCGGCCTCTGGGATCCCGACGCCGGCCTCGTCATCCCGCGCTCGCAGACCGTTGCCAGCAAGCTCGTCGACCAGGCCGAGCGCGCCGGCAAGCTCAAGGCCTTCGCCAACACGCCTGCCAGGTCGCTCGTCATCGAGGACGGCCGGATCAAGGGCGTCGTCACTACCCGCGGCACGGTCATGGCCGACCGCGTCGTCGTCTGCGCCGGTCTCTGGGGCCGGCTGATCGCCGCAATGGCCGGCGAGGACCTGCCGGTGATGCCCGTCGACCACCCGCTGACCTTCTTCGGGCCGTACACGCAGTTCGAGGGCACGGGCAAGGAGATCGGCTACCCGCTGATGCGCGACCAGGGCAACTCGGCCTACATGCGCGACACCGGCGACCCGAAGACCGCCGAGGGCGGCCAGATCGAGTGGGGCTACTACGAGGAGCAGAACCCCCGCCTCGTCCACCCGCGTGACCTCCTGGAGAAGGAGCAGTCCCGCCTCTCGCCGTCGCAGCGCGATCTCGAGATGGAGCAGGTGCTCGAGCCGCTCGAACGCGCGATGGAGCTGACCCCGATCCTCGGCGAGCTCGGCTTCAACGAGGGCCATTCGTTTAACGGCCTGCTGCAGACGACGACCGACGGCGGCCCGTCGATGGGCGAGAGCCAGAAGGTGCGCGGCCTCTGGTACGCGGTCGGCATCTGGGTCAAGGACGGCCCAGGCATGGGCAAGCTCATCGCCGACTGGATGACCGACGGCCGCACCGCGATCGACCACGCGCGCATCGACTACGCCCGCTTCAATCCCTTCGCGCTCACCGAGAGCTTCATCGAGGAGCGCTGCACCGAGACCGCGCGCAAGATCTACAACCCGCCGGTGCACCCGCGCGAGCCCTTCGCCGGCGGCCGCGGCATCCGCCGCTCCCCCTTCTGGCAGCGCGAGAAGGCCCTCGGCGGCTACTTCATGGAGCTCGGCGGCTGGGAACGCGCCCACGGCTACGCAGCCAACGAGCACCTGCTGGAGAGATACGGCGACAAGGTCCCCGTCCGCGCGAACGAATGGGACAACCGCCACTTCTGGCGCGTCTCCAACGCCGAGCAGCTGGCGCTCTCCGAGGACTGCGGGATCATCAACCTCTCGCATTTCCACATGACCGACATCTCCGGCCCCGACCACGTCGCGCTGATGGAGTGGCTCTGCGCCGCCAAGGTCGGCGGCGATACCAACATCGGCAAGGGCATCTACACCCATTTCCTCGATGACGAGGGCAACGTCCGGGCCGACTTCACCCTTTTCCGACTGCCCGACCGCATCCGCATGGTCAACGGCGCCGACGCCGGCCCGCGCGACTTCCACTACATGCGCCGGGTCGCCGAGGACAAAGGCCTCGACGTGACCATCGAGGACGTCGCCGAGAAGTACGTCACGATCGGCATCTGGGGCCCCAACGCCCGCACGACGCTGCAAAAGGTCGTCGAGAACCCCGACGCCCTCGCCCCCGAGAGCTTCCCCTTCGCTGCGCTCCGCCCGGTCCGCATCGCCGGCAGGGACGTCACCGCCTTTCGCATCTCCTACGTCGGCGAGCAGGGCTGGGAGCTGCACATGGCCTATGACGACGGCCTCGCCGTCTGGGACGCCCTGCGGGAGACCGGCGTGATGGCGGTCGGCGTCGAGACCTACGCCAACAGCCGCCGCATGGAGAAGAGCCTGCGGCTGCAGAACGCCGACCTCCTCACCGAATACAATCTCCTCGAGGCCGGCCTCGCGCGCCCGAAGGTCAAGGAGGCCGACTTCCGCGGCAAGGCGAGCCACCTCGAGCACCGCGCCCGGGAGCACCAGCCCGCGATGCTCTGCACGTTGGTCATGACCGACAACGTCGATGCCTTTGGCGTCGCTCGCTACCCGGTCGGCACCCTGCCGGTCATCGACCCCGACACCGGCGAGACCTTGGTCGACGAGCTCGGCCGCCGCTCCTTCACCACCTCCATCGCCTACGGCCCGACCGTCGGCAAGAACATCGCCCTCGCCTACCTGCCCTGGTCCCACTGCCAGCCCGGCCGCAAGCTCGCCGTGCAATACTTCGCCGAAATCTACCCGGTCGAAGTCGCCGCCGTCGGCTACCGCCCGCTCTACGACCCGGAGAACCTGAAGCCGAGGAGCTGACGGGCCGCGTCCCGCTCCGGCGAGGCGGTGGGGGTCGGGTCGGGCGCGGTTCGTGAATCCTCAGCTCTCGTTGCCGGTTTCGACGATGTTGCAGTGGCAGGTGAGGCAGTCGAGAAGTGCTGCGGCGAATTTCGGTCATCAACGGGCCATCGCCGCCGGCGACGGGGTAGTGACGACAACCGAGGTCGGCTCGTAGAGCCGGCGGATCCACGCGGCGCGCAGGGGGCGGCTGCCCCACCACCACGCCCTGAAAGCAACTCCCTACTCAGCCGCCATCGCGTCGGCATTAACCGATGCGTCGGCGAGCTCGGTCAGCTTCTCGTCGGTGTCGGCCTCCTCCGACAAGGTGTCGGCGAGCATGTCGGCCGCCTCGTCCATACCGAGCACCGTCGCCCACCGCTTGAGCGTGCCGTAGCGGGCAATCTCGTAGTGCTCCACTGCCTGGGCGGCAGCGAGCAGCCCCGCGTCGATTGCCGGCTGATCCTTGAACGCCTCGAGAATCTCCTCGCCTTCCTCGATGATCCCGTCGATCGCAGGGCAGGTCTTGGCCTGCGCACGCTTTCCGAGGAGCTCGAAGACACGCTGCAAACGCTCGACGTGACCTTCGGTCTGATCGCGGTGCTCTTCGAACGCCGCCGTAAGCTGCTGGGACTGCACGCCTCGAGCCATTTTCGGGAGAGCCTTCAGGATCTTCTGCTCGGCACAATAGATATCCTTCAGTCCTTCGTAGAACAGGGCGTTGAGGTCCTTCTGTGCCATTGTCCGTCTCCTTAGGATCAACGTTTGAGACCAACTCCGATGCAGCGGCATGTGTTCCTTCCATCAACAGCTTGGGCGGCGCCGCGCTCCGCAACTCAGACGACTTATAGCAATGGCGTTAGCCTTCCGCTTGGCGCTTTTCGTGAACCATGATCGCCTGTCATCGGGACGATGCGTGGTTTGACCAGGCGGACAGCACTTCGTCAATCGAGGCCAGTTCCACCTGCTCGCTAAAACGGGCGGAAAAGAGGGCGAGCATCGCCTCGTGGCTTTCGTCGGAACTGCTACAGAGCGCGTCATGCACCAGGATCACCCGGTAGCCCCAGTCAACTGCGCCGAGGAGCGTGGCAAGCACGCACATGTCGGTCTCGCCTCCAGTCAGGATCAGCGTGTCGCAGCCGCGCGCCGCAAGCCTTTCGCGCAGCGGCGAGCCGATCCAGGGGGAATAGACCGGCTTGTCGACGGTTTCGGCGGGCGGTGCGTAGCGGGCAAGTTCCGGGACGACCTCCACCATATCCGGGCCGTTGCCTCAAGCGTCATAGAGGCCCACTTCTGGTAGTAGCGCCGCCACTGGCCGCCGCTGTCCTCGCCCGACCGCCGCGCCGGGATGAAACGCGTGAGCACGGTCTGCTCCGCGTGCCGCTCACACATCTGGCCGATGCCGGCAGCACCTTGGTCATCCATGGCACTGACCAAGGCATGCCGGGGCCGTACATCCGCTGCATGTCCACGCAGAGGTGCACCGCAGCCGCCGCGATCGGCTCGTTCCGCAATGTCGATCGCTTGTTCAATGTCTCGTTTGCTTCCCGAGGGATGACCTGAAAACGCGCGACGCGCGCCGACGCAGAGCTGCTACTCACAGCCTGCTTCGGCTCTAAAATCGCTCCGCTGGCACTTCACTTAAGGTCCGCCGGTTCCTTTACGGTTGGTTTGATCGTCGGAGCGGAGGTGCCGGGCCGTGAAAGTCATTCTCGCGCACGATCCGGGTTTCCCTCGCGCGTGCACTCCGCAGCACGACTTCCGCCCGGCGGGCGAGGGCGGGAGTTATTCCACGCACCTGAACGAGCCAGCGCCGGAAACCGACCGCCTCCGGTTCTTCATAACGGAGCGATCCTTCGGAGAGAAGCGCACAGGCAATCTCCGCGTCCACGCAATCCTCGAAGGTTGCCTGAACGGTTAAGGCGGGACGGAAATCCATTAGAATATTCTTGACATCCGCTAGAATACTCCCGGCATCCGCGCGCCCAAGACGCCGCCGATGCTCTTCGTTCCCGTGCCGGGCACGTTTTGATTTGAAGTCGTCGGCCCAAACGGCGGGCATGCGCGAAGGCGGCCTCCGCGCCCTCGAGGCGGTGCTGATGATGGCGCTCCCGGGACGCATGGCCGGCGCCGCAGCCTTCGACAGGTGGAACATCGCGTAGAGGTTGGTTCGTACGCCGACGCCGCTCCGGGGGTTGCTCCCCCGATCGCCAGGGAGGTAACTTGGATGGCACTCGACCCCACCACGAAGCACGCCGAACCGCCCCGGCCTTCGCAGCGCCAGGACACCCCAGGCTCGACGCAGGCGATACGCCGCGGCCTGACCCCGGCGAGCAGAGCTACCGCGGCAGCGGCGGTCTGGAGGGACGGGCGGCCATTGTCACCGGCGGCGACTCTGGCATCGGCAGGGTCGTCGCCATTGCGTTTGCCCGCGAGGGCACCGACGTCCTCGTCGCGTATTGCGACGAGGACGCGGATGCCGAGGAAACCGGCCGCTGAATCGACGAGGCGGGCCAGAGCGGCATCCTGGTTCCGGGCGACATCAAGGACGAGGCGCACTGCCGCAGCCTGGTCGAACGGGCCACCAGCGAGTTCGGCCGGCTCGATCTCCTCGTCAACAACGCCGCGCACCAGAAGACGATTTGACCGGATCGAGGACATTCCGATGCACGGACTATCAGCGGAGCGCGAAGCGACCCGAAGCGCTCGACGGAATGGTAGCGCGGGCACAGGACATCGTCTTCGGGAGTCAGGCGCGGCGATCGATCGACGCCATCGCCCGCGAGTGCGTTCTGGCGGGGCAAGTCGATGCATGGACCCCGACGGCCGTTCTATCGCATGGGCCGTTCCGCGCCCCGGGCCACCAGCGCCGCTTAAAGTCCGTCGACTACTCGTGTGCGTCGTTCCGGTAGCGCGTCGAGCAGGACCTGAGCGACTTGGCCCGCGATGCTCAGGCGGATCGCCGCCGCGCTGGGACGAGTCTCTCCTGGTGCTCCGGTGACCTCGCCCTTCGGGTTCGAAGGGCCGTGAGAGAGCCGAATCCGGGTTCCGGCGTGAAGTAAACAGCTCTCCCGCCACGCCCTCGGAAGAAAAAAGAAATTTGAGCCGCGAGTAAGCGGAGAACGGGTTGTGTCGGGAGGTTGGCGGAGCAACGGGGACTGCGATCGAGTTCGGGGATTATATAGATGACGTACCAGACAATTCGCGATAGACTCGTACCCCTAGCCACCGGGCCGGTCCGGCTTGCGCCCTGCCCGGCCCTACCGGGGTATATGATGCGCTTGAATGAGGACCTTCGGAAGGTCGTCGCCTTCATCGGCACGGGCTATGACGACAACTTCGTTGCCGGGGGTACCGGCTTCTTTGTCGGCTATGACGGCGTCCTGCACCTTGTTACTGCCAAGCACGTGGCTGTTGCACTTCGTGAGGTTCCCTTTGTAATTCGGCTAAACCGTATAGGCGGCGGAACAAAACCGCTGACTTTCGATCAAGCGTCGCCTATAAATTGGCGGTGGTATCTTCACCCAGACCCTACCGTTGATGTAGCCGTTCTGCCTGTACACCTTGATACTAGTGGGGCTGACTTCGCGTATATCAACGAAGATGAATTTTTAGGTGGACGACACATTGGAATGGATGCAGTTACCATTGGCGACGTGGCTTACACCGTTGGCCTGTTTCGTCTGATGGCGGGTAAGCGGGCCAATCTGCCTGTTGTCCACTCTGGCGCGATTTCACTTTTGCCGTCGGACGAATTGGTTCCTGTTCAGGATTGGGAGCCTGATAAGAAGGGGCAGACCAAGTATGTTCAGGCGTATCTCGTTGAGCAGATGAGCCTAAATGGGTTGAGTGGTGCGCCTGTATTCGTTCGGGCTTCGGTTTCGTGGACGGATTTGCCCTCCAAAGCTGGCACTATAGACGTACTAGTCCCTCATGCCAGGGTAGCTCTCATGGGATTGTGGCAGGGCGCGTGGGACGCCGAGCCCGATGCGGTTCTCGCGCTGGATAAGGGCAAGCAGGTAAGGGTACCTGTAGGCATGGGGGTGGTTGTACCAATGGCGAGGATCAAGGAGGTTCTAGATATGGACGAACTGCGCGCCGCTAGGGAAAGGAGCCGGCGAAGCCGTGCCGACGAGGATGCTGCGTCTCTGGACAGCGCATTCCCGGCCACAGAAGATGCGGAACGCGCCGCTGGTGACGAGCTAGTCCGCCGGATGCTCAACACCAAGCCAAAACGCGACGGCTAGGGCGGTGGCCAGTCCACCCAAAGCGGGTAGCCGGAAGTCAGTCACCGATAGGTGAGCCGCCGCCCCTCGATCGCCTTAAGGATCAGTGCGGCGCGAGCGGTATCGTCAATCCCATTGGCCGCGCGGTGTGTGTACCGAAAGTTGAACTCGGCGACGTAGCGGTGCAGATGCTGCTTGCCGCAGTGCTGATAGACTCCCTTCATGCCGCGCTTGAACACCGAAAAGTAGCCTTCGATCGTGTTCGTATGCGTCTCGCCACGGCCGTACTCTTCCTTGCCGTGGTTCACTGACTGGTGCTCCGCGAAGATCTTGCCGAGACCGCGATACATCGGCGCTTCGTCGGTCATGATGCGCGCCTCACGGGCGATATTGGCTTGCAGGATCGGGTAAACGTCCTTCCTCGACAGGTGGTCAACGACGATCGCCCGGGAATGCCCTGTGCTGCGGTCCACCAGCGCCAGCACCTTCATCTTGTGCAGATAGCCGCGGCCCGTATGGTAACGGCTCCACTTCGGGTCTTTGCCGATGAACGTCTCGTCAACCTCGACAATGCCGCCGCCCGAGCCGAACGGGGTGGTGTCGTCGCTCCGCATGGCCTCGCGGATGCGGTGAAACATGAACCATGCCGTCTTGTAGGTGACGCCGATCAAGCGGTGGAGCTGGTGCGCCGACATGCCCTTTTTCGACGCCGCCATCAGGTGAACCGCCAGCACCCACTTGTTTAGCGCAACCTTGCTGTCCTCGAAGAGGCTATCGACGGTGACGGTGAACGGCTTCCGGCAGTCGTTGCACTTGTAGACGCCGGGGCGGGTGCTCTTGCCCTGCAAGAGGGTGATCTTGCCGGTGCAGCCGCAATGGGGGCAGACCGGGCCATCTGGCCAGCGCTGCGCCTCAAGGTATTCCCGAGCTTCGTCCGGGTCGGTGTAGATCGGGTTCGTCATGTCCATAGCCGAGGCCCCCTGCGGTACGCCTTATATATGGTACCTGCCCGTTTTTACGTCAAGGTACGTTTCGTATATAATTGCCTCGAGTTCTCTGGGGCGTAAGGCATTGATTTACAACAAAGGGGCCGGTCGCGCGCTTCGGGCATTGGATCAGCTATGGAGCCGGTCAGGGCCGCTCCAGACAGCAACTTGCGTTCGAGTCTGAGCGGGCTCAGCCGCATCACCGCGGCTACGCCCAGCCCAGCTAGGGCGACCTCGGCGAGCCTCGCCAGCAATTCCTCCGGCCCCTGGGCCGCCAGCAGCATCGTCCAGGGTTGAGCCCTCCGGCCTGAGCCTGGATACCCACGACCGCCGCTCGTCCGAGACCACCACGGTGCCGTCCTCGTCCAGCATCGCCCAGCCCGCGGCTTCCCCGAGCCGCACGTCGGCGTACCACAGAGCGTTCGATCTGCGTGCCCACGATTCACGCGGCTCGGAAACTGCGCTGGGTCTGACGAACACGTCCTCCCAGTAGACGACGTAACCCGGGCATCTCCCGATCCCCCCGGGTTGCGTCGGCAGTTGTGCATCCGAACCGGAGTCACGCGGCCTTGAGCGAGTACCAGTGCGGAATTCCGGGGCTCATCAGCATCACGCCATCCGCGTCGAGGATGAAGCCATGCTCCGCCGGGTGAAAGTCGGGCTTGGCGTTCCAGAACTTGTACCAGCCGTCGTGGGCGTCCCAGTCGCGCTCGAAGGCCGCCCTGGCGGCACGCGCGAACTCCGCCTGCATGACGCCGATTTCGCCGAGCGGCTTCCACGCGCCCTGGTCCCAGACGAGTTCCTTCAGGTACGAATAGAACACCCCTCGGCCCGCCTGTCCGCCCTTGTCGTAGAAGGCGTAAACCGGCACGGCATCCTCGGGCACCCGGGTGTCGGGGCCGGTGCTGTCGTAGACGTAGCCGAGCGTCCGACCGGTCTTGCTCCAGGCATAGCCCTCGATCGGATGCCGCCCGAAGATGTCGCACCAGCTCTGGGTCTCGTAGCGCACCGTCTTGTTGTCGTCGTTGAGCCCGAGCTCGTAGAGCGGCACCATCCCGGGCTTGTCCGTCGCGCTCAGGTACTGCCAGGGCTTGCCGTCGTTTTCGACCGTCCACTCCTCGCCGCCGTACTTGTAGTGCGGGGTCTGCTCGAGCCGATACTTCCGGCGCCCGCCGTCGGTCGTGCCCAGCAGGTAGATCGGCTGCAGCCCCTCGAAGATGTGCCCCAGCTGCACCTGCTCCTCGACGGCGCGCTCCTTGAAGCGGCGCTCGAACTCGACGGCCTTCGCGGGCTCCATCAGGTTCTGCACCTTCCAGAGCGGCCGCAGCGAGGACTTGTAGAACTGGATCAGCGTCGGATTGTGCCAGCCCTGCCGCAGAACCGCGAGCGGGTGCTCCCCGAGGCCCTGCGAAAGGTCGGTAATCTCGGCGAGCTGGTGGTCGCTCGTGCCGTAGGTGAAGATCTTGACGCTGACCGCGCTGCGGTCGTTCCAGGCCGCGTCGTGGTACTCGCTGTCGACGTTCACGCCGGCGTTGAAGCTGCCGCCGTCGTACTTGGCCTTCAGCGCCGCGGTCACATCCATCTTGCGGCTGAACTTCGAGGTGTCGATCGTGTAGGAGTGCACGATCTTCGTTCCGATGCCGACCTCCTCGAGACAGTGCGTGCCGTATTTTTCCATCAGGCTGTCGACGGGCTGGGTGGCAAAGTCGTTCGTGACGTCCTTGGAGATCGGCGGCGGGTTCGTCAGGCTGTAGTCGTTGACGTCGAGCTTCCAGTAGATGGTCTGGAACGTCGCCTGCAGGCAGTGCGCGGTGGCGAGCCGCGTCGTCTTGGTGTCGAACCTGCCTTCGATCTCGCCGGTGAAGCCGCCGTAGCCGCCTTCGATGGTGCCGCCGACGCCCCATTTCACCTTGGTCTTGTCCGAGGTGGTGATTTCCTTGATCTCGGTCGATGACTGGAAGACGTTGGTGTAGCCGACCCGCTGCGGCCGGCTGTAGACGAGCCGGAGCTCGGTCGGCGGCACCGTAAAGGCGTGCGAGAGCTGTTCGGCGTCGAGCGAGATGCTCTGGTCGACGGTCGGCTGGTCGACCTGCGGTTCCTTCGACAGGTCGTAGATCCGGGCCTTGACCGAGTTCGGCGAAGCGAACTCGCCGAAGACGTCGTAGCCGTGCCCGAGGAACGACTCGATGCCGGGGACGAGGTAGCGCACCTTGGGCGCGTCGCCCGGCACCTCAAGCTTGTTCACGGCCGCGAGGTTCCCAGTGGTCGTCGCGTCCGCTTCCCCGATCAGCGCTTTCAGCGCGGCCAGCTCCTCATCGGACGCTTCGGTCTCTGCCATGGTTCGATTCCTCCCCTAGGACGTGCAGGCGGCGCGAAGCGTGCGCCGCTATCAGGGTCAGGCTTTCTGCCGGAGGCGCTTTGCGGTTTCCGGCATCTTGGTGACGTAGGTTTCCATGTCCTTGGTCAGGGCCCTGGAGATGTCCTCCGCATCCTTCACGAGGATGCCGAGCAGCATCACCTCGCTGCTGTCGGGCTTCTTCTGCTGGATGCGGACCTTCGCGGCCTCGACCGTGCTCTTGAGCCCGCGCTGCGCCGACAAGCCTCTTTCGTAGTAGGGCTGGACCATGTTTCTCTGGCACAGCTGGCTCTCCTTGGCGTTGAGCGCGGTCTCGGCGTCCGGATCGGGCGGGTGATGCTGCTTGGCCTGGTGGGCCTGGGCGATGAAGGCGTCGACCGCGTCGTAAAGATACGTCAGCCCCTGGAGATCCTCCGTCAGCTTCAGGCCGTCTACCTGGGCGACGACGTTCTTGGAGGGGTGGTCCTTTGGCTGTTTGGCCGCATAGTTGGAATAGTCGCTCCAGGCTTTGGCCCACTCGTTGGCATAGTTCGGCATGTCGTCTTCTCCCCGCTGATCTTTGTGCACTCCGCCGAATTCCGGTGCGCGAAAACTCGGCACCGTCGTCCGGCTCTCGATCGGGTTGACCTCACCGCGGAACCAGTGCTCCCAAGCGCTGAGTAATTTGGCTTTCGGGTAGCCTCCGGCCCGCCAGCCAAATGAACGCCTCCCCCTCCGAGCGTCGAAGCCGCTATCATAACCATCTTTGCAGAAACCGGTCTAGCTCTGGTTGATTCCGTCACCCGAGAACCGGCGCTTTCCGGGTATCGACGCCGTAGTTCGTCCGCTTGGGCGGCGGATTTACTCGGACTTGACGCGGCGTAGTCTCTAGTGATAGCGGGGCATTTTTTTAGAGAAGCGGTGCATGCGCGCCCCGCGCGCATGCATATGAGCGGAAAGCAGCTTGAGTACGTTCACGGGACAGAAGACGGTTTGGCTAGCATTAGTAGTTGCGCTGGGGGCACGCTCTTGACGCGTGACGACGGATCGTCGAGGTCAATCTCTTCAGCGTCTTCGAGGTATGCCAGCAGGTCGTGCCATTGATACCGCAGGCCGGCCACAGCGGACTTTCGAGAGCCGATCGGGGTCCCAGTCTCTTGCCGATTGACACTCTGAACTCTCTGCCACGACCGGCTAGGCGGAAATTCGCTCATCGGGAAATCAGTGCGTTTCGCAAAGGCTGCCGGAGGAATAGACCCAGCATGAAAACGAGCAATCCAGACCTCCGGAGTCCCCGATCGGTGACACTGGAGGCGATTGCAAGGGATGGAACTGATCAATCCGTGAGATGCTGGTCGGTCAGGAAGATATCCTGATCTGAGATGTTGGAGCCCGAAAACGCCGGGGCGTCGATCTCGCGCCCGGTTTTTTACCGGACCTCGCGTGGAGCTGAACTCGCGGTTAAATTTTGTACACTTGAAAGTGCATAATAATACCGGCGATTACTATTGCACGATAACCTGTTGGACGGCGACATGACGCAGTGACGGTCGAACTTGTGGTGGGGGGATGCTATATATGTCGATCATCCTGGTATCAAACAACAGCCAGCTCTCGAGCGCAATCCGAGCAGCCGGTGCGGGGGATACGATTTCACTTTCGGGCGGCACGTACAGCCTTTCTGTGCAGGGGGAGAATCTTTCGGGTGCGACCATCGAGGCCGCGAGTGGCGCCACGGTCACCTTCTCCCAAATTGCGCTCAGTAACGTGCAGAACTTGACCATCGAGAATGTCAATATCTCCGGTGCCGGAAGCGGAACAGGCTTCGAGGTGAAAGGTAGCGACAACATCACCCTCGCGAACAGCACAATCAAGAGCTTTGAAATCGGGGCCTTGGTACGATCTACCGGGCACCTCCTGTTCCGAGACAATACTATCTCGAACATCAGTTTCGACGGCACGAGGATGAGCGATATCCAGAATGCGACGATCTCGGGAAACTCGGTCAGCCTGAACAACACTGACGGCACCAAGCACTCGGATGGGATGCAATTTGTCGGCGGCCAGCTAGCCAATGTAACGATCCAGAACAACTTCGTCGCGACCAACAACAAAGTCAGCCACGGTATCTATGCGGGCAATGGCACCACAAATTTCAATAGTAACACCACTATCAGCCACAACACAGTGATCAGCGCCCAGGTAAGCGGCATAGCGGTCGGAGAAACCAACGGGCTGCAGATTACCAACAATATCGTCCTGCAGGACACCGCGTATCGCTCAAACTCCGGGGTCCCGGTGATCCGGGTGAACCAGGATGCGACGGACGTCACGATCAGCGGCAATATCACTCACAAACTGCCGGTTGCGAGCGGAGTCAACTGGCAGCCCGTCGGCTACACTCCGTCGGGCTGGACGATCGCGAACAACGAAATTGTGCCAATCGGGACGCCGGCTCCAGGACCGTCCCACCCAATCGACCCGACGCTATCGGGCGATCTGGCGATCACTCTGGCCGAGGGCGGCAGCGTGGCGCTCACCACGGCCGACCTGGCGGCGAGCGACGACGAGAGCGGGCCGGCGGGCCTGACATTCGCCGCCACCAATTTGGTGAACGGGCACTTGGCGCTTCAGGGAGCGCTTGGAAATGCGATCACCAGCTTCACGCAGGCGCAGCTCGCGGCAGGCGACGTCTTCTTCGTGCACGACGGATCGAACACCGCAACCGGCGGCTTCCGAGTCACTGTGGCCGACGGCTCCGGCGGCAGCGCGGGGCCGGTGACGGTCAGCGCGACGGTGACCGCGGTGAACGGCGCCCCGATATTGTCGGGCGATCTGACGATCGTGGTGGCCACGGGCGACAGCGTGGCGCTCACCACGGCCGACCTCGCGGCGAGCGACGACGAGAGCGGGCCGGCGGGGCTGACCTTCACTGTCGCAAACGTGGCGGACGGGCACCTCGCCCTGCGGGGGGCGCTCGGGACGGCTGTAAACGGCTTCACGCAGGCGCAGCTCGCGGCCGGCGACGTCTTCTTCGTACACGACGGCTCGAAAGCCACGACGGGAGGATTCGACGTGACGGTCGCCGACGTCGACGGCGGCAGCGCCGGACCGGTGACGGTCCGCGCAACGATCACGGCGGCCAATTATTCGCCGAACGGACAGCCGACGATCAGCGACGGCAGCCCGACCGAAGGGCAGGCGCTGACTGCCGGCGCCGGCGCGATCGAGGACCCCGACGGCATAGCCTCGGCATTCAGCTACCAATGGCAGCACCTGATCGGAGGCTACTGGACCGACATAGCCGGTGCTCAGGCGGCGAGCTTCACTCCGGTGCAGGGGCAGGTGAACACGCAGATCCGCGTCCTTGCGAGCTTCACTGATGGCAGCGGAACGACTGAGGCCGTCATCTCCGAGGCGACGCTCGTAGTCGGGGACCTCTTCAGTTCGGGTGCCGGTGCCCAGACCTTCTCGGGCACTCAGGGCGATGACAATGCCGCGACCGGTGGCGACAATGACACCCTGAACGGCTCGGGCGGCAACGACATCCTGGCGGGAATGACCGGCAACGACACGGTGAACGGCGGCGCCGGAAACGACACGATCCGCTACTCCGTTGGGGATGGCAGCGACTCCATCAACGGAGGTGCGGACAACGACACGCTGGCTATCCTCGGCTCTGGAGGCGCCAACAATCTGGCCGTGGACTTCAACGGAGCCTCGGTCACGCAGGTCGGGGGTGGCGGCTCGATAACGAACGTGGAGTCCGTCACCGCCGACCTCCTTGGCGGCACCGATACGCTCACCTACACCGACACCACGGCGACGGTCACGGTCAACCTGTCGACGCTTGCCGCCTCGGGCTTCGCCTCGATCGCCGGCGTAGAGAACGTTATCGGCGGCGCCGGCGCGGACAACCTGACCGGGGCCGCCGCCGGTGCCAACACCCTCAACGGCGGAGCGAACGTAGACGTCCTTCGGGGCGTCGGCGCTGGCGATGTCCTGATTGGCGGGGCCGGCGTGGACACGATCGTGGCGGGTGCACCGAACGACAACCTGCGCGGCTTCGTTCGCTTCACCGCCGTCTCCGACTTCGGCGACACGGTGAACAACTTCGATACCAACGGCACGACCACGGACGACGTCGTCCAGTTCAGCGGCGCTCTGAACACTGCACTGGATGACGGCAACAACAACGACACCTTCTTGTTTGCGGTTGGGAACGGCGTGGCCGGCGCCGTTAACGCGGCGGTTGGGCAGGCTAATGGCAGCGTGGAGGCGCTGCTCCTCACCGGCACTGGCGGCGAGGGAGTTGCAAACGCCAGCCTCGGTAACGCGGCGCTCGTTTCGGCTGCGTTCAACGCCAACTTCAACATCACGGCAGGCAATGGGGAGGACGCTCTGCTCGTGATCAACGACACGAACGGCAACGGATTCTCGGTGTGGGAGTGGGTTCAGGCTGGAGGAGGCGAGACGTCTCAAAACGAGTTGATGCTGATCGGCACTTTCAGCGGTAACGCGGCGGCCAGTGCCGACAACTTCGGCTTCGTTTGAGCTCTCTGAAGCGCCATCGCTTTGATCGTCCGTGCGCTTTTGGGGCCTATGGGAGCGACCAGGCGGCCGTCGCAGCGAAACCTAAGTCCCCACTCCGGCCCGGATCGAGCGATACAGGCTCACCTGCCGACCGGTGCGACCGTCCCCATCAAGTCGTTGGCTTCGTTAAGGTCGATCTCGTCGAAGTTCACTCGGGCGTCGCGCACGTCACTAGGAAGGCGGTCCGCGACCCTCGGCCTAGAGAGGTGGCTCGGTTTGTCTGGACACCTCACGGGGTGTTTCTAAGGCTCGGCCGCTCGTTTCAGGCTGCCGCCGGGATTGGCGTCGCCAGGTTGATGTATGCCTGATCGGGAGTTTTCCCGCCAAGCGACGAATGCGGCCTCTTCCCGTTGTAGAAGCCGAGATACCGCTGGGCCTACGCCTTCATGAGCGCCATCTGCATCGCCGCCACCGTCATCTCTTGGATATGAGTCTTGAGCCTAGGGGGCACTCAGCATCGGTTGAGCGCGATGAGTTGGGTGCATCCCGATGAGGATGCCGGTGGGTGGAGGCTGTCCCGAGCCGCCACTATGATGCTTTTCACCGTGGCGCACTGGCTCGCCTGCGTGCTGCAGACTTCTGCTCCGGCCATCGGAGCCGCCCCGACGGCCGGGCCCGGATGGTAGGCGGCGGTCGCGAGCGCCCACCACATCATCAGACTGTTCCGACCTTCCTGGTCGTTGAGGAAAGGATTGAGGCGACGCTTACAGGCTTCGACCTCGCTAACGAGCTTGGCATATTTTTCCTCCACCTCGCCGGCGTAGAGCGTCATCACCGCCGCGATGAAGTCCAGCGCCTGGCCGCCAAGGTTCATGCCGCCGCTGGCGCCGCTGGGCGCGCGCGCGGCGGGCAAGCGGGGAGATCGATCCCGCCCGATTTCCCGTTCAGCGCTGCTTAGCTCCCGGGCTATCTTGAGATCGCCATCAGGTCGACCCTTGCGGGACGCGGCGGCCTTGAAGCCGCCGAGGACGCCCAATTGACGGGGTTCGTCGCGGCTCCCTGCTCGCCGCCAGCATCGCCTTGAAGGGGTTTCCGCGAGATCGCCGAGCGCGCCGAATTTCCTCGCGCCCGTCGGGCACCGCTGCGGCGCGGGCGGCGCTAACGTAGTCGTCGGGCGCTGTTCGACGAGCGCGCTGGCGCTTGCCTGTGCGCGCCGATGATCGCCCCGGTGCTGGCCGAACCGAAGTAGAGCGGTCCTCCGGCGAGAGCGACAGCTTTGCGCCCGACCATTGCCGAAGTGCTGAAATCGAGGAAGCGCCTGCCATGCGTGTCGCTCTCCTCTTCGCGAGGTGGCGCCCGGCGCGCCTGATGGGGCTTTCGAACTCGACCGCTGCGCGCAATCGTTGGCCGGCGCCCGGGGCGGTTTCCCCTGACCGTTCCTGGCGACGGCAAGGGGCAGCGAGGCGTGCAGACGAGCGCCTTGAGTTTCGGCGCTGCGTCGTTCGGGTTCCCCGCCATGTCGCGTCCGTAGCAAAGCTGCTTCGCTCTTCCGGGATCGCCCCCGCGCGCTGCGTCGAGGAAGGCATCGACGTGCGCGGGATCGACCATCGCCAGCCGGACGATGTCGCCGGTCCCGACGAACTTGCAAGGCCGGGCTCGGGCGCCTGGGCCGATTGCCACATGATTCCATCGTCCATGCCAGTCCAGCAGGCGAGATCATGGTCGACCGGGGTAGACGAAATGCTGCATCAGCACCGGGTACGCCCAGCATCTGCTGTGCGCGGTGCGGATCGAAGAAAGCATACCTGAGGCCCGGGATATTACGCGGTCATTGAAGCGTGCGCAGTCGCCGCCGGCGGCACTCTTGCCGCGGTAGGCTGCCTTGGCGTTGTCTTCGAACGCCACACGCCTTGCGGTACTTGGCCCCATTGCCGATGATCGGCAGATAGGTCCCTGGTTGTCGCCGAGGTGGGGGTGAAGGTCGTGGTGCGGCCTGCGGATATTCGGGCGCCGGCTGGCCGCAGCCGGCGCGGACATATCATGATCGACCTGCCGGTAGGCCTGCAAGCTCGGTGCCCGGCATCACTTGGTAGCAAGGGCCGACTTCGGCCGCCGGGGACCTGCCCGAGCGGGATGGGCGTGCCGGAGAGCACGATGCTGAAGCTGTGCCCGCGAGGTGGAACATCGCTGGCTTTATTGTCCGCGACCTGGGCGCTGTCCTGGTCGGCTGCGATGCGGCATACGCCTGCAACCACGGCTTTCGACCAGGACACGCCGTTGTCATCGGGAGCCGCACCGCGCAGTTGCCCATGGATGCCGTTTCATCACTGACGATCCAGACGGTGCCGTCGCCGGCGATCGCGACGTCGCGCGCCTTGCGGGAAAAGCGTGGGAACCAGTGCTGTCGAACCGAAGAGTATTCCGAGATTGTTCACCACCCAGGCGTTTCCTGCGGGTCGACAGCGACTCGAAGCGCGCCGCGCCGACTGTCTTCCAGGTCAGCCAAGATCCCGCTTGCAGATCGAGAAGGCCGCCCGACACCGGCGGTGGCCGTGCTCCAGAGCGTCCACTCGGGGCCGATGCCCACGTCGTGCGCCTGGAGGGCCGGCCAGGCCAGCGCCAGAACCGGTCACTTGCCGGCGAAGAGCTCGCCGTCGCCGCTGACGACCCAGGGAGACCGAGCGTGTCGACCGTGACCTGCGTCGGGCCCGCACCGACGCCGTCGGCCAGCGCGCCTTGATACTCCAGCCCCGTCGTCGCCACGGCGCCAGAGCAGGTGGTTTCCGGACCTGGACGGCCTACGACCGCCCAAACGACCCTGCTTGCGCCCGCGTCGATATCGAGCACCTGGCCAACGGAAGGTCCTGTCCTGGGCAATTTTAACAGAAGAAGTTGCGGGCACAAGCCAAAAGATAAACGCAAACCGAGAGAAGCGAGCATGGTTAACCTCCCGGCCGAAGCGAAGCGCGTTCGAATGCGGACGATAGTTTCGACCATCGATCTCCGCAAGCAGCGTAGCGCTTCGACGAAGCACATCACCGAGACTGGCGCATGCCGCCCTCGCACTCCCAGCCGGTCGAGCAGGTTTGCCTTCGAGACATGCCAACGAACGCCGCGCGGGATCAGCATGCCCCGGTCGTTCAGCTGGTGGCGATCGCCCGGTGGTGGTCGCGCCGCCGGAGCGGATTTCGTCGACCACCGGTGCGAGGTCCCGCTCATATCGCTCGGCGTTCCTCGTGATGGTGGCCCGTAGCGCCGTTCCTGTTTGACCAGACCGGCGCAAGGCTGCCGCGCCGTTCGGGTTGCCCGCTTCACGCCGCGGCTCCTGGCTATGGCCAGCGCCTCCTTGGTCCGCTTCGAGATCGCCTCCCGTTCCTGCTGCGCGACGAGCGCCATGATCCCGACGGTGAGGTCGTTCGCCTCCGGCAGGTCGACCGCGGCGAACTTCACCCCGGCATCGCGAAGCGTCAGCAGGAAGGCGGCGTTGCGCGACAGGCCGTTCGAGCTTTGCGATCCCGCGCTCGCCGGCCAAGGAGATATTGTCGAGGCGCGCGCTACCAAGCGCCTAAAGCGTTCTGGAGGGGCTTGTCGTTTGCAGCACCAGCGCTTTGATGTAGGTTCGGGGCCGGCCGGAGCACGCCGCCTTCCGCAGCCAGCCGGTCGAGCGGTTCTAGCCTGCGATCGCCCACGTGCATTCGCATACAGTGGCCGCCGTATCGACTACCGGATGTATCGCTGCGGGGCCCAAGGCTTCGGTTTGTTGCTGAATCTGGCAAGATGGCAAAATCGAATGAGGTCCGCGGTCTACGCTCCGCTGCGCACGTCGAGCCGAGGTGAGCGCGACACTGAGGCGGCCTCCGCCAAGATGCGCCTTCTGGCACCCTGCCGACGCGCTGATCGCACTTTGGGGGATCCGCAGGCGCGCCGCTGTCGGATCATCTATGTCCGGGCGCTGAAGCTGCTCGAGTGCTCCAGAGACGGCGCTGCTAGGTGAGTACGGGAGTAGCTTGGCATGCCATGGGCACGGACGAGGTGCTCGTCACCGTCAGCGGTGGGATCGACGGGCTCGACGAAGACGAAGCGGCGCGGCGGCTGGCAACCCATGGCGCCAATCGGCTGCGTCCCGCACGCCGGCGGGGGCCGCTGCTCAGGCTGCTCCTCCAGTTCCGGAATCCGCTGATCTACACGCTGCTCGCCGCGGCGGCGATCTCGGTGTCGATCGGGCATGGCACTGATGCTCTGGTGATCCTCGGCGTCGTGCTCCTGAACGCGCTGATCGGTTTCGGGCAGGAAGGCCGCGCCGAGCAGGCGCTGGCCGCGATCCGGGATCTGATCCAGCCGAACGCCTCGGTTCGGCGTGACGGGCGGCGGCAGACGGTACCGGCCGAAGCGGTAGTGCCCGGCGACGTTGTGCTACTCGACCCCGGCGACCGTGTGCCGGCGGACCTGCGCATTCTCGAATCTCATGGCCTCAGGATCGACGAAGCGGTGCTGACCGGCGAGTCGATGCCGGCGGACAAGGGCACCGAGCCGGTTGTAGACGCAGCGCCGCTCGGCGACCGGTCCTCCATGGCATTCTCCGGCAGTCTCGTCACGATGGGCAGCGGCATCGGGGTCGTCGTGGCGACCGGATCGGCGACGGAGCTCGGCAGGATCGGGTCGCTGGTGGGCAGCGTCGAGCCTCCCACGACGCCGCTTCTGCGGCAGATCGACGGATTTGCGCGGCAGGTCACTGGGGCCGCGGTGGTGATCGCCGCGATCACCTTCGCGGTCGCGGTCCTCATCCGCGGCTATTCCTTCGACGAAGCCTTCATGGCGGTGATCGGCCTTGCGGTTGCGGCCATCCCCGAGGGGCTGCCGGCGGTGATCACCATCGCGCTCGCGATCGGCGTCCAGAGAATGGCGGCGCGGGATGCTATCGTGCGGCACCTGCCGGCGGTCGAGACCCTGGGCTCGGTCTCCGTC
>JAXMDH010000049.1:0-33698 GCA_046348915.1 Amaricoccus sp.
CCCTTGGGGGTGAAGCAGAAGACCTGGTCGGTGAACATCTCGAGCTTCACGTGCTCGAGGAAGTCCTCCGACACCTCGGTGTCGTCGAGCCCCTCGGTGATCGAGCGCAGCCAGTGGAAGGGGTCGACCGCGAAGGGGTTCTCGAAGCGCTCGCCGTCGCGGTAGGACCAGTGGGCGGCGACGCCGCTCTCGGCGACGGCGTGCATCTCGCGCGTCCGGATCTGCACCTCGACCCGCTTGCCGTCGCGGCCCGAGACGGTGGTGTGGATCGAGCGGTAGCCGTTCGACTTCGGCTGGCTGATGTAGTCCTTGAAGCGCCCCGGCACCGCCCGCCAGCGCTGGTGGACGGCGCCGAGCGCCACGTAGCAGTCGCCGACCGAATGGGTGATGATGCGGAAGCCGTAGATGTCGGAGAGCCGCGAGAAAGTCTCCTTCTTCTCCTCCATCTTGCGCCAGATCGAGTAGGGCTTCTTCTCGCGCCCCATCACCTGCGCCTCGACCTTGGCCTGCTTCAGGACGGTGCGGATGTCCTCGGTGATCTGCGCGATGACGTTGCCGCTCTCGCGGCGCAGCTTGACGAAGCGGCGGATGATCGACTTGCGCGCCTCGGGGTTCAACACCTTGAACCCGAGGTCCTCGAGCTCGTCGCGCATCCACTGCATGCCCATGCGACCGGCGAGGGGTGCGAAGATGTCCATGGTTTCGCGCGCCTTGCGCTGCTGCTTCTCGAGCGGCAGGTGCTTGATCGTGCGCATGTTGTGCAGGCGGTCGGCGAGCTTTACGAGCAGGACCCGCAGGTCCTTCGACATCGCCATCAGGAGCTTGCGGAAGTTCTCGGCCTGGGCGTCGCCGCCCTGGGAGAGCTCGAGGTTGGTTAGCTTCGTCACCCCGTCGACGAGCTGGGCGATCTCCTCGCCGAAACGGAGCGCAATCTCGGAATAGGTCGAGAGCGTGTCCTCGATCGTGTCGTGCAGGAGCGCCGTCACCACCGAGGCGTCGTCGAGCCTCTGCTCGGCGACCAGCATCGCGACCGCGACCGGGTGGCTGAAGTAGGGCTCGCCGCTCCGGCGGCGCTGCTCGCCGTGCATGCGGCGGGCATAGTCGTAGGCGGCCTCGATGAGCCCGCTGTCGGACGCCGGATTGTAGGAGCGGACGAGCGCCGTCAGTGCCTCGACCGGGACGACCCCGTCGGCGCCCGGCCGGGCCGGGGCGCCGGCAATCGCTGGCGAGAGCGCGGGGCTCAGTTTTCGCCCTGGGCTTCCATCAGGGCGCGCAGCAGGCGTTCCTCGGACATGTCGTCCTCGGACGGCTGGTCGGACGAGCCGGGCAGGAGCGTCATCACGTCCTCCTCGGGCTCGTCAACCTCGATCTGGCGCTGGAAGCTCTCGATAGCCGACTCGCGCAGCTGGTCGGCGGTCAGCGTTTCCTCGGCGATCTCGCGCAGCGCGACCACCGGGTTCTTGTCGTTGTCGCGGTCGATCGTCAGCGGCGAGCCCGACGCGAGCGACCGGGCCCGATGCGCCGCGAGCATGACGAGCTCGAAGCGGTTCGGCACCTTGTCGACGCAGTCTTCAACGGTTACACGGGCCATCCGGCGGCTCCTGACACATTGCGCGAGAAGACGCTGTATGTAACGCCCGGATGCCGGGAAGGCAAGGGCAGGTTCTACCCGCGGCCCGGGCGAGTGGAGGGGAAGATGGCGGAGACGCGCTGCGGGTTCGTCGCGCTGATCGGCGAGCCGAACGCCGGCAAGTCGACGCTGACGAACCGGCTGGTCGGGGCCAAGATCTCGATCGTCACCCACAAGGTGCAGACAACGCGCGCCCGTATCCGCGGCATCGCGATCGAGGGTGCCTCGCAGATCGTGCTGGTCGACACGCCGGGGCTCTTCCGGCCGCGGCGCCGGCTCGACCGCGCGATGGTGCAGGCGGCCTGGGGCGGCGCCGCCGACGCCGACGTCGTCGTGCTGCTGATCGAGGCGCACCGCGGCGCGACCGAAGGCGTGCGGGCGATCGTCGAGCGGCTGGCCGAGGAGCTGCCGGCCGGGCGGCCTGTGGCGCTCGCCATCAACAAGATCGACCGGGTGCCGGCCGAAAGGCTCTTGGCGCTCAGCGCCGAGATGAACGGGCTGCGCGACTTCGCCGCCACCTTCATGATCTCGGCCGAGCGCGGGCACGGCGTCGCCGACCTCAAGCGCTGGCTGGCGGCGGCGGTGCCGCCCGGGCCGTGGCTCTATCCCGAGGACCAGATCGCCGACCTGCCGCTCAGGCTCCTCGCGGCCGAGACCACGCGCGAAAAGCTGACGCTGCGGCTGCACGAGGAGCTGCCCTACCAGCTGACCGTCGAGACCGAGAAGTGGGAGGAGCGCAAGGACGGCTCGGTCAGGATCGATCAGGTCGTCTACGTGGCGCGCGACGGCCACAAGGGGATCACGCTGGGCCCGAAGGGCGCGACGATCAAGGCCGTCGGCCAGGCGGCGCGCGAGGAGATCGCGGCCTTCCTCGGCCGGCCGGTCCACCTGTTCCTGACGGTGAAGGTGCGGCCCGACTGGCTCGACGAGCGCGAGCGCTACGGCGAGATCGGGCTCGAGTTTCCCGAAGGCGAGCGGTGACGCCGCGGCTGACGGCGGAGTTCTGGGTGCAGGCTTACCTGGCGCGGCTGCGGCTCGCGGACATCCCGGCCTTCGTGACGGCGCGCGGGGACGCGACGGCGGGCGCGGTGGCGGTGAAGCTCAACACCCTCGACGGGCAGGCGCGGGCGTTCGGGCGGGCGTGGGATGCGGGCGGGGCGCGGGTCTGGACGACGCTCGCCGAGGGGGCGGACGCGGAGGTCGAGGCGGCGCTGGCGCGGCAGCGGCGCCACGATCCCGACCTCTGGGTGATCGAGGTCGAGGACCGGGCGGGCGGACGCTGCTCGACGAGCCGGGGCTGGCCGAATAGGCGGCACGGCCGCGGCGGGCCGGCGCGCGCCGCAGTTGCGGCGACAGGTGCGCGCGGTGCGCGCGAGTTGCTTTGCCTGTTTTCCGGCTGTTGCCGGAAAACCGACTGCTCGCCAGGTTTCAAGGCCGTCTGAAAGCCTCTGGGGATCTCCCTCGGACCTCGAGCATGGACTGGAACGACGAAGGCATCCTGCTGGCGACCCGGCGCCATGGCGAGAGCTCGGCGATCGTCGAGGTCTTCACCGCGGCGCACGGGCGGTATGCGGGCGTCGTCCGCGGCGGCGCCGGCCGGCGGCTGTCCCCGGTGCTGCAGCCCGGGACGAGGCTGGCGCTGGCCTGGAGCGCGCGGCTCGAGGAGCATATCGGGACGTTCCGGGTCGAGCCGCTGGCCTCGCGCGCCGGCGCGATCATGGCCGACCCGGCGGCACTGGCGGCGCTGGCGGCGATGACGGCGCTGGTCGCGGCCACCCTGCCCGAGCGCGACGCCCATCCCGCCCTCTACGCGCGCTCGCTCGATCTCGTCGACGCGCTCGGGGCGGCGCCGGACTGGCCGGCGCGCTATGCGGCCTGGGAGCTGGCGCTGCTCGCCGAGCTGGGCTTCGGGCTCGACCTCGCGCGGTGCGCGTTGACTGGCGCGGCCGAGGATCTCGCCTGGGTGTCGCCGCGCACCGGGCGGGCGGTCAGCCGGACGGCAGGGGCGCCCTGGGCCGAGCGGCTGCTGCCGCTGCCGGGGTTCCTGCGCGACGGATGGGAGGCGCCGCCGGCGGCCTGCGATCTGGCCGACGCGATGGCGCTGACCGGGTACTTCCTCGAGCTGCGCGTGGCGCCGGGGCTACGGCGCGAGGCGCTGCCGCCGGCGCGTGCACGCGCGGTGGCGGCGATCGCCCGTGCTCAGGCGGGCCGCAGCGCCGAATAGACGATCACCCGCGCCGGGACGCGCAGCCCGTCGGCGCCCTCGAACCGCGCGAGGGCGCCGCCGAGCGCTCGCATGATGGCATCGCGGTCGGCCTCGCCGGCGCCTTTCTCGCGCAGGATCCCCGGGACGGGCCCGATGCGCGACAGCATGCGAAGCGCGCCCGCGACGCCGTCCGGCGGACGCATCTCGGTGTCGACGGTCTCGGCGGCGACGCCGACGTACCCGGCGGCGGCGAGCAGGCCGGTCACCCGCTCGGCGTCGCGGAAGGCCATCGGGCCCGGCGCGTCCGGCTGGGGCGCGTCGACGGGGCCGAGGCGGGCGACCGCGACCTGACGCGGCACGGAGAACCAGGGATTGTGCTCGGGACCCGCCCAGGCGACGAAGACGAGCCGCCCGCCAGGCCGCAGCGCGCCGGCGATGTTGCGGAAGGCGGCCACCGGGTTGGCGAAGAACATCACCCCGAAGCGCGAGGCGGCGAGGTCGAAGGCCGCCGCCGGGAACGCGTGGTCCTGCGCGTCGCCCTGCTCGAAGTCGACGTTGCCCACGCCGGCCGACCGCTCGCGGGCCCTTGCGAGCAGCGGCGCGGAGATGTCGACTCCAAGGACCCGCCCGCCGGGGCCGACCGCAGCGGCGAGCGCCCGCGTCGAGCCGCCGGCGCCGCAGCCGACGTCGAGGACGGCCTCGCCAGGGCGCACGGCGCAGGCGGCGAGCAGCCGCTCGGAGATCGCGGCGGTTCCCGCCTCGAGTTCCGCCTCGAGCTCGACCCAGCTCGGGCCGGCCTGGTCGGTCCAGAATGCAGCCTGCCCCGCGTTCGCCTCGGTCATCGGAGCCTCCCCTTACCGAGCGCCATTTTCGCTCAGCGGGGCGACAAAGCAAAGGCCGGCTCGGAATCCCGCGCACGAATGCTCGCATTCGTGGCACTCTTCGCCACCGAGGCAAACGGGGGAAGCACCATGCCTTTCAGCGGGCCGCGCATCGCGGCGCTCTTCGTCGCAGCCGCGCTCCCGGCCGTGGCCGCAGCCGACGGCGCGCCCGGGCGGGTCGATGTCGGCGGGGGGCGGAAGATGTACATCGAGTGCCGCGGCGAGGGGGTCCCGGCCGTCGTGATCCTCGCGGGCGGCAAGGCCGCCGCGGACGACTGGACCGAAGCCGCCTCGGGCAAGCCGAACGTCTTCGACGCGATCGGCGGCTTCACCCGGGTCTGCGCCTACGACCGTCCCGGCGTGCCGCTCGCGACCGACGCGCCGAGCCGCAGCGACCCGACGCCGCAGCCGCGAGTCGCAACCGACGCGGTCGCCGACCTCCATGCGCTGCTTCGCGCCGCGGGGATCGCGACGCCGGTGGTGCTGGTCGCGCTCTCCTACGGCGGCGTCCTCGCCTGGCTCTACGCCCGGACCTACCCGGACGACGTGAGTGGCATGGTGCTCGTCGACGCGCTCTCCGAGGGGCTCCGGGCGCACGAGACCCCGGCCGAGTGGGCGGTGCAGCTGAAGCTCCTCTCCGGCGACATGACCGAGAGCCTGAAGCTCTATCCCGAGATCGAGCAGATGGACGTCGATCGCGACTTCGACGCGATCGACGCGGCGCCGCCGCTGAAGCCGATGCCGCTGGTCGTCCTTAGCGCCGACCATCCCTGGGGGCCGCTGGTGCCAGGGTTCATCAAGAGCGGGACGCTGCCGCCGGACACGCCGGAAGACGCGGGATACGTCACGGACCGGGCGCAGAAGGCAGCACAGGCGGAGCTCGCCGCGGCGGTACCGGGCGCGCGGCATGCGACGCAGACCGACAGCGGCCACGAGATCCACAAGGACCAACCGCAGCTGGTGATCGACTCGGTCCGGGACGTCGTCGAGGCGGTGCGCGCCGGAAAGACGGCGATGGCGCCCTAGGCGCCGTCGCCCGGAGCCGGGCTATTCCACCGGCTCGATCTCGCTTATGCGCCAGCTCTTGTCGAAGAAGGGCTCGAGCGGGCTGTAGAGCCGTAGCACCACGAAGAACCCCTTCTTCGGGTCGGTCTGGATCCAGTTGCCGCGGCCGACGTCCTTGGGCTGCTCGGGCGCGAACCAGATCGTGGTCGAGCCGTCGGCCGACGCCTCGGCGGCCGGCGACGGGAAGCTCTGGCTCCCCGCGCGCGGAAAGCGCTGCGGCGTGTCGAGCATCGAGCGGGTCTGGTTGTCGTAGAGCGTCAGCGACCAGAAGTTCGCTTCCGGGATGCCCTTCGGCAGGGTCACCTTGTAGGTCTTGGCCCCGTCGAAATAGGCCTTGTTGGCGTCCAGCGTTGCCAGCAGGTACTGCGACCCGATGCCCGGCAGCCGCATCGCCATCGCGGGGGTGATGCCGGTGATCGCGTAGAAGAAGCTCGTGCGGGCATCGAGCGTGCGCGCGCCCGTCGGCGGATAGGGGACGACCCCGTCCGGGGTGATCCGCGGGATAGGCGTCTCGAACTGGTAGCCGGTCTCGAACAGGAAGTTGAACCAGGCCGAGTCGGGATAGAAGAACCAGCTCTTGTCGCGCGGCGCCAGGAAGAGGCTCCGTGCCGTCGCGTTGCCGACCGCGAGCGCGTCGGTCATGATCCGCTTCATCCGCGCGTCGGGCTCGAAGGGCTTGCCCTTGACGATGCCGAGCGCCGCGATCGAACCCATGAGCTCGGGATCGAGCGTCGCCAGCGGCTCGGACTGCACCACGTCGTTCAGATACTCGAAATAGCTCCAGTCGTTCGGCGGCACCGTGCTGAAGGTGAGGCCGGTCCCCTCGTGAAAGACGGTCTCCGGCGGCGGCGTGATCTTGCCGAGGCGCGCGTCGCCCGCGAGGAAGGAGGCGATGCTCGTGCCGAAGCCACCAGCCTCGTAGGGGTAGATTTTCGTGAACTTGCGGATCTCGTCGGCAGCCGGCTTCGGATCCTTGCCGTCGACCAGGAACGACCGGCCGAACCAGAGCGCGCGGTTGGTCTGGGCATGGGCGATGAAGTATCCGCCCTGCGGCAGCGGACCGTCCCAGCCCGGCGGCACGATCAGGTACTTTCCGCCCTCGCCGCGGTCGGGCCCGGGGGCGCCGATGTCGATCACCCAGCGGAACCAGTGGTCGTCGACGACTCCGAGGAAGCGCGGCGGAACCTCGAGCACTACCGGACCCTTCGAGAGGTCGAGCGCGCCGAGGGCATAGATGGTGTCGGCGTTCGCGGTCAGGAACAGCGAGTTCGCATCCATCAGCCCGGAGAAGACGAGGACCTCGTTGTCCTTCATCCCGATGCTTTCGAAGCCCTTGATTGCGGCCTCGATGCTCACGCCCTGGATGCTGTTGAGATAGGCGTTGAGCGCGTGGGTGAAGTCGAGGTTGTCGTATACCTTCGCGAGCGTCGCCGCATCGGGCGCACCGTCCCGGAAGGAAAGCGCGCCGAGCGACGACTCGACCGTGTCCGGCGTCGTCAGCGACGCGGGTGCTGCGCTTGTGTCCTCGGCGCGGGCCGGCGCCAGCATCAGCCCGAGCGCGAACAAACCGGCAAAGGATTCACGTATCATCGACTTCCCCCAAGCAGTCGGCCGCCGACGCGGGCCGCGCGCCATTGCTGGGGGGGCGGCAGCCGCCGTCAAGCCAGCTGCCGGGATCGCGCCGCCTCCGCGGCGCGCAAGGTCAATCGGCCGCAGCTTCCTCGGCGGCGACGCGGGCCTTGTCGCCGGCACCCTTCGCGGCAGGGTCGCGGTCGACGAGCTCGATGATCGCCATCGGCGCGGCGTCGCCATAGCGGAAGCCCGCCTTGAGCACGCGGGTGTAGCCGCCGTTGCGGTCCTTGTAGCGCGGGCCAAGCGTCTCGAAGAGCTTCGCGACCGCGGCGTCCTGCTTGAGCTCGGCGGCGGCGATGCGGCGGGCGTGCAGGTCTCCGCGCTTGCCGAGAGTCACGAGCTTGTCGGCGATCCGCCGCAGCTCCTTGGCCTTCGGCAGCGTCGTCTTGATCTGCTCGTGCTCGATCAGGCTCGAGGCCATGTTCGCGAACATCGCCTTGCGGTGCTCGTGGGTCCGGTTGAGGCGGCGGTAGCCGTTGCCGTGGTTCATGATGGCGTCCTTTTGTGCTTTGTCCGGCGGCCCGAAGCCGCGCTCCTTGGGGCGGGATTGCCCGGGGGTTCGGGGAGCCCGGAGGCTCCCCGGAAGGCTCAGAACTGGTCCTCGTACTTCTTCGCCAGGTCCTCGATGTTCTCGGGCGGCCAGTCGACGATCTCCATCCCGAGATGCAGGCCCATGCCGGTCAGGACCTCCTTGATCTCGTTCAGGGACTTGCGACCGAAGTTCGGCGTCCGCAGCATCTCGGCCTCGGTCTTCTGGATCAGGTCGCCGATGTAGACGATGTTGTCGTTCTTCAGGCAGTTCGCCGAGCGGACCGAGAGCTCGAGCTCGTCGACCTTCTTCAGCAGGAGCGGATTGAACTCGAGATCCTCGTGCTCGTCCAGGCGGACGCCGGCCGAGGGCTCCTCGAAGTTCACGAAGACCGAGAGCTGGTCCTGCAGGATGCGCGCCGCATAGGCGATCGCGTCCTCGGGCTTGACCGAGCCGTCGGTCTCGAGCTGCAGCGTCAGCTTGTCGTAGTCGAGCACCTGCCCCTCGCGGGTCGGGTCGACCTTGTAGCTGACCTTCTTTATCGGCGAAAACAAGGCATCGACGGTGATGAGCCCGATCGGCGCATCCTCGGAGCGGTTCTTGTCGGCCTGGACGTAACCCTTACCCTGCTCGACGGTCAGCTCCATGTAGACCGAGGCACCGTCGTCGAGGTGCAGGATCACGTGGTCGCGGTTCAGGATCTCGATGCCGTTCGAGGTCGAGATGTCGCCGGCGGTGACGATGCCGGGGCCGGTGGCGCGGATCTCGAGCCGCTTCGGCCCGTCGACCTCCATCTTCACCGCGACGCCCTTGAGGTTCAGCACGATGTCGGTGACGTCCTCGCGGACGCCCGGCACGCTCGAGAACTCGTGCAGCACGCCGTCGATCTTCACGCTGGTGATCGCGGCACCCTGGAGCGACGACAAGAGCACGCGCCGAAGCGCGTTGCCGAGGGTGAGCCCGAAGCCGCGCTCCAAGGGCTCGGCCACGGCGGTAGCCTGGCGAAGCGGATCGGCGCCCGACTTGATCTCGAGCGCCGTCGGCCGGATCAGCTCCTGCCAGTTCTTGTGGATCATCATGTTCATTGGCCCTCCATTCCTGTCCGCGACCCGATCCCGCTGGTCTTGGACGCCCGAGGAAACGAAAAATGCCCGACGCCCGCCGGGGGCGGGCGCCGGGGAAATCCCTGCAGGACTCAGACGCGGCGCCGTTTCGGTGGCCGGCAGCCGTTGTGGGCGATCGGGGTCACATCCCGGATCGCGGTGATCTGAAAGCCCACGGCGGAGAGGGCGCGCAACGCGCTCTCGCGGCCGGAGCCGGGTCCCTGAACCTCGACCTCCAGCGTCCTGACCCCGTGCTCCTGTGCCTTCTTGCCGGCATCCTCGGCCGCCATCTGGGCGGCGTAGGGCGTCGACTTCCTCGATCCCTTGAAGCCCATCGTCCCGGCGGACGACCAGGCGATCGCGTTGCCCTGCGCGTCGGCGATCAGGATCTTGGTGTTGTTGAAGCTGGCGTTCACGTGGCAGACGCCAGTCGAGATGTTCTTGCGCTCCTTGCGCTTCACGCGTGCCTTCTCGCGGGCCATGACTGCTCCTTACTTCTTCTTGCCGGCGATGGCCTTTGCCGGGCCCTTGCGCGTGCGTGCGTTGGTGTGGGTGCGCTGGCCACGCACCGGCAACCCGCGGCGGTGGCGCAGGCCGCGGTAGCAGCCGAGGTCCATCAGCCGCTTGATGTTCATCTGGGTCTCGCGGCGCAGGTCGCCCTCGACCGTCAGGTTCGCGTCGATGTACTCGCGGATCCGCAGCACTTCCGCGTCGGTCAGGTCGTTCACCCGGCGATTCTCGGTGATGTCGAGCGCCTGGGTTAGCTCCTTTGCCTTGGTGCGGCCGATGCCGTGGATGTAGGTCAGCGCGACTTCCACGCGCTTGTTCGTTGGAATGTTCACGCCCGCTATGCGCGCCAAGGTCTTGCTCCGTTCTTCCGGGCCTGCCCGAGACCCCGTCCAAAAGTCACAGCCCGCCGATGATCCTCGGCAGGCGTTCGCTACCCAACTGCATGGGCTTCGGCATCCCGTGTCTTTCCAGAGCCGATATAGGAAAGACGACTCCCATTTGCGAGAGCGCGTACTATAGGAACGGGCCAAGCGGGGTCAAGGGGCCGCCGACGCAATCGTAACACTTCTGCAACGGTTTGCGCCGGCTTACCGCGTGCCAGCTCGGAAAGAGCTTCCAGCACGCGCGGTGGCGTGCCGAAACGGGCGTGCGCGGCGACACCTTCGTATCCTGCGCGTGCTGCGCACCGCGCGGCAGTGGCCGCCGGTCAGAGGCTGAGGAGGGCCTTGATCTCGCGGGCGACCTGGCCGATGTCGGCGAGCCCGTCGATCGAGCGGAGCTTCTGCTTGGCGTGGTAGTAGCCGATCAGCGGGGCGGTCTGGCGGTAGTAGGCCATCAGCCGCACCCGGACCGCGTCGGCGTTGTCGTCGGCGCGACGGACGAACTCGCTCGAACCGCAGTTGTCGCAGACGCCCGGCTTTCCGGTGGGCCTGGTCGTGTCGTGGTAGACCTCGCCGCAATTGCCGCAGGTGAAGCGGCCGGCGATGCGGTCGATCAGCGCCTCGTCGTCGACGCGCATCTCGATGACCGCGTCGAGGTACTTGCCCTTGGAGGCCATCAGCGCCTCCAGCGCGTCGGCCTGCGCCAGCGTCCGCGGAAAGCCGTCGAAGATCAGCCCGTGCCGGCCCGCCTCGCGGTCGAGCTCCTCGGCGATCAGCCCGATCACGATGTCGTCGGTGACGAGGTCGCCGCGGGCCATTACCGTCGCGACGCGGTTGCCGAGCTCCGTCCCCGAGGACTTCGCCGCCCGCAGCATGTCGCCGGTCGAGAGCTGGACCAGCCCATGCTTCTCGACGAGGATTCGCGCCTGCGTCCCCTTGCCCGCCCCAGGCGGGCCCAGCAGGATTATATTCATCGCCTCGGTTTCCCCCGTCCCTTGCCGCGCAGGCGCGACTTCTCGATCAGCCCCTCGTACTGATGCGCGAGCATATGGGACTGAATCTGCGTGATCGTGTCCATGGTTACCGAGACGACGATCAGGAGGGAAGTGCCGCCGAAATAGAAGGGGACGGAGAACTTGGTGATGAGAACCTCGGGCAGTAGGCAGACCGCGGTGAGGTAGGCCGAGCCAACGACCAGGATGCGCGTTACCACGTAGTCAAGGTATTCCATCGTCCGCTGCCCCGGCCGGATGCCGGGGATGAAGCCACCCTGCTTCTTGAGGTTGTCGGCCACGTCGTCGGACTTGAAGGCGACGTTGGCGGTGTAGAAGTAGGTGAAGAAGACGATCAGCAGCCCGAAGAACAGCATGTGCAGCGGCTGCCCGCGCCCCATGTACGCGGCGATGACCGCCCAGATCCCCGACGTCCCGGCGGCGTTCTGCCCCGAGAAGGTTGTGATCGTCGCCGGAAGCAGCAGCAGCGACGAGGCGAAGACCGCCGGGATCACGCCGGCCGGGTTGACCTTGACCGGCAGGTTCGAGCTCTCGCCGCCGTAAATCTTCATCCCCACCTGGCGTTTGGGGTACTGGATGTGGATCTTGCGGAGCGCACGCTCCATAAAGACCACGAAGGCGACGACGGCCACGACCATCACCATGATCCCGACGATCACGGCCGGCCCGATCGCGCCGGTGCGCCCCTGCGTCAGGAATTGCGCCAACGCCTGCGGCATGTGCGCGACGATGCCGGTGAAGATGATGAGCGAGATGCCGTTGCCGATGCCACGGGCGGTGATCTGCTCGCCGAGCCACATCAGGAACATGGTGCCGCCGACCAGCGTGATGATCACGCTGATCCGGAAGTACCAGCCGGGATCGAGCGCCATCCCCTCGGCCTCGAGGCCGACGGCCAGGCCGTAGGCCTGGAAGGTCGCGAGCAGCACCGTGCCGTAGCGGGTGTACTGGTTGATCTTCTTCCGGCCGGCCTCGCCTTCCTTCTTCAGCGCCTGGAGGCTCGGCACCATCGAGGCGAGGAGCTGCACGATAATCGAGGCCGAGATGTAGGGCATGATGCCGAGCGAGAAGATCGCCATCCGCCCGACGGCGCCGCCGGTGAACATGTTGAGCATGCCGCCGAGCCCCTCGCCCGCCTGGGCGAAGAACTGCTGCAGCTTGACAGCGTCGACGCCCGGGACCGGGATGTAGGTGCCGATGCGGTAGACGATGAGCAGGCCGACGGCGAAAAGGATGCGGCTCTGGAGATCCTTGGCCTTGCCGAAGGTCCCCCAGCTCAGGTTTGCCGCCATCTGTTCGGCTGCGGATGCCATGAGGCCCCCTTGAAGTGACTGCGCCGCCGCTGCCCTCTTGGGTGCGGCGGCGCGAGAAATGCTCGGCCTGACTTATGCCGCCGCCGGGGCGGCGGCAAGCCTCATTCCGCGGCGGCTTCCGGCGCCGCCGGTGCCGTCACCGTGAGCGTGCCGCCGGCCTTCTCGAAGGCCTCGACCGCCGACTTCGAGGCGCCGGTCACGGTCATCGTCAGCTTCGCGGTCAGCTCGCCCTTGCCGAGCACGCGCACCCCGTCGAGCTTGCGGCGGACGAGGCCCGACGCCACCAGCGCCGCCTCGTCGATCTCGGCAGTCGCGTCGAGCTTGCCGGCGTCGACGAACTTCTGGATCGCGCCCAGGTTCACGACGGCGAATTCCTTGCGGTTCGGCTTGTTGAAGCCCCGCTTCGGCAGCCGCTGGTAGAGCGGCATCTGGCCGCCCTCGTAGGCGTTGATCGCCACGCCCGAGCGCGACTTCTGGCCCTTGATGCCGCGGCCGGCAGTCTTGCCCTTGCCCGAGCCCGGCCCGCGCGCGACGCGCTTCTTCTTCCGAGTGGCGCCGGGGTTGTCCCGGAGTTCGTTCAGCTTCATGTCGCTTCTCCTTGGCCGGACGCGCCCCATGAGCGACGAATGCGGGCGGACACGGCGTTGCAATGCTCCCGTCGGGAGAGCGGCCCGATACACCGAACCGGGCACGGGTTCAAGGGCGGCGGGGGGGCAGGCCTCAGGTCAGGCTCCCCTCGCGGGCGATCGTGGCGAGGAGCGCATCGATCTCCCCTTCGAGCGCCCGCAGGTCCTCGCCGCCCGACATGATCGCCATCACCTCGTCGCGGGTGATCTCGTCCTTGCGGTAGGTGCCCTGGCGGCGGCCGCGGTTGAGCAGGGTGAAGACGTCGCCGACCGGGTAGGCGTGGTGGATGTTGTGGCTGATGAACACCACCGCGAGGCCGCGGAGGCGCGCCTCGATGACGAACTTCAGCACCATCGCCGCCTGGTGGACACCGAGGGCGGAGGTCGGCTCGTCGAGGATCAGCACCTTGGCGCCGAAGTGGATGGCGCGGGCGATCGCGACCGACTGCCGCTCGCCGCCGGAGAGGGTGCCGACCGCCTGGGTCGGATCGCGGACGTCGATGCCGATGTCGGCCATCGCCTTGCGCGCGGTCGAGTTAGCGAAGTCCTTGTCGAGCCGCCGGAACGGGAAACGCCCGCGCAGGGGCTCTCGACCGAGGAAGAAGTTGCGGCTGATCGACATCAGCGGGATCATCCCGAGGTCCTGGAACACGGTCGCGATCCCGAGGCGCTGCGCGTCGCGCGGGCTTGCGAAGGTGACGGGTTCCCCGTCGACGAAGATGTCCCCCTCGCTCGGCGGCACCACCCCGGAGAGGATCTTGATCAGCGTCGACTTGCCGGCACCGTTGTCGCCGAGGAGGCAATGCACCTCGCCGGCGCGGAGTTCGATGTCGATGTCGCGGAGTGCAATCACCGAGCCGTAGCGGCGGGTGACGCCGCGGAGCTCCATCACCGGGCGCGGCCGGTTCACCGGGTCCGCTCCCCGAGCGCCTTGGCCCGGATGTAGTTGTTCACCAGGACCGCAATCAGGATGACGATGCCGAGAAAGACCTTGAACCAGTCGGTGTCGATGCCCGTGTAGAAGATGCCCATCTGCACGAGGCCGAAGATCAGCGCCCCGAGCGTCGCGCCGATCACCGTGCCGTAGCCGCCGGTGAGGAGCACGCCGCCGATCACGGCGGCGATGATCGCCTCGAACTCCTTCTGCTGGCCACGCAGGGTGTCGGCGGAGCCCGCCTCCATCACCTGGATCGTGGCGAGAAGGGTGGCGGCGAGGGCGGTGCAGACGAAGAGGACGATCTTCACCCGGTCGACCGGCACGCCGACGTTGCGCGCGACGACGGGGTCGCCGCCCGAGGCGTAGATCCAGTTGCCGAAGCGGGTCTGCGTCAGCACCCAGCTTGCCACCGCCGTTACGCCGATCCACCAGACCAGGGATACCGGGATACCCGGCACGAAGGGCACCCCGTCGCTCCGGGTCGCGATCCAGCCCATCGCTCCCATCCAGTGGAAGAAGCCGGTCAGCACGTGCCCGTTGAAGAGTGCCGCGGCCGGCTGGTCGGGGTTGTCGCCTAGGATATAGGGGATCTGCGTCCGACCGGTGACGAGCCGCGTGACCGCGATCGAGAGCCCGCGCAGGATGAAGAGCGAGGCGAGCGTCACGATGAAGGACGGGAGGCGGGTGCGCACCACCACGAGGCCGTTGAAGTAGCCGACGACGATGGCCATTGCGAAGGCGAGCGCGATCGCCGCCCAGAGCGGCCAGTGCAGCCAGGTAACCGCGAGCCCGATCACCACCCCGGCGAAGCCGATCATCGAGCCGACCGAAAGGTCGAACTCGCCGCCGATTATGAGGAGCGCCGCGGCGGTCGCGATGATCCCGAGCTCCGCCGAGAGCGTCAGGAAGGTCATCGACCCTTCCAGCGAATAGAGCGCACTCGCCCCGGGCAGCAGCGCGAAGATGACGATCGTCGCGACGAGCCCGCTGGCGGCGCCCGCCTCCGGCCGGCGCAGCAGGCGCGTCAGCCAGCCCGTTTCGGCGATTCGCTCGTCCTTTTCGCCGCGGCGCTTGCTGCCGGTCGCGGTCTCCGCCATCGGGTCCCCTCGGGATCGTGTCCGCGCCCGGCGAGCCTGCCCGCCGGAGCGCATTCTGTCACGCGTCGCGATGTCTCAGCGGATGCCCTGCTTCGCGAGCGTCAGGATCGCCTTCGCCTTCTCCGGCGTGTCGACGAAGAGCGGTCCGGTGTAGGTCGAGTTGATCGGCATGATCCCGTTGGTCGCCATCTGCACCAGGTCGATCACGGGCAGGTACCCCATCAGGTACTGCTGCGCGTCCATCCCGAACCCCATCTCGCCGGCGATGATCGAGTCGAGCACCTCGGGGCTTATGTCGAAGGTGTCGAGCGCGATCTTGCCGAAGAGCTCGTGCTCGCGGAAGTACTGGATCATCGGGTTGGCCGCCCCGGCGCCCATCGCGAAGACCGCCTGCACATCCTTGTGCGACGAGAGGTAGGCCTCGAGGCGGCGCTGGATGTCGGCGGGGTCGGGGGTGACCGCGACGACCTCGGTGCCGCCGCCCGAGGGCTTCAGCCCGTCGTTCAGGCCTTCGCAGCGCTGGTCGAGGCTGACATTGCCGACCTCGTGGTTGATGCAGACGACCTTGAGGATGCCGTCCTTGGCCAGCCGCTGCCCGGCGCGGACGCCCGAGTCGTATTCCGAGACCGTGCCGACGTAGCCTTGCACGCCCATCTCGATCCCCGGCTGCTCGCCCGAGTCGAGGACGACGACGGGGATGCCGGCGGCCACCGCCTTGGTCACGCCCGCGCGCATCGCGTCGGCATCGGCGATCGAGACCGCGAGCCCATCCGGATGCTTGGCGATGGCCGCGTCGAGGAGGCGCGCCTGCTCGACCACGTCGAAAACCTGCGGATTGTAATACTGGACGTCGGCGCCGGTCAGCTTCGCCGCATCATCGACGCCGCGCTTCACCACCGACCAGTAGGGATCGGCGGCGGAGCCGTGCACCACGAAGGCGATGTGCACGTCCTTCATTTCCTTCAGCCCGTCGGCATGCGCCGCCGTGAAGACGCCGAGCGCGACGAGCGCCGCGGCGGCGGTTTTCAGGATCTGCATTCTCTTCTCCCTGTTGCCGGGCTTGCACCCCGGTCGTTGCCAAGCCTACGCCGCTCCCTCCCGTCCGGCGATATCGAACTTCTGCGCGTCGACCGGCGCCACTTCCCGCAGCTCCGCCTCGTCGAGCGTCGCCCCGCCGAGGGCGACGCGCGCGGCGACGCCGATGTTGTGGATGATGGCGTCGGTCTCGGCCTCGGAATGCTCGGGGCTGGTCGCGACCATGACCGTGCGATCGAGGATGTCGAGCGAGCGTGCGCACTGGTCGCGCGAGTAGGTAGTACGCAACCCCTGGTTCGCCGGCATCAGGTAGGGGTTCATCGCCGGGTGCGCCGCCCCGGCGCCGATCAGGACCTGGTCCCATTCGGTGTAGGTGTGCCGGCCGGTCTTGCCGGCGATCACGCTCGGGCAGATCTCCGAGAACCGCTTCGCGGCGGCGGCAGTCGGCATGGTATACATGACCTGCGTGGCGCAGTCGTGGTCGGGGCTGTTCATCGGGGCGGGCTTCAGCCCGACGTTGTCGAGCGCCCGCGTGGCGGCGAGAATCCTCGTCTTCTCCGCCCGCATCGCCCCGATCATCCCGGGCAGGCGGTCGAGCTGCACGTTGAGCATCGCACCCATCAGCTCCGACGCCCGCGCCCCGTTCGCGGCGAATGGCTTCTCGTCGTCGCGGCCCTCCCAATAGAAGTGGCAGGGGTCGATCGCGCCCTTGACCCGCTTCGCCAGCCGGTCGTCGTTGACCGCGACGCCGCCCCCCTCGCCCGAGGTCATGTTCTTGTAGTAGTTGAAGCTGAAGCAGCCGACGTGTCCGATCGCGCCGAACATCCGCCCCTTGTAGCCGCCGCCGACGCCCTGGCAGGCGTCCTCGATCACCAGGAGGTCGTGCCGCCGGGCGATGTCCATGATCGCGTCCATGTCGCAGGCAGCGCCCCACATGTGCACCGGGACGACCGCGCGGGTGTGCGGCCCGATCGCGTCCTCGATCGCCTTCGGGTCGATCGTGATCGATTCGTCGACATCGACGATGACCGGGATCGCTCCGGCCGCGAGGACGGACGTGGCACTCGCCATGTAGGTATGCGCCGGGATCAGCACCTCGTCGCCCGGCCCGAGCCCCACCGCCGTCATCGCCGCGGCGAGGGCGTTCGACCCGCTGGCGGCCAGCGCGAAGTGCGCGACGCCGAGGTGCTTCGCGTACCGCTCCTCGAACCGCTCGCACTCGCTGCCGATGCCGTAGCGGAACAGCGCCCGCTTTTCGATGACCCTGGTGAGGGCGTCGATCTCCTCCTGCCCGACGATGTACATGGCGTTCTCCCTTAGCCCTCGTTGCCGATGCGCGTCACTGCCGCGCCCGGAGCTCGTCCCTCAGCCCGCGCATCCCGATCACCTCGAGCCCGAACTCCCGTACCCACTCGGCGATCTTCGGCCCCTTGAAGAGCGCGTATTCCTCGGTCCGCACCCAGGCATCCTTCGGGTTGATCGTCTCGAAGTCGCCGGGCGCGTTGAAATGCATCGACAGGAACGTCAGCCCCGGCCCGATCTGCGCGAAGATCTCCCGGTACGCCGTCTCCGCATCGGTCTTCCGCCCCCAGGGCGTCTCGTGGACGATCTCGAAGATGGGCTCCCGCTCCGCCAGCGCCTCGGCGACCTGCGCGTCGTAGCGCGCGGTATCGAGCGGCCCCGCATAGCTCGCCGGGTTGTACCGCGAGAGATCCTTCACCAGGAGCACCGGCAGGCCGTAGTCCTTGCCGAGACGACGGAAGATCGCGGTGAATTCGGGCATCTGCGCCGTGCCCATGTGGGCGTCGAGGTGGGTCGGGTCGATCCCCGCCGCCAGCGCGGTGTCGACCTGCGCCCGCAGCTCCTTCTCCACCGCCGCCGGGTCGGCCTTCCGCGCCCGCGGCACGTCGGGGAAGAAGTAGCCGAGTTCGTCGGTCAGCCCCGCCGAGTGCGGCGGTGCCGTCAGCGGCCGCCAGCGGTACGGCACCTGTTCGCTCGTCAGCGTCAGGTGGACGCCGAGGTCGAGCTGCGGGTTGTCGATCGCGATCGCCGCCGCCTCGGGAAACCACGGGCAGGGCACCATCACCGACCCCGAGCTGCAGCTCCCGTGCTTCGACAGCTCCACGAAGGCCGTGTTCGCCCCGTGCGACATCCCGACGTCGTCCTCGTGGATCACCACCCGCTTCGCTTCCGCCAACGCTCTTCTCCCTATCCCACGCGGGCGACGAGATCCGTCAGCCCGTCCAGATCGATCTCGTCCCGGCGGTAGTGCGCCGCCACCCGCCCTTGCGCGAGGACGGTCAGGTCGTCGGCCACCGAGAGCGCATGGCGGAAGTTGTGGGTGATCAGGATCACCGCCTGCCCCTTGTCGCGCGCCGTCGCGATATGGTCGAGAACCCTCCCCGCCTGCCGCACCGCGAGCGCCGAGGTCGGCTCGTCGAGGATGAGGAGCGACGAGCCGAAGAACATCGCCCGCGCGATCGCCAGCGACTGCCGCTCGCCGCCCGAGATGTTGACCCCGCGCTCGTCGAGCCCCCGCTCCCAGCGCACCCCGAGGCTGTGCAGCGCGTCGCGCGCCATCGCGTCCGCCCGCTTCAGGTCGAGCCAGCGGATCGGCCCGAACCCTTTCTGCGGCTCCCGCCCGAGGACGATGTTCCGGGTCACCGACAGCAGTTCGCAGACGGCGAGGTCCTGGAAGACCGTCGCGATCCCCCGCGCCCGCGCCTCCGCCGGATTGCGGAACGCCACCGGCGCGCCGCGGAAACGCAGCTCGCCTCGATCGGGCGGGAACACCCCCGACAGGATCTTGATCAGCGTCGACTTCCCCGCGCCGTTGTCGCCGAGGAGCGCCAGGATCCGCCCCTCGTAGGCCTTGAGCGACACGTCGACCAGCGCCGTCGTCGCCCCGAACCCCTTGGAAATGCTCCGCGCCTCGATCACCGGCACCGCGCCCTCGGGGATCGGCGCCACCGCCCGCTCGGTGACCGCGTCGTGCGAGCCCGGCGCGCTCATCGCCGCTCCTCCCCGCGGATCGCCGCATCCGCCGCGGCGCTCGATCGCCGGTAGCCGCCGGTCGGCTTCGCCCGCGTCAGCCGTCGCGCCACGTCGGTGTTGAGGATCACCGCCCCGACCACGATCAGCCCGGTCAGCGTCTTGAACAGGTGCCCGGGCGCGCCGGCCAGCACCAGCCCGACCTGGATGATCGCGAAGGTAATGGCGCCGAACACCGTGCCGATCACGCTGCCGTAGCCGCCCGAGAGCAGCGTCCCGCCGATCACCGTCACCGCGACCGCCTGCAGCTCCATGCCCTCGCCGCGCAGCGCGTCGACCGAGGCGAAGCGCGCCACCTGGATCACCCCCGCCACCGCGGCGAGCGCCGAGGTGATCATGAAGAGGATCACCGTCACCCGGTCGACCGGCACCCCGAGGTTCCGCGCCGCCTGCGCGTTCTGCCCGCAGGCCTGCACCCAGTTGCCGAAGCGCGTCCGGTTCAGCAGGAACGTTCCGAGCAGCCCGAGCAGGATGAACCAGAGCATCGACATGCGGAACCCGCCGAGGAGAGGCCCCGCCATCGCCGCCTTGAAGACCGGCGGGATCGCCACCGTCATCGGGAACCCGCCCGTCAGCGCGATCAGGATGCCGCGCCAGATCAGCATCGTCCCGAGCGTCACCACGAACGAGTGGATGCGGAACCGCACCACGATCAGCCCGTTCAGCAGGCCGAGCAGCGCCCCCGCGACGACCGCCAGCGGCGTCGCGAGCAGCGGCGACAGCCCCCAGTCGCGCATCAGCACCACCGCGACGTAGGAGGTCAGGCCGAGCACCGCCCCGACCGAGAGATCGAAGTGCCCGCCGATCATCAAGAGCGTGACGCCGATCGACAGGATCCCGAGCTCGGCCGCCACCGCCATGATGCTGATCGCGGTCAGCTTGGTCGGATAGAGGTCGGGCGCCAGCGCGGTGAAGACCAGGGACAGGATCACGACCGCCGCCAGCGCCGTCGACTCGGGTCGCAGCATGAACCGCCGCGCCGCCTCGCCGAAGCGCGCGCCGCGGCCCGGCGCCGTGGAAAGATCGTCCTGGCTCAAGCGGATGTCCTCTCGGCGGAGGCGGCTCCGGCTGCCCGGAGCCGCCGGCCCCTCAGCGGTAGCCCGCCTCGACCATCTTCGCGACCTTCTCGACGTTGTCCTTGTCGACGATGGTCGGCCCCGTCAGGAAGTAGTTCCCCATCTGCAGCCCGTACTTGATGTTGTGGGTCAGCAGCAGCACCGGCATGTAGCCGCGCCAGAACTGCTGCTGGTCGATGGTGAAGGCCTGCCGCCCGTCCTTGATCGCCGCGAGCGACTGGGCGACGATGTCGTAGCCGGTCAGGATCAGATCGTCCCGCCCGCTGTCGGCCTTCGCGCTCAGGAACCCGTCGATCACGTCGCAGGTGCTGGTCGCGGCCGCGGTGTCCGGGTTGCGCCGCAGGTAGTTGAACAGCGCCTCCGACTGCTGCCCCGGGTCCATCGTCAGCTCGAGGAACTCGGCGTCGACGCCGTTCTTCTTGAGCTCGTCGATCTCGGAGGTCGCCCGCAGCTGGCAGGACGCATCCCCCGGCTGCTGGTTCGCGACCACGACCTTGCCCTTCACGCCCATCTTCAGCAGCCGGTCGGCCGTGAGCTTCCCCGCGACTCCCTCGTCCGAGCCGGTGCGGAACAGGAACATGTCGTTCGGGTCCCGCGCCGCGGCGCCCGAGGGCGGGGCGGCGGCGCTGCCGATGGCGATTCCCGCCTCCTTGGCCCGCGCGACGACGTCGGCATAGGCCGAATCCTCGGCGAAGGCGCAGATCGCGATGCCGTTCGCCTGCGCCGCGATCGCCTCCTCGATCTTCTGCACCTGGTTCGGGATCGTCAGCTGGTCCGGGTAGACGTAAGTCACGTTGACCCCGAGGTTCTTCCCCGCCTCCTCCGCGCCGCGCGCGAGGTAGCCGTGGAACCCGGTCGGCGCCGCGCAGCCGACGAAGTAGATCGAGATATCCTTTTCCTGCGCCGAGGCCGCCCCCGCCGCTGCCGCGAGCACGAGGCCCGCCGAGGCCGCGATCCCGAGGAGCCATCGCGCCGAACCGCACGTCCGTGCCATCATCGTCCCCTTCCTGTTGCCACCGGGGTCGTCTGCCCCTTGTGCGATCAACAGGATACGGCTTGCCTTGTCCCCGCAGACAGGGCCACATTCCGACAATCCGATGGGTACACCTCGAACCGAGCTAGCCTATCCGCTCGACCTCGTAGCGCTCGGGGCAGACCGCGCGACGCCGCTGCACCGTCAGCTCTGCGACCAGCTCCGCAGGCTGATCCTGACCGGCGCCGTGCCGCCCGGCACTCGTATCCCCTCGATCCGCGCCGCGGCCCTCGGCCTCGGAATCTCGCGCAATACGGTGGTCGCCGCCCTCGATCAGCTCGCCGCCGAGGGCCTGCTCGAGAGCCACCGCGGGCAGGGCACCCGGGTCGCCGCCGCCGCCCGCGGCGAAGCGGCGGCCGCGCCCGCGCCGGGACCCCAGCTCGCGAGGGACGGCCTCTCGGAGCGCGGCCGCCTAATGGCGGCGCAGCCGCGGGTCCGCACCCGGCCCGGCCACAGCGCCTTCCATCCCGGCACCCCGGCGATCGAGGAGTTCCCCTTCAAGACCTGGAGCCGGATCCTCTCGCGCACCGCGCGGGCCGGCGGCGAGGACCTGTTCGGCTACCACTACATCGCCGGCCACCCCGACCTGCGCGAGGCCATCGCGAGCTTCCTCACCGCGATGCGCGGCGTGCGCTGCACGGCGGAACAGATCGTGGTGACGACCGGAGGCCAGGCGGCACTCGACCTGCTCTTCCGCATGCTCCTCGACCCCGGCGACACCGTCTGGATGGAGGAGCCAGGCTACCTCGGCGCCCGCGGCGCGCTCCTCGCCGCCGGCGCTCGCCTCCGGCCACTGCAGGTCGGCCGCGACGGCTGGACGCTGCCGGACCCCGAGGCGCCGCCGCCCCGCCTGCTCTATCTCACCCCCTCGTGCCAGCACCCCCTCGGCATCACTATGCCGCTCGAGGCGCGCCGCGAGATCCTCGCGCGCGCCAGCCGCCACGACGCGTGGGTGATCGAGGACGACTTCGACGGCGAGTACACCTTCCGCGGCGCGCCCCTTCCGGCGCTGCAGGGCCTCGACCCGCCGCCCGCGTCGTCTACGTCGGTACCTTCGCCAAGACCCTATTCCCCTCGATGCGCCTTGGCTTCGCCGTGCTGCCGCGGGAGCTCACCGAGCACGCCCGCACCGCCCTCAGCCTGACCGGCCAGTTCGCGCCGCTGGTGGCGCAGGCGGCGCTCGCCGCCTTCATCCGCGAGGGCTTCTTCTTCCGCCACCTCAACCGGATGCGCCGGCTCTACGCCCGCCGCCGCGCCACCTTCATGCAACTGCTGGGCGAGGAACTGGGCGCCTGGCTCGACCCGATCGACGGCCGGACCGGCATCCAGATCGCCGCCCCGTTCCGCCTTGCCCTCGACGACCGCGCCGTCGTCGCCCGCTGCCACGCCGAAGGCATCCACCCGTCACCCTTGTCGCTCTACTTCGTCGGGCCGCCGGCGCTGCGCGGGCTGCTCCTCGGCTACGCCGGCCTCTCCGAGCACGCGATGCAGCGCTCGATCCCCCGCCTGCGCCGCATCGTCGAGGAAGCCGCATCGCACCTCAAGTAGCCTGCCGCGGGGCTGCGGGATCCTCCGATGGGACGACGAGCGAGCGCGTTTACAAGCGTGGTTCAGGCGACTAGTCTCGACGGGCGCCGAAAATGGCGCCTAGTCAAAAGAAGTAAACCGGGAGGAATGCAATGCGGAAGTCTCCGGCGGGCGCGCTTGCGGGCGCGGCGCTTCTGGCCCTGATCGGCGGCGCGGCCTTCGCCGAGCCCGAGGTGGTCTCGGGACCGGCGGTCGATCCCGGCTGCTACGCGCCCTGGTCCGACCAGACCAAGTTCTTCAAGTTCCCGAAGAAGGAAGGCCCCTACCGGATCGCGCTCGCGAACGGCTTCATCGCCAATACCTGGCGCATCCAGATGATCCAGACCGCCAAGGCCTATGCAGCGAAGCCAGAAGTCGCGGCGAAGCTGAAGGAGTTCAAGGTCGTCTCTACCGGCGAGGACGTGCCGGCGCAGATTTCGGCGATCAACAACTTCATCGACTCCGGCTACGACGCGATCGTCGTCAATGCGCAGAACCCGACCGCCTTCGGCCCGGTGATCAAGCGCGCCAAGGAGGCCGGCGTCGTGCTCGTCGCCTTCGACAACATCCTCGACACCGAAGACGCGATCAACGTCAACGTCGACCAGAAGGGCCTGGGCGAGCTCTGGGGCAAGTGGCTCTCCGACCACATCCCCGATGGCGGCAAGATCCTCGAGATCCGCGGCGTTGCCGGGACCTCGGTCGATACCGACCGGCACAACGGGGTCGCCGACGCGCTCGCGGCCAGCGGCAAGAAGTGGGAGGTGGTCGAGGCGGTCGGGAAATGGGACGACCCGACCGCGCAGAAGGCGACCGCCGACGCCATCGCGACCTCCGGCCCGTTCGTCGGCATCACCGCCCAGGGCGGCGACACCGGCGTCGTGCAGGCGATGATCGACGCCAAGCATCCCTTCGTGCCCTTCGGTGGCGAGACCGAGAACGGCTTCCGCAAGTTCTGCGCCCAGTACTCGGCCGAAGGCCTGAAGTGCACCTCCGCCGGCACCGGTCCTGCCCAGGTGGCGGTCGCAATCAAGACTGCGATCGATGCGCTCGAGGGCAACGTCGTGCCGCAGTCCGTCAAGCTGCCGCTCGCCGTAGCCTCCGATCCCGACATGAAGGAAGGGACCGACTACTTCCCCGACGACTCCGACAACTTCTTCGTCGGCAACTCCTTCCCGACCTGCAACATCGAGTTCTCGGCGCAGGAGATCATGGGGCAGACAAAGGAAAACCAGTAGGCTCTCGCCGGACGGGCAACCGTCCGGCACGCTACCCCGCGGAAATCCCCGATGGATACCCCCTTCTTCCGCATGGAGGGCATCTCCAAGCGCTACGGCGGCGTCCGGGCGCTGGAGGGCGCGAGCCTGCCGGTGACGGCGGGCCGCATCCACGCGATCCTCGGCGAGAACGGCGCGGGCAAGTCGACGCTGATCAAGATCATGGCCGGCGTCGTCGCCCCCGACGAGGGGCGGATGCTCCGCGACGGCCAGGAAGTGCGCTTCCCCTCGCCGGCGGCGGCCAACGCCGCCGGCATCGCCTGCATCTTCCAGGAGCTGTCGCTGGTCCCCGACCTCTCGGTCGCGGACAACATCGCGATCTCCGACCCGCCGCGCCGCTTCGGCCTGATCGACGCCCGCCGCCAGCGGCTGCTCGCCGAGGAAGCGCTCGCGCGCGCCGGCGCCACCGACATCCACCCCCGCGCGCTGGTCAAGGACCTGCCGCTGTCGCGCCGCCAGCTCGTAGAGATCGCCAAGGCGCTCGCGCGCAACCCGCGCATCCTGATCCTCGACGAGGCCACCTCGGCGCTGACCGCCGCCGACGTGCGCCGGGTCTTCGAGGTGCTGAAGCGGCTGCGCGCCGAGGGGATGGCGCTCCTCTACATCTCGCACCGGATGCAGGAGATCACCGAACTCGCCGACGAATGCAGCGTCTTCCGCAACGGCCGCCACGTCGCGACCTATCCGGCCGGCAGCCGCAGCGACGCCGAGGTCGTCGAGATGATGATCGGCCGCGAGGTCAGCAGCGTCTTCCCGCCGAAGCCGGCCCCGGTTTCGCTCGACACGCCGCCCGCCGTCGAGGTGCGCGGCCTCGGCTGGACCGAGCGGCTGCGCGACGTCTCGCTCGCGATCCGTCCGGGCGAGGTCGTCGGCCTCGGCGGCCTCGACGGCCAGGGCCAGCGCGAGCTGCTGCTGGCACTCTTCGGCGTCTTGCGCGGGATGAGCGGCGAGGTCCGCGTCGCCGGGCGCCCGGTAACGATCACCGGACCGGCCCGCGCCCGCGAGCCCGACATCGGCATGGCGCTGATCCCCGAGGACCGCAAGACCGAGGGCCTGATGCTGCCGATGAGCGTTCGGGACAACCTCTCGCTCGCCTCTCTCGACCGCCTGGCGCCAACGGGCGTCATCGACCGCGCCGCCGAGGCGGACGCCAATGCGCGAATGGCGAAGCTCGTCGACATCCGCGCCGCCAGCCTCGACATCCCGGTCGGCGCCCTCTCCGGCGGCAACCAGCAGAAGGTCGTGATCGCCAAGTGGCTGATGCGCGAGCCGCGGATCATCCTCCTGAACGACCCGACCCGCGGCATCGACGTCGGCACCAAGCAGGAACTCTACCAGCTCCTCGGCCGCCTCGCCGATGCCGGGGCGGCCATCCTCTTCTACTCCACCGACTACGCCGAGCTGATCGGCTGCTGCCAGCGCGTCCTCGTCATGTACGACGGCCGCATCCGCCACGAGTTCGCCGGCGACGGCATCACCGAGCACGCGCTCGTCGCGAGCGCGCTCAACATCGGCGCCGCCGCGGAGGTCGCATGAACGCCTGGCGCTTCTGGTTCGCCGAGCAGCGGGGCACGCTCCTCGGCCTCGCGATCTTCGCGGTGATGTTCACCATCTACATCACCAACCACCCGGCCGGGCTGACGGTGAACACCGCGCAGACCGCCGCCAACAAGGGCGCGCTCCTCGCCTTCGTCGCGATGGCGCAGGCGCTCGTCGTCATCACCGCCGGCATCGACCTCTCGGTCGGGATGATCTTCGTGCTGACCAACTGCGTCGCCTCCTACATCGTCGTCGGCGGCCCCTTCGCCACCTTCGCCGGCATCCTCGGCACGCTGGCCGTCGGCCTCGCCTGCGGCGCCGTCAACGGCGCCCTCGTCATCTACGGCCGGCTGCAGCCGATCGTGGTGACGATCGCCACCTCGGCGATCTTCTTCGGGATCGCGCTGGCGCTCCGGCCTTTCCCCGGCGGCGGCGTCAACGAGGATCTCGCCGACGCCATGACCGGGCGGCTCTTCGGGGTGATCCCGACCAGCCTCCTCCTCCTCCTCGCCGTCGTCCTCCTCGTATGGGTGCCCTTCTCGCGCTCGGTCCTCGGCCGCGCCGCCTATGCCGCCGGCTCGTCGGAGGCCGCAGCCTTCATGTCCGGTGTCCCGATCCGCCGAGGCAAGTTCGCTGCCTACGCCCTCGGCGGGCTTCTCGCCGGCATCGGCGGGCTGTTCCTGACCTTCTTCACCTACACCGGCGAAGCGGCGCAGATGAGCGGCAACGGCTACACGCTCTGGTCGATCGCCGCGGTCGTCCTCGGCGGCGTCTCGCTCTACGGCGGCCGCGGCAGCGCCATCGGCGTCATCTTCGGCGCCTTTGCCGCGCGCACCACCGGCGACATGCTCTTCGTCTTCGACATCGACCCGCTCTGGCAGCCGCTGCTGCAGGGCATGGTGCTGCTCGCCGCGGTCAGCATCGGCGCGGTCGCGCTCCTGCGGGTGCGCAACCGGCTGGAGTGGTTCGAGTGAACGACAGCCTGCGCGCCCGCCTGCCGGCCCCGCTCCGTCGCGTCGATCCGGCGGTGCTGACCGCCTTCGCCTGCATCCTGGCGCTGCTCCTCGTCGGCAGCCTCTACTCGCCCAAGTTCCTCTCGGTCGACTACATCCTGCAGCAGCTCAAGGTCGCGTCCTTCCTCGGCGTGGTCGCCGCGGGGATGATGCTGGTGATCCTCCTCGGCCAGATCGACCTCTCGGTGCCCTGGGTGATGACCGGCGGCGCGATGATGGCCTGCGCCGTCGCCGGGCTCGGCGCCGGCGGCGCCGCGCTGGCGATCCCCGTCGGCATTCTCTGCGGGGTGCTCGTCGGGCTCGTGAACGGCTTCGGGGTCGCCTACATGCGCATCCCCTCGATGATCGTGACCCTCGCCACCAACGTCGTCGTGCAGGGGCTGATGGTCGTCTACACTGGCGGCTTCTCGCCGCAGGATTCCGCCCCCGCCGCGATGCGCTGGCTCGCGACCGGCATCGTCGTCCCCGGCGTGCCGAACGCGGTCATCGTCTGGATCGCGGTCAGCGCCGCCATCGTCTTCCTCCTGACCCGCACCGCCTGGGGTCGCGCGATCTACGGCATCGGCAACAGCGAGCGCGCCGCCTACCTCTCGGGCATCCGCACCCGCCGCACCGTGATGCTCGCCTTCGCGGTCTCTGGCGGCCTCGCCGCCTTCGGCGGCGTGCTCCTCGCCGGCTATGCCTCCAAGGCCGCGCAGGCGATGGGCGACGCCTACCTCCTTCCGGCGATCGCCGCCGTCGTCCTCGGGGGCACCTCGATCCTCGGCGGCCGCGGCACCTACCTCGGCACCGTCGCCGGCGTGATCCTGATCACACTGCTGCAGTCGATCCTCTCGGTGATGCAGATGCCCGAGGCCGGCCGTCAGGTCATCTACGGCATCGTCATCCTCGCGATGCTGCTCCTCTACGGCCGCACCCCCGCCGTGCGCTGAGACCGCATGCGGTCGGCCTCAGTCGGGCGCGGAGCGCGACCTGCTGCCGAGGGCCTCAGAAAAGGTCGAGCAGCCGCTTCAGATAGTCGAGCTCGAGCTGCGGCCGGCCGAGGTCGCCGGCGCGCCGGCGGATCTCGTCGAGCAGCGCCTTCGCACGGCTGGCGCTGTCGCCTTCGGGCAGCATATCGCGGTTGGTGCCGGTGCTCCCGGCGCCGCCGATCGGGCGGCCGAGCGGGTCGCGCCCGTTCTCGGCGGTCGACTCGCCGCCAAGCTGGCCCTGCTGGCCGTCGCGCCCCTTCTCGGCCTGCGTCAGGTCCTCGCCCATCTGGCGCATGCCCTCGCGCATCTTGTCGATCGCCTCGGCCTGGTGGTCGATCGCGCCCGAGGTGTCGCCGTCGCGCAGCCCGTCGCGAGCCTCGCCCATGCTGCGCTCGGCCTCGCGCAGCGCCTCGCGCGCCGCCTCGCCGGCCTCGCCGGGCAGCCCCTGCTGCAGGCCTTCCATCAGCTGCCGCAGCGCCTCCTGCCGCTCCGCCAGCGACTGGTCCGACTGGCCCTGCTCACCGCGGTCGGCCTGGTCGCCGCCCGGCTGGCCCGGCTGCCCGCCCTCGCCCTGATTGCCGGGCCGGTCGCCGCGGAACTGGCGCTGCAGCTGCTGGAAGCTGTCGTCGGCCAGCCCCTGCTGCTCGCGCAGCGCGTCGGCGAGCCCCTGCATCGACTGCTCGCCCTGGCCGTTCTCGCCGGTGCCGGTTCCGTTCTGGTCGCCCATGACCATCTGCATGTTGTCGAGCAGCTGCTGCAGCATGTCGAGGAGCGCCTGCGCCTCCTCCTTGCGCCCCTGCTCGCTGAGCTCCTGGATCCGGTCCATCAGCTGCTGAATCTGGTCCTGGGTCATCGACTTGCTGCCGGGCGGGATCTGCGCCTGCTTCTGGCCCTTCTGGGCGTCGCGCGCCATCTGGTCCATGTAGTTGCGCGTCGCCTGGCGCAGCTCGTCCATCAGCCGGGCGATCTCCTCGTCGCTCGCCCCGTCCTGCAGCGCCTGCTGCAGCCGCTCCTTGGCCCGCGCCAGCCGCTGCGCGGCGTCCGCCAACGTCCCGTCCTCGATCTGCAGCGCCGCCTGCCAGAGCGCCTCGGCGGCACCGTCGCGCACCTCCGCCGACAATGTCTGGCCGCCCTGGGTCGCAGCGTCGAGGCTGCGGATGGCCGACCGTACGACGAGATAGGCGCGCGGGCTCGAGAAGGCGTCGTCCGGGTGGTTGGTGATGGCCTTCAGCACCTGGGTCACTCGACGGCCGTTCGCCGCGGACCAGAGCAGATCGCGCCGCTGCTCGACGAGCGCCTGTGCCATGGGATCGTAGAACGACCGCATCGGCAGTACGGCCGACACCGGGGCGCTGGTCGCGGTCTTGCCGGTCGCATCGGCGGCCGTCAGCGCGACGGTCACCGGCAGGCCGGCAAACGGCTCCTTGGAGAAGTCCTCGACCAGTGTCTCGTCGAGCTCGCGGTTGTTGCCAGAGAGCGGAAGGGGCAGGTCCGCCTCCAGCGGCGGCCGCGCCTCCGGCTCGACCGCGAGCCCGTAGCGCCGGTCGACCCGCGGGAGGTCGAGGGTGATCTCGGCGTGGGCGCGAACGACGCCGTGGTCGTCCTCGGCCTTGTAGCCGAGCTTGGTCTCGCCGCTCGCCGCGCGCTCGAGCGTCCCGATCATGTCGATGGATGGCGGCCGGTCGGGCTCCATGACGAAGGACCAGCTGCCGAGCGTCGTCCCGCGCTCGCCGAGCGTCACCGTCCCGCTGGCCGCGACCTGGAACTCCGCCGCCGCGATTCCCGGCGCCGCCTCGGCGAGCTCGGCCGGCGACGCGGCCGCCCCGGACACCGTCTCGGAAAGCGTGAAGCGGTCGGCGGGCCCGTAGGTCCGCAAGGTCACCTTGGTGCCCTCGGGGACCGAGAGCGACGCGCCGCTCGCGACCTCCGGCAGGTAGAGCGTCGGCCGGCCGGTATAGGCCGGCGGCTCCGCCCAGCCCTCGTAGCTCGCCCCGGTGGCGACTGCGGTGCCCGGCGGCGGCTGCAGCGCGCCCGCCGCCGCCTCGATGCCGCGGTCATGCGCGAAGACCGCCGCCGCAATCGCCGCCACCAGCGCCACCAGCCGCAGCCCCCAGGGATCGTGCGCGGCCAGGCGCAGGTCGGCGCCGACCGGCCGAGCCGCGGCCGCGAGCCGCCGCATCCGCGCCAGATGCGCATCCCAGACCGATCGCGCCGCGGGATCGTCCTTCCCGACTGCCGGAGAATCGAGCAGCGCCGCCAGCGGCCGGCCCGGCAGCGTCGCGTCGATCCGCGCCCGCGCGGCCGCCTCGGTCGGCCATCGGAATCGCCGGATCCCGCGCACCAGCAGCACGGCCAGCACCAGCGCGGCCGCGGCGGCGAAGCCGAGGAACTGCCGGTGGCTCAGGACCTCGGGCAGGCCGAAAGCCAACGCAGCCCACAGCGTTACGCCCCCGGCGCCGAGCGGCCAGAAGCCGCGCAGGAACGATTCGAGCCCCATCGCGGCGCGACTTCGCCGGACGACCCGAGCCATCGCGTCGCCCGCCGGCAGCTCGCGCCGCTCCGCCTTCATCCGCTGCGCTTTCCCGGACCCGCCGTCATGCCGTTCCCGTCTCCGTGATCCACCCCGGGATGGTATCGCGGTTCAGCATTTCGTCAAAGCTCGGGCGCCCGCGCACCACGTCATAGTGATCCCCGCGCACCAGCACCTCGGGCACCAGCGGGCGGGAGTTGTACTCCGACGCCATCACCGCGCCGTAGGCGCCGGCCGAGCGGAAGGCAACGAGATCGCCCGCGTCGATCGGCGGCAGCGGGCGCTGCTGGGCGAAGGTGTCGCCTGTCTCGCAGACCGGCCCGACCACGTCGACAGGGGCGACCGGCGTGCCGGTCGCCGGCTCGACCACCGGCACGATGTCGTGCCAGGCGTCGTACATCGCCGGACGGACGAGGTCGTTCATAGCCGCGTCGAGGATCAAGAAGTCGCGCCCCTCGCCGCGCTTCAGGTATATGGCCCGCGACAGCAGCACGCCGGCGTTGCCCGCGATCAGTCGGCCGGGCTCGATCTCGATCTCGCAGCCGAGGCCCCCGACGGTGCGGCGGATGACCTCGCCGTAGTCGAACGGCAACGGCGGCGGGTCGTTCGTGCGCCGGTAGGGGATCCCGAGGCCACCGCCGAGGTCTAGCCGCCGGATGTCGTGTCCGTCGGCGCGGAGCGCGCGGGTCAGCTCGGCGACCTTGGCAAAGGCGGTCTCGTAGGGGGCGAGCTCGGTCAGCTGGCTGCCGATGTGGACGTCGACGCCGATCACCCGGACCCCCGCGAGCCGCGCCGCCTCGGCGTAGACCTCGCGGGCCCGGCCGATCGGCACGCCGAATTTGTTCTCGGCCTTGCCGGTGGCGATCTTGGCGTGCGTGCGCGCGTCGACGTCGGGGTTCACCCGCACCGCGACCGGCGCCACGACCCCGAGCGACAGCGCCACCTCGTCCAGGGCCAGGAGCTCGGGCTCGCTCTCGACGTTGAACTGCCGGACGCCCCCTTCGAGCGCGACGCGCATCTCGGCCCGGGTCTTGCCGACCCCCGAGAACACGATGCGTTCCCCCGGAACGCCGGCGGCGCGGGCGCGCCGGTACTCGCCCTCGGAGACGACGTCCATCCCCGCGCCGAGCGAGCCCATCAGCGCCAGCACCGCGAGGTTCGAGTTCGCCTTGACGGCGAAGCAGATCAGGTGGTCGAGGCCACGGAGCGCCTCCTCGAACACCCGGTAGTGCCGGGTCAGCGTTGCCGTCGAATAGACGTAGACGGGAGTGCCGACGGCCGCCGCGATCTCCGGCAGCGGCACGTCCTCGGCATGGAGGATCCCGCCGCGATAGTCGAAATGGTCCATTCCGCGGCCCGCCACCTGAGACGCCGTTGCGTAGCGCGAGGCGGGGGGCGCTTCAAGCGACCGCGGCGGCGGACTTGACGTCCAATGGATCTTCGAGTTGCCGCGAGAGGCCCCGGCGCTACTGCACGTCGATGTGGTAGATCTGCCAGATCCACCAGTCGTCCGGCATGTCGGCGAGCTCGGGGCGGTCGGCGCGCGGAAAGACGATCTGGGTCGGGCCGAAGTTGCCGATGCCGAGCGGCTTGCCGTCGCGTTCGAGCGCCAGCACGGCGCCCTTGGCGACGATCTCGGCGAAGGGCACCTCCAAGGCGTAGCCGTCCATCGCCTGCACCGTGACGGTCTTCCCGTCGGCGCCCGCTGCGGCGAGCACGTCCGAGAGCAGCGGGCCGGTGAAGGCGGTCGCGGCGCCGCCCTTGGGGAAGTCGGCATGCACGGTCGCCTGCGGCAGCTTCTCCAGTGTGTCGAGGTCGAACTCGCGCGCCTTGTCGAACTTCACCTCGTTGAAGACGAAGAGCTTGTCATAGTCGGGATCGACCGGACCCCGGTTCGGCTCGGAGATGTCGCCGGTGACGGTGACGAGCACCGGGCCGGCCGCCGCGGCCGGCAGGACGGCGGCCAGGAGCGCGGCGACGGCGGCCGCGGGGAGATGGAGCGTCGGGGAAGGCAGCATGGGGCACCTCTTCGGATATGGCCCGCGTCCGGTCCCCGTTTCAGGATTGCGTGGCCTTCTTCGCGTCCTTGGGCGCCACAGGATCGTTCTTGATCCCGCAGGCCGTCAGCGCGATGAGCGCGAGGCACAGGCCGATCCAACGCAACGCGAGGCCGGTCAACCGCGCAACTCCTGCCAACGCTTTACCTGAGCGAGCACCAAACCGGTGCCGTACCACCATAGCTTGCGCGATTCGCCACTGGGTTGTCCACTCCCAACATTCGATGAACTGCCGACAGGACAAATCCCCTCGCGGCAGGCCGGTCCGCGCGCGCCCGCTCCCGCGACCGCCTCTCCCCGAACGCCCGCGGTCATCCGAGCGCCTGCCGCCAGCGGGCGACCTGCGCGCGTACCCGGTCCGGCGCGGTCCCGCCGTAGCTCGACCGGCTGGCGACGGAATTCTCCACCCCGAGCACCTCGTAGACCTCGGCCACGATCGCCGGATGGACCGCCCGCATCTCGGCGAGCGTCAGCTCGGACAGGTCGACCCCCTTCTCCTCGGCGCGCTTCACCAGCGCGCCCGAGACATGGTGCGCCTCGCGGAACGGCATCCCCAGCCGCCGCACCAGCCAGTCGGCGAGATCGGTCGCGGTCGAGAAGCCCGCCGCCGCCGCCGCCCGCAGCCGCTCGGGGTCGGGCACCATGTCGCCCGCCATGCCGGTCATCGCCGCCAGCGCCAGCATCAGCGCGTCGGCGGCGTCGAAGACCTGCTCCTTGTCCTCCTGCATGTCCTTGGAATAGGCGAGCGGCAGCCCCTTCATCACCGTCAGGAGCGCGACCAGCGCCCCGGTAATCCGCCCGGGCTTGGCCCGGATCAGCTCGGCTGCGTCCGGGTTCCGTTTCTGCGGCATGATCGACGAGCCCGTCGAGAAGCGGTCGCTGAGCCGCACGAAGCGGAACTGCGCCGACGACCACAGCACCAGCTCCTCCGCCAGACGGCTGAGGTGGGTCGCGCAGATCGCCGCCGCCGCCAGGAACTCGAGCGCGAAGTCTCGGTCGCTGACCGCGTCGAGCGAGTTCGCCATCGGCCGCTCGAACCCCAGCGCCTCCGCCGTCATCGCCCGGTCGATCGGAAACGACGTCCCCGCCAGCGCCGCCGCCCCGAGCGGGCTCTCGTTCATCCGCGCCCGCGCGTCGCGGAACCGCCCGCGGTCGCGGTCGAGCATCTCGACGTAGGCGAGCATATGGTGGCCCCAGGTCACCGGCTGCGCCACCTGCAGGTGGGTGAACCCCGGCATGACCATCCCGACCCCCGCCTCGGCCTGCGCCACCAGCGCGCGCATCAGCGCCGTGATGCCCTCGACCGCCGCGTCGCACTGCCCGCGCACCCAGAGCCGGAAGTCGGTCGCCACCTGGTCGTTTCGCGAACGCGCGGTGTGCAGCCGCCCAGCCGGCTCGCCGATGAGGTCCTTCAGCCGGCTCTCGACGTTCATGTGGATGTCCTCGAGCTCCGCCGAGAACGGAAACCCGCCGGCATCGATCTCTGACATCACCGTGAGCAGCCCTTCCCGGATCGCCCGCGCGTCGCTATCAGTGACGATCCCCATGGCGCCGAGCATCGCGGCATGGGCGCGGCTCGCCTCGACGTCCTCGGCGGCGAGGCGGCGGTCGAACCCGATCGAGGCGTT
>JAXMDH010000050.1:0-32970 GCA_046348915.1 Amaricoccus sp.
CGCGCATGCGGCGAACGGCGCCAGAGCGCCGCGGGCGCCCTCGCCTGCGTCCGGCGGCTCAGCGACACCAGTTCCCGGGCCCGATCCGGTTCGGCCGGTTAACCCTCGCCGGAACAGCGCATTCGCGCCGCCCGCAGCACCTGCTACGCTCGTGATCGGGGGCGCTTGGCCGTTAACCATGGTGCCCCGCCGAAGCCGTCAGATCATCGCCATCCCGCCGTTCACGTGCAGCGTCTGCCCGGTTACGTAGGCGGCCTCATCCGACGCGAGGTACACCGCCGCCGCCGCGATCTCCTCGGCCTTCCCCATCCGCCCGGCCGGGATCTGCGCGTCGATCCGCGCCTTCTGCTCGTCGCTCAGCTTCTCGGTCATCGCCGTCGCGATGAACCCGGGTGCTATGACGTTGACGGTGATCCCGCGGCTCGCCACCTCCTGCGCCAGGCTCTTCGACATCCCGATCACGCCGGCCTTGCTTGCCGCGTAATTCCCCTGCCCGGGGTTGCCGGTCACGCCGACGATCGAGCTCACGCTGACGATCCGCCCCCAGCGCGCCTTCATCATCCCGCGCAGCACCCCGCGCGAAAGTCGCATCACGCTCGTGAGGTTCACCGCGATCACCGCGTCCCAGTCGGCGTCCGACATGCGCATGAAGAGCTGGTCCCGGGTGATCCCGGCGTTGTTGACGAGGATGTCGACCGCCCCCATCGCCGCCGCCGCCGCCTTCGGCAGCCCCTCGACCGCCGCCGCATCGCTCAGGTCGCACGGCACCACGTGCGCCCGCTCGCCGAGCTCGGCCGCCAGCGCCTCGAGCGGCCCGACCCGCGTTCCCGACAGTGCCACCGCCGCCCCCTGCGCATGCAGCGCCCGCGCGATCGCTCCCCCGATCCCGCCCGACGCGCCCGTCACCAGCGCCGCCTTGCCCGTAAGGTCGAACATCTATCCCTCCGCCGCCAGCGCCCGGACTTCCTCGGGCGTTCCGACCGCCTTGACGGCGATCTCCTTCGCGATCCGCCGGACCATCCCCGACAGCGCCTTGCCCGCGCCGACCTCGACCGTCTCGACGACGCCGTTTCCGGCCATCCAGAGCACGCTCTCGCGCCAGCGCACCCGTCCGGTCACCTGCTCGACCAGGAGCCGCCGGACCTCCTCCGGGTCCGTCACCGCCGCGGCCTTGACGTTCGCCACCAGCGGCACCGCCGGCGGCTCGATCACGACCCCGGCCAGCGCTTCCCGCATTCGCTCCGCCGCCGGCTGCATCAGCGCGCAATGGAAGGGCGCGCTGACCGGCAGCAGCAGCGCCCGCTTCGCCCCCCGCGCCTTCGCGATCTCCACCGCCCGCTCGACCGCCGCCCGGTTCCCCGACACCACCACCTGGGCGGGGTCGTTGTCGTTGGCAGCCTCGCACACCTCGCCCTCGGCCGCCTCCGCCGCCACCGCCTCGGCCGCGGCGAGGTCGAGCCCGAGCAGCGCCGCCATCGCCCCGACGCCGACCGGCACCGCCTCCTGCATCGCCGTCCCGCGCAGCCGGAGCATCCGCGCCGTGTCCGCGAGCCCCATCGCCCCGGCGGCGCAGAGCGCCGAATACTCCCCGAGCGAATGCCCGGCGACGAAGGCCGCGTCGGTCACCCCGACCCCCTCGGCCTGCAGCGCCCGCATCGCCGCGATCGAGGTCGCCATCAGCGCCGGCTGCGCGTTCCGCGTCAGCGTCAGCTCGTCCTGCGAGCCCTCCCAGACCAGCGCCGACAGTTTCTCCCCGAGCGCGGCGTCGACCTCCTCGAACACCCCGGCCGCCGCCGGATAGGCCCGCGCGAGCTCGCGTCCCATCCCGACGACCTGCGCCCCCTGCCCCGGAAACACGAACGCCCGTGCCATCGCTCCCCCTTCGCTCGGCCGCTCCGATCGAGATCCGTCTAGGGGAGGGTATGCGCGGTGTCCAGACGCGACCGGCCGCGCCTCGACGTCGCGTCAGCAGCGCTCGAGAATGTCGGCGGCGACAGGGCTCAGGTCGTCGTTCAGCTGGTGATCCCGGCGGGGCAGGCGGCGGATCACCGCCCGGGGGATCGCGCGCGCGTAGAGGTCGAGGTGGGTGACCGGAACGGTCTCGTCGCGCTCGCCGTGGTAGAGGCAGATCGGAACGCCCTCGGGAAGCCCGCTCCCGAGCCGCGCGCGCGGCTCGGTCCCCTCGACGGGCCAGCCCCCCTCGCCGGCGAAGGGAGCGGCGACGAGGAAGACGCCGCCCGGCGCGAAGCGCGGCGGGCCGGCGGCGATGGCGTTGACCAGGACCGTGGCGCCGAACGAGTGGCCGACGAGGACGGCTCCGTCCCCGAGCCCGTCGAACGCCGCCTCCAGGGCCCGCTTCCACTTCAGGTACGTCGGATCGGCCTCGTAGGGCATTCGCGGATATTCGACCGCGTAGTCCGTCCCGAGCCCCCGCTCGAGGCTCGCGACCAGCCTCTGGTCCCAGTCGTCATGCGTGCCCGCTCCGGCACCCTGCACGAACAGCACCTGGCGTCGCATCTCCGCGCTCCCGGGTTCGAGGGATCGAAACGCGTCGCGCCGGGCCTTCGCTGCATCGCGCAAGTCTCAGCCGCCCGAGCCCGGCACCTTCGTCGCCGGCGCGCCCTCCGCGTCGTGCCCGCCACCGGCCCCGCCGCGTGCCTCGACCGGGAAGCGCACCGCGATCTCGCCGGCCTTCTCGAAGACCAGCGTCGCGGCGACCTCCTGCCCGGCCTCGAACGGCGCCGAAAGCCCCATGAACATCACGTGCGCCCCGCGCGGCTCGAGCTGCACCGTCGCGCCGGCGGGGATCGCGATCCCGTCCACGGGGAGCATTCGCGTCACCCCCTCGGCGTCGGTCTCGACCACGTGCAGGCTCACCTCGGGAAAGTCCGCCCGCACCGCCAGCAGGCGGTCCGGCGCGCTCCCCTCGTTCCTGACCGTCAGATACCCGGCCGCGGTCTTGGCGCGCGTTGCCGTCGCCGGCGCGTAGGGATGAACGATGACAAGGCTCCCGAGCCGGTACTCCTGCGCCGCCGCGCCTCCGACCGCCAGCATCAGCGCCACCAGCGCAGCGACAACCACCCCAAGACGCATCGCATGCTCCCTCGGAACGCCGTTCCCTTCCCGACCGCGGGGCCGCATCCAACCCCAGCGACCATTCCGCTTGCAATCCCGGGGCCAGCCGGTAAAAGCCCGCGGGTCCCTCCAGACGATTCTCACGCGCTGCCTCTCGTACGGAGCCGGAGGGAGACAGGCCACCGTTTTGAAGCGCGCCGCAAGACAGGAAACCGGATGGCGCTCTACGAGCACGTCTTCATCGCGCGTCAGGATCTCTCCAACGCGCAGGCCGAGGGGCTGATCGAGCACTTCGGCCAGGTCCTCAAGGACAACGGCGGCTCCGTCGCAGGCACCGAATACTGGGGCCTGAAGACGATGGCCTACAAGATCAACAAGAACCGCAAGGGCCACTACGGCTACATCCGCTCCGACAGCCCCGCCCCGGCGGTGCAGGAGATGGAGCGGCTGATGCGCATCCACGAGGACGTGATGCGCGTCCTGACCGTCAAGGTCGACGCCCACGAGGAAGGCCCCTCGGCCGTCCTGCAGAGCCGCAGCCAGCGCGACGACCGCGGCGACCGTGGCGACCGTGACCGCGGCGATCGCGGCGACCGCGACCGCGGGCCGCGCCGTCCCCGCCGCGAAGACGAGAACTGAGGTAAGCCATGGCCCAGCGCCCCTTCTTCCGCCGCCGCAAGTCCTGCCCCTTCTCCGGCGCCAACGCGCCGCGGATCGACTACAAGGACGTCAAGCTCCTGCAGCGCTACATCTCCGAGCGCGGCAAGATCGTGCCCTCGCGCATCACCGCCGTCTCGTCCAAGAAGCAGCGCGAGCTCGCGCGCGCCATCAAGCGCTCGCGCTTCCTCGCACTCCTCCCCTACGCCGTGAGGTAGCCATGCAGGTCGTTCTCCTCGAGCGCGTCGCCAAGCTCGGCCAGATGGGCGAGGTCGTCCAGGTCAAGGACGGCTACGCGCGCAACTTCCTCCTGCCGCAGGGCAAGGCGCTCCGCGCCACCGAAGGCAACCTCAAGCGCTTCGAGACCGAGCGCGCCCAGCTCGAGGTCCGCAACCTCGAGATGAAGGGCGAGGCCGAGAAGGTCGCGAAGAAGCTCGACGGCCAGGCCTTCGTCGTCATCCGCTCCGCCTCCGACGGCGGCGCCCTCTACGGCTCGGTGACGACGCGCGACATCGCCGACGCCGCGACCGCCGGCGGCTTCACCGTCGACCGCCGGCAGGTCGTCCTCGACCAGCCGATCAAGGCCCTCGGCCTCCACCCGGTGGCGGTCGTCCTCCACCCGGAAGTCCAGGCGACGATCTCGATCAACGTCGCCCGCTCCCAGGAGGAAGCCGAGCTGCAGGCCTCGGGCAAGACCATCCAGGAGCTGCAGGCCGAAGCCGAAGCCGCCGCCGAGTTCGACATCCAGGAGCTCTTCGACGACATCGGCAGCGCCGCCAGAGCGAGGACGGCCCGCTCCCGACCCGCTGACCGCCGTGCCGCTCCACCGACCCCCGAAGGCCCCGCCGCCCCGCGCCGGGGCCTTCTTCGTGCCCCCACCGCCCTCCACGTCCGGGGCGAGCCCGATCCGGCTTTCATACGGCCTTGAAACCTGGAGAGCAGTCGGTTTTCCGGCAACAGCCGGAAAACAGGCAAAGAGAATCGCGCGCACCGCGCGCACAAGATCGCCGCAACTGCGGCGCGCGCCGGCTGCCACCGCCCAGGACCCTTCCCGCGCCCGAGAGGCCTCTGCGTATCGAGCCCGAGGATTGTCCGCGTGAGCGGAAATGGATGAAGAACCGGTTAAAGTCCCGGAATATAGTCGTTTATATTCATAAACTTACGTTTTGTGCGCGGCTTGCATCCCGCTTGACCCGGCGTCCCCAGGCGCCGCGCGCCGGGCTTTTGCAGAGGTCTCCGGGCCCTGCCGCCCCGCCCCATGCTCACCCCATCGCCCGCCGCGTGCCCCCGGCCCGCGCCCGTGTCCGGCGGTCGGCGAACCAGGTGGCGACCGCGACCGCCACCCACGAGGCGTGGAAGGCGATCCCCGCCAGCACCACCACCAGCCCCGGGATCGGGCCCACCGCCGCCCGGTCGACGAAGGCGTGCCAGCTCTCTGCCGGAACCGGGTGGATCGCGAGCTTGCCGTAATAGGCGAGCGCCTGGATCGCCAGGATATAGGCGTAGTTCGACCTCAGCCGCCGCCCGATCGCCCGCCAGTAGCCGACGTGGAACTCCGGGCGCAGGTAGTCGTCGGCGAGAAGCGTGTTCCACCGCCCGTCGAGCGTCACTCCCTCCCCGCGCAGCATCGGGACGTAGACCGCCGTCTCCATCAGCCGGCAGCGCGCCCGCCAGACGCTGAAATAGCGGTACCGCCGCGACTCGAGCAGCAGGAACACCCCGACCAGCAGCCCGACCACGATCAGCGGCAGCGGCGAGGCCTCGGGCCCGCTGAAGGTCAGGGACATCGCGAGCCCGGTCGTGACGACCGCCCAGTTCGTCGTCTGGTCGAGCCGCGTCCGCCAGACCGTCGAGCGATAGACCTCGCCGCGGTAGAGGTGCGCGACCGCCCCGAGCTCGGCGATGTCGAACCGCGTCTTCACCGCCGCCGGCCCGCCGCCCGCCTGCTCGTCCATCGCGCGTCCCTCCGGCCGATCCGCCGGGCGCGAGGATAGCGCGCCCGGGACGAAGCGTCATCGGGGAGGCGTCGCCTACTCCGCGATCACCTTCTCCGGCACCGCCTCGAACGGCTCCGCCCGCGCCACCGGCCCCGCCGCCAGCCCGTGCGTCCCCGGCATGATCTCGAACCGCGGGTCGAAGTCGACCATGGTCGCCGCGAGCTGCGCCAGCACCCCGACGTCGCCTTCCGCCTTCGCCGTGCCGTCGGCGATCTGCGCCTCGAGCGTCTTCGCCCCCATCATCGTCTGCTCGAGATCGGCGCGGTTGATCGTCAGCGTCAGGTCGGGCGTTTCCGCCTGGAAGCCCGCGATGTTGGTCAGCGTCGCGTTCTCCAGCTCGATCAGGAACGTCTCGCCGTTGTCGGGCGTGACGAGATTGACCGTGAACCGCAGCCCCTCGGCCTGCCGGCTGTCCATCCGGATGCCGAGGAAGTTCAGGAACAGCTCCGTCGACATCGCCCGGATGATGTCCGGGCTCGACGAGCTCGCCATCTCGCCCTGCGGGATGCCGGTCCGGAGCTCGTAGGCGCCGGAGAGGAAGCTGTTCCGGAGGCCCGGGTTCTCCTGCTGGTAGCCGATCTGCTCGAAGATGTCGGCCAGCAGCTCCCGCGCCTCGGCGTTCCCGGGCTCCGCCTGCACAAGCTTGTTCACGATCTCGACCGCCAGCATGTACTGCCCGGCGTCGTGCAGCTCGCGCCCGCGCGCCATGATCCGCTCCCCGCCCCCCATCATCTCGACGTAGAGCGGCGCCGAGTCCTCCGGCGACAGCGGGATCAGCGTCGCCGGGTTGCAGTCCCAGAACCCGAGGTAGCGCTGGATCACGCCGCGCGAATTGTGCTGCGGCGTCCCGTGGTACCCGCGGCAGTCCCACTTCGCCTGCAGCCCCTTCGGCACCTGGTAGACGTTGTGGATCTGGTTGATCGTGACGCCCTGGTTCGCGAAGTGCAGCACCTGGTTGTTCATGTTGGCGTAGAGGTCGCGTTGCCCGCGCAGGATCTCCTGGATGCGCGCGTTCCCCCAGCGCGGCCAGTGGTGCGAGGCGAACATCACTTCCGCCTCCAGCCCGAAGCGGTAGAGCGCCTCGGCGATGTACTTCGACCAGGCCAGCGGGTCGCGGATCTGCGCGCCGCGCAGCGTGTAGATGTTGTGCAGGGTGGCGGTGACGTTCTCCGCCATCCACAGCGCCTTCATCGACGGGATCCAGGTGTTCATCTCCCGCGGCGCCTCGGTGTTCGGCGTGTTCTGGAACACCATCTCGAGCCCGTCGACCTCGAAGGCCTCGATCGGCTCGGTGACCAGCCGCGTGGGCGCGATCAGCCCGGTCCCTCCGGCCGAGACCCGCACCCCGAGACCCTGCCCGACATAGCCGTGCGGCGCGGCCGGCAGCAGAAGGCCGTACTGGTAGAAGAGCCGCCGGTTCATCGCGTTGCCGGCGTAGACGTTCTCCGAGACGGTGAAGCCGAGGAAGTCGACCGGTGCGATCACCTCGACCTTGCCCGCGCGCACGTCCGCCTCGTCGAGAATGCCGCGCACCCCGCCCCAGTGGTCGCCGTGGGTATGCGAGTAGACGACCGCCGAGACCGGCAGACCCTCGCCCTTGTGCGCCTGGAAGAGCTGCCAGGCCGCCCGCGCCGTCTCGGTCGAGACCAGCGGGTCGAACACGATCCAGCCGGTCTTGCCGCGGATGAAGGTGATGTCCGAGAGGTCGAACCCGCGCACCTGGTAGATGCCCGGGACGACCTCGTAGAGCCCGTAGTTGTTGTTGAGCTTCGAGATCCGGTGCAGCGACGGATGGATCGAGTCGAACTCGTCCTCCTGGTCGAGGAACTGGAAGCTCGCCATGTCCCAGGCGTCGTGCCCGGCGTCGGCCTTGATCACCATCTCGGTCATCGGCGCGATCAGCCCGCGCTTCTGCTCCTCGAAGTCGCGCACGTCGTCGAAGGGCAAGGTGTCCCGCGCCGCCTTCAGCACCGCGATCGTGTGCTCGGACGGCGCCTTCCCCTGCGGGTGGAAGTGCCCGGGCAGCGGCGCCGCCGGCTGCGCCCGGACCGCGCCTCGCTCGCCGAGAAGGTCGCCGCCGACCGCGAAGGCCGCCCCCGCGGCCGACACCGTCCCGAGAAATCCGCGTCGCGTCGTCATGATCGCTCCCCCTTTCCGCCTGCCGGCGGGTCCGCCCCGCTCATAAGGCCTCGCCGCTCGGCGGGGAAGACAAAGCGCGCCACGGCCGGCGATCGATCGCGAAGCCGTGTGCCGTCCCCGATATCCACCTTATCCACAGGCGAAAGCCCGCGCGGCGACCGGCCGCAACCGCTATAAGGGCTCAGGGCAGGAGAACGCAGATGGCAGACGGAACGACGGCGGCGCTCGACGCCGAGCCGCAGGCATTACCCCACAACATCGAGGCCGAGCAGGCGCTTCTGGGCGCCCTCCTCGTCAACAACGACGTGTTCGACCGAGTCGCCTCGATCGTGCAGGCCGCCCACTTCTTCGATCCGGTGCACGCCCGCATCTTCGAGACCGCCGCCGAGCGCATCCGCCGCAACGCGCTCGCGACCCCCGTCACGCTCAAGGCCTTCCTCGCGGAGGACGCCGGCCTCAAGGAACTCGGCGGTCCCGCCTACCTCGTCCGTCTCGCCGGCGCGGCGATCTCGCTCTTCGCCGCCAAGGACTACGCGCAGCTGATCTACGACCTCGCGATCCGCCGCGAGCTGATCCTCCTCGGCCAGGACATCGCCCACAAGGCCGCCCGCATGGAGGTCGACAGCGAGGCCAGGGACCAGATCGTCGAGGCCGAGCAGGCGCTCTACCAGCTCGGCGAGCAGGGCAAGGTCGATCGCGGTTTCCAGACTTTCCGCCGCGCCGTCATCGACGCGGTCAAGGTCGCCTCCGCCGCCTACGAGCGCGACGGCGGCCTCGCCGGCCTCTCGACCGGCCTCGTCGACCGCGACACCCGCCTCGGCGGCCTGCATCCGTCGGACCTCCTGATCCTCGCCGGCCGCCCCTCGATGGGGAAAACCTCCCTCGCCACCAACATCGCCTTCAACATCGCGAAGGCATGGCGCAAGGGCACGCGCCCCGACGGCACCGAGGGCACGATCGACGGCGGCGTCGTCGGTTTCTTCTCGCTCGAGATGTCCGCCGAGCAGCTCGCCGCCCGCATCCTCTCCGAGGCCTCCCGCGTGCCGTCGCACCAGATCCGCCACGGCGACATGACCGAGGACGAGATGCGCCGCTTCATCGAAGCCGCCCGCGCCCTCGAGAACTGCCCCCTTTTCATCGACGACACCCCCGCCCTCCCCATCTCGACGATCGCCGCCCGCGCCCGGCGGCTGAAGCGGCAGCACGGCCTCGACCTCATCGTCATCGACTACCTCCAGCTCGCCCGCCCCGCCTCGTCGCGCTCCGAGGGCCGCGTGCAGGAGGTCTCCGAGATCACCCAAGGCCTGAAGGCGATCGCCAAGGAGCTCGACATCCCCGTCATCGCTCTCTCCCAGCTCTCTCGCCAGGTCGAGTCCCGCGAGGACAAGCGCCCGCAGCTCTCCGACCTGCGCGAGTCGGGCTCGATCGAGCAGGACGCCGACGTCGTGATGTTCGTCTTCCGCGAGGAATACTACCGCGAGCGCGAAAAGCCCGGCGACCACGACATCGAGGCGATGGTCAAGTGGAAGGACGCCATGTCCGCCCTGCACGGCAAGGCCGAGGTCATCATCGGCAAGCAGCGCCACGGCCCCATCGGCACGGTGGAACTGGCGTTCGAAGGCGAATTCACCCGCTTCTCGACACTGGAACGCTATCGAGCGCAAGAACCGTATGGCAATCCAGTCCAAAGCGACAAGTTATTGCCCAACCGAGCTCTCCAGCCCGAGAATAAACCTGGAATCAGTGTCGATCTTGGTGAGCGAATGTCAAAGACAGCCGTGAGTGATTTTGAATGATCGTCGACGGTGTATTGCCACGACCTGCCGACGCGTAGAGCACCGCCGCCTTACCCCAGGGTCGCTCGCACGTCCGCCATCGGAAGAAACACCCGCTGCGGCATCTCCGGATCCCCCAGCGGACGGAACCCGAGCCGCGCATAGAACGCCCGCCGCCGCTCGACCCACTCGTCCTCCAATACGTCGAGCACCACCGCAGCGGCGCCCATCCGGTCGGCGATCTCCCGGCAGCGCCGTAGCGCGTCGACCACGAGGGCCGTCCCCAGCCCCCGCCCCTGCATGTCCGCACGAACCGCGATCGCCCGCAGGTAGATGACGGGAATGTCCGGCACCCCCGCCCGCCGCCACTTCCCCGGCTCGAGTTCCGCCCGCACCGCCATCGCCCCCAGCGTATAGAACCCGAGCACGTCGGGCGCCTCCGCGGCGGTCGCCACATAGGCGACGACCATCCCGGCGCGGACCTGATCCGAAAGCGACAGCTTCAGGAAGTTGTCGATCGCCGCGTGCCCGCACGAAAAGGCGCTGCGGTCATGCAGCGCCTTTTCGAACCTCGCGATCGTCAGCCGCGGCGCCGCTGGGTCAGCCGGCATCCTTCAGCACGCCCTCGGATGCCTCCGCCGCGCGCACCAGGCCGGGCACCACAGCCCCCGGCCCTTCGACCGCCGCCCGGAACGCCGCGAAGGCTTCCTCCGGCAGCACCGACAGCGCCAGTCGCCGCTCGACCTCCTCCGCGCGCATCAACGCCGCCTGCCGGATGAAGTCGGCCTCCTGCACGCCGGTCGCCGCCGCGGCGGCGCGGATCCGCTCCTCGTCGCGCCGGTGCATCCTGACCTCCTTGCGCGCCTCCATCTTTCCCGCCGTTGCCGACACCTTCCCGATCCCGAACATCCCGGCCTCCCTTTTGTCCGGCATGTACGGTATAATGCCGGACAAATCAACTCGTCTGAACCCGCGCCACTGCGCGCGACCGAACTCGTCGAGAGGAACCACCTGGCGGCGTCGCCCGACGCCACGGTTCGGCACGGCCACGTCTCCCCAGCTCGGCCACGTCTCCCTAGCTCGCCCGCACCGACCCACCCTTCTCCCGCTCCCGGAACTCCGGCCCGAGCCGCGCCAGCAGCAGCGCCAGCTCCGCCTGCCGGCTCGTGCCGGTCTTCGCGAAGATCCGCTGCATGTGGGTCCGGGCGGTCGAATGCTTGATGCCGATCCCCTCCGCCACCGCCGGCAGCCCCTGCCCGGCCACGATGCGCGCCGCCACCGCCGCCTCGGCCGGCGTCAGCCCGAACGCGAGACGGATCCGCTCGGCCTCGCGCGGCGCGTCGAGCGCCGGGTCGACGATGACCAGCAGCACCGCCGCCTCCTCCAGATCCTCGGCGCACCAGCCATCCGACCCGCGCGCGCCGAGCGGGAACGCATGCACCAGGTAGGGATGCGCCAGCGACGGCCGCGCGATCCCGACCACCGCGTCGGGCCCCGGGTCGCGGGGGTCGGCAGCCAGCGTCCGCGCGATCAGCCCGGCGAGCGCCCGGTTGCCGTCCGGATGGCTCGCCCGCACGCCCCGTCCCGACAGCGACAGCCCGTCACCCTGCCGCGCGATCTCGAGGGCCGCGGCGTTGGCGTGGCGGACCTTTCCGCGCCCGTCGAGGATCACCGCCCCGAAGCGCCAGCGGTCGAGCGCCTCCAGCAACCGCTCCCCCCTCCGCTCCAGCCGCCGCAGCCGCGCCGCCACCTTCATCGTCCGGCGAAAGTGCGGCGCGATCAGCCCGAGCAGCTCCACCTGCCGCGCGAACCCGCGCCCGCGGTCCGCCGCCGCCAGCGTCAGCGTCGCCCGCTCGGCGCCCTCCGCCACCGTGACCAGCGCGATGTGCCGGCAGCCGCTCGGGATCGCCCAGCCGTGCAGGAACTCGCTCTGCGAATAGGCCGGCCAGACGTGCTCCTCGTTCCGGCCGGTGAACGCCATCGGTCCGGCGCAGTCGCGCTCGAGCAGCCGGTCGTGCCGATGGAAGCGCCCGTTGTAGGCCGCCACCGCGCCGTCCGACAGCCCGACCGAGGCCACGATCGCCTTCTTTCCGGGCACTCCGCGGACCACCGACCCCTTTTCCACCCCGGCCATCGCCGCCAGGCCGCCGAGCACGCCCTGCAGCCCCCCGGGGTCCAGCAGCACGTCGGTCAATTGTCCCACAAGCGCGGAAAACCGCCCCGCATCGATCGTCATATCAATGGCTCCAGTCGGAAAAACGTTATCGGCCGGCCTGAACCGATCCTACCGCAAAACCGCCGGGCCTGCATACACCCGTGTCGATCGGTCCGTCGCCTGCGCGCCGGCCGGGAACCCGCCCTCCGGCTGCCGCGTTCGCCCCGGCAACCACCCGCGAGGAGCCCCCGATGCCCGAAGACCGCATGAGCGCCGACGAGGCCGTCGACACCGTCTGGGACCTGGTGAAGTCCATCGACTTCTGCATGTTCGTCACCTGGGACGGCGAGCGCCAGCGCGCCCGGCCCATGTCCGCCCGCCCCCGCCGCGACGAGCACCGCATCTACTTCCTCGCCGACGTGAAGGGCGAGAAGGACGACCAGCTCGCCCGCTTCCCCAAGGTGACGCTCGCCTTCGCCGACAATTCGGCGCACGACTACGTCGTCGTCACCGGCACCGCCGAGGTCTCCGACGACCGCGCCAAGATCAAGGACCTCTGGACCGGCACCGACCGCGCCTGGTGGGACGACGCCGACGACCCCGACATCCGCCTGATCGCCGTCGCCCCGGAGGACGCCGAGCTCTGGCAGGGCCCGCACGGCATCCTCGCCACGGCCAAGCTCGTCGCCGCCGCCGCCACCGGCGCCAAGTCCGACTTCGGCGAGAACGTCAAGCTCGACCGCCTCTGATCGCCCGCGGCGCGCCCCGGCGCGCGCCGCAACCCCCCTAACCCGCAACGGCCGCGAACCTCGGGCATCATCGGCGCCGACCGAATCGCCGGAGCGCCCCGATGCCCGACCCGCTGCAGCTGATCCCCCTCGCCGAGATCGACGCCGAGGCCCTCACCCGCGACCGCACCCGCCGCGACCAGGCCGCCCTGACCGAGCTCGCGCTCTCGATCGCCACCCACGGCCTGCGCATGCCGATCGAGGTCTTCGAGCTCGCCGACCCCGAGCCCCCCGTCCGCTACGGCCTCGTCTCCGGCTTCCGCCGCCTCGCCGCGGTCCGCTCCCTCGCCGAGACCGCCCGCGACAAGTCCCGCTTCGCCGCCATCCCCGCCTTCGTCCGCCCGCTCGCCTCCGCCGACGAGGCCTACGTCCAGATGGTCGAGGAGAACGCGATCCGGTCGGGCATCTCCCCCTGGGAGCAGGCGATGGTCGCGCTGAACGCCGCCCGCGCCGGCGCCTTCCCCGGCATCGACGCCGCCATCGACGCCCTCTACGCCAGCCTCGGCCGCCAGAAGCGCGCCCGCATCCGCGCCGCCGCCACCGTCGCCGAGGAGCTCGCCGGCCATCTCGCCTTCCCCGAGCACCTCTCCGAGCGCCAGCTCCTGCGCCTCGCGCCCCTCATCCCGCGCGGCCTCGGCGACCTCCTGCGCGCCATCCTCGCTGACACCGACCCCGACGCCCCCGAGGACGAATGGCGCGCCCTCCTCCCCGCCATCCTCGAAGCCGAGCGCCCCGAGCCCCCCGAAACCATCCACCGCCCCGGCCGCCCCCGCCGCGTCCTCCGCCTCCGCCCCCAGGGCCTGACCATCCGCCGCGAGCTCACCCGCACCGGCTGGTGCCTCCACTTCGCCGGCCGCGACGCCACCAGCCCGCTCCTCGACGCCGTCCTCGACGAGATCGAACGCCTCTTCCTCCCGCCGGAACCCACCGAGCCCGGCAAGCACAAGCTCCCGCCCCGCCGCACCTGACCCGCGAGCCCGGGTCCGCCGCGGCTACACGCCACCCATCAGCACGTCCACAGCCCGGGTGATCGCGCGCCCCTGCCCGGCGACGCTCCACTCGCCGTAGCCCCGACCGTCAGACCGGCGCGATCAGCCGCGTCGCCAGCACCACCGGCGGCCGCCATGCCACCGCACGGCCGGATAGTTGGCGACGAGCTGAATCACCACGGCCACCAGGTCCGCCGGCAGCAAGGTCGCCCTCGACGACCACCATTGCCACGCCGCGATGCTCCGCGACGTCGAACCGGGGACTTGTTCAGCAGCAGTGCTAGCGCTAGGACTATTCTGGAACTGTAAGCCACAAAATGTCTTCAATAGAGCAAAATTTTGAAAACGAACCGATGCTAGGTAGATCGTGTCGCGACGACAGCATCGCCCCATAGGCCCGCATACCCTCATATCGAAAAGAAGCTATCCTCTCGCGTTCTGACGGAAAGTACACCTCTGCCAACTCTCGCATAGATACTCTTCTACAAAGCAATATAGGATCCTCCATATGCTGAGATGTAATCTTTTTTCTGTACGGTGGCGTCAATAGGTTCGTCGAAATTTCGCCGTGTGGTTTTAGCATTCCGCTTCTGACCGACGCTATAAGCTCTGGCAAGGAGTCATCGGAGTGAGATTGGAATTCCGAGATTCTAACTTCATAGCCTGTTTCCAGCTTAGGATGCCCGATCAATTCAGTCAGAAAATATCTATTTCGGTCCAAAAGGAACAGGCAAGGAATCGTGACGCCAATCTGACCGACCCGAACCTTGCCCCCCGATTGCGCTTCAGGAGATAGATCTTGCATGGCCTTTTCTATGCCCGCCTTCATGGCCCGCATGATACTCTCGTTTGACATTATACATTTGTACGCAAAAATGTATAATCTCTGAGCATTAGACGGAAGCTCTCTATTCCATCCTGAAAAAACATTAAATGTGTTTACTACGAGCTCCCGCAATAATTTCGAAGTAAGTGTCTTTTTCACCTCGATGAGCGAGTGGACGATTGCAGGATTGATAACGAAGAAATTCCCTGCTTTGTATAGCGGCGCTTCGCTATTGTGAAATGAGATTATGTCGAATTGCTTTGATGCAGATCGCGTTAGCTCATCAAAAATAAATCCTGTTCCGATTGATATATCACCTCCAAGGTGCTCCGAAAGAAGTCCACGCAGTGCGTCCTCGTAGAACGATCCTACAGTAGGCGCGTGCCTCACCAATTTTTCAAACCAGCCTACCTCAGCCCGTAGCCGTCTACTCTGTCTTTCTCCTATAAAGAGATCTGGATCAAAAATTCTCGCCTCTAGAATTCCATTCGCCTCGGACAGATGTAGCTTGTTCTCTAGCCGCACACGCGCGGCTTTGCGAAGCCTTGACCCAGCAGGATTCTTGAGGAAGATTTCGTTCAACGGCAAGAACCACCTCCGCCCGACAAGACTTTAGAAGCAACCGCCATCAGCTTGGATGGCAGTGTCCAGTGGACCGGAGCTCGCAAGCGGCGCCACTGCCTAGGCCGCCTTGCCGGGTAGAAGACAATGCCATTGCTGTCACGTCTCACTGATCGTAGCGCCTCTGAGAGGATAGTGCCATCAAGAGTCGGCTCCTGAAACCGATAGAGCGTTCCCCGTGCCCTTCCACACCGGCTTCCTCATCTTCCCCAACCTCACCCAGCTCGACTTCACCGGCCCCTACGAGGTCCTGAGCCGCCTCGGCACCCCTTCGGCCCCCGACGTCCCCAGCCGCTTCCCCGACGCCCGGACCCACGTCGTCGCGAAGACCCTCGACCCCGTCCCGAGCGACCGCGGCCTGAGCATCCTCCCGACCACCACCTTCGCCAACTGCCCGCCGCTGGACCTCCTCTGCGTCCCGGGCGGCGGCGGCGTCGCCGGCGCCATCGCCGACCCGGAGACGGTCGCCTTCGTCCGCGCCCAGGGCGAGCGCGCCCGCTACGTGACCTCCGTCTGCATGGGCGCCTTCCTCCTCGGCGCCGCCGGCCTGCTGAAGAACCGCCGCGCCACCACCCACTGGGCCTACGTCGACCTCTTGCCCCTCGTCGGCGCCACCCACGCGCCCGGCCGCGTCGTCCGCGACGGCAACCGGATCACCTCGGGCGGCGTGACCGCCGGCATCGACTTCGCCTTCACCGTCATCGCCGAGCTCGCCGGCCCCGAGGTCGCGAAGGCCGTCCAGCTCGGCATCGAGTACGACCCCGCACCCCCCTTCGACTCCGGCACCCCCGCCAAGGCCCCGGCCCCTGCCCTCGCCCTGATGCGCGCCCGCAACGCCCCCGCCCACGCCGCCCTCCGCGCCGCCCTCGAAGCCCTGCCGCCACCCCCGGGCAACGGTTGAAATCCGGTTAACGCTCGGGCCTCGAATCGAGCGATTCCAACGGCTTGACCCCCCTGCTCGACCCCGAGCACCCCCCGGGCATTCAGACCGCGACCCGCCCGCCGTCCCGCCCCGCCCGGTCGATCGCATGGATGACCCGCTCGAATTCCAGCGCCTCGGAAAAGTCCGGATACGCCTTCTCCCCGCCCGCGAGCGACCGCAGGAACTCCGCCGCCTCGATCACCTTCAGGTCGTTGAACCCCAGCTGGTGCCCCGGCGCCGGCGTGAACCCCGCATACGGCGGATGCGCCGGCCCGGACAAGATCGTCCGGAACCCCTGCTCCCCCACCGCCCCCTCGTTCACGTAGAGCTTGAGCTCGTTCATCCGCTCCTGCTCGAAGACGATCATCCCCCGGTCCCCATGCACCTCGAACCCCAGCCGGTTCTTCCGCCCCCAGGCCGACCGCGAGCTCGTCAGCACCCCCGACACCCCACCCCGGAACCGCACCAGCGCGCTCGCGATATCCTCGTTCTCGACGGTCCCCCGCCCCGACCCGTCCGCCAACGGCCGCGTCGCATGCACCGTCGCGACGTCCGCCACCAGGCTCTCGATCGGCCCGCACAAACCGTAGGCCAGGCTCACCAGGTGGCACCCCAGATCCCCCAGCGTCCCCAGCCCCGCCTCGCTCAGCCGCGCCCGCCACGTCCACGCCAGCTCCGGATCCGCCTGGTAGTCCTCGTCGACGAACCCGCGGAATTGCACCACCCGCCCGATCGTCCCCGCCGCCACCAGCCGCTGCGCATGCCGGTACGCCGGGTTCCGCAGGTAGTTGTACCCCACCAGCGTCCTGACCCCCGCCCGCGCCGCCGCCTCCGCCATCTCCTCCGCCTCGGGAACCGTCAGCGCCAAGGGCTTCTCGCACCAGACATGCTTCCCCGCCGCGATCGCCCCCAAGGCCATCTCCCGGTGCAGCCGGTTCGGCACCGTGATCGACACCACCTCCACCTCCGGATCCTCGACCAGCTCCCGCCAGTCCGCCACCGCCTTCCCGAACCCGAGCTGCCGCCCCATCGCCGCCGCCCGCTCCGCCGGCGTGTCGCAGACCGCGACCAGCCGCGGCGCCGCCACGTCCCCGAACACCCGCCCGACCGCCGCATACGCCAGCGCATGGCACTTCCCCATGAACCCGGTGCCGATCAGCCCGACGCCAACTCCCGCCATTTTCGACTCCCAATGCCGCGAGGATGTGGAATAGATATTCCAGCGCGCCATGCGCCCGATCCGAACGAGCTGTCAAGGGAAAGCCATGGACCAGCCCATCGCGCCCGAAACCATCGAGGCCCTGTTCGACGCCATCGCCGAACGCGCCGAGGCGATGCCCAAGCGCCTGCGCCAGTGCGCCGACTTCATCGTCCGCAACCCCGACCGCGTCGCCGTCTCGACCGTCGCCGAGCTCGCCGAACTCGCCGACGTCCAGCCCTCGGCGATGATGCGCTTCTGCCAGGATCTCGGCTTCTCGGGCTTCAGCCAGATGCAGCGGCTCTTCCGCGAGGAATACTCCCGGAAATGGCCCGACTACACCACCCGCCTGCAGAACCTGCGCTCCGCCGGCGAGCGCCGCCCCAGCGCCCTCCTCGCCGAGTTCGTCGAGGCCGGCCGCGCCTCCCTCGAGAACCTGATGACGACGATCGACACGGAAATGCTGGAAAGAGCCGTGGACGTGCTGGCCGCCGCCCCGATGATCCACCTCATCGGCTACCGCCGCTCCTTCCCGATCGCGAGCTACCTCGCCTACGCGCTCGAAAAGATGGCCGTGCCCTGCGTGCTCCACACCGGCGTCGGCCAGCTGCCGACCGGGCACGCGCTGCGCCCCCGCGACGCCGTCCTCGCGATCACCTTCGCCCCCTACAGCGCCGAGACCATCGCCTTCGCCGAGGCGGCCCGCGCCGGCGGCCACCCGGTCGTCGCCATCACCGACAGCCTGTCGAACCCGCTGCAGCGGCTGCGCGTCCTGCCGCTCCTCGTCTCCGAGGTCGACGTCGGCGCCTTCCGCGCCCTCTCCGCCACCTTCGCCCTCGCCATCTCGCTCGCCGTCGCCCTCGGCGCGCGACGCGAGGGGGCCGACGATTTTGCTGTTCCCTAGACGGAATATTTATTCTATTTTTCCCATCAGGCGGAGGCGCGGCGAGTCGCGCACGAGGGGGAGGAAGGCGATGCCGAAGCTCGACGTGATCACCATCGGCCGCTCGTCGGTCGACCTCTACGGCGGCCAGGTCGGCGGCCGGCTGGAGGACATGGCGAGCTTCCAGAAGTACATCGGCGGCTCGCCGACCAACATGGCCGCCGGCACCGCCCGCCTCGGGCTGAAGTCCGGCCTCATCACCCGCGTCGGCGACGAGCACATGGGCCGCTTCATCCGCGAGACCCTCGCCGCCGAGGGCGTCGACGTCCGCGGCGTCGTCACCGATCCCGACCGCCTCACCGCGCTGGTCATCCTCGGCATCCGCGACCAGCACGAATTCCCGATGATCTTCTTCCGCGAGAACTGCGCCGACATGGCGCTCTGCGAGGACGACATCGACCCCGCGTTCATCGCCGACTCGCGCTCGGTGGTCGTCACCGGCACCCACCTGTCGAACCCGAAGACCGAGGCCGCCGTCCTCAAGGCGCTGCGGCTCGCCCGCGAGAACGGCGCCCGCACCGCCCTCGACATCGACTACCGCCCGAACCTCTGGGGCCTCGCCGGCCACGCCGAGGGCTTCAGCCGCTTCGTCGAGAGCGCCGAGGTCACGGCGAAGCTGCAGTCGACGCTGCACCTCTTCGACCTCATCGTCGGCACCGAGGAGGAGTTCCACATCGCCGGCGGCTCCACCGACACCCTCGCCGCCCTGCGCGCCGTCCGCGCCGTCTCCGACGCGACGCTGATCTGCAAGCGCGGCGCCGCGGGCGCCGTCGCCTTCGAGGGCGAGATCCCGTTCAGCCTCGACGAGGGCCAGACCGGCCCCGGCTTCCCGATCGAGGTCTTCAACGTCCTCGGCGCCGGCGACGGCTTCATGTCGGGCCTGCTGACCGGCTGGCTGACCGACCAGGACTGGCCGACGGCGCTCATGTACGCCAACGCCTGCGGCGCCTTCGCGGTCTCGCGCCACGGCTGCACCCCGGCCTACCCGTCCTGGGTCGAACTGCAGTTCTTCCTCGACCGCGGCGTCAGGACCCGCGCCCTGCGCAAGGACGCCGAGCTCGAGCAGCTGCACTGGTCGACCAACCGCCTGCACGACTGGCCCTCGATGCACGTCTTCGCCTTCGACCACCGGATGCAGCTCGAAGCGATCGCCGACGAGCTCGGCCAGCCGCACGACAAGATCGGCGCCTTCAAGCAGCTCTGCCTCGAAGCCGCCCGCAAGGTCGCCGACGGGCGCAAGGGCTACGGCATCCTCTGCGACGGCCGCCTCGGCCGCGACGCGCTCTACGCCGCCGCCGGCTCCGGCCTCTGGATCGGCCGCCCGGTCGAGCTCCCCGGCAGCCGCCCGCTGCGCCTCGAAGCCGACATCGAGCCCGACTACGGCTCGGCGCTGGCCGAATGGCCGCTCGAGCACGTCGTGAAGGTGCTCTGCTTCTACCATCCCGACGACAGCGCCGAGCTCCGCGCCGAGCAGGAGGCGACCGTGAAACGCCTCTTCCGCGCCACCCGCGCCAACCGGCTCGAGTTCCTGCTCGAGATCATCCCGTCCAAGGTCGCGCCCGTCACCGACACCACCTCGGCCGAGATCATCCAGCGCTTCTACGACATCGGCGTCTATCCCGACTGGTGGAAGCTCGAGCCGATGCAGACCGACGCCGCCTGGGCGAACGCCGTCGACGCCATCACCCGCAACGACAGCCACACCCGCGGCATCGTCGTCCTCGGCCTCGAGGCCCCGACCGACGAGCTCGCGGCCAGCTTCGCCGTCGCTGCCCGCCACGACCTCGTCAAGGGCTTCGCCGTCGGCCGCACCATCTTCGCCGACGCCGCCCGCGGGTGGCTCGCAGGCTCGCTGACCGACGAGGAGGCCATCGCCGACATGGCGGGGAAATACGAACGCCTCTGCGACCTCTGGGACGAGGCCCGCGCGCGCAAGGGAGCCGCCGCATGAAGACGATCCGACTGACCGCCGCCCAGGCGCTCTTCCGCTACTGCGCCGCCCAGCTCAACGAGGATGGCGTCCCCTTCCTCGCCGGCTGCTGGGCCATCTTCGGCCACGGCAACGTCGCCGGCATCGGCGAGGCGCTCTACGCGATCGGCGACGCCTTCCCCACGTACCGCGGCCACAACGAGCAGGGCATGGCCCACGCCGCCGTCGCCTACACCAAATCGCTGAACCGCAAGCGCGCGATGGCGGTGACGACCTCGATCGGCCCGGGCGCCCTCAACATGGTGACCGCCTGCGCCATGGCGCACGTCAACCGCCTGCCGCTCCTGCTCGTCCCCGGCGACGTCTTCGCCAACCGCGCCCCCGACCCGGTGCTGCAGCAGCTCGAGGACTTCAACGACGGCACCATGACCGTCAACGACACCTTCAAGCCGATCTCCAAGTACTTCGACCGCATCATGCGCCCCGAGCAGCTCTTCACCGCGCTCCCCCGCGCCTTCGCCACCATGACCGACCCGGCCGACTGCGGCCCCGTCACGCTCGCCTTCTGCCAGGACGTCCAGGCCGAGGCCCACGACTGGCCGGTCGAGTTCTTCGCCCCCAAGGAATGGCACCGCCGCCGCCCGCGCCCCGGCCTGCGCGAGGTCAAGGTCGCCGCCGACGCCATCCGCGGCGCCAGGCGCCCGCTCATCGTCGCCGGCGGCGGCGTCCTCTACGCCGAGGCGACCGGCACGCTCAAGGCCTTCGCCGAGAAGCACAACATCCCCGTCGGCGAGACCCAGGCCGGCAAGTCCTCGATGCCCTGGGACCACCCGCTGAACCTCGGCTCGATCGGCGTGACGGGCTCCGCCGCCACCAACGCCATCGCCCGCGACGCGGATCTCCTGATCGGCGTCGGGACGCGCTTCCAGGACTTCACCACCGGGTCCTGGTCGCTGTTCGAGAACCCGAACCGCCGCCTCGTCGCGATCAACGTCACGCCCTACGACACCCACAAGCACAACGCCCTGCCGCTGGTCGCCGACGCCCGCCTCGCCCTCGACGAGATCTCGCAGCTCCTCGGCGACCACCGCGCCCCCGACTTCGACGCCGGCCTGAAACCCGGCTGGACCGCCGCCGTCGACGCCGTGACCGCGCCGCCGACCGGCAACGCGCTCCCGACCGACATGCAGGTGATCGGCGCCGTCCAGCGCAGCCTCCCCGACGACGCCATCGTGATGTGCGCCGCCGGCGGCCTGCCCGGCGAGCTCCACAAGCTCTGGCGGACGGCGCGGCCCAACGGCTACCACCTCGAATACGGCTTCTCGACCATGGGCTACGAGATCGCCGGCGGCCTCGGCATCAAGATGGCCCACCCCGAGCGCGAGGTGGTGGTGATGGTCGGGGACGGCAGCTACATGATGCTCAACTCCGAGCTCGCGACCTCGGTCATGCTCGGCCACAAGATCATCGTCGTCCTGCTCGACAACCGCGGCTACGGCTGCATCAACCGGCTGCAGATGGCCTGCGGCGGCGCCTCCTTCAACAACCTGATCGACACCGCCCGCTACATCGCCGAGCCCTCGTCGATCGACTTCGCCGCCCACGCCGCCGCCATGGGCGCCACCACCGAGAAGGTCGGCTCCATCGCCGAGCTCGAGGCCGCGATGCAACGCGCCCGCGCCTCCGAGCGTTCCTATGTCGTCGTCATCGACACCGACCCGCTACCGACCACCGAAGCGGGCGGCCACTGGTGGGACGTCGCCGTCCCCGAGGTCTCCGGCCGCCCCGAGGTCCAGGAAGCCCGCCGGAAGTACGAGACGGCCCGCGAACTCCAGCGTCTGACGGATTGAACCATGATCCTCTACGGCACCAACCCCATCGCCTGGTCCAACGACGACGACCACACGCTCGGCGCCGACATCTCCCTCGAGCAATGCCTGAAGGAGGCCGGCGAGATCGGCTTCGACGGCATCGAGAAGGGCCACAAGATGCCGACCGACCCCACGGCACTGAAGGCCGCCCTCGCGCCCGCCGGCCTGAAGTTCGTCTCCGGCTGGCACTCGCTCAACCTCCTCGCCCACTCGGTCGAGGACGAGAAGCGCGCGATCCAGCCCCACCTCGACCTCCTCAAGGCGATGGGCTGCCAGGTCTGCATCGCCTGCGAGACCTCGAACGCCATCCACGGCCGCGACGACATCCCCCTCGTCGACGGCCCGGTGCTCGGCGACGACGACTGGGCGAAGTTCGGCGCCGACGTCGAGGCCGTCGCCGAATTCACCGCCGCCCAGGGCATCACCCTCGCCTACCACCACCACATGGGCACCGTCGTCGAGGCCCCGCACGAGATCGACCACTTCATGGCCTCGACCGGTCCCGCGACGAAGCTCCTGCTCGACACCGGCCACTGCCTCTTCGGCGGCGGCGACCCGGCGGAGCTCGCCCGCAAGTACATGGACCGCGTCGCCCACATCCACGCCAAGAACGTCCGCCTCCCCATCGCCCAGGCCGTCGAGGTCGACCACCTGTCGTTCCTCGAAGGCGTCCGCCGCGGCGTCTTCACCGTCCCCGGCGACCCCGAGGGCGCCGTCGACTTCGCCCCCGTCCTGAAGACCGCCGCCGAGCACGGCTATTCCGGCTGGCTCGTCATCGAGGCCGAGCAGGACCCGGCCGTCCGCAGCCCCCTCCTCTACCAGTCGATGGGCCTGCAGGCGCTCAAGGAGCTCGCGCGCGAGGCCGGGCTGGACAAGGCCTGATGACCCTCGCGATCGGCGTCATCGGCACCGGCGCCATCGGCCGCGACCACGCCCGCCGCATCACCCGCACCCTCGCGGGCGGCCGCGTCGTCGCGGTCAGCGACATCGACCCCGCCGCCGCCCGCGCCGCCGCCGAGGCGCTCGACCTCGACGCCCGCGTCTTCGCCACCGGCCCCGAGCTCATCGCCGCCCCCGAGGTCCAGGCCGTCGTCGTCACCTCCTGGGGCGCCACCCACGAGGCGCTGGTGCTGGCCGCCCTCGCCGCCGGCAAGCCCGTCTTCTGCGAGAAGCCGCTCGCCACCACCGCCGCCGGCGCCGCCAACGTCGTGCGCGCCGAGACCGCCCTCGGCCGCCGCCTGGTCCAGGTCGGCTTCATGCGCCGCTACGACCCCGGCTACCGCGCGCTCAAGGCCGCCGTAGGCGACGGCGCGATCGGCGCCCCCCTCGTCGTCCATTGCGCCCACCGCAACGTCAGCGCCCCCGCCGCCGCCACCAACGCGGAATCGATCACCGAGACCTTCATCCACGAGCTCGACATCCTGCGCTGGCTCCTCGCCGACGACTACGTCAGCGCCCAGGTCGCCTTCCCGCGCCGCAGCCGCAACGCCCCGCCCGGGCTCGCCGACCCGCAGATCGTGCTGATCGAGACCGCCGCCGGCGTCCGCATCGACGCCGAGATCTTCGTGAACTCCCGCTATGGCTACGACATCCAGTGCGAGATCGTCGGCGAGACCGGCACCGTCCGCCTCCCCGACCCCGCCGCCATCGTGCTCCGCCGCGACGCCGCGCTCTCGACCCCGCTGCTGACCGACTGGAAGGAGCGCTTCATCGCCAGCTACGACGTCGAGCTGCAGGACTGGATCGCCGCCGCATCATCCGGCGGCGCCAGCGGCCCCGGCGCCTGGGACGGCTACGCCGCCGCCCTTGCCGCCGACGCCTGCGTGGCGGCCCAGGAGGCGCCCGGCACCCTCTTCCCCATCGCCATGCCGGCCCGCCCGGCGCTCTACGGAGGCTGACCCATGAGCTCGCTGCTCATCCGGCCCGCGGGCAACCGCGGCAAGGTCCACGATATCACGCCGCAGTCCGCCGGCTGGGGCTACGTCGGCTTCGGCCTTTACCGCCTCGCCGCGGGCGAGACCGTCGCCGAGCCGACCGGCTCGAACGAGGTCATCCTCGTGCTGGTCGAGGGCAAGGCCCGCGTCGGTGCCGGCGATCGCGACTTCGGCGAGCTCGGCGACCGCATGGATGTCTTCGAGCAGAAGCCGCCGCACGCCCTCTACGTCCCGAACGGCTCCGACTGGTCCGCGACCGCCACCACCGCGTGCACCCTCGCCGTCTGCGCCGCCCCGGGCCAGGGCGGCCACCCGGCCCGCCTGCTCGGCCCCGACGGCATCGCCACCGCCATCCGCGGCAAGGGCGCCAACACCCGCTACGTCAACGCCATCGCCATGGAGGACCGCGACGTCGCCGATTCCCTCCTCGTCACCGAGGTCTTCACGCCGCAGGGCAACTGGTCCTCCTATCCGCCGCACCGCCACGACGAGGACGACTTCCCCCGCATGACCTACCTCGAAGAGACCTACTACCACCGGCTGAAGCCCGCCGCCGGCTTCGCCCTGCAGCGCGTCTTCACCGAGGACGGTTCCCTCGACGAGACGATCGCGGTCGCCGACCACGACGTCGTGCTGGTCCCCAAGGGCCACCACCCCTGCGCCGCCCCCTACGGTTTCGATCTCTACTACCTCAACGTCATGGCCGGCCCCCGCCGCAACTGGCGCTTCCAGAACCACCCCGACTTCGACTGGATCTACCAGCGCGACACGGCACCCGCCTGACGCCCCCCCAATCTGTTCTTCCCTTTTCTTCCCCTCTTCTCCCTACCCTATCGGGCAGGTTCCCCCTCGCCCCTGGGGGCGAGGGGGGAAGGGGGGAGTGGGGAGACGCGCGCAACGGCGCGCAGGGGCCCCGCGCGCGTCTCGCGCGTGGGGAGAACGACTCCCGGAGCGCAACGGCGCTCCGACCGCCCGTCAGCAGCGGCGCGCCGACCGCAAGCCCGTGGACAGCCCCCGACCGCCTGCGCTACGCCTTGGCGCACCAGAGGGGGAGACGACATGACCGAGCGGGTGGTCCTCGCCTACGGCGACAGCAACACCCACGGCACGCCGCCGATCGCGACGCTCGAGGACCTCGGCCGCCACGGGCCCGACGCGCGCTGGCCCGGCGTGCTGCGCGCCGAGCTCGGGCAAGGCTGGCGCGTGATCGAGGAAGGCCTCCCCGGCCGCACCACCTGCTTCCCGGACCCGGTCGCCGGCGTCTACAAGAACGGCGAGGCCGTGCTGCCCGCCATCCTCGAGAGCCACCGCCCGCTCGACGTCGTCGTCATCATGCTCGGCACCAACGACCTCAAGCAGCGCTTCGCCTGTCCGCCGGTCGAGATCGCCGAAGGTGTCGGCCGCCTCGTCCACTACGTCCGCCACAGCTACCTCGGCCCGGCTGCCAGCCAGCCGCAGGTCCTGCTGATCGCCCCCCCGCCCATCCTCGAGGCCGGCTGCCTCGCCGACATCTTCGCCGGCGGCGCCGCGAAATCCCACAAGCTTGCTGCCGAGTACGCCCGCATCGCCGCCCGCCACAACACGAGCTTCCTCGACGCCGGCCAGGTGATCGTTTCGAGCCCGATCGACGGGGTGCATTACGACGTCGCCGAACACGCCAAGCTCGGCAAGGCGGTCGCCACGGCCGTTCGGGCCATCCAGTTCTGAGGGAGGAAGACAATGCTCAAGGGGATCGACCCCATCCTGAACGCCGACGTCCTCTACGCGCTCCGCGCCATGGGCCACGGCGACGACCTGATCCTCTGCGACACCAACTTCCCGGCGGAATCCGTCGCCCAGGAGACCGCCCTCGGCGAGCTCCTCCGCATCGACGCCCCCCTCGCCCGCGTCGCCCGCGCCGTCCTGTCGCTCTACCCCCTCGACGGCTTCGTCGACGACGCCGCCGCCCGCATCGAGGTGGTCGGAAAGCCCGACGAGATCCTCGACGTCGCCCGCGAGGTCCAGGCCGAGATCGACGCGGCCGAAGGCAGGCCCTGGCCGATGATCGGCGTCGAGCGCTATGCCTTCTACGAGCGCGCGAAGAACGCCTTCGCCGTGATCCAGACCGGCGAGCGCCGCTTCTACGGCTGCATCGCGCTCCGCAAGGGCGTGATCCCGCCGGACGCCTGAGATGCCGAACCCCAACCGCATCGCGATCCTCGGCGTCTTCGTCGCCGACACCGCCTACCGCGCGACCGCCAGCCGCGCATGGGCGAGACCATCCTCGGCAACTCCTTCCGCCTCGGCCCCGGCGGCAAGGGCTCGAACCAGGCCGTCGCCGCTGCCCGCCTTGGTGCGGACGTCACCTTCATCACCCGCCTCGGCGACGACGCCTTCGCCGACATGGCGCTGAAGACCTGGGCCGACGCCGGCGTGACGCCGGCCGTCATCCGCGACCCCGCGAGCTACACCGGTGCGGCCTACATCTTCATCGAGGAGGCCTCCGGCGACAACGCCATCATCATCTCCCCCGGCGCCGCCGCGACGATCTCCCCCGCCGATCTAGACGCCCACGCCGGCCTGATCGCCGCCGCCTCGGTCTTCGTCACCCAGCTCGAGCAGCCCCTCGACGCCGCCGTCCGCGGCCTCGAGATCGCCCGCGACAACGGTGTCACGACGATCCTGAACCCCGCCCCCGGCCGCGAGCTCCCCGACGAAGTCCTCGCGCTTTGCGACTACCTCACCCCCAACGAGACCGAGGCCGAGGAGCTCACCGGCATCCCGATCACCGACGATGCCGCCGCCCGCGCCGCCGCCGAGCAGCTCCGCGACCGCGGCGTCGGAGCCGTCGTGATGACGCTGGGGGCTCGCGGCGCCCTCCTGCACGGCCACGGGAAATCCGCCGTCGTCCCCGCCCTCGCCGCCGGTCCCGTCGTCGAGACCACCGGCGCCGGCGACGCCTTCAACGGCGGCCTCGCCACCGCGCTGTCCCGCGGCACCGACCCCTGGGAAGCCGTCCGCTTCGGCTGCGCCACCGCCGCCATCTCCGTCACCCGCCCCGGCACCGCCCCCTCGATGCCGGCGCTCGCCGAAGTCGAGGCCCTCCTCGCCCGGCGATGAACGAGACGGGCGAGCCGACCTTTCCCTAATCGACTGCCCGAACGGTTGGATCGCTCCCGCTTGCAATCCCGATCGCAAGGACTGGAAAGCCGCGTCAGTCCATCGAAGCCCGTGCATGGGGACACGTCAGACCGGCGGCAGGGAGAACGGGTGGAAGAGCGCGACGAGTTCCACCCGGCGGGGGGGCCCGGCCTTGTCGAAAAGCCGCTGGACGAGGGACGCGCACAGTCGAGAGTGCGATCCCGAGCGCGAGGCTCACCTCCTCGTCGCCCCGCCCGGCGCCAATCAGCTCCAGCACCCGCGCCTCGGCCGGCGTCACGTCGAAGAGCGCGGCGACCGCCGGAAGCGGTGCCGGCCGCGGCAACCCGGCTGCCCCGGCAACGACGTCGTAAACACCACCGTCCCGACCGAAGAAGGGCGGACCATCAGGTCCGCCCCAGAAATGCATTGGGTGCAATATCCTCGATCAAGCAGTCCGTCCCGGAAACTCTCGCTCCCCCAACAGGCAGAGCTTCGGCCGTGCAGGACCTCGCTCTCAGGACGCAGGCACGTTATTTCGATGGCAGTGGCTCATTCCCCCGGGATCCAGGCCATACCCCGCGGCCTGCACGAAGAGCAGACGCATGGAATCGCGGAGCTTGCATCTACCATCTGATATATACGGAAGAATCTCGCCGTCTCCCGACCGCCGCTTGCGCTCCTAGTCCCTGCGCCGCTATGGCGGGGCGGTCGGGCAACGTAACGGGAGCATTGGCGATGCAGAAGCGCAGGCTGGGGGCCGGCGGGCCGGAGGTGTCGGCGATCGGTATCGGGGCGATGTCCTTCGCCGGCGTCTACGGGCAGTCGACCGAGGCCGAGGCGCACGCGGTGCTCGCCGCAGCGCTCGACCTCGGCATCGACCATATCGACACGTCCAACGTCTACGGCATGGGCCGCTCGGAAGCGATGATCGGCAGCTTCCCCGACAAGGCGAGCTTCCGCATCGCCACCAAGGCCGCGATCCGCAACGACCCCGTCGCGAAGCGCCGCTGGTTCGACAACTCGCCCGCGCACCTCGCCGCCGAGCTCGACGGCAGCCTGAAGCGGCTCGGGGTCGAGACGGTCGACCTCTTCTACGTCCACCGCCGCGACCCCGAGGTCCCGATCGAGGACGTCACGGCCGCGCTGGCCGACCTCGTCAAGGCCGGCAAGACCCGCGCCATCGGCTTCTCCGAGATCGCGCCCTCGTCGCTCCGCCGCGCCGCCGCCGTGCACGAGGTGGCCGCGGTGCAGTCGGAATACTCGCTGCAGACCCGCCTGCCCGAGCTCGGGATGCTGCACGCCTGCGACGCCCTCGGGACGGCGCTCGTCGCCTTCTCTCCGGTCGGTCGTGCCCTCCTCACCGACACACCGCCGACGCCCGAGCGGGTCGCCGTCTCGGAGTTCATGTCGGTCAACCCGCGCTTCACCGGCGAGAACTTCGCCGCAAACCTTGCCCTCTCCGACGCTTTCCGCCGCCTCGCCTCCGAGATGGGGACCAGCGCCGCCGCATTGTCGATCGCCTGGCTGCTGGCGCGCGGCCCGGCGGTGATACCCATCCCGGGCACCCGTTCGGTGGAACATCTGCGCGAGCTCGCCGCCGGCGCTGACCTCGCGCTTCGCCTCGAAGACCTCGCCGCGATAGACAAGATCCTTCCGCCCGGCTGGGCGCACGGCGACCGCTATTCGGAGGGCCAGAACGTCGGACCGGAACGCTACTGTTGAGCGGCCCGGGACCGACGAAGGTTAAGACCTGGTAAAGGCCAGGACAACATAACTAGAAAAATCAATAACTTGCGAAATGAGCGCGGCTTACGGGGCTTGCACGCCCCGCCGAAGAATCCTCACTCGGCGTCGGGCGGCTTATCCTCGCCGGACGTCGAGCGCGCCTCGAAGAAGAAGCCGTAGGCAGCATAGACGCCGAGGCCCAGGAACATCGTCCCCCAGAACGGCGAGCCGACCGGCAGGCCGACGAAGCCCAGCAGGCCGAACTCCATCGCCGCCCAGCCGACGCAGAGCGCCACGACCAGCACCCGCACCCAAAGCGGCCGCAGCATCCAGTGGTCGGTGTCGAGGAACTTCCGGGCCATCTCCGCGAAGGTAGCGGGGCGGCGGCCGCGTTGACAAGCGCCCTCCGAGGCGGTTCTGTCATGGCGCATCCGGTAGCGGGACTGAAATGGCCGACGACCCCTACGCCGCGCTCGGCGTCTCCAAGACCGCGACGCAGGAGGACATCCGCAAGGCGTACAAGAAGATCGCCAAAGAGAGCCACCCGGACCTGAATCCGGGCGACCCCAAGGCCGAGGCCCGCTTCAAGGCCGCAGCCGGCGCCTACGACCTCCTGAAGGACGAGGAGCAGCGGCGCCGCTTCGACGCCGGCGAAATCGACGCCCAGGGCCAGGAACGCCCCGAGCGCCGTTTCTACCGCGAGTACGCCGAGGGTCCCGAGGCGACCTATCACACTTCCCGCGGCTTCGAGGACTTCGGCGACTATTCCGACGTCTTCGCCGACCTCTTCGGCCAGCGCACGGGGCGCCGGGGAGGCGGCCGCGAGGGCATGCAGATGCGCGGCCAGGATCGCCACTACACCCTAGACGTCGGCTTCCTTGAGGCGGCCCGTGGTGCGACCCGGCGGATCACCCTGCCCGACGGATCGGTCCTCGACGTGAAGATCCCAGAGGGCCTCGCCGACGGCCAGACTATCCGTTTGCGGGGCAAGGGCGGCGACGGCTACGGCGGCGGCCCCGCCGGAGACGCGCTCGTGACGATCACCGTCGAGCCGCATGCCTTCTTCCGCCGAGAGGGCGACGACATTCACGTCGAGCTGCCGGTGACGCTCGACGAGGCCGTCCTCGGCGGCAAGGTCGAGGTACCGACCATCGACGGCCGCGTGGCGCTGACGGTTCCCAAGGGCGCCAGCACCGGCCGGGTACTGCGCCTGCGCGGCAAGGGCGTGAAGCGCGGCGACAAGCGCGGCGACCAGCTCGTCACGCTCAAGCTCGTCGGACCGCCGCAGGTCGACGACGAGCTCGAGGCCTTCTTCCGCCGCTGGCGCGAGACGCACGCCTACGACCCGCGCAAGGGAGTGATCCCATGACCCGCTACTATTCCGAGACCGAGGTGGTCACCCGCATCGAAGGCATGACCGTCGCACGGCTCCGCGCCTTCGTTGCCGCCGACTGCGTCGCGCCGACCGAGCACGGCGGACGCCTCGAGTTCCGCGACGCCGACCTCGCCCGGCTGCGACTCCTCGCGGACCTCGCCGCCGACTTCGGCCTCGACCCCGACGCCGCAGCCGTCGTCGTCTCGCTCGTCGACCAGATCCACGGACTGCGGCGCGAGCTTCGCCGGCTCGGCGAGGCGGTCGCCGCCGAGGAGGCCGATGTCCGGACGCGCATCCGGCTGCGGCTGGCGCCGCCGGACTGAGGCGCGGTCAGTTCGGGAAAAGGTCGTCCGCGACGCGGACCTTGACCCCGCCGCCGATCGTGAACACCCGCGTACCGCCGACGAAGGCGTTGCGCTCGTCCTGGTCGAGCCAGAGCCGTGCCGGCTTCTCGCAACCGACCACGTCGCAGGTCACCGCCGTCGAGGGGTAACCCAACGGCAGCGCATAGCCCACGTGCTCGGAGTCGTTCGGTCTGTGGTCGTCGCACCGGGCAATTGCCATCTCGCGCCTCCATCCTTTGCAACCCTGCTCACAGGCATCGGACGTCGCGGCGACAAACGCAAGCCGCCTTGCCCGACCGCCCGATCCGCGCCGCTCAGCCGAGGTCGAAGTAGGCGTGCGCGAGCCCGGGGAGATGGATCGAGTGCACACCCGACCGTTGCTCGATATCGAGCACCAAGCTGTTGTCCCCTCCGTCGCTGACATGCACTTTCGGCGAGGCGGCCTGCAGCTCCCGCAGGTCGGCCAGGCTGTCGATCACCGCCCCGTGGATCGTGACTATGAGCAGGTTGCCGCCTTTCTGGCCGAAGAACGTGCCGCCCCGGTAGTTTTCCAGCCGGATCACGTCGCCCTCGTCGAAGTTGACCCGGTCCGCCACGTCCGTTGAGCCGGGGGCCGAGGAAAACCGGAATGTATCGGCCTGCCCGTTGCCGACGGTCGGAGGCGTCGGATCGGGGTCGGGTTTGGGGTCCGGAAGGTGATCGATCGTCGTCCCGCGCGCCACTATCTGATTGTTCTCGATGATCCAGTCAGCTGGCGGCCCCGACTTGACCTTCTGCCAGTTCGCGACGCTGGCAGCCGGTGCGACGTGGGTGAAGTTGTCGGTGATGGACACCTGGGTGGAGGCCTGGCTGACGCGGATGACCGGAGTCTTGCCTATGGTGTCGGACCGGAAGTTCGCGTCCTGCAGAATCGTGTTCCCGTCGATCGTCAGCCCGATCGTCCGGCCGACCGCGATGCCACTGACCTGGGCGCTGACGATCACGTTGTCCGCGATCGTGATGTCGCGGTAGTAGGTCGACGCGTCGCCGGTCTGGTCGCCGAGGGCGTTCGCCATGAAGATGCCGTGGCTGTAGTTGTTGTGCGTGGCAATGACGTTCGCCTTGACCACGACGTTCGAAAGCGGATCGTTGTGGTTGGTGTTATAGAATTGGATACCGTCGGTATGCTTTGTTCCCGCCGGCACGTTCAGGTCGATGTCATTGCCCTGAATGAGACCGTCGTGGATTCCGCCGACCATCATGCCGTCGAGCGAGATGTCTGTGTAGGTATTGTTGCGGACAGTAAGGCCAGTTGTCGCGCCGAGCCACGACCCGGTCGTGAACCCTTCTATATGCGAGTTCTCGAGGGTGAAGCCCTCCATCTTGTTCACCCAGACCCCGACCCCCGTGCCGAAGCCTTTGGCGTCGCTCTGCCCGTCCAGGGTTGCATTGCGGACGGTGATGTCGGCCGAGTTTGCCGCCGCAAACAGCTTCCGTTCGCCGCCCGCGGCTGCGAAGTCGACTCCGTCGAAGGTGAGGTGCTGGACGCTGTTCAGGGTCGCACTCGTGAACGAGACGTCTGCGCCTTGGGCTGCGGTGATCGTGGCTCCTTTTAGGTCGAGGTTGCGCAATGAAAGCGCATAGGTGCCGGTTTTAAGCTCAAACGTGGTGTCGGGCTGCGCCGACTTGAGCGCAGTCAATAGTCCGGCACTGGAAGATACCGTTACCGTCGCCATTACTATATTGCCCCCTCGGTTCCGAACTATTGACGAGAAATTTCCTCGCGCCTCTGCCGCTCCACACCAAACCGACACCCTTCGATCATGAATCGAAGACGCGCGGATGTGTCGAACTCCGAAAGATTATCTACAGCGCAAGAACGCCAATCGGGTGCCTCTGCGGCACCACACTCGACGTCGTGTCAACGAGTAACAGATATTACCTGCTGGCGTTCAAACGACCGGTGCCTGTACCGATCGGCCGCAAGCGTTGTTGACTGCCCCCGTATTCCGATTAGTGCGGGAACGAACCTCGCTCAAGGCCAGCGACGCCCGCCCGCTTCCGTCGGCGGAAACTCGCCAGTCCCAATACGCAAGCAGCGCAGTGCGGTTGGCCGGCGCGTCTCCGTCGCGCGATGACCAGCCCTGCCGATGCTGGCTTTGCAGCGCAACCCGCTGCATTCTCGGCCCGGCCGGTCCGGAGCGGAGGGCGACTCGCCGTGCTCCGCTAATGCGGTCAGGCCGCAGAATGTCGCTTGACGAGGTCGACCAAAATGGAATAAATATTCTGCAGCGGCAGAAAACGATGCAGGCGTTCCATTGCGCGCCGCTGCCAAGAAGACGATCGGGAGCAGGCCCCGAAAGATCCGGCACAAAACGGGTGCCGCCGGACGCCCACAGTGGAGGATACCGACCCATGAAGACTTTGCTCGCGGGCGTTGCGCTCTCGGCCCTGCTGGCGCAGGGCGCCATGGCGGCGACGGTCGCCGTGTCGATGGCACGCTTCGACGACAACTTCCTGACCGTGCTCAGGAACGGCCTGGACGCCTATTCCAAGACCCTCGACGGGGTCAACGTCCAGATCGAGGATGCAGGCAACGACGTCGCC
>JAXMDH010000051.1:0-32825 GCA_046348915.1 Amaricoccus sp.
TCGAGAATCTGTCCGACCGGTTGTCCGGCGTCCTAGGCGGGCTGACCCGGCAGGGGGCGCTGAGCGACGAGGACATCGCGACGGCGCTGCGCGAGGTCAGGACGGCGCTGCTCGAGGCCGACGTCTCGCTGCCGGTGGCGCGGGACTTCGTCAAGCAGGTCGGCGACCAGGCGCGCGGGCAGGCGGTGACGAAGTCGGTGACGCCCGGGCAGCAGGTCGTGAAGATCGTGCACGACGCGCTGGTCGACATGCTGCGCGGCGAGGGCGAGCCCGGGCACCTCCGGATCGACTCGCCGCCGGCGCCGATCCTGATGGTGGGGCTGCAGGGGTCGGGCAAGACGACCACGACTGCGAAGCTCGCGCGCCGGCTGAAGGAGCGCGAGGGCAAGCGGGTGCTGATGGCCTCGCTCGACACCCGGCGGCCGGCGGCGATGGAGCAGCTCGCGATCCTCGGGACGCAGGTCGGGGTCGACACGCTGCCGATCGTGCCGGGGCAGGACGCGGTCGCGATCGCGAAGCGCGCCAAGCAGCAGGGGCTGCTCGGCGGCTATGACGTCGTGATGCTCGACACTGCCGGGCGCCTGCACATCGACGAGGCCCTGATGGCCGAGGTCGCGGCCGTGCGCGACGCGACGGCGCCGCACGAGACGCTGCTCGTCGTCGACGGGCTGACCGGGCAGGACGCGGTCAACGTCGCGACCGAGTTCAACGGGCGGGTCGGCGTGTCCGGTGTCATCCTGACGCGGATGGACGGCGACGGGCGCGGCGGTGCGGCCCTCTCGATGCGGGCGGTGACGGGCAAGCCGATCAAGTTCGTCGGCCTCGGCGAGAAGCTCGACGCGCTCGAGGAGTTTCATCCCGACCGCATCGCCGGCCGCATCCTCGGCATGGGCGACATCGTCGCGCTGGTGGAAAAGGCGCAGGAGACCATCGAGGCCGAGCAGGCCGAGCGGATGGTCAAGCGGTTCCAGAAGGGTCAGTTCAACATGAACGACCTGAAGTCGCAGCTGCAGCAGATGCAGAAGATGGGCGGCATGTCGGGCGTCATGGGGATGCTCCCCGGCATGGGCAAGATGCAGAAGCAGATGGACGAGGCCGGGCTCGACGACCGGATGCTGCGCCGGCAGATCGCGCTGATCGACTCGATGACGAAGAAGGAGCGGCGCAGCCCTGACATCCTGCAGGCGTCGCGCAAGAAGCGGATCGCGGCCGGCGCCGGGCTCGAGGTTCAGGAGCTGAACCGGCTCCTGAAGATGCACCGGCAGATGGCGGACATGATGAAGAAGGTCGGCGGCATGGGCAAGAAGGGTCTCTTGCGCGGCGGCCTCGGGGCGCTCTTCGGCAAGGGCGCCGCCGCGATGCCGCCGGGGGCGATGCCGCCGATGCCGGGGCCAGGCGCGCTGCCACCCGGCATGAGCCTGCCGCCCGGCCTCTCTGGGCTCGGCCGCAAGAAATGACCATTCCCGTTCTCGCGACCGAGCGGCTGATCCTGCGCGCGCCGGAGGCGGCCGACTTCGAGGGCTATGCCGCCTTCTATGCCTCCGAGCGCAGCGTCTGGGAGGACGGGCCGCTGACCCGCGGCGCGGCCTGGGCCGAGTTCGCCGCGGCCGCCGGCGGCTGGGTGCTGCGCGGCTTCGGGCCGTTCTCGGTCGAGGGGCGCGAGGGGGGACGCTATCTGGGCGAGGTCGGGCTCTACCAGCCGCCGCACTACCCCGAGCCCGAGATCGGCTGGATCCTGATGGCCGAGGCCGAGGGCCGAGGCGTCGCCGCCGAGGCGGCGCGCGCGGTGCGGGCCTGGGCCTACGCGACGCTCGGGCTCGCGACGCTGGTCAGCTACATCGCGCCCGGCAATTGGCGCTCGGTCAGGCTTGCCGAGCGGCTGGGGGCGGTCGCCGACCCCGCGGCGCGCTCGTCGGGGCCCGACGCGGGCGTCTGGCGCCATCCCGGACCGGGGGCCTGCGCATGATCGCCGACGACGTCCGCCGCGCTGACGGCCTGCTGCGCGGGCACCGCGAGTCTATCGATCGGCTCGACGCGATCCTGGTCTTCACGCTGGCCGAGCGGTTCAAGCACACGCAGGCGGTCGGGGTGCTGAAGGCGCAGCATGGGCTGCCGCCGTCAGACCCGGCGCGCGAGTCGCAGCAGATCGCGCGGCTCGAGCAACTGGCCGACGAGGCGGACCTTGATCCGGCCTTCGCCAGGAAATTCCTGAACTTCATCATCTCGGAAGTGATCAGGCACCACGAGAGGCATCTCGAAAACGGGCCGTCCGCGGCCGAACAACCCCAAGGAGACTGAAGATGGCCATGAAGATCCGGCTCGCCCGCGGCGGGTCGAAGAAGCGTCCGCACTATTCGATCGTCGCCGCCGACAGCCGCGCGGCGCGCGACGGACGGTTCCTGGAGAAGCTCGGGACCTACGACCCGCTGCTGCCCAAGGACAACGAGAACCGGGTGAAGATCGACGCCGAGCGCATCCAATACTGGCTCGGCCAGGGCGCGCAGGCGACCGACCGCGTCCAGCGCTTCCTCGAGACCGCCGGCATCACCGAGAAGAAGGCGCGGTCGAACCCGAAGCAGGGACAGCCGGGCAAGGCGGCGCAGGAGCGCGCCAAGGCGCGTGCCGACAAGGCCACCGCCGAGACCCCGGCCGGCTAGGGCGCCGGCGGTGGCCGGGCCCTGGATCGCGGTCATCTCCGCCGACCACGCCGCCGCGGCGGCGCGGGACGGGTTCTTTGCCTGTTCGCACGGCGACGGCCGGGCTGCGGCGCGACCGTCGCTCGGGGACCGGTTCGCCTACTACGCGCCGCGGGAGGGGCTCGGCGAAGGCGAGCCGGTGCAGGCCTTCGTGGCGCTGGGGCGCATCCTCGACGCGGCACCCTCGCCGCGGACGATCGGGGGCTTCGAGGCGCAGGTGCGGCAGGCCGAGTACGAGCCCGTCGGCCGTGTGCCGGTGCGACCGCTCCTGCCGGCGCTCGGGTTCCTGCGCGACAAGGGCAGCCACTGGGGGATGGCGTTCCGGCGCGGGCTCTTTGCCGTGTCGGAGGAGGATTTCGCGGTCGTCGAGCGGGCGCTTCGTGATGGCTGAGCCTGCCGGGCTGACCTGCGTCGGGGCGATCGCCGGCGGCTTCGGCGTCCAGGGCGAGGTGCGGCTGAAGTCGTTCTGTGCCGAGCCGGGGGCGATTGGCGGCTATGGTCCCCTCGTCACCGAGGACGGGCGGAGCTTCGCCGTGAAGGGGCTGCGGCCGATCCAGGGGGCTTTCGCGGCACACCTGACGGGGGTCGCGACGCGCGAGGAAGCCGAGGCGCTGAAGGGCACGCGGCTCTATGCGCCGCGCGACCGGCTGCCGCCGCTCGGGGACGACGAGTTCTACCACGCCGACCTGATCGGTCTTGTCGTGGTGGATACCGGCGGCGCAACTCTCGGGACGGTGCGGGCGGTGCTTGACCACGGGGCAGGGGACATCCTGGAGATCGCGCGGCCGGGGACCGCCGACCTGTTGCTGCCGTTCACGCGAGCGGCGGTGCCGACGGTGGACCTCGTGGGGAGGCGGATCGTGGCCGATCCGCCGGATGGGTCGCAATGACCGGACGTACGCTCGGGAGAGGTGAGCCGGCGGGGGACGAGGCGCCCTTTGCCGGGCGCGGGGCGCAGGGGGATGGCGGGGGTCGGGCCGACCGGGACGCGCGTGTCAAGCACCGGCGGGAAAGCCTGCCGTTTGGGGTCGACGCTAAGGAGTGGCGGGAGTGCGGAGCCGGCCTGCGATGAGCACGCCCTGGACCGCCCGCGTGCTTACGCTCTTCCCCGAGATGTTCCCCGGCCCGCTCGGGCACTCGCTGCTTGGGCGGGCGCTTGCGGACGGGTTGTGGCGGCTGGAGCCGCGGGACATTCGCGCGCACGCGACCGACCGGCATCGGACGGTCGACGACAGCCCGGCGGGGGGCGGGCCGGGGATGGTGATGCGGGCGGACGTCGTCGCGGCGGCGCTCGATGCCGCGGCGGCGGACTGGCCGGTGATCGCGCTCTCGCCGCGGGGGGCTCCGTTCACGCAACGGAGGGCGCGGGCGCTGGCGGCGGAGGCGGGGGTGACGCTCGTCTGCGGGCGGTTCGAGGGGATCGACGAGCGGGTCATCGAGGCGCGGGGCGTCGAGGAGGCGAGCCTCGGCGATTTCGTGATGACCGGCGGCGAGATCGCGGCGATGGCCTTGATCGACGCGACGGTTCGGCTTATAGGCGGCGTCCTCGGGAACGCCTGCTCGACGGTGGAGGAATCCTTCGCCGCCGGGCTTTTGGAATTCCCGCAATACACCCGCCCGACCGAATGGGAGGGCCGGCGGATCCCCGAGGTTCTCCTCTCGGGGCACCACGGCCGGATCGCCGCATGGCGACGCTCCCAGGCGGAGAGGCTGACCAAGGAACGTCGTCCCGACCTCTGGCGGGCCTTCCTCGATGCGGGGAAAGCGGACCCGGACGGAGAAGCAGAGCTCTCGGACGCGCAGAAGAAGGACGACGGCGATGGACATGATCGCTGAGCTCGAGGCCGAGCAGATCAAGGCGCTCGGCAAGGACATCCCCGACTTCGCCGCCGGCGACACGGTGCGCGTCGGCTACAAGGTCACCGAAGGCTCGCGTTCGCGCGTGCAGGCCTACGAGGGCGTGGTGATCGCCCGCAACAACGGCTCGGGCATCGCCGCGAGCTTCACGGTGCGCAAGATCAGCTTCGGCGAGGGCGTCGAGCGCGTCTTCCCGCTGCATTCCCCGAACATCGACTCGATCACGGTCGTCCGCCGCGGCAAGGTCCGCCGCGCCAAGCTCTACTACCTGCGCGAGCGGCGCGGGAAGAGCGCGCGCATCAGCGAGAAGACCAACTACCGCGAAAAGTCCGAGAGCTGAGGAGAGCGGTCATGAAGGACAGCATTCACCCCGACTATCACTTCATCGAGGTCAGGCTCACCGACGGCACCACCTACCGGACGCGCTCGACCTACGGCAAGGAAGGCGAGACCCTGGCGCTCGAGATCGACCCTTCGGCGCACCCGGCCTGGACCGGCGGCTCGGCGAAGCTGATGGACACCGGCGGCCGCGTGTCGAAGTTCAAGAAGAAGTACGAGGGCCTCGGTTTTTGACCGGACTTCCAGGCTTGCAGCCGCGCAAGGGCGTCCCGAGGGGCGCCCTTCGTTCGTTCACCGCTAGTCGGCGCGCGGCGTACAGGCTCGACGAGCTACGGGGTCGCTCGCCCTATTCGAGGCTGGCCGGTCCGTCGGGCGTCACCGACTGGGTGATCAGCCAGTCAACGACGGCCGCCTGAGCGTCGCGCTCGCTGGCGCCGCCTTCCATCGCCGCATGGTAGATGCGCAGCTGGTGGTCGGCGCTCGTGCCGCGGCGGGCCATGATCCGGGCGTGCTCGATCTCGGCGACGCAGTCGAGATCCTCGGCGTGGGGCCGGAGGATTTCGACCAGCTCGTCGACGAGGTCGGGGAAGGGGACGCAGACGCGCTTGCCGAAATCGGCGAGCTGGGCCTCGACGCCGTATCGCTGCGCGCGCCACTTGTTCTCGAGGATCAGCAGTCGCCGATAGTGCCGCCAGCGCTGGTTGTTGGCCTTGAGGTGGGCGAGGAAGGTAAGGATCGCCTGGTAAAGCGCCGCTATCGTCAGCCCGTCCTCGGACCAGGTGCAGATGTCGCAGATGCGAATCTCGAGGGTCGGGTGCTTGGCCGAAGGGCGCAGATCCCACCAGATCTTGGACGGGTCCGTCACCATGCCGGTCTGGGCGAGCACCTGTAGGAGCTCTTCCCAGTCGTTCCAGCTCTCGAAGATCTCCGGCAGGCCCGAGCGCGGCAGGTCGCCGATGATGATCGGCCGGAACGCCTTGAGCCCGGTGTCGTGGCCCTCCCAGAACGGCGACGAGGTCGAGAGCGCCAGGAGGTGCGGCATAAAATAGCTGACCTGGCTCATCAGGTCCACGCGCAGGTCCGGATCCTCGATGCCGGCGTGAACATGCATGCCGCAGATAGCCATCCGCCGCGCGAGGCTCTGGTGCTCGGCGCCGAGGATGCGATAGCGGTCCATGTCGACGGGCTCGGCCTCGCGCCAGTGCGCCCAGGGGTGGGTCGAGGCGGCGATCATCCGCATCCCGAACTCGCTCGCGGTTTCGGCGACGACCGTCCGGAGCTCGCGCAACTCGGTGCGCGCCTCGCCGATCCGGGTGCAGACGCCGGTGCCGATCTCGACCTGGCTGCGCAGGAACTCGTGCGTGACGCGGCCGCCGAGCCGCTCCTTGCAGCGGGCCATGAAGTCAGGCGGCTGGTTCGCCAGGGACCGGGTGTCCGGATCGACCAGCAGGTATTCTTCCTCGACGCCGATCGAGATCTTGCTGCTGGTCGCCATCGCTTCCCCCGCTGCCGGCTTTGTCGCGAGCCTCCGGACAAAAGCACTCGCCTGTCAAGCGTGTCTGGGATTGACGCGGGGGTGTCGTCCGGCCACGGTCGCGGACAAAGCGAAGCAACCGCCGAGGAACGGCGGCAAGGGAGGTAGTGGCGTGGTGAAGGCGGTACTCGTCGGCTGCGGCGCCATGAGCCGGGCGTGGCTCGAAGCCGCGCGCGACTGCGGGGTCGATGTGGCGGGTCTGGTCGACATCGACGTCGATCACGCGCGCGGCCGCGCTGCCGAGTTCGGCCTAGAGACGGCGGTCGTCGGCACCGACCTCGACGCCGTGCTGGCCGAGGTCAGGCCCGACGTCGTCTTCGACGTGGCGCTGCCGCTCTCGCGCCGCGGCATCGTCGAGACGGCGCTGAAGCGGGGCGCCCACGTCCTGACCGAGAAGCCGCTCGCCGCGAGCCCCGAGGACGCCCGGGCGATCGTCGCCGCGGCGCGGCAGGCGAACCGGCTGCATGCGGTAATCCAGAACCGCCGCTACCTCGCCGAGGCGCGGCGCATCCGTCGAGTCGTCGCCTCTGGCGCGATTGGCGTGCCGACGAGCATCCACTGCGAGTTCTTCGTGCCGCCGCATTTCGGCGGCTTCCGTGAGGAGATGCAGCACGTGCTCCTCCTCGACATGGCGATCCACACCTTCGACTCCGCGCGCTTCCTCTCGGCCTCCGACCCGCGCGGCGTCTTCTGCCGCGAGTGGGAGCCGAAGGGCACCTGGTACCAGCAGGGCTCCGCCGCGGCCGCGATCTTCGAGATGACCGGGGGCGTCGTCTTCACCTACGTCGGCAGCTGGTGCGCCGACGGGATACGGACGAGCTGGGAGAGCGCCTGGCGGATCGTGGGCGACAGGGGCTCGCTCGTCTGGGATGGCTACGACGGCATCCGCGCCGAGGCGCGATCGGGTGGCCGCGATGGACTGTTCGACACCGTGGAGGCGCTGGAGGTGCCGCCGCTCGACGCGGGGGACCGCGTGGGCGGACACCTCGGGGTCATCCAGGACTTTCTCGCCGCGGTCGAGAGCGGGAAGGCGCCGGAGACACAGGGGACCGACAACATCCGGAGCCTCGCGATGGTGTTCGGCGCGATTGAGAGCTCGGAGACCGGGCGCTTCGTCGAGATCGAAGAGGGCTGACCGGTGGGCAACGCACTGCAGGATATCCGCGTCGGGACGATGGTGAAGGGCAACCTCGCCGACCCGGCCGCCTACGTGAGGGCGATCTTGCCGCTCGGCTTCGAGAGCATCCAGCCCTTCTTCTGGCAGACCCTCGGCGGCAAGGACATCCCGCGGCTCGCGGGCGAGATCCGAGAGACGATCGGGGACGCGGACGTGGTGGTCGGCGCGCTCGGCATGTTCGGCAACCCGCTGGAGGGCGACGCGCTCGACCGCGAGACGCTGGCGGGCTGGGAGACGCTCATCGACAACGCGCATCTCTTCGGGACCGATATCGTCGCGGGGTTCACGGGCCGGGTGCGGGGCAAGCCGCTGCCCGAGAGCCTGCCGCGGTTCAAGGAGGTCTGGGCGCCGCTGGCGAAGCGGGCAGCCGACAAGGGGGTCCGGATCGCTTTCGAGAACTGCGCGATGGATGGCAACTGGGCGAGCGGCGACTGGAACATCGCGCACAACCCCGACGCCTGGGAGATGATGTTCGACGCGCTGACGGACGAGAACCTCGGGCTCGAGTGGGAGCCCTGCCACCAAATGGTGTATCTGATCGATCCGCTGCCGCAGATAAGGGATTGGGCAGGAAGAATTTTCCACGTGCACGGCAAGGACGCGACTATCCGGTGGGACGTCATCCGCCGGCACGGGATCTTTGGCAAGGAGCCCTTCGTGCAGATGCGCTCGCCCGGCTTCGGCGACAGCGACTGGAGCCGGGTGATCGGCGACCTCAGGCTCTACGGCTTCAGGGGGTCGATCGACATCGAGGGGTGGCACGACCCGGTCTACCGCGACGCGCTCGAGATGACCGGGCAGAAGCGGGCGCTCGACTACCTTAAGGAATGCCGCGGCGGGCCGGCCTTCGTGCCGAACCCGGCCTGACCGCGGACGACAAGCGAAAAGGGAGGAACGGGATGCGACTGAAGGGACTGACCGCAGCACTCGCTGCCGCAACGGTATTGCTGGCGACCACGGCCGACGCGCAGGCGCTGCGCGACAAGTGGTGCAAGGACGTCAAGATCCGCTTCTTCGTGGGCGGGGCCGAGGGCGACGCGTTCGGGACGATCGTCTACAACGGCGCGCGGCAGGCGGCGGCCGACACCGGCGCGGATGTCGAGTACGTCTTCTCCGGCTGGGCGATGGAGAAGATGGTGCAGCAGCTGCGCGAGGCGGTGGCGGCCAAGCCCGCCGGCATCGCGATGATGGGCCACCCGGGCGACGCCTCGATCATGCCGCTCGCGGAGCAGGCGTCCAAGGACGGCATCAAGATGATGTACCAAAACGTCCCGGTGCCGGAGGTGATGGCGAAGTTCGGCGGCGGCTACGTCGGCGCCCAGCTCGCGCCGCAGGGCAAGGCGCTCGGCGAGCGGGCGTTCAAGGACGCGGGGCTGAAGGCCGGCGACACCGTGATCGTGCTCGGCGCCTTCACGCAGCTGAACCGCGCGGTTCGCGAGCAGGCTGTCGTCGACACGCTGAAGGAGGCGGGCGTCAACGTGGTCTCGATCGACTCGCCGCCGGAGTGGGCGGCCGACCCGAACCTGGCGATCCCGGTGATCACCGCGGCGATCCTGAACAACCCCGGGGTGAAGGCGATCGGCTACGCCGGCGGGCAGACGCTCGGGAACGTGCCGACCTACATGCAGGCGGCGGGGAAGAAGCCGGGCGAGATCTTCAACTTCGGCTTCGACACCAGCCCGCAGATCGTCGAGGCGTTCAAGGGCGGCTGGGTGCAGCTCACCTCGGACCAGCAGCCGTTCCAGCAGGGCTACCTGCCGATCCTGAGCCTCTGCGAGCAGATCGTTTACGGGCTGGCGCCGATGGACGTCGACACCGGCGCGGGGTTCGTCACCCCCGATAACTACGAGGTCGTCGCCAAGCTCGCGACCGAGGGGCTGCGCTGAACGAGCGGCCGGCCGGGTTTTGCCCGGCCGGCGCATTTGAGGAGGGCGCATGGCCGAGAAGCTGATCGAGCTCCGCGACATCAAGAAGTCCTACGGCAGCGTCTACGCGCTCGGCGGCGTCAGCCTGTCGGTCCACGAGAGCGAGGTCGTCGGGCTCATCGGCGACAACGGCGCAGGCAAGTCGACGCTGATCAAGATCCTGTCGGGCGTGGTGCGCCCGACCAGCGGCGAGATCCTGGTGCGCGGCAAGCCGGTCTCCGGCTGGAGCGCCGCCCGCTCGCGCGAGGCCGGGATCGAGACGGTGTTCCAGGACCGGGCGCTCTGCGTGCAGCAGTCGATCGTGCGCAACATCTTCATGGGCCGCGAGCTGGCCGGGCCGATGGGGTTCCTCGACGTCGACCGCGAGATCGCCGAGGCCGGGCGGCTGATGCGCGAGATCGGCTTCACCTCCAAGGTCTTCTCGCCGCATTCGATCGTCGGCCAGCTTTCGGGCGGCGAGCGGCAGGGGGTGGCGATCGCGCGGGCGATCTTCAAGAAGGCGGACCTCATCGTTCTCGACGAGCCGACGACGGCGCTGTCGCTGACCGAGACGGCCAAGGTCTTCCACTTCGTGCGGCAGGTCAGGGCGAGCGGGCGGTCGATCCTCTTCATCGGCCACAACATCCACCACGTCTTCGACATCGCCGACCGCTTCGTGGTGCTCGACCGCGGGCGGGTGGCGCTCGAGGCGGAGAAGAGCCGGTTCGCCTCGGCAGAGGAGCTGATCGGCTACATGGAGCACCTGGCCCATCCGGACGGGCTACCGGGTCTCAGGGAGACGGCGCAATGAGCGACACCGGCGCCGCCAAGGCCGCTGACTACAGCCACCCACGCGACCGGGGGCTGAAGCGGTTCGTCACCAACAACCGCGCGCCGATCGGGTCCTTCGCGGTCTTCGTGGTGATGCTCCTGGTGTTCCTGATCGCCAACCCGGCGGTCTTCACCACGTGGACGCTCTACAGCTCGGTGCTGACCACGCTGCCGGTGGCGATCTTCATGACCGTGCCGCTGGTCTTCGTGGTGACGGCGGGCGAGATCGACCTGTCGTTCCCGGCGACCATGGGGCTCGCGGCCTGGGCGTTCGCGCTGGTGGTGCAGGCGGGCTTCGATCCGTTTCTCGGGATCGTCGCGGCGATCATGACCGGGCTCGTCATGGGCTGGCTCGTAGGCGTGCTCGTCGTTCGCGCCAACCTCTCGTCGCTGATCGCCACGCTCGGCATGAACTTCGTGATCCGCGGGGTCATCCTGATCTTCACCGAGGGGAAGTCGATCGCTCTGGTCACCCTCGGTCAGACCTGGGCCTACAAGATCTTCGCCAGCATGATCTTCGGGATCCCGATCCAGATCCTCTGGGCGATCGCCTTCGTCGTCTTCTCGATCTTCCTCTACAAGCGCCATCGCTTCGGGGTGCAGGTGCATGCGGTCGGCGACAACCCCGACAGCGCCCAGCAGATGGGGATCAACGTCAAGCGAGTGCGGGTGATGACTTTCGTCTTCGTCGGTTTCGGCGCAGCCTGCGCCGGCGTCTTCTCGACGATGATCAACTTCACCTGGTGGCCGACGTCGGGCGACGGGTACCTCCTGCCGGTCCTGGCCTCGGTCTTCGTCGGCGGCACGCCGACCTGGGGCGGCATCGGGACGGTCTCGGGGGGTGCCATCGGTGCGCTTACGGTCTCCTTCATCCAGACAGGCATCGTCGGGGCGGGCCTCAGCGGGTTCTACGTTCAGTTCTTCAACGGCCTGATTATCATCCTGTCGCTGCTCGGCCACCGCTGGAACCAGGTGCGCTACCGCTGAGGATGCGCAGAACGGCGCGGGTGCGTGGGAGGAGAGCGAGCGCCGGCAGCGGCGTGAGCAGCCACCAGCCCGCGAGGGGCGCGAGCGCGGCAAGGCTGGCGGCGGCGCCCCATACGATGGCGGTGCCGTAGCGGGCCGGGCCGAGGCGGCGGCGGACGATGTGGGCCGGAACGATCCAGGCCAGCGCTGCAACCGCCTCGGCGGCGGCGTAGCCCTCTAGCCCGAGGCGGGGCACCGCCAGGGCGGCGGCAGGCCAGGCGAGCGCGGCAGCCGCAGCTTGCGCGAGGACGAGCCCGAGCGGGCGCGGCTCGGTTGCCAGGAGCTGCAGGTGCAGCGAGAAGACCGCCGCGACGATCGCGGACGGGGCAAGCAGGACGGCCACGCGCGCCGCCTCGCCCCAGCCGGGGCCGAAGAGCAGCGGCACGAGGCGGCCGGCCGTGAGCGCGAAGGCGAGCACGGGGAGCGCGACGGCGGCGGTCTGCACCTCGATGCCGACCCCTAGCGTCGCGAGCAGGCGCGGCCTGTCTGCGGCAAGCCGGCCGAGTAGCGGGACCGCGATGCGGGCGATCACCGTGCGCGCCATCGAGAGGGTGTCGATCAACCGGGTCGAGAGTGCGACGATGCCGACGGCGGCGGGCCCAAGCGTGCCGCCGACCACGACCGGAACGATCAGCGAGCGAAGGCTCTGCACCAGGATCGCGGCCGTCACCAGCGAGCCGTGCGCAAGCGCCTCGCGGGCAAGGGCGAGGTCGCGGGGAAGGCCGGGACGGTAACGGGCCAACGCGAAGCCGGCGGCGAGGAGTGCCGTCTGCTGCGCCCACCAGCCGAGGACCGGCGCAAAGGGGCCGGCGCCGGCCAGGGCGGCCGGGATCGCGGTGGCGAAGAACAGCGCCTGCGCCGCGAGCTCCGCGGCGCCGATCCGGCCGAAGGCGAGCTCGCGCTCGAGCTTGGCCACTGGGACGCGGGCGAGGTGCATGACGGGGATCGTCGCGGCCATCGCGACGAGGGGTGTCTGCAGATCCGGCATGCGCAGGGCGGCGGCGATGAGCGGGCCCGCGGCGGCGAGGAGCGCGCCGGTAACGAGCCCGAGGGTGCAGAGGAGCAGGAAGACCTGGTCGAAGAGCGGCTTGCCGACCGGCTCGGGCGCGCGGACGAGGAAGACGTCGAGCCCGAGCCTCGCGACGTTCTGCACGAAGAAGACGATGCCGAAGGCGGTGAAGTAGAGGCCGTTCTGCGCCGGGCCGAGCAGGCGGGCGAGGGCGAGCATGCCGAAGAAGGCGACGACGGCGCCGGCGAGCTGCCGACCTAGCAGCAGCGCGCCGCCGCGGAGCACCGGCCAGGGGAGGCCGGGTGCGGAGGCCCTCCGCCGACCGCCAGCTTCGCCTTCCGCCATCGCGCTAGCCGGCTCGGGGCAGGGGATCGAGCACGAACCCGAGGACGCGCTCGCGCGCGCGCCCCGACCGCGCCAGCGCGTCGCGAAGCCCCGCGCGCGAATGCGGAGGCGGCCTCAGCACCAGCAGGTAGGCGTCGACGTTGCCGACAGCGCGCAGCTCGGGCGAGCCGAGCGGCGGCAGGTCGATCAGAACGTAGTCGTAGGATTGCCTGAGCCGCTGCAGCAGGGCGTCGAGGGCCGGGAGCCGGAGCAGCGTCGGCTCGGCCTCCGCGTCGATGTTTCCGACGGGAAGGAAATCGAACCCGCAGTGGGGGTCGCGGTCGAGGTCGAGGGGAACCTCCTCGTCGGCCGTGCCGCGAAGGAGATCGGCGAGTCCCGCGGCGTCGGTTGCACCCATCCGGCGGGTGGCGGCGGGGTCCGCGGCATTGCCGTCGATCAGCATCGTCGTATTGCCGTGGCGCGCGAGTTGCGTGGCGAGGGTGGTCGCAACGCTCGTCGCGCCCTCGCCGCCCGTCGTGATGCCGAGTGCCATGCCCTGCGAGGGTCGCCGCTCGATCAGGGCGGCCTCTATTTGGGCAAGCGCACGGCAACCTGCGATCGCTTCGGCAGCGGATGCCGTCGGTCCGGAGGGAAGCCTGCCGAGGTACTCAGAGCCGAGCAGCCGTTCGAGGTCGGCGGGGGTCCGTGCCTGCCAGTCGCCGACCTTCAGGGCGATTGCCAGCGTCGCGCCGAGGGCGAGTCCCGCGAGGGCGGCTCCCGGAACGAGCAGCGAGCCTCGGATGCCGGTTGGCGACGCGGGGGCCGTCGCGGCGGACAGCACGCTGGCACGGACGCCGATGCTCTGCAGCCGCGCCTCCACCCAGGCGCTGGCGCCCCGGCCGCGGTCTGCAGCGCCTCGGTCGAGCCGTTGCAGGTAGGCGGCCGCGACTTCGTTGGCGACCCTCGCGGCCTTTTCGGGGTCGGAGGACCGGAAGCCGACCTCCACGACGTCGCTAAGCCCGAGGCTCGCGACCGCGAGCCGCTTCATGAAGGTCGCGACCGCACGGTTGTGGGCCGCCGCGCCGGTGTCCGGGCCACGGGCGGGTTTGCGGAATCGCGCTTCTCCAGCGAACTCGGGGTCGGCGGCGAGGTCGAGGCGGCCGACGACTTCGGACGCAAGGCCACGGGAACCCAGCACGCGGACCTGGGTCTCCACCAGGTTCGGCGGAATCGGGGCGGGCGTGACCACCGGCTCGTCGCGGAGCAACTCCAGGGCGCGGTTCTCGATCTCGAGCTCGACCTTGCTTTCGTAGAGCGGCTGACGCAGCAGAAGGTAGCCCAGAGAAAGGATGGTCAGGGCCACCGACAGGCCGAGGATCTCGCGCCAGCGGTCAGCGATCGCGGCGAATTCCAGCGAGCGGCTCCAGGCTTCGTCCGGTTCAACGGGGCGAACCCAGCGGTCCGCGCGGATCGGGCGCTGTTCCATCCGGGCTCAGCGACGGAAGTGCGCGCCGATAGCCGGGTCGGCGGCCTGTTCCAGCACCCGCAGGTACTCCATGAGCTCGAGGTTGGCGGTGCCGCGTCGGGCCCGAAGGGCCAGTTGCGCGGTCGCCTTGAAGACCGGGACCGGCACGAGCATCCGGTAGAGCGACTTGGCGGCGAGCCGCAGCGGCGGGCGGCGCCTGGTCGTTACGGCGACCAGCCGGCGCAGGCCGCGCAACCGGCTGACCCGGGCAGCCTCGTAGGCCAGGGCATAGACCTCGAAGCCGGCGCGGGCGGTCGGGGTCAGCAGGTGCCCGCTGCGATCGAGCCAGCTCTCGAGGTTGTCAAGGACCACAGAATCGGAAATGCGCCCCGCCTGCACGTCGTCGAAGAGGACGACGGTGGGTTCGGAGGCCACCGCCAACCGGTAGCCGGCGCGGACGAGCCGGATCGCGAAGTCCGGGTCCTGCACCTTGCGCAGCCGTTCGTCCCAGCGGACGGCACGGGCTGCCGCCGTCCGCACGACCCAGCCGGAGGTCGGCAGCCGCTCGCCGGCCGCGAAGAAGAAGTCGCTGATGTCTTCGCCCGGGGCCGGCGCCCGGCCGGGCCTGACCTGGACGTGGGAGCCCGAGCGTCGGACGAAGACGGGGCTCGAATGGAGATCGGCCGGCGCTGCAGCCAGCTGCCGCGCGGCGATCTCGAGGCGCTCGGGCAGGTAGGCGTCGTCCGAGTCGAGGTAGGCGACAAACCCGGCGCGTGCCGCGTCGGTGCCGGCGTTGCGCGCGGCGTTGGCGCCCGTTCCGCCGGTCCGGATCACGCGGGGGTCGAGCTCGGGGAACGCTGCGGCGACGGGCTCCACATCCTCGTCCGAGCCGTCGTCGACCAGGAGCGTCTCGAAGTCGCGGAATGTCTGCCGCGCCAGCGATCCGAGCGCACGCCTGACCAGCGGCAGCCGGTCGCGGAAGGGGATCACGACGGTGAAGGCGGGCGTCACCGGGCTTCCTGTGCTTCGATCGGGTCCTCATGCGGTGGAAGGACCGGGCGACCGCGCGCGTCGTCCCGGACGGCCGCGAGGAACCTCCAGGAGTCGACGGCGTAGCGCCGGAAAAGGCGCTGGGGCTCGAGCGCCAGGCGCCATGCCCATTCGAGTCCGATCGACCGGAAGGCGCACGGGGCGCGTCGCTTTATTCCAACCGCGTACTCGAGCCCGGCGCCAACCGGCAACACGTAGCAGCTCCCGAGCATGTGACGCCAGCGGTGCGCCCAGATCTCCGACTTGGGAGCTCCGAGCCCGATGGCGAGGTGGGTCGTGCGGTGAGCTTGGATCCGCTGGGCCAGCGCCAGCGAGTAGCGGACGTCCCGCTCGAACCCGTAGGGCGGCGATGCGAACCCGACCTTGTCGCCATCGAATCCGCGCGCCGCAAGCCGGGACCCGAGGCGGCTGGCGGTGCCGATGTCGGCGCAGACGAAGAACGGCCGGTGACGGGAGGGATCGAACCGCCCTATCATCGCGGCGATCAGGTCGGAGCCGGCGATGCGGCCCTGAAGCTCCGGCCGGTGCCGGCGGGCGCAGAGATAGACCGGCATTCCGTCGGCGGTGATCATCCAGGCCGACCGATAGGCCGCGCGGAAGGCCGCGTCTCGCCCGAGCTGCACCACATGGTCGACGTTCGTGGTGACGAGCAGCCGCGGGCCCTCGCCGGCGCCCGGTGGGCGGCCGAGCAGGCCGTCGACGATCTCCTCCGCCGAGAGCGGGGTGAAGTCGAGGCCGAACGGCCGCGGCGCCCGGCGGGCTTCGCTGGCGGTCGCCGAGATCGTCCGCTCGTGTAGCACGATCGATCACCGTCGTTGCAGCCGGCCGCTCACATGGTGCGCGCGACCGGCCGGCTTCGCTTCCGCTCGGCGTAGCCTGCCGAGCTTAGCAAAGGGTTAAGCCGGCGCGTACCACCGCCGGCCGGCGGAATGGCGATGAGGAGGCCAGCCAGGTAGAGCCCGGGTGCGAGCCCGGCGAAGCTCTCGGTGAGCCCGGAGACCAGATATACGCCGAGTACCATCGTCGCGCAGAGGCGGCCGGCGCGATCGCCGCGCAGGAAGCCTCCAGCGACCAGTGCGACGACCCAGGCGGCATAGGCCGACAGGCCGACGTAGCCGAGCTCGCTGACGATGGCGACGTAGGCGTTGTGGGTGGTGCCGACGATGTAGCTGTCGCCGCCCCAGCGCGGATCGGCGCGCAAGAGGTCGGCCAACGGGAAGGCGCGGTAGCCGAACCCGAGCCAGGGCCGCTCGCGGACGTAGGCATCGACGAACGCCCAGATGTCGGAGCGCCCGGTCAGCGTCGGATCGCGGCCGACCGCGGCCAGGGGGTGGAGCAAGCCCGTTAGGGCGAGGAGGCCGAGGGCTGCGGCCGCGCTCGCGAGGACAAGGCTGGCCAGGAGCGGCAGCCGGCAGCGGTGGACGAAGCCCTCGGTCGCGAAGACACCGATGGCCGTGGCCGAGAGCACCGCGGCCGTGGCGGAGCGGGTCAGCGCGACGGTCGCGAGCACCAGGGCGGCGGCGAGAAGCAGCGCCGGACGGCGCTCTGCGGTCTCGGGCCAGGCAGCGAGAACGAAGGCAAGGGCGAGGGCGCACACTTGCCCGAGCGTGTTCTTGTGGTCGGTCAGCCCGCGAAACGCGCCGGCCAGCGTGCCGTCCATGATCGACCGCGACGGGATCGCCAGCATCGCCAGGTTCGCGATGACGAGCGCGACCAAGGTCGCGAGGAAAATCCGCCTGAGGAGCCCCCCGCCGTGGCGCTCCTGCCCGAGGACGATGCACGCGCCGAGCAGGAGCAGCCGGACGGCGCCGAGGATCGAGGTGGCGGGGCTCACCGACCAGGCGGCCGACGCGGCGCAAAAAGCGACGAGCGCGAGGAAGGCGGGGCAAGCGCGTACCAGGCCGCCGACACGCGAGGCGTTGGCGGCGATGTAAGCCGCCTGCAGTAGGACCGTCAGCCAGCGCTGCTCGTCGCCGAAGGGCTTCGCGCCGCCTGTCCACCAGGAGACACCGGCGAAGTCGATCGTCGCGGCCACGATCGCCAGCAGCAGCAGCCAGCAGTCCCGCCGGTCGGCAAGGAGCCCGCGCCGGAGTTCGGATGGGTCGGCGGGATGGCGCAATTTAAGAGTGCCTTAGGGATTTTGGTCGAAGGCAGCCTTGCGGGCATTGGTTACGAAAGCTTCACCGGGCAGGGCGCATGCGGATCGAAAGCGGATCGGGGTGCCTGCTGCTCCTCACCAAGTTCAACGCCGTGCTTCCCGGCCGCAGCGACCGGGCCGGGCTTGAACCCGCGTGGCTCGCGCACCGACTGCAACTGTTCTGCGACTGGACGCTGCCCTCGGTCCTCAGTCAGCAGCGCCGCCCGGACCGATGGCTGATCTTCGTCGATGCCGACACCCCGGCGACCAGCGCGCTTGCGCTTGCCAACCGGGTCGCAGGGCTTGGCGAGCTGGTGCCAGTCGCCGGCCCGCTGACGGACGCGGCGATCGGCGAGCTGGTGGCGGGACGGCTCGCCGGCCAGACCGGGCCCCTGGTCTCGGTGCGGCTCGACAGCGACGACGCGATTGCCGCGAGCTACCTCGCGCGGGTTTCAGCCGCCGCCGGTGGATGGCGCGGGTTCGTCAATGCGCCGCTCGGCTACCGGCTCGCGAAGGCCGGGCTGGTAGGCTGCCGTGACCGAAGCGGACCCTTCCTGAGCTTCGTCGAGGATTGGACGCGCGCGGCACCGCGCACTGTCTTCCAGGTGCCGCATGCCGAGGCGCCGAGCCGGGCGCCCGTGTTGCAGCTCGGAGGCCCCCGGGCATGGCTGCAGGTCATCCACGACAGAAATCTCGCAAACCGGCTCGCGGGCTGGCCGGCGGACCGGGACGCGGCCTGCGCCGCCATGGAGCTGCCCTGGCTGCGGGAGCGGCTCGGAGCGCGGACCGGGCTGGTCACACTCGGGCAGGCAGCATCGCGGGAGTTGCGCCACGAGCTGGCGTGGCGGCTCTCGCGGGTTGGCGCGGCACGCGTCGGCCGCACCTCCGGGTAGCGTGATGGCAAGGCGAGTCCGCCGCTTTGCGGTGTTGCTGGTCTTCGTCTCGGCGCTTCCACTGCTCGCGTGGGCCGGGGAGTATCGTTTGGGTCCGCAGGATCGGCTGCGGATCGAGGTCTACGAATACCCGAACCTCGACGGCGAGCACGCCGTCGGGGCTTCGGGCTTCGTTCCGGTACCGCTCATCGGCGAGGTGCCGGCGGAGGGCAGCACACCCGCGGAACTCGCCACCGCCATTGCGGGGAGGCTCGGTAAGGCCATGCACGGCAGCGCCGGGCTGTCGGTGACGGTCGAGGTGGTCGGCTACCGCCCGTTCTACATCCTCGGCGACGTGCAGAACCCCGGGCCCTATCCGTTCCAGCCTGGGCTGCGCATGCTGCAAGCGGTTGCGCTGGCCGGCGGCGTCTACCGGCTCGCCGAGGTCGGCCTGCTGCGCATCTCGCGCGACGCCATCGCGGCGGAGGGCGAGATCGGCCTGCTCGAGGCGCGCCAGCGAGAGCTGGAGTTGGAGAGACAGCGGCTGGAGGCCGAGTTCCGCGGCGATGCCGAGCTCCGGTTCGGCGAAGGCGACGCCGGCGCGGTGGCCGCGGCGGCGCTGGACCGGCAGCGGGCGGTATTCGCCACCCGACGCGACGCGGTCGATCGCCAAGGCGGGACGCTCAACGCGCTTATCGGCTCGCTGGAGGAAGAGGTGGGCTCGCTCGACGCGCAGAGTGAGCTGAAGAGGCGGCAGGTCGATACCGTCGAGCAGGAGCTCGCGACCACGCGCAAGCTGATCGGGCAGGGGCTCACTCCGACGACGCGCGGACTGGAGCTGGAGCGGCTGGCGGCCGACATCGAGAGCGATCGGCAGGAGGTGGCAACCGCGCGGCTGCGGGCCCAGCAGGCGCTGACACGCACGCGGCAGTCGCTCCTTGGTCTCGCCGACGACCGACGCGTGGACGCCGCCACGGCGCTGGAGGACCTGGACCAACGGCTTGAGGAGACGCGAACTCAGCTTGCGACGCAGCGGAGCCTACTCGACGAGGCGCTTCGCGCGGCGCCCGCGCTGCACCGGATGGACGGCTCCCCCATCGCCACGTCCTTCGTGGTCACGCGCTTCGGCGGCGGTGCGACCCATGCGGCGGATGCCGCCGAGAACGATCCGGTCGAGCCGGGCGACGTGGTCACCGTACGGGTGCACCCGGCGCCGGAGTCCGATCCAGGCCAACAGGCGGCTCGCTAGCGCGGCGCGTCGAGCAGCGCGGTGTAGCGGTCGGCGAGCCGGGCGAGGTTGCGGCGCAGATCGAAGCGCTCGGCTACGAAGCCGCGGCCGGCTTCGGCTATCCGGGAATGCAGCGCGCCGTCGGTCAGCAGCCGCTCGAGGCCGGCCGCAAGCGCCACCGCGTCGCCGTCAGGGACGAGAAGGCCGCCGACGCCCTCGGCGACGACCTCGGGGATGCCGCCGGTGGCGCAGGCCACCACCGGCACGCCCATCGCCTGCGCCTCGGCGGCGGCGAGACCGAGCGCCTCGGGCTGCAGCCTGTCGGCGGCGGTCGACGGGAAGCAGAAGACGCGCGCGCGGGCAAGGACATCGCGGACGTCCGCCTGGCTGCGCGCGCCATGGAAGACGACCGGCAGCCGGCGCGTCGCTGCGATGCGTTCGAGACCGGCCCGGTCGGGACCGTCGCCGACGATCTCGAGTGTGGCGCCGGGCACGCGCTGCAGCAGCAGGCGCAGCGCTTCCAGCGCGAGGCCGGTGCCCTTTGAGGGCACCAGGCGGCCGACCATCGCGATGCGCGGCCGCCCGTCGTCGCAGCGGCGGCCGTCGAAGCGGTCCCGATCGATGCCGAGATAGTGCACTTCCGTGCGGGCGGGGTCCGCGCCGAGCGCGAGCATGCGCGTCCGGAGCATCGCCGAAGCGGCGAGCACCAGCGCCGACTGGCGGAACAGGCGCGACCGGCGCGCCAGGTGGCAGCGCTCGTAGAGCGAGCGGCCGGCGATGTGCGCGTCCCAGCCGTGGCAGGACACGACGAGCGGCACGCCCAGACGGCCGGCTATGCCCATGACCTCGGTGGCGCCGGGGGCAAAATGCGCGTGAATCAGGGCGGGCTGGAAGCGGCGGATGAAGGTCTCGAGCCCGGGACTGCGTCCGGTCAGGACGAGAAGCGAACCCTGCCACGCGGCCCGGGGGTGGTCGTCGATGCAGAAGCTGGCGAGCGGACCGGGCTCGAGCCCGTCCCGGATGCGCCTGCGACCGGCGAGGGCGGTTTCGTAGCCCGGCAGGAGCTCAGCATGTTGACGGAGCCACGGCTGCGACTGCGGCAAGAGGTGCGGCGCATAGATCAGCACGCGCCGCCTGAGGCCTCGGGCGCTGGGCTCGTCCATTGCGCGGGTCGAAAGCTCCTTCCGGTTCGGTGTGGAAGACAACCATAAATTGCGCGCAGCGACAAGGTTGCCCGCTCAGGGTTGCATGACTTCGATCAGGAGATGTCGACCGCCACGGGCGGCGACCGATGCCCTCAGGCGGCGGAGCGGCTCGACGCCGGCATCCGGAAGGCTTCCATCACCCGGCGCTGCAGGGCGGGTGCGTCGCGTTCCCCGGACTCGGCACAGTGGAAGACAGCAATTGCGAGCCGGTGGCGCAGCTCCTCGCGGTTCTTGTCCGCGAGCGGATAGTCACCGGACTCGATCATGTCCTCGAGGATGCCGTCAACCACGCCCTGGAAAAAGGTGAGGTCGGACGAATCGAAGGCGGCCCGCAAGGCGTCGTCGGCTCCGAATGGCGTTCCCGCATCGGCGTCAGGCATGCCGCGGTCTCCTCTGTCACGGATAGTGGCGAGCCCCCCCAGCGGCTCCCCGAAGAATGCCGTGACCCTAGTCACGCGGGTCGGTCGTGTAAACGTGAATCCGTGCCGGGACGGCAGCCCGGGCGCTCGATTCCGGGTTGACGGACGGCGTGGTCAGCCTCAAGTTGTAACCAGTCAGTTACAAGCGTGCGAGCGCGAGCGGGAGGAAAAGGCGATGGCCCAGCGCAAGTTCGGCCTGATCATGCACGGCGTCACTGGGCGGATGGGAATGAACCAGCACCTGATCCGCTCGATCGTGGCGATCCGGGCCGAGGGGGGGATTCGGCTGGCGAACGGCGACCGACTGCTGCCCGACCCGATCCTTGTCGGGCGCAACGGCGCCAAGGTGGCCGCGGTCGCCCACGAGCACGGCATCGAGCGCTGGAGCGACGACCTAGAGGCGGCGCTCGCCAACCCCGCCGACACGCTCTTCTTCGACGCGGGCTCGACCCAGATGCGCGCCGGACTCCTGGCGCGGGCGATCGACGCCGGCAAGCACGTTTATTGCGAGAAGCCGATCTCGGAAAAGCTCGACAAGGCGGTGGCGCTGGCGCGGAAGGCGAGGTCGGCCGGGGTGAAGAACGGCGTCGTGCAGGACAAGCTGTTCCTGCCGGGGCTGCGCAAGCTCGCGATGCTGCGCGACTCGGGCTTCTTCGGCCGGATGCTCTCGGTCAGGGGCGAGTTCGGCTACTGGGTCTTCGAGGGCGACTGGCAGCCTGCACAGCGGCCGTCCTGGAACTACCGGCAGAAGGACGGCGGCGGCATCATCCTCGACATGCTCTGCCACTGGCGCTACGTGCTCGATAACCTCTTCGGCGAGGTAAAGGCGGTAAGCTGCCTTGGTACCACGCATATCCCGGAGCGCTTCGACGAGGCCGGCAAACCCTACAAGGCCGACGCCGACGATGCCGCATACGCGACCTTCGAGCTCGCGGGCGGGGTTATTGCACAGATCAACTCGTCCTGGGCGACGCGGGTCCGACGCGACGATCTCGTCACCTTCCTCGTCGACGGCACGCACGGTTCGGCGATGGCCGGGCTGATGAAGTGCTGGACCCAGCACCGCGTGAACACCCCGAAGCCCCTCTGGAGCCCCGACACGCCGCAACCGATCGATTTCTTCGAGAGCTGGGACGAGGTGCCGGACAACGAAGCCCAAGACAATGGCTTCAAGGTTCAATGGGCGATGTTCCTGCGCCACGTCGTCGAGGACGCCCCCTGGCGGTTCACCCTCGCCGAGGGCGCCAAGGGCGTCCAGCTCGCGGAGCTCGGACTGACGAGCTGGCGGGAGCGGCGCTGGGTCGACGTGCCGGCGCTGGAGATTTGATGCCGGCGGTCGAGGGCCTGTCGATCAACCTCGCCACGGTCAGGGCGCAGTGGGACATGCGCGAGGCCGTCGACGGTTGCCTGCGCCACGGCATCACCGCGGTCTGTCCGTGGCGCGACCAGGTGGCCGCGATGGGCCTCGTTGCCGCCGCCCGGCTGGTGCGCGATGCCGGCGTCCGGGTCACCGGGCTCTGCCGCGGCGGCTTTTTTCCGGCCTCCACCGCCACCGAGCGCGCCCGCGCGGTCGACGACAACAAGCGCGCGGTCGACGAGGCGGCGATGCTCGGCGCCGACTGCCTGGTGATCGTGGCGGGCGGCCTGCCGGCCGGCTCCAGGGACATCGGCGCCGCCCGCGCCATGGTCCTCGACGGGCTCGCAGCGATGCTGCCGTACGCACGCGCCGCCGGCGTCCCTGTCGCGATCGAGCCCCTGCACCCGGTCTACGCCGCCGACCGCGCCTGCGTCAGCACGCTGAAGCAGGCGCTCGACCTCGCCGACGAGCTCGGCCAAGGGGTAGGGGCCGCGATCGACGTCTATCACGTGTGGTGGGACCCCGACCTCGAGGCGCAGCTGATGCGGGCTGGGGCGGCCGGACAGATCCTGGCGCACCACATCTGCGACTGGCTGGTCCCGACCCGCGATCCGCTCAACGACCGCGGGATGATGGGTGACGGCGTCATCGAGCTCGCGCGCATCCGCCGCTGGTTCGAGGCCGCCGGCTTCCATGGGCCGCAGGAGGTCGAGATCTTCTCGGCCGAGGACTGGTGGAAGCGAAGCGGCGACGAGGTGCTGCGCACCTGCGTCGAGCGCTACCGCACGGTCTGCGCCGCGGCATAGCGTCGGGGCGTGCGTGACACCGTTGCGTTCAAGCCGCTCCGACGCGGCCAGCGGGTTCGGCATCCCAAGGACCGCAGTGCGCGGATCGGCGCCGCGTTGGGGAAAATGCAGCCGTTCCTCGACATTCCGGTTACACGTGGCGGGGAGATGATGTAAGAAGGCAACAGTCGAGCAGCAAAGCGTACCGAAGAATGCGCAGTGACCAACTGACCACCGCCGGACTGCGGCTCGTGCAGTGGCGTGGCAGGAACAGCTTCCGGCAGGCCACCTTCTGGCTGATGGTGGCGATGGGGCCGCTGTTGGCGGTCGCGACCTTCGCGGTTTTGAGCGAGATGCAGTGGCTCGGGCGCGGCTCGATGCTGCGGCCGGTGCTGCTCGTCGACTTCGTCTATGCGCTGGTCGTCGCGGTTTTCGTCGCGCGGCGCGTCGCCGAGATGATTGCCGCCCGGCGGCGCAAGTCGGCCGGTTCGAAGCTGCACATGCGGCTGGTGCGCTTCTTCACCGCCATCGCGCTGATCCCGACGATCCTCGTCGCCGTCTTCGCGACGATCACGCTTAACTTCGGGCTCGAGGGTTGGTTCTCCGAGCAGGTTCGCAACGTCGTGACGAACTCGATGGCGGCGGCGGAGGCCTACGAGGAGGAGCATCGCTCGACGCTGACCGCCGACGCCGAGTCGCTGGCGGCCTTCCTGAACGAGCAGAAGGAGCGCTACCCGCTGATGTCGGGGGGTGAGCTCCGCGATCTCCTGACGCACGGACAGCTGCAGATGCAGCGGGCCCTGACCAAGGCCTATGTCATCGACGGGGACGGCAAGCTTCGCGCGCGCGGCGAGCGCAGCTACCTCTTCTGGTACACCCCGCCCTCGGCCGCCGACATCGAACGGGCGCGAAAGGGCGAGGTCGTCATCATCCAGGACTGGGAGAACAACGAGTTCTGGGCGCTCCTGCAGCTCAAGGCTTTTTCGGACCACTTCCTGTACGTAAGCCGCAGCGTCGACGGCAAGATCCTTAGCCTGCTCGACGAGACCCAGGAAACGGTGCGGCTCTACCAGCAGCTCGAGTCAGACCGGGGGCGGCTCCTTTTCGAATTTGCGCTTGTCTACCTCGGGTTCGCCCTTGTCGTAATCCTCGCCGCGATGTGGATGGGGCTCTGGTTTGCCGAGCGGCTGGCGCGGCCGGTCGGACGGCTCGCGAGCGCCGCCGAGAGGGTAGGGCACGGGGACCTCGACGTCCGCGTGCGCGAGGAGCGCGGCGACGACGAGATCGCGCTCCTCGGCCGCACCTTCAACGAGATGACCCGGCAGGTGAAGGGGCAGCGCGACGCTCTGATCGCCGCCAATGAGGAGACCGAGCGGCGCCGCCGGCTCTTCGACTCGGTGCTCTCCGGCGTGACCGCCGGCGTCGTCGGTCTGGACGGGCGTGGACGGATCGAGATGCTGAACGCAGCGGCGGCGGCGCTGCTCGACCTGCCGCCGGAAGCCGCAACGGGCAGCCCGCTGGTCGAGGCGGTGCCGGAGTTCGCCGAGCTGATGCACCGGCTCGACACCCGCAAGGGCGACGTGGCGCAGGCCGAGGTGCGGCTCAGGCGCACGAGCGGCGAGCGCGACTTGCTGGTGCGGGTAGCGGCACGGCTGGCCGACGACGGCCACCTCGAGGGCTACGTCGTGTCCTTCGACGACGTGACCGACCTCGTCGTCGCCCAGCGGATGGCCGCGTGGGGTGACGTGGCGCGGCGGATCGCCCACGAGGTCAAGAATCCGTTGACGCCGATCCAGCTCTCGGCCGAACGGCTCAGGCGCAAGTTCGGCCCGATGGTCGGCGAGGAGCGCGCAGCGCTCGAGCAGTATGCCGATGTCATCGTGCGGCAGACCAACGATCTTCGCCGCATCGTCGACGAATTCTCCAAGTTCGCCCGGATGCCCGCTCCCGAGCGCCGGTTGCTCGACCTCGGCAAGCTCTTGTCCGAGGCGGTCCTGTTGCAGGAATCCGCCCGCCCGGACATCCGCTACCGGCTGACCCTGCCCGAGGCGCCGGTCGAGGCCTATGTCGACGGCACCATGATGAACCAGGCCGTCACCAATCTGCTCAAGAACGCCGCCGAGGCCATCGACGAGCGGTTGCATGCCGACCCCGGCTCGCCGGCTGGCGAGATCCGGGTCGACCTCTCCTCCAACGACGCGGCGTTGAAGCTCGAGATCGAGGACAACGGCAACGGCCTGCCGGACCAGCCGGCGCGGCTGTTCGAACCCTACGTCACGCATCGGGCGAAGGGCACCGGGCTCGGCCTGCCGATCGTGAAGAAGATCATCGAGGAGCACGCCGGGACGCTCGACCTCGTCCCGGCGCAGGTCTTCGAAGGCAATACGCGTCCGGGCGCCCGGGCGCGGATCGTGCTCCCACCCGCGACGCAGGAGCACGCCTGGGACGGCGACGAGAAGAGCAAGATCACCGAAAAGTTGAGGGAAGGCATGCGATGACTGACATCCTGGTGGTGGACGACGAGCCCGACATCCGCAACCTGATCGGCGACATCCTGACCGACGAGGGGCATGGGGTACGGCTCGCCTGGGACAGCGAGTCCGCACTCGGCGAGATCGACCGGGCGGCGCCCGACCTCATCATCCTCGACATCTGGCTGAAGGATTCGCGGCTCGACGGGATCGACATCCTGAAGCAGGTGCGGCGGGACAACCCGGCGATCCCGGTCGTGATCATCTCGGGCCACGGCAACATCGAGATCGCGGTGGCCGCGATCAAGCAGGGCGCCTACGACTTCATCGAGAAGCCGTTCAACATCGACCAGCTGATGGTAGTGATCGGGCGCGCGCTCGAGACCTCGCGGCTCCGGCGCGAGAACGCGGCCCTGAAGGGCAAGGAGGGCACGAGCCAGTCGATGATCGGCACGAGCTCGGCGTTCCGGCACATGAAGCAGCAGCTCGACAAGGTTGCGCGGACCAACAGCCGCGTGATGCTCTCCGGCCCCGCGGGTTCGGGCAAGGAGGTGGCGGCGCGCTATCTGCATCGTCATTCCGACCGCGCCAAGGGGCCGTTCGTCATCGTCAACTCGGCCTCGATCGGCGCCGAGCAGATGGAGGAGGTGCTCTTTGGGCGCGAGAGCGCCGAGCGTGGGGTGGAGCCCGGACTGTTCGAGAAGGCGCACACCGGCATCCTCTTCTTCGACGAGGTCTCGGACATGCCGCCGGGGACCCAGTCGAAGATCCTGCGGGTGCTCGTCGACCAGTCGTTCCAGCGTGTGGGGGGGGCGAACACGGTGCGTGTCGACGTGCGGGTGATTTCGGCGACGACCCGCGACCTTGCGCGCGAGGTTCAGGCGGGCCGCTTCCGCACCGAGCTCTTCCACCGGCTGAACGTGGTGCCGATCAGCGTGCCGGGGCTCGAGGCGCGGCGCGAGGACATCCCCGAGCTCGCGCGGCACTTCCTCGAGGAGCTGAACGGCGGGCACGGGCTGCCGCTCCGCAGCCTCTCGCCCGAGGCGGAGGCGCAGCTGCAGACCATGCGCTGGCCGGGCAACGTCCGGCAGCTCCGGAACGCGCTCGAGCGGGCGGTGATCCTCGGGCCGGACCACGGCCCGATCGAGCCCGAGGAGCTGGTGCTTGAGGCGACGACGAATGGCAGCGCCACCAACGGCATGCTCGGAGCCGCCTTCGCCGGCCTGGCCCTTCGCGAGGCGCGCGAGATGTTCGAGCGCGAGTACCTGGTGGCGCAGATTAACCGGTTCGGCGGCAACGTCTCCCGGACGGCGAACTTCGTCGGCATGGAGCGCTCCGCCCTTCACCGCAAGCTCAAGTCACTCAACGTGATCGCCGCCGGCCGCAGCGAGCGGGCCGAGGAGGAAGCGCACGCCTGAGCCGTCGGTCCGGCGGGGCGCGGGGCACGCGCGATGAAGATCATCATCTGCGGGGCGGGGCAGGTAGGCGGGCAGATCGCGCGCCATCTCGCCCGCGAGTCCGGCGCGAACCACGTCACGATCGTCGACAGGGATGCGGGGCTGGTCCGGCGGATCACCGACGCCTACGACGTCGGGGGCGTCACCGGGTTCGCGTCGCATCCAGACGTGCTCGAGAAGGCCGGCGCGCGCGACGCGGACATGGTGATCGCGGCGACCCAGTCCGACGAGGTGAACATGGTCGTCTGCCAGGTGGCGAACTCGATCTTCTCGGTACCGCGCAAGATCGCGCGGCTGCGGGCGCCCGCGTACCTCAACGCGATCTATTCCGACCTCTACCGCCAGGACCATCTGCCGATCGATGTCGTCATCTCGCCCGAGTACGCGGTCGCGGACGCGGTAATGCAACGGCTGTCGGCGCCATCGGCCTTCGACATCGAGGCGTTCATGGACGGGCGGGTGCAGCTCGTCGGCATCAGCCTCGACGCGGCCTGCCCGGTGCTCGACACGCCGCTGCGACAGCTCTCCGAGCTCTTCTCCACCCTGCGCGCAGTCGTGGTCGGCATCCGTCGGCGCGAGCGGCTCGTCGTTCCCGCGGCGGACGACCGGCTGACCGCCGACGACCAGGTCTACCTGGTCACGGTCGCCGAAGATCTGGCACGGGTCATGGAGGTCTTCGGCAAGCGGCACCTGGCAGTGGAGCGGCTGCTGCTGATCGGTGCCGGCAACATCGGGCTGCACGTCGCGAAGTCGCTCGAGGAGTCGGGGCGCAAGCTGCGGATGAAGATCATAGAGCGGAGCCGGGCGCGGGCGGAGGTCGCGGCGGACGCCCTGTCGCACACGATCGTGCTCAACGGCGACGGGCTCGACCCGGACCTGCTCGAGGAGGCGAACGTCGGCGCCATGGACGCGGTGCTCGCGTTGACCGAGGACGACAAGACCAACATCCTCGCTTGCGTGCGGGCGAAGACCGAGGGAGCGAAGCTGGTGGTGGCGCTCGTCAACGACGCCTCGCTGATCGGACTGATCGCGCCGATGGGGATCGACGCCTACGTCAATCCGCGCTCGACGACGGTGAGCTCGATTCTGCGCTACGTGCGACACGGGCGAATCCGCGCGGTCTATTCGATCGGCGACGGCGAGGCGGAGCTGATCGAGGCGCAGGTGCTCGGAACCTCGGCGGTGGCGGGCAAGGCGGTGCGCGACGCGGAGCTGCCGGACGGGGCGCTGATCGGGCTGATCCAGAAGGGCGACCGGGTCGTCGTCCCGCGCGGCGACATGCAGCTCGGCGAGGGCGACGTGCTGACGATCTTCGCCAAGCGTGAGGCGGTGGCCGAGGTCGAGCGCCTGTTCCAGGTGGGCCTGGATTTCTTCTGATCGGGCGGAAGCCGTTAACGAGAAGTAACTCGCCGGCGATGGAATCAAGATATGTCAATGGCTTGATTATTGAGCGCACCTTTCCTGCGTCGATGCTCCAGAGTTACGGGGCGGGATCGCGGGCAGGCCTCACCGGCTGATGGGCCTGCTGCGCCAGTTCCCTGCGCTGGTTATCCTGCTGCTGCTTGCCGCGCTCATGATGCTCTTGCCGGCTCTGCATGCCGCCGGCCTCGAGAACTGGCGCATCGCACGCACGTTCCTCGAGGGCGCGATCTTCTTCTCCGTCATCGCGACGATGCTCGGGCTCGCCACCATGAACCGGGTCCCGCGCGTCCCCGCCCGCTACCACCTGCTGACTCTGCTCCTCGCCTATCTGCTCTTGCCGCTGGTGCTGGCGGCGCCGCTCGTGGCGCTGGTGCCTGGCCTCGGGCTTGGCGGCGGCTACTTCGAGATGCTGTCGTGCCTGACGACGACCGGAGCGACGCTCTTCGACCGCCCGCAGCTCCTTGCCGAGCCCTTGCACCTCTGGCGCGCACTCGTCGGCTGGGTCGGCGGGCTGATAGTGCTTACGACGGCCTTCGCGATCCTGGCGCCGCTGAACCTGGGCGGCTTCGAGATCTCCGGCGATGGCGCGATCGGACTCGACCGCGGGCGCAGCGGCACGATTGACGAGGCCAGCCAGCGGATCCTTCGGGTTCTGCGGCGGGTCGCCCCGGTCTATGCCGGGCTGACGGCTATCCTCGCGCTTCTGCTCATCCTGGCCGGCGACCGCCCCTTCGTGGCGGCGTGCCACGCCATGGCCGCGCTCTCGACCAGCGGGATATCGCCGGTCGGGGGCTTGGACGGCAGCCGGTCCGGGCGGATGGGAGAGATGATGCTCGCGCTCTTCCTGCTTCCCGCGGTCTCGAGCCGCGGCCTGAGCTTCGCGCACTCCCGGCGGATCGGGCCCCGACTTTCCGACCCGCAGATCCAGCTGATGCTGATCTCGGTCCTCGGCATCACCGCCGTGCTCTTCCTGCGCAGCTTCGTCGGGGCAGTCGAGATTGAGCGGCAGGACAATCTCGGGGCCGCACTGCAGGCGATCTGGGGCAGCGCCTTCACCCTGCTGTCGTACCTCACCACCACCGGCTTCGAGAGCCGCGACTGGCGGGCGATGCAGATCTGGTCCGACCTGCCGCAGCCCGGGGCCATCCTGCTCGCTGTCGCGGTGATGGGCGGGGGCATCGCGACGACCGCCGGCGGCGTGAAGTTGCTGCGCATCTACGCGCTCTACCGGCACGGCCTGCGCGAGATGGACCGGCTGATCCACCCGAGCAGCATCGGACGGCGGGGGAGCGGCGACCGGCTGATCTCCGAGCGCGGGGCGCGCGTTGCCTTCATCTTCCTGATGCTCTTCCTCATCAGCCTCGCGGTGGTGATGGCGGCACTGGCCGCGAGCGGGCTGCGCTTCGACCAGAGCCTCGCGCTGGCCGTGGCCGGTCTCACGACCACCGGGCCGGCGATCGGTGCGCTCGGCGGCGATCTCGGCTACGCGGCGCTCTCCACTCCGGCCCGCGCGGCTTTCTGCCTGGCGATGATCGTCGGACGCATGGAAACCCTAGTCATCATAGCCCTCTTCAATCCCGCCTATTGGCAGCGTTGACCGACGCGCGACGGCGCGGCGACACCCGTCGGAAAATCTGTCGCCGGGGCTGGAAATGCCCGACGCCCCTGCCCATACTCGAATCTCAACGACAACAGGGACTGCCGAATCGGCGGTCGTAACACAACTTAAGGCTGAAAAAATGGCTGCCGAGAAGCAAAACCTGCAGGACGCCTTCCTCAACAACGTGCGGAAGGCCAAGGTTCCGGTGACGATCTTCCTGATGAACGGCGTGAAGCTGCAGGGGGTGATCACCTGGTTCGACAATTTCTGCGTGCTGCTGCGCCGCGACGGGCAGTCGCAGCTGGTCTACAAGCACGCGATCTCGACGGTCATGCCGTCGCAGCCGATCACCCTCTACGAGGCACCCGAAGATCACTGACGAAAACTCCCGGATGCGCGCCCTGGTGCTGCATCCGGTCCGCAAGGGCGCGGACGAACGCGATCCGCGAGATGCGCTGGCGGAGGCGGTGAGCCTCGCCGGAGCGCTCGACCTCGACGTCGTCGGGGCCGAGGTCGTTCCGTTGCCCCGGGCACGGGCCGGCACGCTGTTCGGCAAGGGCAAGATCGAGGAGCTGACCGCGATGGTCGGCGAGCGCGAGGCCGGCCTCGTCGTCATCGACGGCGTCGTCTCGCCGGTTCAGCAGCGCAACCTCGAGAAGCTCTGGAAGGCCAAGGTGCTCGACCGGACGGGGCTGATCCTCGAGATCTTCGGCGAGCGGGCGCAGACCCGCGAGGGCGTGCTGCAGGTCGAGCTCGCGCATCTCTCCTACCAAAAGTCGCGGCTGGTGCGGTCATGGACCCACCTCGAGCGGCAGCGGGGCGGCTTCGGATTCCTCGGCGGCCCGGGCGAGACGCAGATCGAGGCGGACCGTCGGGCGCTGGACGAGCGGATCTTGAAGATCAAGCAGGCGCTCTCAAAGGTCGTCAAGACCCGCGGCCAGCACCGGGCGGCGCGCAAGCGGCTGGGGGCGCCGGTGGTGGCGCTGGTCGGCTACACCAACGCCGGGAAGTCAACGCTGTTCAACCGACTGACCGGGTCCGGCGTGCTGGCAAAGGACATGCTCTTCGCAACCCTCGACCCCACCATGCGCGCGATCGCGCTCCCTGACGGCAGCCGCGCGATCCTGTCGGACACGGTCGGTTTCATCTCGGACCTGCCGACCCAGCTCGTCGCGGCCTTCCGCGCGACGCTAGAGGAGGTTGTCGAGGCCGACTTGATCCTGCACGTGCGCGACATCGCCCACGCCGAGACCGAAATCCAGGCCGAGAATGTGCGCTCGGTGCTCGCCGACCTCGGGGTTGGACGCGACGAGCAGCGGGTGCTCGAGCTCTGGAACAAGGTCGACCTGCTTCCGATTGAAAAGGCAGAGGCCTTGCGGCAGGTGGCGGCCCGGACGCCACGGGCGGTGGTTGTCTCGGCGCTTACCGGCGGAGGGGTCCCGGAGCTGATGCGGCTGGTGGCGGCCGAGATCGAGGAGCCGCGCACCGAAGAGACGCTGCGGCTCGCCTTCGGGCAGGGCCGGGAGCGCGCCTGGCTCTTCGACCACCGACTGGTCCGCTCGGAGCTGCCCACCGACGACGGCTACGAGCTCGCCGTCCGCTGGACCGAGCGCGAGCGGAGCCAATACCTGGCGCTGGAGCGCGGCCCGCGCGCCTAGGCCCCGGTCCTCCAACCGCCCATCATCACCGAATGCGCCACTGGCCGGGCCCGGGCCAAGGCAAGGGTTTGGGATTGCCACAAGCCGTGCCGCGGACCTAGTGTCATCCATGACTCGCTTAGAGCGGGCACGACGCGATGAACGCGCGATGGTCTGGGGGGTTACAATGCGAAACTACCTGACGCGAACGGCTGCCACGGCTTTGATCCTCGGCCTCGGCGGCGGCTACGCAGCCGCGCAGGACACCGCACCGGTCCCTGATCCGCCGAAGTTCGAGGCGCAGGCGAAGATCACCTACGTCAACCGCTCGGATATCGAGGAATACAAGGCGCTGCCGACCTACTCGGAACCCGAGTGGGTGACGAAGCAGTTCGTCGACACCGGCAAGCTGCCGCCCGTTAAGGACCGGCTGCCCAAGGAGCCGCTGGTCTTCAAGACCGGCAACATGCCCGACGGCATCGGCACCTACGGTGACGTGATGCGCCACGTGATCGGCGGTCGTCCCGAGGGCTGGAACTATTCGGCCGGCCAGACCCAGGGCTGGGGCGGCATCGACATCGGCCTCTCGGAGTGCTTGACCCGCTCGGGGCCGCTGTTCCAAATCAACGCCGACGACCTCGAGCCGCTGCCGAACCTCGCCAAGTCCTGGGACTGGGCGGACGACGGCAAGAGCCTGACAATCCACCTGATCGAGGGCGCCAAGTGGTCGGACGGCGCCCCCTTCGGCGCCGACGACCTGATGTTCTACTGGGAGGACAACGTCCTCGACCCGAACGTCACGCCGCTGAACGGCGCGAGCCAGGCGACCTTCGGCGAAGGAACGACGCTCGAGAAGGTCGACGACTCCACGGTGAAGATGAACTTCACCACCCCCTTCCCGCGGCAGGTGATCTTCGCGCTCGCCTACGGCACCTTCTGCCCCGGGCCGTCGCACATCCTGAAGCCGCAGCACCCGAAGTATTCCAAGAACACCTACGACCAGTACCGCAACGCCTTCCCGCC
>JAXMDH010000052.1:0-30943 GCA_046348915.1 Amaricoccus sp.
AGCGCGCGGGCTTTGGCAGTCGGCTCGCCGCCAAGGACGGCGGCGAGCGGTTGTGGGGCGAGCCCCGCGTCCTCGGGGCGGATTACGAATTCGCGAACCCGGCCGTCCGACAGCTCGGCGACGTAGGTCTCGCCGCTGATCGACACCTCGTCGGTGCCGTCGGCGCCGTGGACGAGCCACGCGCGGTCGGAGCCGAGCTCGGCGAGGGTTTCGGCCATCGGGCGGATCATCGAGCGGGCGAAGGCGCCGGTCAGCTGGCGGCGGACGGCGGCGGGGTTGGTCAGAGGCCCGAGGATGTTGAAGATCGTGCGGGTGCCGAGCTCGGTCCGGGCCGGCATCACGTTGCGCATCGCCGGGTGATGCATGGGCGCCATCATGAAGCCGATGCCGGCCTCGGCGAGGGCCCGCTCGACGACCTCGGGGCCGACCATCACGTTGATTCCGAGCTCGGTCAGGGCGTCGGCGGCGCCGGATTTCGAGGTCAGGTTGCGGTTTCCGTGCTTGGCGACGGGGACGCCGGCGCCGGCGACCGCGAAGGCGGCGCCGGTTGAGATATTGAGCGTCCCTTTGCCGTCGCCGCCGGTGCCGACGATGTCGATGGCGCCTTCCGGGGCGCGGACGCGCAGGCATTTCGCGCGCATGACGGCGGCGGCGGCGGCAAATTCGGCGACGGTCTCGCCGCGCGTCCGGAGCGCCATCAGGAAGCCGCCGATCTGGGCTGGGGTGGCATCGCCCTCCATGATGGCGGTGAAGGCGGTCTCGGCCTGCTCGCGGGTGAGCGGGCCTTCGGCGGCCTTGCCGATGAGGGGCTTCAGGCGGTCGCTCATGCGGGAACGCCGCTGCGGGCGACGGCGAGGAAGTTGCCAAGAAGCTGGCGGCCGTGCTCGGAGGCGATCGATTCAGGGTGGAACTGGACGCCGTGGATCGGCAGGTCGCGGTGGGCGAGGCCCATGATGGTGCCGTCGGCGAGCTCGGCGGTGACCTCGAGCGCGGGCGGTAGCGTGTCGCGGTCGACGATCAGGCTGTGGTAACGGGTTGCGGCGAAGGGCGAGGGAAGGTCGGCAAAGACGCCTGTCGATCCGTGGCGGATGCTGCCGGTCTTGCCGTGGACGATCTCGCCAGCGCGGACGACACGGCCGCCGAAGGCCTGGCCTATCGCCTGGTGCCCGAGGCAGACGCCGAGGAGCGGCGTGCCGGTCTCGGCGGCGGCGTGGACGAGGGCGAGGCAGATGCCGGCCTCGCTGGGCGTGCAGGGGCCTGGGGAGAGCACGATCGCCGCTGGGTTGAGTGCCATTGCCGACTGGACGTCGAGATCATCGTTGCGCCGCACGATGGTCTCGGCGCCGAGTTCGCCGAGATAGTGGAAGAGGTTGTAGGTAAAGCTGTCGTAGTTGTCGATCAACAGCAGCATTGTTCGGCTTTCGACGCTTCGCGCTGGCGCCCACCCGCCCGCTCGCTATACATGGCCCCGGCGGTCGGACCGGGTCAAGGGCAAGCGGAGCGGTCGCCGGACAGGAGATCGGATCGGGACCATGGCACAGGCGCGCACACGGGGCTTCTGGCGCGGCTTCCTCTCCGGGATCTTGCTGGCGGCGCTGGCGGCTTTGGCGGCCGCCTGGGTCTTGCCGCCGGTGCCGGCGACGCCGCCGGCGGTCACGCCCGGGAGTCTGACGGCGCCGGAGCCCCCGGACCAGCCGCAGGCGGTGAGCGAGCCGGCGCGGCCCCGGGCGCAGGGCAGCCTGATGCCGCCGCCGCCACCGGGGCCGCTGATTGCCGTCAACCCAGGGCCGGAGGCGGCGCCGGGGCAGCCGGGGTCGTCGTCGCTGGTGCCCCCGCAGCAATAGCGTCGCTGGCGCCGCGGCGGCGTTTCGCGGTCAGGCCGGGCCGTGCAGCGCGTTGAGCTTGAACGCCGCCTCGGTGCGGTTGGTGGCGCCGAGCTTCTTGAGGATGCTGCGGACGTGGATCTTGACCGTGCTCTCGCGCATGTTGAGCTCGTAGGCGATGATCTTGTTGGCCTTGCCGCAGCGCAGGGCGACTGCGACGGCGGCCTGGCGCGGGGTGAATCGGCCGGGCAAAGCCTCGGCTGGCGCCGGGCGCGGGTGGAAGCCGCCGCGCAGCGACAGAGCGCTGGCGGTCGGAACGAAGATTCCGCCGACCGAAGCGAGCCGCGATGCCTCGTAGACCATGTCGATGCCGACGCTGGCCGGCACGTAGCCGCGGGCGCCGGCGTCGAGGGCCGCGACCATCGCCTCGACCTCCTCCGACTGGGCGAGCACGATGACCGGGTCGGGCGCCGCGGCAACGGCGATGTCGGCGATCTCCTGCCGGACGGCAGGGTCGGACGGGCTGCGCGCCCCGGCGTTGAACAGAATTGCCATGGGCCGCTCGGCGCGGTCTGCGGCTGCATGCAGCTCCTCACCAGAGCCATAGCTCTCGACGGCGAGCCGCGGCCGGGCGAGCAACAGGCTGCGCACGAAGCACTCGCGCTCGAGCGGGCGAGCATCGACGATGATGAGCACCTCGGCGGGCTGACCCGTCCTTGGCGAATAGTCCAGTCTAGAGTGAAACGGAAGCTTCATTCCGTTCGCTCTTTCCGGCGAACCCGTCTCTGAAAAACTCATCAACCATTTCCCCAAACCAGGATCTGCAAATCGAGCTATCCGCCCTGATGAAACAGATCCCACCCCTACGCCACAGTAACTAGCTTCCGGAAGCCATGCAACGGCAGTGATAGATCATTATTGACGCCTAGATCCTCCGGGAGGCTATCGACATGATTCCAGTAACACTCCTGATCTGATCGTTAACGATCGCCCATCGACTATTGATCGGGTCTCGCGTACGTTTCGCTGTTTCCGCGCTGGTGGCGGCAACTTTGAATTGTGCGGATCGGCTCCGAATCGACCCATGTGGTCGTTAACCAATCGTCGAATTCGGCCGCCCGGCGTAGCCTCCTCCTCCTCCGATCTGACGAGGAATATCGCGCTGACCCGATACGCGAAGGGCGGCCGCGGCGTCAGCCGGCCGCCTTTATCCGCAGGCCGCCCTGGGGCGAGGTACCTGCGACCAGGCGCTGGCCTGCCCGGTCGGCGGCCTCGCAGTACTCCGCCGCCGGCGCCACTGGGGCTGCGGCGGCTTCGGCCGGGTCAGCTTCGAGGCTGCGGGCGCGGTCGAGGAGGGCGGCGGCGACCCCGCCGTCGGCGAAGGGCGAAGCGGCGAGACGACGGCAGGCGGCGGCTCGCTCGCGCTGTTGCCGCTGGTCCGCGGCGGCGCCGATATCCGCGGCGAGCAGCCGCTTGGACTCGGCGCCGAAGCGCTCACGGAGCTTGGCGAACACCGCCGCGGCCTGGACCCGCACCGCAGGCGCCGGCGACTGCAGGGCGGCGAGGAGCACCGGGTGCAGCTCGGGCTGGTACTTGAGCGACAGCATGGCGATGGCGAACTGCTGTTCGGCGAGCCCGCCGCGGGTGACGCGGTCCATCATCGACTGCCGGTTGCCGGGATCGCCGCGGCGCCGGCGGCCGGCGAGGAGGTCGGCGTGCAGGGCCTCGGCCCGGCTCCTGGCGCGCGACGCGAGCGCGTCGCGCAGGGACGCGGCCGCGTCCGCCGGGGTGCGCGAGCCGCGCTGCCAGAGCATGCTCAAGGCGCCGAGCGGGCCGGTGAAGAGGATCATCGCCGCGTCCAGCCAGAGGCCGGTTTCGCGGCGACGGCAGGCCCACGCGAGGGCAAGGATCGTCCCGGCGACCGCGGCGTGGGCGGCGAGGAGCGTCGTCGGCGCGGCGCGTCCGGCCAGCCAGACGCAGCCGAGCCAGAGCTCGGTCGAGGCGAGCAGGAAGCGCAGCAGCCCGCCGAGGAAGCGCGGCCCGGGACCGGGGGCAGCGACGTCGGTCACGATCCCGCGGCCCCGGTCCCGGACACAGGGCGCGCGTGCGCGAGGGCGGCGGCCGCGGCGTCGGCAAGGAGGCGCAGCCCTTCGTCCCAGGCCGCGTCGGAGACGCCCCGCGGTGCGCCGACCGCGACGATGACCCCGGCCGCGCCGCGGCCGGTGCCCGGCGGCAGCGGGATGGCGATCGCCTCGCCGCCCCTTGGCCGCCGTGGTCCGCCACGGGCCGCGAGAAGTAGCGCATGGTTGGCTGGAAGCGCCGCGGCGATGCCTGGTAGCGGCGGCGCGGAGGAGACGTCGGCATAGCCGCCGTCGGGGGCGGCGCGGAACAGCCGGACGGTGTCGGTGCGCAGCACTGCAGCGGCGGCGGCGGCGAAGCGTTCGCCGAGGCCGGCGGCGTCGGCGGTTCGCAGGGCTGCGAGGCGGGCCAGAGCCTCGGGGAGCGTCGGGGCGGTGTCGGCTGCCTCAGCGGAGCCCGCGGTCGCCACTGCGGTCTCGAAGCGGTAGAGCTCGTCGTCGAGCCGCGCCACCTCCTGGGCAAAGAGGTCGTTCACCGACTTCAGGTGCGCGAGCGTCCGCTCTCGGATGGCTTCGGTGCGGATCTGGGCCTGGCGGAAGATGCCGATCGCCATCGCGACGAGCACCCACTGGACGGGCAGCCGGACGAGCTCGAAATAGAAGTCGACGATGTCCTGCCCGGGCGGCCGGATCGGCCAGTCGAGCATCAGCGACGCGAGGCAGGCGGTGATGACGCCGCCGTAGAGGCCGTACTGCATCGTGACGAGCAGCACCGGCAGCCAGAAGGGATGCAGGTCGAGGCCGGCAAAGGTGCCGCGGCCGAGGAAGATGCGCTCGACGGCGACGAGGGCGACGAGCAGCACGAGGCCCTCGAAGACGCCGCGGGCCTGGTGGATGAAGAGCGCGCGGGCGCTGCCCTTCTCGGGCGCGGCGGCGGGCTCGGGCCAGACCTGCGCCGCGGCGGCGCTCATGGCGGAGGCTGTGCGGGCCAGCATGCTACTGGAGCTCCGAGACCCGGCTGTCCCCGGTTGCCACCTCGACCAGATCACCGGGGAGGATGATGCTGGCGAGGCTGCCTTCGAGGCGCACCGGGCCCGCGGGACCGTTGCGGACGATGGTGACGCGCTCGCCGGCTCCGGCACTGCCGTCGCTCAGCATGCCGACCTGCAGGTCGATCGACGCGAGCTGGGCGTCGATGGCGTCGGCCTCCTTCGTGCGGTCGCGGAGGTCGGCGGCGATGGCGCCGCGGTAGTCGCCGTCGACGGCCTCGAGCGCCTCCTCGGCTTGCCGGACCGCGGCCTGCTGGGCGAGGGTGGCACTGCGCAACTCGAAGGCGGAGTGCTCGAGGGTGATCAGCGCCGCCTCGTCGGCCGCGAGGCGTGTCAGGGGCGCGAGGCCGCGCTCGGTCAGCCCGCGCAGTTCGGCGAGGCGGTCGCGCTTCTCGCCGACCTGGCGGTCGAGGACCGCCTGCTGCTCCTGGAGAAGCACCAGCATGTCGCGCTTCTCCTGCAGCTGCGCGGCGCGGTCGCGCTTGTCGCGCTCGAAGGTCTCGACACGGGCGGCGAGGTTGGCGAGCTCGGATTGCAGGCGACTCGCGCCGAGCTTGGCCTGGTAGAGGCTGCGCTCGTCGGGCGCGAGGTCCGGTTGCTCCTGGTGAGCTTGCGCCGCCGTCAGCATGCGGACCTCGAGCCGGAGCCCGGCCGCGAGGTTCTCGAGCTCGGCCTTGCGTGCCAGCAGCGGGGCCTCGGCGGCCCGCGCCGCGCCGCCGTCCTGGGTGGAAGGGGCGCCGGCCAGCGCTAACAGATGGCGGAGCACCATGCCCGGGGTGACGGTGTACGAGCCGGGCGCGCGCACCGCCCCGGTGACGACGACCGGCGGGCGGGAGGCGAAGGCGGCCGATACCGAGGCTTCGGTGGCGAAAGCCCGGGTGTACCGGTCGGAGACCAGCGCCTCGACGCAGGCCAGCGCGTAGCCGTCGGCGTCGATGCGGCCGACCAGCGGGATCGAGATTTGGCCGCGGGCGTCGACATCGTAGGTACCCGAGAGGTCAAGCCGCTCGAAGTATACCGGCCTCGTGCCGGCCAGCGCCGCGGACTCGGCGCCCTCCTTCTCGAAGAAGCGCAGGCTGAGCCGGTCGCCGACAAGCACCGCGCCGGCGGTCAGCCGGTCGGCAGTGCTGCAGTCCTTTGGCGGCTGTGGCGACGGCGGAGGCGCGGAGGGCGCCCTGGCCGCGAGGCCCTCGCTAACCCGGCGCTCGAGCGCGGGGCCGTCGATCGCCGCGGCGTCGTCGCCTCCGATCCTGACCCGCAGAGCGTCGAGGCCGCCCTCGGCCCAGTCTAGGCCGTGCCTGAGCCAGGGGGTGTTTAGCCGGATCGCTGGCTGGCCGGTCGCGTCGCCGAAGCCGACGTACCCGAGCCCGGCGGCGAGGCAGCCCAGTACCAACGCGGCAATGCCCTTCAGATACATTTTGCCCGGTCACCAAACTTACGCCGCGGAGACAATATCTCTCCCCCCGAATCACACCCGTACAGATAGTAAATGTTCCGTTAGCGGCCTCGGGTGTCAAGCCAAGTAGCAGTAACAAGGCAGTTGAAGGAGATGTCGGGTGACGCTATGGTTTACGGAGTGGCTGTGTCCCGACGTTAAATCGCTCCGATGAGTACTGTGTAGCGGCGGATGTAGATGTTTGCAAAATTAACCATTCTGGCGACGCTGGCATATCTATCCATTGGGACTATCCCGACCGCGGCGGCGACGACCGCCGGCGCGCCGGTACCCCGGCACATCGTTGCGGTCTTCGACGGAAATGCGGATCGCGAGCCGCGGTTCACCCGCATCCACCGTTATGCGGAGCTCCCGCTCAACTACCTGGGCTATCAGGTGGATTACCTCGATTTGAGCCGCCAGCCACTGCCGGACCAGCTCGACGCGGACGTTGCAGCGGTGTTGGTCTGGTTCGAGAAGCCGCCGCGGGAGAGCGACCGCCTCGTCGCCTGGGCGGCCACAGTCGGGCGTGCCGGCCAGCCGGGAGGGCTGCGCATGATTGCCCTGGGCAATCCGGGGCTGCCGCTGATCGGGAGCCGGTCCGACGCGGCGAACGCCTACCTGGCGCGTCTCGGGCTGGAAGCGAAGGGCTACGAGGCGCGCTTCGGGGTGTGGAGCCGGCCCGTGTCGCTCGATCCGACGATGGTGGGCTTCGAGCGCGAGTTCAGCATTCCCCCAGGACGGTTGTCGGTGCTCGCGGCGCGCGCCCCGGCCGTGAGCCGGCTCCGGGTGGCGAGCGACCCGGCGGGTTCGGTGACCAGCGATCTGGTGGTAACCGGCCCGGGCGGGGGCTATGCCGCCGACGCCGCGCTGGTGCGCGAGGACGGCTCGGGCTTCGGACGGTGGATCCTTGATCCCTTCGCCTTTTTCCAGGCGGTGCTCGATCCGGGGCTGCGGCCGATCCCGGACGTCAGCACGCTGAGCGGACGGCGGATCTTCTTCTCGACGATCAGCGGCGAGGGGTGGACAACGCCGGCACCGGCCGAGCGGCTGGATCAAGCGCCGGAACTCGCCGGCGCGATCGTGCTCGACCAGTTCCTCAACACTTATCCGGATATCCCGGCGACGCTGTCGCTGGTCACCGGCGACCTCGATCCGGCGCTCGGCGGTGGCTTCGCGGCGCAGGGGGCGGCGCTGGCCAAGGCCGCCTTCAGCCTGCCCCAGGTGGAGCCCGCCTCCCGGTCGCGCACGCTGCCGGCGCGCTGGGGGTTCTTCGAGGACTACCGCCGCGACCGGGAACTCGCGATCGTCGACCGGCTCGGCCGGGTCGCGAAGCCGTCGGACCGGAGCCTGGTGTCGGAGGCGGTTTCGACGCTCGGCCGCGCGTTCGCGCCGCCCGACGCCAACGCCTATCTCGGTCGGGGCGGCGACGCGCCGCGGCTCTATATGCTGCAGCCGTTCGATCTCGACGCCGAGACGCGCGGCTCGCTCGAGGCGGTGGCGGCATTGACGCCCGACCGCAAGGCGGCCGCGTTCGCCTGGAGCGGCGACGCGCAGCCTTTCGAGGCGGCGCTGGCCTCGGTTCGCGCGGCGGGTGCCGAAGCCGTGGGTGGCGGCGGCGGCGTCGACGACCCGACGATCCCGACACTGACCAACGTTGCGCCGATCGGGGTTCAGGTCGGGACCGAGCACCAGATCTATGCCGCGCTGAGCGGCGATGCGGCCTTCACCAACTTCTGGAGCGCGCCCGCGCACGGTTTCCTACGCCTCGACCGCACGGTCGAGGCGACCGAGTCCCCGCGGCGGCTGAAGCCCTACGAACTGTCTTATGCGGCCTATTCGGCGCTGGGCCTCGGGCTGCGCAACGCGGTGCACTACCACCTGGACCGGGTGCGGGCGGCGCCGCTGGTGCCGATCGCCGGATCAGAGTACGCGGCGATTGCGCAGGGCTTCGCCACCACCAGAATCGTGGAACTCGGGCCGCTGCGCTGGAGCGTCGCGGGGCGCGGCGCCCTCGCGACCCTGCGTTTCGACCGCGCGGGCGGCATCGAACTCGACTCTGGCCGCAGCGAGGGCATAACCGGCTCCAGGCGCGAGGGAGAGACGCTCTATGTCGGCCTCGATCCGGCGCGCGAGGACGCGGTGGTCGCCTTGCGCTCGCGGGTCCCCCAGGATGCCGGTGGGGTCATGGAGCCTCCGCGCCGCGGCTTCGAGCTCGACAACGCGCGGTGGCAGGTGCGCGACCTGGCGCGGGGCAGCTGCAGCGTGCGCTTCGCGGCATCGGGATTCGGGCCTGGTGAGATGAGCTGGCGGGTGCCGGCGCCAGGTCTCTACGGCATCGAGGTCGCGGATCCCGACAGCGGCAAGCGGATCTATTGGGACCAGCTCACAGTCGGGCCCGACGACATGCTGACGACGTCGGTCCCGGCGGTGGCGGCGGAGCGCCCGGTCGTGGTCAGCCTGTCCCGTTGCTAGGCGGAGGACGGCGGCGATGGTGCGATATCTGCTTCTCGTAGTCGGCCTCGGGCTTCTCTGCCTGGTCGCGGTGGTGCTGCTCTCGCCGTCGCCGGAGGAGCGGCTCGACCGGGCGCTGAGCCGGCTTTCGCCGCAGAGCGCGCTCGCTGAGCTCGACCGGATGTACGAACAGGGCGACCGCACGCCGAACCTGCTGCTGCGACGCAGCGAGCTGCTGATGGCGACAGGCGACGTTGCCGAGGCGCGGCGTACGCTGGAGGATCTGGCGGCCAGCCCGGAGAATGCCGTGCTCGGCAACGACCAACTGGCGCAGCTCGACGTCGAGCTCGGCGATGCAGACGACGCGGCGATCCACCTCGCCCGTGCCTATGCGCTGGCACCCGACCCCGAGCAGCTGGACCGGCTGGCCCGGCTCCACGAGCTCGCGCGCCGGACCGATGCCGAGCTGGGGCTGCTCGAGGGGGCCAACGCCGCCACGCTTACGGACCGTTCGGCACGGCGAATGCTCGAGCTCGAGCTCGAGCGCGGCGACATGGCGGCGGCGGAGCGGCTCCTGCGGATCCGGGCGGAGACTCCGGGCGACTCGCGGGCCGAGATGCGGGGCATGCTCGCCGAACTCCTCATCGGGTCGGATCGCGCCGACGAGGCCACGCTGATGACCGTGGGGTGGCTGGCCCGTGACGAGGACTCAACGGCGCTGGGGCTGGCAGTGGAGCGGCTGATCGAGCGCGGATTCATCGAGAATGCCGAGGTGCTGGCGCGCGCGGCCGTGGCGAGCGGAGTGTCGGCGGCGCACGTAGTGATTCCGGTCTTTTCCATCGCGGGGCACGGGGTCGAGGCGCGGGCGCTCATGCGCGACTGGCTTGCCGGTCATCCTCGGCCCGATGCGGCAGAGTGCGCGGCGCTGCTCGACTATGCCAAGACCATGAACGACTTCAGCGCGGTGGAGGGGCTGCTTCGGCGCGGCGAACCGGCGGATTTCGACCCTGCCTTCGTCGTCGGCGTACTGAAGGGTGCCTATTATCGCTTCGGCGCCGCGGCGCTGCCAGAGTTCCGCCGCTATCTAGCGCCAGAGGTCTTGTCGGCAGACCCGTTGTTCGCCGCGGAGATCGAGCTCGCCGAGCGCGATCCGGCCGACGCAACGCGATACCTTGTGCTGGCGGCCGGGCAGGAGCTGGCGCCCTGGCAGACCGAGGCTTGGGATGCGCTGGCGCGGCAGGTCACGTCGGGGCCCCTGCACGATCGGCTGGTGCGGGCGCGGGCCGTGCGCACCAAGACCCGGCTGGAGTGAGCGTGCCGGACGGCAGGACCGGTGGGTCGAGGCGGGAGAAGGACTCGTTTGCGGCCACGTAGGGCAGGAAGCCCAAGGCTGCCGCCCGCTCGGCCATGCGGGCGGTGAAAGCCGCATAGTCGGCGTCGGCCTGCCGCGAGAGGTAGTCGATGGTGAGGACCGGGATCCCGTGCGATGCGAAGCCTTGCCGCAGGGCGTCGAGGGTTGCTTGCTGACCTTCGTCGCCGAGCACGCTTTCGATTGCGATGCCGTCGATGCTGGCGAGATAATTGGCGAAAGCCGGATGTGGCGCAGTCGGGGCGATGTCTCCGGTTGCCGCGTCCCAGCCAATGAAGGCGCCGCCGTTGACGACGACGACGAAGCCCGGGTTGCGCAGCACCGCCTCCAAGCGTGCATAATGGCCGAGCTTTCGCACGAGCGCCATCATCGCCGCGGCAAAGTCGCCGCTCCGTTTCGGGGCCGGGGCGTGTGTCGGGACCGCGACGCCGGGGCTCGACCAAGTGTAGTAGTGCAGGACGTCGTCGAGGAAGACGCCGTCGTAGCCGCGGGCGAGAAAGGCATCGATCCGCCGCTCGAGGATCGCGGCCCATTCCGGGGTCCAGTAGGCGGCGAGCCACTCGCCGGAGGGGCCGGTGCCCGCGTACCAGGCGGGCGAGGAGGCGTCGGGGGCGCCGGGATCGGCAGCGGTGCCGAACCGCGCCACCCAATAGTCGCGATTGGGCTCGAGCTCGGCGACGTTGAGGTATGCGTAGACCGGCCGCTCGCCGCCCCGGCGAATGCGGGCGACCTCGTCTGCGGTGAAGAGCCGCTCGCGTCCGGTCGGGGACTCGGCGCCGGCGAGCGATGCCTCGATGATCAGTGCGCAGTGCGGCGCGTCGGCGAGGCCGGCGGCGGTGTAGCGATCGCCCCAGTACTGGATCCCGAAGCCGGATCGCGGCGCGTGCGACACGCGGCCAGGGGCCTGCGGTGGGGGAGGCGCATGCGCGGGATCGCGCGGCGCACTGTGGTCCGCCGCGTCGCCGCGGTCGGGGGCGAGGGGGGGCTCACCGCGGCTCGAGCCCGACACGCGTACCGCCAGCGCCAGCAGCGCCAGTGGGACCGCGGCGATCGCGCTGCGTCTCGTCAGCATGTCGTTCCCTTGTTAGCCCCGATCAACTGAAGTAAGGTGCGAAAGTATCGGGCATAACGCGCAGGTTGTGAACACTGCCCGACAATTTGTGTGAAAGGTTGGTTAAGTGACGCAGACAGTGCTCGCAACGGGCGGCGCCGGATACATCGGCTCGCATGTTGTCGCCGAGCTGCTCGCCACCGGTCGGCGGGTGGTGATCATCGACGATTTCTCCAATGCCGATCCGGACGTGATCGAGCGGATCGCGCGGATCGGCGCCGGGCAACCGGAGCTGGTGCGCGGCGACATTCGCGACCCGGCGCGGCTGGAGGAGGTTTTCGGGCGCTTCGAGATCGACGCGGTCATCCACCTCGCCGGCCTGAAGGCGGTGGGCGAATCGGTGGCGGACCCGCTGCGCTACTACGACGTGAACCTGGGCGGCGCGGTGGCCCTGTTCCAGGCGATGGTGCGTCATGGCGTGCGACGGCTGGTCTTCTCCTCGTCGGCCACCGTCTACGGCGCGCCGCGCTCGAGTCCGATCGTCGAGGCGGCGCCGCTCGGGGCGCTCAACCCGTACGGGCGGACCAAGCTGATGATCGAGCAGATCATCGATGACCTGGTCGTTGCCGAGCCGGGATTCGCCTCGGTGTCGCTGCGCTACTTCAACCCGGTCGGCGCGCACAAGTCGGGGCTGATCGGCGAGCGGCCGCGCGGCGTCCCGAACAACCTCTTCCCCTATATCGCGCAGACCGCGGCTGGGGTCCGCGAAAGGCTGCGGGTCTTCGGCGGCGACTATCCGACGCCGGACGGCACCGGGGTGCGCGACTACATCCACGTGGCGGACCTGGCGCAGGGACACCTTTCGGCGGTCGACTTCCTGCTTGCGGGCGAAGGCGGAGGACGGAACATCCCGGTGAACCTCGGGTGCGGACGCGGCTACAGCGTGCTCGAGTCGATCGGCGCCTTCGAGCGCGCGGCAGGCCGGGCGGTGCCCTACGAGATCGTCGCGCGCCGGCCCGGCGACGTGGCAGAGTGCGTGGCGGATCCGAGCCGGGCGGCCGAGCTCTTCGGCTGGCGGGCGCGGCGCGGCATCGATGAGATGTGCGCCGACCACTGGGCGTTCCAGTCGCGGCTGATGGCGTCCTGAGGACTGTCGCGTTCAGGTTGGCCGGCGGCGGGAAGGTGCGCCGCCAGCCCCTTCTTCAGACCAGGCTGCCGAGGATCAGGTGGTCGGTGGTCAGCTGGGCAACGGTTATGTTGCTCAGCGTCAGGTGGTCGGTCGCCGAGAGCGCGATCATGGCGCCCTTGGCGGTGTCGGTGAAGGCGCCGAGCGCGGCCGTCGTCGAGCTGAAGCTGCTGCCGACCAGCTCGATCCGGTCCTGACCGACGGTGAAGTCGCGCACCGTGTCGTCGCTGTCGCCGACTGCGAAAACGAAGGTGTCGGCGCCGCCGCCGCCGGTCATCGCGTCGTGGCCGCGCCCACCGTCGACGCGCGTCCCTGCGGCGGAGCCGAACAGGAAGTCGTCGCCATCGGTGCCGACGAGGGCAGTGGTCCCGTTGACCCAGTCGACGCTGCCGGCATGGGCGCCGACCGCGCCGTGGGTCAGGGTCAGGTCCGTTCCGCTCAGCGTCGCGGCGTCGGCGCCGCGGGCGATGATCCCGCCGCCAGACTTGACGTCGACGACCACATCGCCGCGGCCGTTCACCGCGTAGGCGAGGTCGGAGCCGTCGCCGCTGACGGTGAGGAGCTCGGCCCGCATCGGCAGCTTGGCGATGTGGGTGACGTCAGCCGCCTGGTTGCCCAGGTTGATCGCGAACGTGCCGCCGCCGGTCGGGAGGAACACCTTCTTGCCGTCATAGGCGTACCAGTTGTCGACGCTGGCGATCACCTTGTCGGTGTCGACGTCGAGCGCGAATTTGCCGAGGCCGCTGCCGGTGACATGCGCGATGACCTGGTCGCCAGCCCTGGTCACCTCGATGCCGCTGTGGACGAAGGTCAGGATGCGCTGGGCGAGGTCGGCGCCGGTAACGAACTCGGTGCCGTCGGCGTAGGCGCGGGCGATGAAATCTGTGAACATCGCCGTGGTGTAGCCCGGGCCATGACCGGCACCGCTGGCGCCGGTGGTGTCCCAGTCGAGCGGGCCGTAGTCATGCCACGGGAAGTGGATGATCGGCGTCTCGCCGCTCGCGATGATCGACTGGTAGGTCGCGGCCCAGGAGGCTGCGGCCTGCGCGGCGGTCATGTGTTGGAACTCGACCAGGCTGAAGTCGAAGGGGACGTTCGGCGCGAAGTAGGCCTTGGACTGGTGGTCGGGATCGATGAAGCCGAAGGCCCCCGGGTAGCCGGCGCCGACCCCCGAGTATCCGCCGGATATGTAATCGAGATACTGCATGATCGCGGCCGAGGTCGTCGCCTGCTCGGGTGCCCCGGGGACGGCGCCGCCGCCGATTGCGATGCCGAGTTGCTGCGACAGAATCTCCTTGGAGTACTCGAACTGGAACTTGTAGGAGCCCTTGAGGATCTCGCGGTCGACGTCCGAGAGAGCGTTGACGAGCGCAATCGCGTTGTTATGCGTCGCCGGGTCGACCGCCGCGAGCAGCTGGGTCATCCGGGTCTGCGTCGCCTGCAGCGTCATCGCGTTCAGCTGCAGCTTGGTCGCGGCTGATACGGTCGTGCTCAGGTGCGCGAGCCAGGCGGTGCGGTCGGCTGCGGTGAAGCTGTCGTTCAGCAGGTAGTTGGTGTCCTCGGGATGGGTGTAGGAATGCGTCCCGAGTTCGTTCTCCATCGCGACAAGCGCCTGATAGAAGGGCTTCGACACCGTCCAGTCGGTCTGGTTGTCGGGCGGGTTGGCGCCGATGTTGGCGTAGTAGGACCCTACGAAGTCGTACTGCTGGTACCACTGCTGCAGGATCGGCAGCAGCGCGCTGTAGATGCCTGGGTTCGCCTCGACGACGTCGGAATACTCCTGCGACTGATCGAGGTCGGTGCGCGAGAAGAAGAGCGACGAGCCGCGGGTGAGTTCGAGCCCCACGTCCGGCACGTCGGGTGTGTCGCCGTGCGCCGCCCAGTCGATGGCATGCTGCAGGATGTTGTTGTTGCCGAAGATCGCGTCGGTGGCGAAGTGAACGCTGTTGGCGCCGGTCGCGGTGGTCGCGATCACCGCCGCCTTTTCGGCGCCGGCGACCGTCTGGGTGAACAGCGTCTTCCCGCTGCCGGTGACGTCGCCGAAGCTGTCGTAGGCGGTGCTGCCGGTGTAGTTGCCCACGACCGAGCCGGCGGCGAAGTCGTGGTTGACCGGGTGCGATCCGTCACCTGCGTGCACGACGACGCCCGAGGTCGCGCCGCCGTCGACCCGGGTGACGCCGAGCAACGACTTCATCCGGGCGTAGGCGTCGCCGACGATCGCCGCGCCGGTCTCGGTGTTGGTCATGAAGTTGCCGGCGGCGACGAGCCCGATGTGGTAGTCGCGGACGGCGGTCGTCAGCGTGTCGGTAATCGCCTGCAGGTCGGCCGACTTCACGTTCGCGAAGTCGGGGAAGACGATCGCATCGTACTTTACCTTGCCGTTGCTGACGAGGTTGTTGAAGTCCTTGAGCTGGTCCTCGGTCAGGATGTCGAACGGGACGCCGGCCTGCATCGCCTGGTACTGCGCCGCCATGAACAGCTGGTCGTAGGCGGTCTTGCTAAAGTAGGCGTTGGCGCTGGTCTCGGAGTAGACGATCGCGATACGCGTCGTCGGGTCCTCCGGGAGCAGCGGCGGCTTCTCCTTCACGATATATTCGATGTTGGCATAGTCGTTGGGCAGGTTTGCGACCCCGCCGTTCACCTGCACGTAGACGCCCATGCCGTGCGAACCGCCGACGAGGGTCGAGGGCAGCGCGATCTCGAGCGTGCTGTGCGCGGGGTTGTAGAACCAGTCGAGGTTCGAGGACACCAGCGACGTGCTGCCGTCGGCGCCCAGCGCATAGAGCGACGGGGTGCCATCCGCGGCGAAGCCGATCTTGTATTCGGCCCCGCCGGCGAAGCCGAAGATCTTGTAGCCAGTGGACCGGTCGAGATCTGTGTTGAGCCAGATCTGCGTCGTCTCGGTGATGGCGGTGCCGTCGGTCTTCAACCCGAGCACGAAGGCGCCGGTGTCGGTCGCGTAGGTGCCGTAGAGCGCGTAGCCCGACTGGCCGTTGCCCGCGGAGTCGAGTCGCGAGGCGGGGAGCCATTCGCCGAGCGCGCCGTCCAGGGTCACGGGACCCTGCGACTCGTTGACGTCGCCGATGGCGAGGGAGAAGTCGGCGTGGTTCTCGACCACGCCCGGGGCGCCGATGGACGGGTCGTCGACGTTTACCGTCACGTCGAGGTGCTGGTGCTTCTCGAAGTCGAGGTCGGCGCCGGCCTTCAGGTAGAGCGCCGGCCCCCCGGCGCCGTCGACGATGGTGAAGAGCCCGGAGTTCGCACCGGAAAGCGACAGCGTCCAGCTGCCCAGCCCATCCGTGTCGCTAACCGCGATGTCGGCGACCTTGATGTCGTGCGAGACATCGGCGTTTTCGCGTAGGTTCGTCACCACCGGGTTGAGCGACACGCTCGGCGGCTGGTTCTCGCCGATGCGGAAGTTCGGGCCCCAGTAGTTGCCCGGGATGAAGATGCCGTCGTTGACATCAAGCACCATGTCGGCGAGGTGCGCGTTGCCCACGAGGCCCGAAGGCAGCGCGACCTCCAAGCCGTGGCCGTCGGCGCTGATGCCGTAGTCGAGATCGGCGACGAAGACGCCGCCCATGTCGGGGGTGGCGCCGGCGTAGAGCCGGGCGTGGCCGTCGGCATCGAAGTTGATGTTGAACTCGGCGCCGACGGCGGAGCCCCACACCTGGTATCCCGAAGCTGCGTTCAGGTCGGTGTTGAACCAGATCGTGGTCCCGGCGCCGATCTTCGTTCCGTCGGTGCTCTCGATGCCGACAATGAAGGCGCCTCCCTCGTAGGTGCCGCGTACGATGAAGCCGGGTGCGCCGGCGGTCTCGGTGTCCAGGCGCGTGCTCGCCGTCCATTCGCCGAGGTTTCCGTCGAGGACGATGCTGCCGTAGTGGGGGGCGAGATGGTTGACCGGCAGTACCAGCGCCGTGGTCACCGGCGTGCTGCCGGGCAGCCCGGCGTCCGCGACCGTCACCGTGACGTCGAGCGAGGACTTCGTCTCCCAGTGGAGTGCCTGGCCGGCACGGAGCCAGAGTTCCTTGCCGCCGCCGGCGTTGGTGACCACCTCGAAGGCAGCGGCGTCGGCGCCGCCGAGCGTGACCGCATTGCCGCCGAGCGCGTCGTCGGCGACGACGATGTCGGCGACCTTGGTCGCGGTGGTGGCAGGGGTCTCGTCGATGCCGGCGACGGTTCCGGCGAGGGCGACCGAGGTCGGAGCCTCGTTCGCGTCGGTGATGTCGAGCCGGAAGTCGCTGCCCGCGTCGGGGCTGGTGCCGACGTTCGCGTCGTCGACCTCGACCCGGACGTCGAAGTGCGCCTTGGTCTCGAAGTCCAGTGCGGTGCCCGCGCGCAGATGCAACTCGGGGCCGTGCTCGCCGGCCACGATCTCGAAGTTCGCCGCGTCGGCGCCGGTCAGGCTCAGCGTGTTCGCGCCGAGGCCGTCGGGGTCGACGACGGTGATGTCAGCGACCTTCAGCGACGCCGAGACGACTGTGTCCTCCGGCAGGGCCCCAGTCGGGGTCAGGGTGACGCCGGTCGGGGCGTTGTTGGTGGAGGCCACGTTCACCGTGAAGGTCTGGGTGGAGAAGGACGTGTCGGCGGAGGTGGCGCGGACGGTGATGTCGTGGCTGCCTTCCGTCAGCTGGGTTGCGTCGACCACGGTCACCTTGCCAGTGACGGCATCGATGCCGAAGGCGCCGGCGGCGCCATCGAGGCTGTAGGTGATCGTGTTGGTCGTGCGATCGTGGTCCTGCGCGAAGGCGGTGATCCCGACCGCGGTGCCGTTGGCGGCGGTCGTCGCCACCGTGTTCGCGGCGGTGTCGGTGTCGCCGACCGGGCCGGTGGCGAATTCGTTGACGTCGCCGACCTGGACGATGAAGTCGGCGACGCTCGAGCTGCCGTCGGTGGACTTGGCAGTCACGTGCAGGGTGATCGCCTGTTCGGTCTCGGCATCGAAGGCGGCGCCCTGGGCCACCGTCACCACGCCGTTCGCGTCCACGTGGAAGCGGCCGTCGCTGACGGTGTAGCTGACGGCGTCGGCGGCGTTCGGATCGGTGGCATGGGCGGTGATGCCCACAACTGTGCCGGCGGCGGCGTTCTCGGCCACCGTGTTCGCGGCACTGTCGGTGTCGGCAACCGGTCCGACCGGCAGGCTGGGCGTGGCCCGGTCGATGACGAGGTCGCGGACCGAGAAGCCGTCGGCGGCGATGCTGCCGATCGTCACGACGTTCCTCGGGCTCGCCTCATAGGCGGCGAAGAAGGCGTCGATGTTGGCGCCGGTCTGCTCGGTGCCGTTGATCGACAGGTGGTGGCCGAGGAAGTCGATGGTGATGACGGCGTTGGCGGGGACGCCGGTGAGCCGGAGGGCGGCGTTGGCGTTGGCAGCATTGGCGTTGGCGGCGTAGCTGCCGGTCTTCAGCACGTTGCCGTCGAAGTCGAGGTCGACCTCGGTCGCGGTGGTGGCGCCGTTGCGGTCGACGGCGAAGCTTATCGCGGTCAGCTGCTGGGCGACGCCGCCGACGGGGTTGAGGGCGAAGGTGAGGGCGTCGCCGGCGTTCAGCAGGCGGTTGTTGGCGTCGGGGCCGTTGTCGATGCCGAAGCCCCAGCTGTTGGTGAAGCCGAGGGCGGTCGCGTCGAGCGCCCCGACGGCGGCGGCCGAGGTGCGGCCGTGCAGGCTGATCGCGACAGGGTCGGCATCCGTGTCGAGCGTTGCAAGGCTCGTTACCGCGTTGGAGCTGCCGGCGCCGCCGATGACGTAGCCGGTCTCGCCGTTCGACAGCGCCTTGTCGCCGTTGCCTGTGATCGCCGCGAGTACCCGGTTGGCGGCGGCAGTGGTGGTGCCGAGGTCGGCGGCGGTGAGCCCGTTCGGGGCAGTTGCGGGAGTCACCCCCGTCTTCAGCTGTAGGTTCGCGAAGCTGATGTGGTTGCCGGCCGCGGCGGTGACCCCGAGGTGAAAGCCGGCCGTGCCATCGGGCGTGCTGCCCACCGTCTTGTCGTCCACCTGCACCGACACGTCGAACGCTGCCTTGCTCGCGGCGTGCAACGCGACGCCGGCCTTGAGGTAGAGGCCGTCGCCGATGATCTGGAACATGCCGGCATCTGCGCCGGCGAGGCTCACGTCGTTCCGGCCGACGCCGTCGTCGGTGATCACGATGTTGGCGACGAGGGTCGGGGCGGACACGTCTGCGGTGTCGGCGATGCTGTCGTGGACGGCGACGAGCGACACGGACGGTGCAGCGTTGGCGGCGGGGCCGGTGTAGGCGGTGCGGTCGATGACGAGGTCGCGTACCGAGAAGCCGTTCGAGGTGATGCTGCCGATGGTGACGGCGTTCTTCGGGCTCGACTCGAAGGCGGCGAAGAAGGCGTCGATGTCCGTGCCAGTCCGCTCGGCACCGTTGACGGTCAGGTGATGGCCGAGGAAGTCGATAGCGATGACGGCGTTGGCCGCCACGTTGGCGAGCCGGAGCGCAGCGTCGGCGTTTGCGGCGTTGGCGCTGGCGGCGTAGCTTCCTGTCTTCAGCACGTCGCCGTCGAAGTCCAAGGCGATTTCGGTAGTACCCGTCGCGCCGTTACGGTCCACAACGAAGCTGATCGCACCGACCTGCTGTGCGACGCCGCCGACCGGGTTGGTGGTGAAGGTGAGTGCGTCGCCGGCGTTCAATAGCCGGCCGTTGGCGTCAGGGCCGTTGTCGATACCGAAGCCCCAGGTGTTGTTGAAGTCTAGCGCCGTAGCGGCAAGGGCGCCGACGGCGCCGGCGCTGGTGCGGCCGTGCATGCTGATCGTGACCGGGTCGGCGGCGGTGTCGAGCGTCGCGAGATTCGGGACGTCGTTGCCGCTCGCGGCACCGCCGATCACGTAGCCGGTCTCGCCGTTGGTGATGGCCTTGTCGCCGTTGCCGGTGATGGCGACGAGCGCGCGGTTGGCGACCCCGGTGGTGGTGCCGAGATCGGCGGTCGTCAGCGCATTCGGCGCGGTCAGCGGGGTGACGCCGGTCTTGAGCTGGACGTCGGCAAAGCTGATGCGGTCGGCCGCAGAGCCGGTGACCGCCATTGAGAAGGCGGCGGTGGAATCGGGCGTCGAGCCGACCGTTCGGTCGTCGACTACAACGCTGACGTCGAGCGTGGGGTTGCTCGCGGCGTGCAGCGCGGTGCCGGCCTTCAGATAGAGACCGTTGCCGCGGATCTCGAACATCGCGGCGTCGTCACCGGTCAGCGATAGGTCGTTTCGGCCGGCGCTGTCGTCGGTGATTACGATATTGGCGACGAGGACGCCGCCGGTGAGGTCGGCGGTGTCGGCGATGACGGCCCGTACGGGGCTGAGCGACACCGTAGGCGCCGCGTTGGGTGCAGGACCGTCGTAAGCGGCACGGTCGATGACGAGGTCGCGGACGGAAAAGCCGTTCGACGTGATGCTGCCGATCGTAAGCACGTTCTTCGGGCTGCGCTCGTAGGCGGCGAAGAAGGCATCGATGCTGGCGCCCGTCTGCTCGGCGCCGTCGACGGTCAGGTGATGGTTGAGGAAATCAATCGCGACGACGGCGTTGGCCGCCACGTTGGCCAGCCTGAGCGCGGTGTCGGCGTTGGCGGCATTGGCGGTCGCGGCGTAGCTGCCGGTCTTCAGCACGTCGCCGTCGAAGTCGAAGGCGAGTTCGGTCGCGGTGGTGGCGCCGTTGCGGTCGACGGTGAAGCTGATCGCGGCAACCTGCTGCGCGACGCCGTTGACAGCGTTGGTGGTGAAGGTGAGCGCGTCGCCGGCGTTCAGCAGCCGGTTGTTCCCGTCCGGGCCGTTGTCGATGCCGAACCCCCAGGCGTTGTTGAAGCCGAGCGCAGTCGCATCCAGCGTGCCGACGGCGCTGGCGCTGGTGCGGCCGTGCAGCGTGATCGTCACCGGGTCTGCGGAGGTGTCGAGGGTCGCGAGGTTGGCCACGGCATTGGAGCTGCCGGCGCCGCCGATGACGAAGCCGGCCTCGCCGCTCTCGAGCGCCTTGTCGCCATCGCCCACGATCGCCGCGAGCACTCGGTTGGTGGTGCCTGTCGTGGTGCCGAGGTCATTCAACCCGAGCGCATTCGGCGCCGTTGTCGGGGTGATGCCGGTCTTGAGCTGCAGGTTGGAGAAGCTGATCTTGTCGGTCATGGTCCTCGGTACCTCCATCGGAACGGCATGCAACCGACCGATATTACTAGATTATCTCTTTGCGCGGGCGTCGCCCGCGCGGTTCTCATTCCACCGTCACGGACTTCGCGAGATTGCGCGGCTGGTCCACGTCCGCGCCCTTGGCGACCGCAGCGTGGTAGGCGAGGAGCTGGACGACCGCGGCGTAGACGATCGGCGCCACCAGCGGGTCGCAGTCCGGGAGCGTCAGCAGCCGCCAGGCGCAGTCCCCGGCCTCGGCGGCGCCGGCGGCGTCGGTCACGAGCACCACGCGTCCATGCCGGGCGGTGATCTCTCGGATGTTCGACAGCGTCTTCTCGAAGAGCCCGTCGCGGGGCGCGAGTGCGATCGTCGGGGTCTTCGGTTCGACGAGCGCGATCGGGCCGTGCTTGAGCTCGCCCGCGGCGTAGCCCTCGGCGTGGATGTAGGTGAGCTCCTTGAGCTTGAGCGCGCCCTCGAGCGCGAGCGGGTACATCCGGCCGCGGCCCACGTAGAGGACGTCGCGCGCCGCCGCGATCTCGGCGGCGATCTCGGCGATCCGCGGCTCGAGCCGCAGCGTGTCGGCCATGCGCTGCGGCACGGTGGCGAGGGCGGCGGTCAGCCGCGCCTCCTCGCCGGCGTCGACCTTGCCGCGGCGGCGGCCGGCGAGGATCGCTAGGCCGGCGAGGGCGACGAGCTGGCCGGTGAAGGCCTTGGACGAGGCAACGCCGATCTCGGGGCCGACGCCGATTGGCACGATCAGGTCGGCCTCGCGGGCCATGCTGCTGTGCTCGGCGTTAACGACGGCGACGGTGGTCTGGCCCGCTTCGCGGGCGTAGCGCAGCGCGGCCAGCGTGTCGGCGGTCTCGCCCGACTGGCTGACCACGACGGCGAGACCGTCCTCGGGCAAGGGCGGGGTCCGGTAGCGGAACTCGGAGGCGACGTCGATGTCGACCGGCAGCCGCGCCACGGACTCGAACCAGTACTTGCCGACGTGGCAGGCATAGTGGGCGGTGCCGCAGGCGATCAGCGTCGCGCGGCTCAGCGCCTCCCAGGGGAGCGCCGATGCCGGCGAGACGATCGAGTCCCGACCCGCCGAGAGGTTCCTGGCGATGGCGTACCCGAGGACCTGCGGCTGCTCGTGGATCTCCTTGGCCATGAAGTGCCGATAGCAATTCTTGTCGGCGAGGCGGGCGTCGAGGGCAACATTGCGGACCGGGCGAGCAACGGATAGCTCGGCCGCGTCGAAGATCGTGGCGCCGGCGCGCGTTATTGCGGCCCAGTCGCCCTCGTCGAGGTAGGCGACCTCGGAGGTCATCGGCGCCAGCGCCAGCGCGTCGGAGCCGACGAACATCTCGCCCGTCCCGTAGCCGATTGCTAGGGGCGAGCCCCGGCGGGCGCAAACCAGGAGGTCCTCGGCACCCTCGAACATGAAGCAGAGGGCGTAGGCGCCGCGTAGCCGCTTGAGCGTCGCGGCTGCGGCGTCGACCGGCTTCAGTCCGCGGGCAATATGGTCGGCGCAGAGGTGAGCGACGACCTCGGTGTCGGTCTCGCTCTCGAAGCTGTGGCCGCGCTCGCGCAGCTCGGCGGCGAGGGCGCCGGCGTTCTCGATGATGCCGTTGTGGACGACGGCGACCGGGCCGGCGATGTGCGGGTGGGCGTTGGCCTCGTTGGGCGCGCCGTGGGTCGCCCAGCGGGTATGGCCGATGCCGATGGTGCCCGGGAGCGGCTGGCAGGCGAGCCGCTCGGCCAGCTCCGAGAGCTTGCCGGGCGCGCGGCGGCGTGCCAGGCGCCGTCGGTCGAGCGTTGCGACGCCAGCGCTGTCGTAGCCGCGGTACTCGAGCCGCTTCAAGGCGTCGAGCATGATCGGGACGGCGGGTCGGATGGCGGCGACGCCGATGATTCCACACATTTCGCTCAGGCCCCCTAGCCTGGAACTCGATAAGCTCGGCACCGGGCGTCCCCGCGCCCGGTGGCAAGGATTGCGCTGGTCATGCGACCCACAGTCCGGCCGCCGGGTCGGGCGTCATCGCGGCGAGCGCGGCGCAGATCGCCTCGACGGCCCCGCTGACCAGCGTGTCGTCCTCGGCCTCGGCCATCACGCGGATGACGGGCTCGGTGCCGGACGGGCGGATGACGAGCCGCCCACGGCCGCCGAGCTGCGCCTCGACCTCGGAGATCACGCTGCGGACGCTCGCTGCCTCGAGCGGGCGAGTGTCCGGATGGAAGCGGACGTTGCGAAGCAGCTGCGGCATCGGTTCGAAGACGTCGAGCACCTCCGACGCCGGGCGGCCCGCCTCGACGATCGCGGCCATCGCCTGCAACCCGGCGATCAGGCCATCGCCCGTGGTGGTGAAGTCGCCGAGGATGATGTGGCCCGACTGCTCCCCGCCCAGGTTGTAGCCGCCCGCGCGCATCGCCTCGACGATGTAGCGGTCTCCGACCTTGGTCCGCAGCAGCCCTATTCCGCGCGCGCCGATGTGGCGCTCGAGGCCGAGGTTCGACATGATGGTGGCGACGAGCTTGCCGCCCGCGAGCGTGCCGGCGCCGGCGGAGCGCAGCGCGATCAGCGCCATCAGCTGGTCGCCGTCGACGATGCGGCCCTTCTCGTCGATCAGGTGGACGCGGTCGGCGTCGCCGTCGAGCGCGATGCCGAGGTCGGCGCCGGTCTCGACGACGGCCCGCTGGCAGGCCGCGGGAGCCGTCGAGCCGCAGCCGAGGTTGATGTTGACGCCGTTCGGCTCGACGCCGATCGCCTCGACCTCCGCGCCGAGCTCCCATAGGACGGCGGGCGCCGTCCGGTAGGCGGCGCCGTTGGCGCAGTCGGCCACGATCTTCAAGCCGTCGAGCCGGCGCTTCTTCGGGAAGGTGGCCTTGGCCGCCTCGACGTAGCGCTCGACCGCGCGCTCGACGCGGCGGGCGCGGCCGATCGCGTCGGGGGCGGCAAGCGCGGGCGCCTCCTGCATCAGCGCCTCGATACGGGCCTCGTCCGCGTCCGAAAGCTTGAAGCCGTCAGGGCCGAAGAACTTGATGCCGTTGTCCTCGAAGGGGTTGTGCGAGGCCGAGATCATCACCCCGAGGTCGGCGCGCAGCGACCGGGTCAGCATGCCGACCGCCGGCGTCGGTAGCGGGCCGAGCAGCAGCACCTCCATGCCGGTCGAGGTGAGCCCGGCCTCGAGCGCGCTCTCGAGCATGTAGCCCGACAGGCGAGTGTCCTTGCCGATGACGACGCGTCCGGCGCGGCCGCCGCGGTCGAGGAGCCGCCCGGCCGCCTGGCCGAGGCTTAGGGCGAGGGCCGCGGTGATCGGGTGGGCGTTGGCGCGACCCCGGACGCCGTCGGTGCCGAAAAGCTCGCGTGTCACTGTGACTTGCTCCCTCTGCTCGTTCGGAAAGGGCAACCGGCGGGGTCCGGAGAAGGCGGCGTTCATGCGGGAACTCCCGCGGTGCGGTCGACGATTGCTGATCTCGGGGCCCTAACCCGCGAGAGCGTGCGCATGGCGGCGACGAGCAGGCTTCGCGCGAGCTCGCCCGGGGTCACGTCGGGGCGCTCGGCGTAGAGGCCGTCATTCTCGCGGACGAAGATCGTGAACAGGAAGTCGCCGACCGCCCGGTAGGCAAAGACGAATGACGCGGTTGCGGAAATCAGCGAGGCGAAGAAGATCGCATAGGCCGATATGCCCACCATCAGGTAGAAGCCGACGCCGAGCGTCACGGTGGTGACGAAGAACATCAGCGCGAGCCGAAAAAAGGTGCGCGTCCGGTTGCAGACCATGATGATCGCGGTGCAGAGGAAGAAGAGCGACTGCAGCAGCATGGCGACCGAGCTGATCTGCAGCAGCTCGATCTGGTCCGAGCGCATCGAAAGCATGCGCACGATCTGCGGCGCGAGCATGATCAGCACGATCGTGCAGGCGCCCTGGAAGAACAGGATCCGGAAGACGTTGCGCCAGATCATCTCCTGTAGCTCGATCGCTTGCGAGGAGAGCAGCCGGTAGGTCGGCCGTTCTCCGATCAGGCTCCAGAACGCCCGGACGCGGGGCTCGAGCTCGGACTGCTGGAACAGGTACCAGGCGGCGAGCGTCGGGATCATCGACAGATGGGCGATGAAGGTGGCGCTATCGTAGGGGGCGAAGTGGAAGAGGCCCGAGTGCGCGACCATGCCGTCGGGGCTGAACCAGAACACGGCCTTGTCGGCCCAAACTCCGGCCATGGTGAAGAAGACGCCGAAGAAGAGCAGGTGATTGCGCACGACCTCGCGCCAGATGGCGCGGGCGGCCTCGGCTAGGCCCGCGCCGCTGACGCGGACGCTGCCGACGGTCGAGGTGAACATCAGGTGGTGGCTGATCGACAGGCCGAGCGCGAAGGACCAGAGCAGCACCTCCACGCTCGGGGTTCCGACGGTGCTGAGGAGCGCGCAAGCGATCGCGAGCAGGGTGCCGAGCAGGAACGCACCGACCACCTGCCAGTGGCGGCCGAGCGCCGAAAGCATCGCGAAGCTGGTCCAGAGCATCGATGCGCTGCCGGTGAGCGCCACGAAGGCGACCGCGAGCCGGACGTCACGGATGCCGAAGCCGAAGACCACCGCCAGGGCGAACACCTGGGCGGTCAGGCCGGCGAAAATCAGGCAGGCGGCGTAGATTTCCGGAACGAGCTTCCCGCCGCGCTCCTCGGCGCACGCGCGCACCAACCGGGCGGCGACGGTCGCCAGCGGCGCCGTGGCAACGAGCGAGGTCGCGAAGGCGTAGACCACCGACAGTCGGATGTCCTCGATGGCGCCGCGGCCGAGAACGGGGGTCAGTGTCAGCGAGATGACCGAGAGCGCCATCACCGAAACGAGCCAGGGGCCGACCGGGATGATCGCTGAAGCGGCGACCGTTGCGATCGGCGACAGCAGCGGCCCGGCGAACAGCCAACGGAGGGCTCCCGAGGGCGAGCGGGGCATTGGTGCCGGCTCGGCGGCGATGGCGCGGGCTGCGCTCATGCTGCCACCAGGCTGCGGTAGAGCGATGCATAGCGGGCCGAGGAGGCGCCCGAGGTGAAGTAGAGCCGGACTCGCTCGCGCAGCCGCTCGCCGCAGGTCCGGCGTAGCTCGTCGTCGGCCAGAAGCTCGCGCAGCGCCTCGGCGGTTTCGTCGGCGTCCATCGGCCGGACGACCTTGCCGGCGGGCCCGAGCCGCGGCTCCTCCTCGGGCAGGCCCTCGATGATCTCGCGGCAGGACCCGACGTCGGTCGTCACGCAGGGAATCGCCGCTGCGCCGGCCTCGAGAAGCACCAGGGGCTGCGCCTCGCTGATGCTGGTCAGCGCCATCACGTCGATCTGGGCGAGGTAGTCGGCGATGTTGACCTTGCCGGTGAATTCCAGCGTCTCCTCGAGCCCGAGCTCGTGCACGAGCTGCATGCACTGGTCGTGGTAGTCCGGGTCCTCGTCGGTCGGGCCGAGCAGCAGCGCGCGCACGTCGGGGATCGAGGCCTTCAGCTTGCCGATGGCGGCGATGTAGGTCTTGATGTCCTTGATCGGGACGACGCGGCCGATGAGCGCCACCGTCGGCCGCCGCCCGGGCAGCCGCGTGAGGCCGGCGAACTTCTCCATGTGGATGCCGTTCGGGATCACCTCGAGCTTGTCGCGCGGGGCGCCGAGGGCGGTCTGGAACGACTGGTTCTCGCCGTAGAGCGTGGTGATGCGGGTGCAGGCGCGGTAACAGAGCTTGGCGTAGGCCTCGAATGTGCGGATCCAGAACTGGCGCAGGTCGACGCGGTCGTCGATGCGGCCGAGGCTGAGGGCGATGCTGTCGGGGATCCACTCGGCCATCGTCAGGTCGATGCGCCGCTCGTTGGTGTAGATGCCGTGCTCGGTGATCGCCACCGGTCGCCCGGTCGCCACCGCCGCCCGCGCGGCCAAGAGCCCGGCGTAGCCGGTCGAGATGGTATGGTAGGCTTTCGCCGGCAGGATCGGCGCCTTCAGGACGGCGTAGAGGCCGCCGACCAGCGACCGCCAGGCCCAGAAGAAGTCTGGGAAGGAGGCGTGCGGGGTCAGTCGCTCGTAGGCAGCGACCATGACCGCCCAGGCGAAGCGGCTGTTCATCAGCTGCATCAGCGTCGGCGCGGCGGGCTCGGGCGCCAAGCGGCCGTTGCCGCGCTCGGGGACCGTGTTGACGAGCGTGCAGAGCTCGGAGAAGGCTTCGAAATCGCCCTCGCCGACCGCGCGGCACACCAGTTCCTGAAAGGTGGCGAGGTCGAGGTCGGGCTCGGCGAGCCGCGCGGGCTTTTCCGGCCGGAGGGTCAACGGCACGTCCTGGAACGCGATAACATTCTGAGGAAGCTCGTATTTCCAGGTCAACGGGCGGTCGTCGACGACGATGGAGATGACGGAAAAGGTGACTTCGGGGAGGCTGCGCATCAGCCAGTCGAGCCAGTTGGCGACGCCGCCGGCGACGTAGGGGTAGCATCCCTCGACGACGAGGCAGACGTCGGCCTCGGTCGGGCCGGACATGACACGGGTACTCGCAGACATTAACCAGAATCCCCCAACGCGACCGATCGGCCCGGAGCCGGTCGCTCACGTCGGGAACTTAGGCGTGGGCGCCCCCGCCAGATATCTCGCCGATCGGCGGAGGGGCTAAGCTCTTCTCCGCCAAAGGGATTAAGCCGGGCCGACACGCCCGGACGACGCCGATCGGAAAAGTCCTTGTAAAACTGTCGCTTAACAACAGGTTACCGGCACGTCGCCCGCATCGTCCGCCGGCCGCCCATCCATTAACCGGGACCGCGCGTCGTCGGCGGATCTTGTCGCAAGGCTGCCGGGTCGTTCCAGCCGCCGATTGGACAAGGGCACCCCCGACACCCCGCAAGTCCATGCATCGGCTCGATTTTCCACCGTACAACAGATGTACAATGCAGGTACAACGCATGTACACGATTTCGGCTTCGCGGCGCCCGCGGCATGCTGAGGCGGGGGCAACGCCGATGTTCCACGCCCGAAGCGACCGGATCGCCGACGCCGTCCGCCTGCTGGCAGCAGGGGTCGCGGTCGCTGCCGACCCGGCGCTGCTTTCGGCGCTGAAGTCGGCTGGCCGCCGACGCCCGGAAGCCCTCGACCGTTAGCCCTACCTGCCGACGAGGGAGACGTGCAGGCCGTACTGCCCGAACAGAAGGGGCCAGGTGCGAAGCTCGACCCGGTCGAACCGGCTGTTGGACGCCGATCAGGGGTCGAATTCGATTCCATCATGAGGCGGGAGGAGTTGGTGGCGTCCGCGCGAAGCTCGCGGCGCTCGTCGGGGATTCCGCTTGACGCATCGGGTGCGCTATCCCACCTAACGGCCAAGCCGATGGCGCCCCGAGAGCGCCGGATAGGGATATGCGACATGGATCTCAAAGTGCCCGCCGCACCGCCCGCCGTGATCAAGGATGGGACCGAGGCGACGTTCATGGCGGACGTGATCGAGGCCTCCATGGAGGTGCCGGTCATCGTCGATTTCTGGGCGCCCTGGTGCGGGCCGTGCAAGACGCTCGGGCCGGCGATCGAGAAGGCGGTAACCGAGGCGAAGGGGAAAGTCAGGCTGGTCAAGGTCGACGTCGACCAGAACCAGCGGATCGCGGCGCAGATGCGCGTCCAGTCGATCCCCGCGGTCTATGCCTTCGTCGGCGGCCAGCCCGTGGACGCCTTCGTCGGCGCGCAGTCGCCGGCGCAGGTCAAGGCGTTCGTCGAGCGGCTCGTGCAGATGTCGGGCGGCAACGCCGGGCTCGAGCAGGCGGTCGAGGAGGCCGAGGCGCTGCTCGCCGAAGGTGCCGTCGCCGACGCGGCGCAGGTGTTTGGCGCGGTTCTCGCCGAGGACGAGGGCAATCTGCCGGCGCTAGCCGGGATGGCGCGGGCGCATCTGGCCCTCGGCGAGGTCGAGCGAGCGCGCGAGATGCTGGCGCTGGCTCCCAAGGGCAAGGAGAACGACCCGGCGATCGCGGCGGCGCGGGCGCAGATCGAGCTCGCCGAGGCGAGCGCGGGAGCGGGCGAGGTGGGGGCGCTGCAGGCTGCGGTGGCGAAGGATCCGGCAGACTTGCAGGCGCGCTACGACCTGGCGCTGGCGCTGGTCGGCAAGGGCGACCAGGCGGCGGCGATCGACGAGCTGCTCGAGCTCTTCCGCCGCGACCGCGAGTGGAACGAGGGCGCCGCCAAGACGCAGCTCTTCAAGCTGTTCGACAGCCTGGGGCCGAAGAGCGAGGCGGCGCAGAAGGGGCGTAGGCGGCTCTCGTCGATGATCTTCGCCTGAGTTGCGGCCGGGAGGGCGCATGGGGAAGAAGTTCAGCCTGGCCGACCTGCCGGAGACGATCCCCGTCTTCCCGCTCCCCGGCGCGCTGCTCCTGCCGCGGGCGCGGCTGCCGCTCAACATCTTCGAGCCGCGCTACCTCGCCATGCTCGAGGATGCGCTGAAAACGCCGCACCGGCTGATCGGGATGATCCAGCCGTTGCCGGTGCCCGAGGGGCGCGAGGACCGGGCGCCGCGGCTGCACCGGATCGGCTGCGCAGGGCGGATCACCGCGCTGCAGGAGACCGAGGACGGGCGCTACCTGATCACGCTGTCGGGCGTCTGTCGCTTCCGGCTCGGCGAGCTGCAGGACGGGTTCACGCCATACCTGCGCGGGCGGGTCGAATGGACGAGCTTCGAGCGCGACCTCGGCCGGGCGGAGAGCGACCCGGGATTTGACCGCGCGGCGTTCCTCAAGGTGCTGGCGCGCTTCTTCGACAGCGCGCAGCTCTCTTCGGACTGGGACAGCCTGAAGGAGGCGGAGCCCGAGCTCCTGGTGAACTCGCTGTCGATCCTCTGCCCTTTCGACCCGGAGGAGAAGCAGGCGCTGCTCGAGGCGCCGACCTTGGCCGAGCGTCGCGAGACGCTGGCGACGCTGATGGAGTTTGCGCTGCGCTCGAGCGGCGACGAGGGGTCGATGCAGTGAGCGACGCCCGGCCGCCGGCCGCCGGGGCGATCGACCGGCGGATGCTCGAGTTCCTGGTCTGCCCGGTGACGCGCGGGCGGCTCATCTACGATCCGGTCCGGCAGGAGCTCGTCTCGCGCGGCGCCGGTCTTGCGTTCCCGATCCACGACGGCGTCCCGGTGATGGTGGTCGACGAGGCGCGGCAGCTCGACGACTGACGCCGGCGCGCGCGGTCTGGAGTGGACGCGGCGCTCTGGGCGCCGTCGCCCGCATGCGCGGGCCCCTGGGCCGAAGGCGGCTGCCGGTCTCCTTGCTCCCGAAGGACCGGGCGGGTTCCGAGGCGGCCCGAGGGGGCGCTTGCCGCTCCCCTCGACCCCCCGGGCACTGCCCGACAGGTTCAAGGACGAGAGGAAGAGGGGATCGGCCCGGCGTTCGCGGGGGCTACGGGGCGGCGACCAGCGCGTCGATCACTTTCAGGGCGTCGGGGCTGTTCCAGTCGGCGCCGCCCATCAGGCGGGCGACCTCGTTGCCGTTGCGGTCGAGGAGCACGCTGACCGGCAAGCCGGGGACATCCATGTCGGTTGCGACGGCGCCCTTGACGTCGAGGTAGGTCGGCAGGTCGGCGATGCCGGCCTCGGCGGTGAAGGCGGCGATGGCGTCGAGGCTGTTGCGGCCGGTGGCGATCGGGATGACCGCGAAGCCCGGGCCGTTGCGGTCGCGGGCGAGGGCGTCGAGGGACGGCATCTCGCGCCGGCAGGGGGCGCACCAGGTGGCCCAGAAGTTCACCAGCCGCACCTTGCCGTTCGAGTCGGCGAGGGTGACGGGGTTGCCGCGGACGTCGGCGAAGCCGAGCTCGGACGCCGGGACCGGCGGGTCGACGACCACGAGCTTGCGCATGTCGCCGCCCTTCAGGGCCTCGATCTCGGCGGGGGTGAGCGCGGCGGCCGGGGTGGCGGCGGCGAGGAGGGCGCCGTATAGCAGGGCGAGGGCGAGGGAGAGGCGGGGCATGGGCGACAGGACCGGTTCCAACGCGATGTGGGGCGGGCGCTTCGCCGCCGGGCCGGACGCGGTGATGCAGGCGATCAACGCCTCGATCGACTTCGACCGCCGCCTCGCCGCCGAGGACGTCGAGGCGAGCCGCGCCCATGCCGCGATGCTCGGCGCCACGGGGATCGTCACTGATAGCGACGCGCGGGCGATCCGGGAAGGGCTGCTCACGGTGATGTCAGAGATCGGGGCGGGCGGGTTCCCGTTCTCGAAGGAGCTCGAGGACATCCACATGAACGTCGAGAGCCGGCTGAAGGCGCTGATCGGCGAGCCGGCGGGGCGGCTGCATACCGCGCGGTCGCGGAACGACCAGGTGGCGACCGACTTCCGGCTCTGGGTGCGCGGGCAGTGCGACGCAGCGGTCGAGGGGATCACGGCGCTGATGCGGGCGCTGGTGGCGCAGGCGGA
>JAXMDH010000053.1:0-30237 GCA_046348915.1 Amaricoccus sp.
TCGACCGCAAGACCGGGGATCTCGCGCTGACCCGGTACCGGCACGTGGTCGAGGAGCCGGAGAACCTCTTCACCGAGCTGACGCTCGAGGATGCGCGGCGGATCAAGCCTGACGCCGAGCTCGACGACTGGCTGATCGACCCCCTGCCGCCGATGGACTTCGGACGGATCGCCGCGCAGTCGGCGAAGCAGGTCATCATGCAGAAGGTCCGCGAGGCGGAGCGCCTGCGCCAGTACGAGGAGTTCAAGGACCGCCAGGGCGAGATCATCAACGGCATCGTCAAGCGGACCGAGTACGGCAACGTCATCGTCGACGTCGGGCGCGGCGAGGCGATCCTGCGGCGCGACCAGCTGATCCAGCGCGAGGCCTTCCGCAACGGCGACCGGGTGCGGGCGCTGATCCGCGAGGTGCGGCACGAGACGCGCGGGCCGCAGATCTTCCTGTCGCGGACGGCGCCGGAGTTCCTGGCCGAGCTCTTCAAGATGGAAGTGCCGGAGATCTACGACCAGATCATCGAGATCAAGGCGGTGGCGCGCGACCCCGGGAGCCGGGCGAAGATGGGCGTCATCTCCTACGACAGCTCGATCGACCCGGTCGGCGCCTGCGTCGGCATGCGTGGCAGCCGCGTGCAGGCGGTGGTGTCCGAGCTGCAGGGCGAGAAGATCGACATCATTCCCTGGAACCAGGATCCGGCGACCTTCCTCGTCAATGCGCTGCAGCCGGCCGAGGTGTCGAAGGTAGTCTTCGACGACGATTCGGAGCGGATCGAGGTCGTCGTGCCCGACGAGCAGCTGAGCCTCGCGATCGGGCGGCGTGGGCAGAACGTGCGTCTGGCGAGCCAGCTGACCGGCTTCGACATCGACATCCTGACCGAGGCGCAGGAGAGCGAGCGGCGGCAGGCGGAGTTCGCCGAGCGCACGCAGCTCTTCATGGAGACGATGAACGTCGACGAGATGGTGGCGCAGCTCCTGGTCGCGGAGGGCTTCACGACGCTCGAGGAGGTGGCCTACGTCGACCTCGACGAGCTGACGTCGATCGATGGCTTCGACCAGTCGACGGCCGAGGAGCTGCAGGCCCGTGCCCGCGAGAGCCTCGACGAGCTCAACGCCAAGGCCATCGAGCATGCCAAGGAGCTCGGCGTCGACCAGAGCCTCTTCGACTTCGAGGGACTGACGCCGCAGATGATCGAGGCGCTGGCCGAGGACGGGATCAAGACGATCGAGGAGTTCGCGACCTGCGCCGATTGGGAGCTGGCCGGCGGCTACACCACCGTCGACGGCAAGCGCGTCAAGGACACGGGCCTGCTGGAGAAGTTCGACGTGGGCCTCGACGAGGCGCAGTCGCTGGTGATGAAGGCGCGGCTGCAGCTCGGCTGGGTCAAGGAGTCCGACCTGGCCCCGGCCGAGGAGGAAGAGGCGACCGAGGTGTCGGAAGAGGACGAGGGCAAGGCCTGACACGAGGCGTGGCGCGCGGGGGGCGAGTGAAGGCGAGCGAAGAGCCGGAGCGGCGATGCATCGTCACCCGTGAAACCGGGCCGAAGGCCGGGCTGATCCGCTTCGTGGTCGGCCCGGGCGACGAGGTCGTGCCCGACCTCGCGGGCCGGCTTCCCGGGCGCGGCATGTGGGTGAAGGCCGATGCGTCGGCTCTGGGGCAGGCGGCGGGGAAGGGCTACTTCGCCCGTGCCGCGAAGCGCCAGCTCAGCGTGCCGCGCGATCTCGCCGCGACCGTCGAGCGGCAGCTGGCCGCGCGACTCGTCGAGCTGATCGCGCTCGCGCGGAAGGCGGGCGACGCGGTCGCGGGGTTCGAGAAGGCGAAGGAGGCGCTCGTGTCGGGGCAAGCGGCGCTCCTCTTGCAGGCTGCGGACGGCTCCGAGCGGGAAAGAGGCCGGCTTAGGCCGCCCGAGGGCGAGAACACGCTTGTTTCGTGTCTTTTCGGCCACGAATTGGGTTTGGCATTCGCCCGCGATCGTGTGATACATGCCGCCGTGCTGGCGGGCGGTCTTGGCGACCGGATTCGAGACGAGGCCCTGCGGCTGTCAGGCATTCGGGGTGGCACGACCGGGCTCCGCTCGACGGAGCGGGCCGGTGACGGATCGGCGGAGGACGGCCTCCGCGAGAAAGAGAACGGGAATGATGGATACCAAGGACAATGACCGCAAGGGCAAGACGCTCGGCGTTCGCAGCGGCGGGACCGAGACCAGCCATGTGCGTCAGAGTTTCAGCCATGGGCGGACCAAGTCCGTCACCGTCGAGCACAAGCGCAAGCGCCTCGTCCCGAAGCCCGGCGCCAACCCGGGCCAGAACGGGGGTCGCCCTGGCGCGGGCGGCAACCTCTCGGAAGCCGAGTTCGAGCGGCGCCGCGTCGCGGTAGAGGCGGCGCAGGCACAGGAGGCCGATCGCCGGCAGAAGGAGCTCGCCGCCAGCGCCGCGCGCGAGGCCGAGCTCGCCCGGCTGCGCGCCGAGAAAGAGGCCGCCGAACGCGCCGAGAAGGAACGCGAGATCCAGGAGCAGCGCGCCGCCGCCGCTGCCGCCGAGGCAGAGGCGAAGGCCGACGCCGCCGCGAACCGCGTGCAGAAGCAGGCTGCCAGCCCGCGCGCACAGCCCGAGGTCGTCGACCCGGCCGCCGCACAGGCGCAGGCCGCCCGCGCCGAGGCCGGCCGACCGACCGGCCCGAAGAAGCTGACGATCGAAAAGGCGCCCGTGGCCGACGAGAAGCGCGGCCGCGGCAAGGGCGACGACGACCGGCGGCGCTCGGGCAAGCTGACCATCGCCAACGCCACCGACGAGGAGGGACGCCAGCGCTCGCTCGCCGCGATGAAGCGGCGGCAGGAGCGCGACAAGCGCCGCGTCGCCAGCCACTCGGGCGAGCGGGAGAAGGTCGTGCGCGACGTGGCCGTCCCCGATGCGATCACCGTACAGGAGCTCGCCAACCGCATGGCCGAGCGCGTGGCGGCGGTGGTGAAGGTGCTGATGCAGAACGGCATCATGGCGACGCAGAACCAGACCATCGACGCCGACACCGCGGCGCTGATCGTCGAGGACTTCGGCCACCGGGTGGTCCGCCGCTCGGAGTCGGAGGTCGTGGACGCCCTCGGCCTCGCCTCGGGCGACGATGCCGGCAACCTGCGGCCGCGGCCGCCGGTCGTGACCATCATGGGCCACGTCGACCATGGCAAGACCTCGCTCCTCGACGCCATCCGCAAGACCAACGTCGTCTCCGGCGAGGCGGGCGGCATCACCCAGCACATCGGCGCCTATCAGGTGACGACGCCGAACGGCGCGCTCGTCACCTTCCTCGACACGCCCGGCCACGCGGCCTTCACCTCGATGCGCGCCCGCGGCGCGCAGGTGACCGACATCGTGGTGCTGGTGGTCGCGGCCGACGACTCGGTCATGCCCCAGACGGTCGAGGCGATCAGCCACGCCAAGGCGGCGGGAGTCCCGATCATCGTCGCGATCAACAAGGTCGACAAGCCGGGCGCCGATCCGACGCGGGTCCGCACCCAGCTCCTCAGCCATGAGATCGTGGTCGAGGAAATGGGCGGCGAGGTCCTCGACGTCGAGGTCTCGGCGCTGACCGGCAAGGGCCTCGACACGCTGCTCGAGGACATAGCACTGCAGGCCGAGCTTCTCGACCTCACCGCCAACCCCGACCGCCAGGCCGAGGGCGCGGTGATCGAGGCCAAGCTCGACGTCGGCCGCGGCCCGGTCGCGACCGTCCTGGTGCAGAAGGGCACGCTGAAGCGCGGCGACATCTTCGTCGTCGGCGAGCAGTGGGGCCGGGTGCGCGCGCTCATCAACGACAAGGGCGAGCGGATCGACGAGGCCGGCCCTTCGGTCCCGGTCGAGGTCCTCGGACTCAGCGGCACGCCCGAGGCCGGCGACGTCCTCAACGTCGTCGACGACGAGGCGAAGGCGCGCGAGATCGCCGACTACCGGGCGCGGGTCGCCCGCGACAAGCGCGCGGCGCAGGGCTCGGCGACGACGCTCGACCAGCTGCTGGCGAAGGCCAAGGCCGACAAGAACGTGAGGGAGCTGCCCGTCGTCGTGAAGGCCGACGTCCAGGGTTCCGCCGAGGCGATCGTGCAGGCGCTCGACAAGATCTCGACCGACGAGGTGCGCATCCGCGTGCTCCATTCGGGCGTGGGTGCCATCACCGAGTCGGACGTGACGCTGGCCGAGGCCTCGAAGGCGCCGATCATCGGCTTCAACGTCCGCGCCAACGCGCCGGCGCGCGAGGCGGCGAACCAAAGGGGCATCGAGATCCGCTACTACTCGATCATCTACAACCTGGTCGACGACGTGAAGCAGGCGGCCTCGGGGCTCCTCGCTCCGGAGATCCGCGAGAAGTTCATCGGCTACGCCGAGATCCTGCAGGTCTTCAAGATCACCGGTGTCGGCAAGGTGGCCGGCTGCCGCGTCACCGAGGGCGTCGCCCGCCGCTCGGCCGGCGTGCGCCTCCTCCGCGACAACGTCGTGATCCACGAGGGCAAGCTGAAGACGCTGAAGCGCTTCAAGGACGAGGTCCGCGAGGTGCAGGTCGGCCAGGAGTGCGGCATGGCCTTCGAGAACTACGACGACGTCCGCGAAGGCGACGTCATCGAAATCTTCGAGACGGAGACGGTCGAGCGCCAGCTGGCGTGAGGCTCGCGCGATGGGCCCGACGAAGGCGGCGGGCCCGTCTCTTGCGCATGAACGCGGCAGCGGCATGTCGACTCTTCTGGACGAGTTTGATCTCCAAGGATGTCGGAGTAGCCGCTGCGGAACCGGATTCACGCTGGCGACTCGCGCAGCTTGTTGATACCCTAGTCGCGAAACATTCGGGCTTATTGGGGCCGCATTTAGCTTCATCATTGCCGGTACGACCGCGAACTTTATGTGGTTCGCGGAGAAATCTCGTTCGGTGAGCCGGGCGGAAGTCTACGTATTGACTGCTTGTGAAATTCGAGCGGTAGGTTCAGTCCGGCGGAATAAGTCGGAGTAGTATTCATCTTAATCGAAGCGAGGGAAGTTCAATGCCCTATGAATACGATCACGACGCGCTGACAAATAGGTTGCCCTCGGGACGTAGCGGCGCCGGCAATGCCCTGAAGGCGGTCGCGCTGACCGGCGATCAGTCGATTGACGGCGTCCTAACCGCTTACGCCTGGGACGGAGCGTCGATCGACTATTCGTTCCCAACCTCCAACAGCGTCTACGGATACACGCAGCAGACCGACCTCCCGGCGGGCTTCTTCGCGCTCACATCTCTACAACAGACGGCGGCTCGCTTCGCCCTCGACGCCGACACCGGGACAAACATCGCGGCCAAGACAGGCTTCTCGGTCGAGGGCTTCACCAATCTCGGGATCAACTACGATTCGACCCCCGACAGCGACCAGATCCGGCTGGCGAATACCACCTCATCGAATGTCCCCACGGCACAAGTCGCGGATTTCCCCGGAAACTACCTGACCTCGCAGCTCCAGGACAACGGAGACGTGTGGTTCGGCACCTACTATGCGGGAACGGTCGATGACTACACCACTCCGGTGGCCGGGAACTACGCGTGGCACACCGCGATCCACGAGATCGGGCATGCCCTCGGGCTGAAGCACGCTCACGAGAACAGCCTTGCCGGACCCGTCCCGGCCAGCGTCGATTCGATCGAGTACTCGGTGATGTCGTACCGCTCCTATATCGGAGGCCCCATCAGTGGGTACACCTACGAGCAATGGGGCGCGCCGCAGACCTACATGATGCTCGACATCGCTGCCCTACAGCATATGTACGGAGCGGATTTCACGACAAACTCGGGGGATACGGTCTACAGTTGGAATCAGGCCAGCGGCAATTCTGTCGTAAATGGGTCGATCGCGATCCAACCTGGTGCCAACAAGATCTTCGCGACCATATGGGATGGCGGCGGCACGGACACCTACGACCTGTCCCATTACTCCTCGAACGTGAGTATCGATCTCACCCCCGGGGGCGCCTCGACCTTCGCAACGCCGCAGCTGGCCAACCTCGGCGGCGGCCATCTTGCGCATGGCAACATCTTCAATGCCCGGCTCTACCAAGGCGACACGCGTTCGCTGATCGAGAACGTAATCGGCGGCGCGGGCGACGACTACATCAACGGCAATCAGGCGAACAACAACCTCCGGGGCACGGGCGGGTCCGACACTCTGCTCGGCAACGCGGGCAATGACACGCTCGACGGCGGGGCTCGCGCCGACTTCGTCTACGGGGGCGTCGGCAACGACATCGTCCTCGACATCGACGGGATCGATTCCGACTACTACAACGGCGAGAACGGCAGCGACACGGTCAACTACAGCGCGGACAACTTCGCCGCCTCTGCTGCCGTGACGATCAATCTTACGACCGGCTTGGCATCGGCGGCTGGCGGGCTCACCGAGACCATCGCCAGCTTCGAGAACGTCGTCGGGTCGCAGGGGGCCGAGACGATCACCGGCACCGCCGGCGCCAACGTCATCCGCGGCGCCGGCGGGCGGGACATCATGATCGGCGGGGGCGGCAGCGACCGGTTCGACTTCGACCTGATCTCGGACTCGCGGGCCGGCAACGCGGTCTGCGACGTGCTGCAGGCGGGCAGCGGCGGCAACGCCTTCGACCTGCCCGGTGCGGGCAACGGCGACCGGATCGACGTCTCCACGATCGACGCGAACACGGGCGCCAGCGGCAATCAGACCTTCGTCTTCGGCGGCACCGGGGCGGGGCACATCCGCTGCATCAATTCCGGAACGACGACCCAGGTGCTCGCCTACGTCAACGGCGACAGCACCGCCGACTTCCAGCTGAACATCCAGGACGGCAACGTCCTGGCCAACGCCTACACCGCGGCCGACTTCGTCCTCTGAGGGTCTCTGCAACAAGGGCGTGTCGATGCGCCCGACGAGGGGGCGGTCGGCATGTGAGCTGCGGCAAACGCAAGTGTCCATAATATGGGCGCTTTGTGTTGAGGTCGGTCATAACGGGCCGCTCATTCGGCGACCGTCGATCTCGTCTCTGAGCAAGTGAACGGGCCGTCCCGCCGCACGCGGGACGGCCGAACGCCCCCGGCCGGTCCCTCGGCCGGCGTCCGCGTCAATGTGCACGCTGCGCGGCGGAGACATAGCCCCTTGGCGCACCCGACAGGATTCGAACCTGTGACCTCTGCCTTCGGAGGGCAGCGCTCTATCCAGCTGAGCTACGGGTGCCGCGGGCCTGTATAGGGCAGGGTTCCCGGCACCGCAATCGGCGAAACGGCCGGCGGGTGCGCCTCTCGGTGTCATTCCAGTGCAGGCCTCGGGTCTCGCGATCCGACCTCACGCGATCGGTTCCGGCTAATCCGGCAGTCGGCAAGCCCTTGCCCGGTCAGGCGGCGGCCCAGGCGAGGCCGCGGCGGAGGATCGTCGACATCTCCGGGACGTCGAACTCGCTGGCGACGTGGCCGAGGGAGCTGAAGAAGACGCGGCCGCGGCCGTAGCGGGTCTTCCAGACCACCGGCATCACCGTGCCGTCGATCCAGTCGGCGTGCTCGCCGGTGAAGGTCGTCGTCGCGAGGACCTCGACCCGCGGGTCGACGTGCAGGTAGTACTGCTCGGAGCGGTAGGGGAAGCTCGCGATGCCGGCCATCACCGGGTCGTCGGGACGGGTCACGTCGACGCGGTAGTCGATGATGTTGCCCGGGTGCGCGACCCACTGGCCGCCGACCATGAACTGGTATTCGGGGTCGTTGCGGAAGGCGTCGGCGATGCCGCCGTGGTAGCCGCCGAGGCCGACGCCGCCCTTGACCGCGGCGGTGAGGCTGGCGAGCTCGTCCTTGCCGATGGTCGACATGGTCAGGATCGGGACGATCAGGCTGTAGCCGGCGAGGTCCGGGTCGGCGAAGGCGGCGCTGCCCTCGGCGGTCGTGACCTCGAAGCCGTCCTCGGCGAGGAGATCGGCGACGCGGGCGGCGCCCGCGCGTGGCTCGTGGCCTTCCCAGCCGCCCCAGGCGATCAGGGCCTTGCGCATCATCTTCCTCCCTCAGCCGAGCGGCGCGTCTTCGGCGAGCGGCCGCGGCCGCTCGACCCGCGTCGCGATGTCGACGAAGCGGCCGTCGGCAGCCGAGCGGCCGAAGGCTTCCATGACCTCGAGCACGTGCAGCGCCAGCGCGCCCGAGGCGCGGTGCGGGCGGTCGGCGCGGATCGCGGCCGCCATGTCGGCGAGGCCGAGCGAGCGCAGGTTGCCCTCGGTCCAGGGGCGCTCGACGGGGACCGGCTGCCAGTCGCCGCCCTTGGGCAGGAACTCGACCTCGCCGCCGAACCAGTTGGGGTCGGGGACGACGAGGCTGCCCTCGGTGCCGTAGATCTCGATCGGCAGGTGGCGGTGGCCGGGGACGTCGAAGCTGACGGTGAGCGCGACGACGGCGCCGTTGTCGAACTCGAGGGTGCCGGCGACGTGGGTCGGGACCTCGACCTCGATCGTCTCGCCGGCGCGCGGCTGGCTGGTGATCGTCCGGGTCGGGCGCGGGCGCGGCGACATGCCGGCAACCCGCGCGACGGGCCCGAGCAGGTTGACGAGCGTCGTGATGTAGTAGGGCCCCATGTCGAGCATCGGGCCGCCGCCATGCTTGTAGTAGAAGTCGGGGTTCGGGTGCCAGCGCTCGTGGCCCGGGCACATGAAGAAGGCGGTGCCGCCGACAGGGTCGCCGAGGTGTCCGGCGTCGAGGAACTCGCGCGCGGCCTGGTGCGAGCCGCCGAGGAAGGTGTCAGGGGCACAGCCGATGCGCAGGCCCCGGGCGGCGGCCTCGTCGGCGAGGACGGCGGCCTCGGCGAAGTCGACGCCGAGCGGCTTCTCCGAATAGACGTGCTTTCCGGCGGCGACCGCCTGTCGGCTGACCGCGACGTGGACGGCGGGAACGGTCAGGTTGAGGACGATCTCGACCGCCGGATCGGCGAGGAGCGCATCGACGCCGAGGGCGCGGACGCCGAACTCGTGGGCGCGCGCCTCGGCGGCAGCGGGGTTCTGGTCGGCGACGGCGACGACCTCGATCCCGGGGAAGAGCTTCGCCGCCGCGAGGTAGGTGCCGCTGATGTTGCCGCACCCGATGACTCCGATCCCGACCGACTTCACCGGCTTCCTCCCCGATCCCGCGACGACGGTGATGGGCGATCGCGCCGGCGACCGCAAGCGGGTCCGTGAACGATTTTGCCGCAACTAGACCCGCGCGGGTTTCAGCCGATCGGGGCGGCCGTAGACCGGGGCGGTCAGCACCGTCTGCGGCTTCAGGCCGCCGAGCTCCAGCGTGCGGGCGCGCAGCACCTCGATCGCCTCGTTGGACCCGGCGGGCAGGGTCTCGGGGGCGATCACCGGCCCGATGGTCAACCGGTAGCGTTGTCGGGTCTTGTTCAAGACCTCGTGGAACAGCGTGATGTCGCGCAGCGTCGGGTGGATGCGGTCGAAGAGGTAGAACAGCGCCGAGTTGCGGGCGGTGATGTGCAGCGGAATCACGGGGAGGTCGAACTTGCGCGCGAGCATCGCGCCCGACGCCATCCACGGCCGCTCGTTCAGCCACCACCAGCGCCGCTTGGCGAGGCGCCCGGACGGGAAGAGCACCGCGAGTCGCCCGGCGGCGAAGGCGGTGCGGGCGTAGTCCATGGTCTCGCGGTTCTGCTTGTGCGTCCGCTTCTCGGGACGCCACTCGACGGGTGCGATCAACTCGCCGAGGGTCGGCAACACCCGGATCGCGTCGGCGTTGGCGAAGATGAAGAGGTCGGGTCGCCGCTGCGCCAGCGCGCCGAAGAGCACGATTCCGTCGGCGATCCCGGTGGGATGGTTGGCGACTATCATCGCGGGGCCGCTCAACGGCACGTTCTCGAGGCCCGAGACCTCGACGTGCCGCGCGATCATCTCGTAGAGCGACTGCATCGCCGTGGCGCCGGGCATCGGTGCGAGTGCCTCGCCGATCTTGACCGTCCGATCGTACTGCAGCAGCCGATGCAGCAATGCCCGGACAAGAGCGACCCCCGGACCCCCGCCCCGCATCCAGGGTGCCCGCTCCTCGATCAACTGGTCGACGACGTCGCGCATGATGCTCTCGTAACGTGACACCGCGGCCGCTTTGTGACAAGGGCGGCCGGAGCGCAGTCTTACCCGGCGCGCAGCAACCGGCCGACGATTTCGCCCGTGTCGCGCGACAGCCCCGGCACTGCCGCCAGCCGCTCGAGCTCGGCCCGCATCTGCGCCTGCCGCCCGGCATCGAACATCCGCCAGGTTCCGAGCGAGGCCGCGAGCCGCGCCGTCGTCTGCGGGTTGACCGGGTCGAGCCGGATCAGCCAGTCGACGACGAAGCGGTAGCCGGCCCCGTCCGCCCGGTGGAAGCCCGCCGGGTTGCCCATGGCGAACGCACCCACCAACGCGCGCAGACGGTTTGGGTTGCGCCAGTCGAAATCGGCGTGCCGGGTGAGCGCCTCGACCACCGCCAGGGCTTCGTCGGGCGGGGTCAGCGCCGCCTGGACCGAGAACCACTTGTCGACGACCAGCCGGTCGTGCTGCCAGGCGGCATGGAACCGGGCGAGGGCATCGCCGGCGCGCCCGGCGCCGACGAGGAGCGCCAGCGCGGTCATCCGCTCGGTCATGTTGTCGGCGGTGGCGAACTGCACGGCGGCGGCCTCGGCTGCCGAGTCGAGCGCGGTAAGGTACGCGAGGGCCCGGGCCCGCAGAGCCCGCCGGCCAGCGGCGCCGGCGTCGGGGCTGTAGGCGCCCGGAACGGCGTTGTCGCGGTAGAGGAGCTGCAGCCGCTCGCCGAGCGCTTGCGCTGCCTCGGCCTCGAGCCGGCGGCGGGCGGTCCAGACCGCGCGCGGGTCGGGCGGCGTGCCGTCGGCTGCGATGTGCGCGAGGATCTCGTCCTCGGACGGCAGCCCGAGCGCCAGCGCCTTGAACGCCGGGTCGAGGTGCGGGTCGTCCGCCACCGCCGCGAGCGCGTCGAGCCAGGCAGGATCGGCCGCGGCGTCCGGGTCGGCAGCCATTCCGGCGAGGAGCGACAGCGCGAACGACCGGCCGGCTTCCCACCGGTTGAAGGGATCGCCGTCGTGGGCGAAGAGGAAGGCACGCTCGGCCGGCGTCGTCGCCCGATCGAGGATGACCGGCGCCGAGAAGCCGCGCAGCAGCGACGGGATCGGCCGTGCGGGCAGCCTCCATTCGAAGGTCTGCTTCGCCTCGGTCAGCTCGACGAGGCCCTCGGCCATCGGCTGCCCGCCGGGGTCGAGGAGGCCGTAGGCGAACGGGATCACCACCGGCGCCTTCTCGGGCTGCCCCGGGGTCGGCGGCGTTTCCTGGGCGAGGTCGAGGCGGTAGCGGCTGCCGTCCCAGGCCTCGGTGGCGCGGACCCGCGGCGTGCCGGCCTGGGAATACCAGCGGCGGAACTGGGTGAGGTCGCGGCCCGAGGCGTCCTCGAAGACGCCGATCCAGTCCTCGATTGTGCAGGCCTGGCCGTCGTGGCGCTCGAAATAGATGTCGAGCGCCTGGCTGTAGGTCTCGGGACCGACCAGGCGGCGGAGCATGCCGATGAGCTCGGCGCCCTTTTCGTAGACGGTGGCGGTATAGAAGTTGTTGATCTCCACGTATTCGGCCGGGCGAACCGGGTGCGCGAGCGGGCCCGCGTCCTCGCGGAACTGGCTGGCGCGCAGGCGGATCACGTCCTCGATGCGCTTGACCGGGGCCGAGCGCATGTCGCCGGAGAACTGCTGGTCGCGGAAGACCGTCAGGCCTTCCTTGAGCGAGAGCTGGAACCAGTCGCGGCAGGTGATCCTGTTGCCGGTCCAGTTGTGGAAATACTCGTGGGCGATGATCGCTTCGATCGACTTGTAGTCGGCGTCGGTGGCGGTCTCGGGGCTGGCGAGGACGAAGCGGGAGTTGAAGACGTTGAGGCCCTTGTTCTCCATCGCTCCCATGTTGAAGTCGTCGACGGCGACGATCATGAAGCGGTCGAGGTCGTACTCGCGGCCGTAGGCCTCCTCGTCCCAGCGCATGGCGCGCTTGAGCGAGTCCATGGCGTAGCCGCAGCGCGACTCGTCACCGGCCCTCACCCAGATCTGCAAGAGCACGTCGCGGCCGGAGCGGGTGACGAAATGGTCCTCGACGGCCTGGAGGTCGCCCGCGACGAGGGCGAAGAGGTAGGAGGGCTTGCGGAAGGGATCCTCCCACTCGGCCCAGCCAGGGCCGGCGCCGATCAGGTTGCCGTTCGAGAGCATGACCGGCGCGTCGCCCTCGATACGCACCTTGAAGCGGGCCATCACGTCGGGGCGATCGGGCCAGTAGGTGATCTTGCGGAAGCCCTGCGCCTCGCATTGGGTGCAGAACATGCCGCGCGAGACGTAGAGGCCTTCGAGGGCGGTGTTGGCGGCGGGGGAGATCTGGACTTCGGCCTCCCAGGTAAAGGCGGCGGGCACGTGGTCGGCGGCGACGGTCAGGCCCTGGTCGTCGACGGCGAGGGCGTTCTGCGGCACAGGGGTACCGTCGATCGTGGCGGAAACGAGCGTCAGGTTGCGGCCGTCGAGCCGCAGGTCGGCCGGGCCCTCGTCGGCCCGCGCCGGGTTGCGGTAGAAGGCGATCCGCGCGCGCACGCGCGTCGCCTTCGGATCGAGCACGAAGGCGAGTTCGACTGTCTCGACCAGGTATTCCGGCAGGCGGTAGTCCGCGAGTCGGACGGTGGGGGGCTCGGCGTCGAGGCGCATCGCTCGTCTCCCATGATCCGCGGCCGGGGCGGGCGGCGCGAAGCTGTCACGCAGGCGTCGGGGGCGTCAAGACCGATCGCGGAAGCCGCGGAATGCCGCCTGCGCGTGTGCGCGTCCGCGATGATTGAAACATCCGCGGGCAGGGTCGGGGCCGCCGTGAAACAGCGGCCGAAGAAGCTGCGGGTCAGTGGCGGAGCGCCGCGCACCGCCGGAGATGGAGACACCCTCATGTTCCGCCGCCGTCCGATCCTAGCGGGGTTCACCGTGGCGCTCGTTGCCTGGGGCGGCCTGGCGCTAAGGGCGCTCGCCGAGGACGCGATGATCCCGAGCCCGACGGGGGCGGCCAGTCTGCACGAGGGGCCGCTCGACATGGTCGCGACCTACGAACCCTTCGGCGCAAACGCCCTCGCGGTCACCGCAAGCTTCGCGGGGCGGACGGGAACTATCATGTCGGCCGCGCCGATTCGCGTGGTGATGCCGCTCGGCGACGGCGACGATCTCGCCTTCTCTGTGCCCGGGTATCCGCAGGCTGTCTATCGTTTCACGCGGAGTGGCGCGACGGTGAGCATTTCCGTGCGGGACGTGGAACCGCCGGCGGGCGCCGGCCTCTAGGAGCCTCGACGCGGTGGCGTCGTCACCCTATCTTCGGGGCGGAGCGACAACATGCAGCCACGGAACATGGCCAAGCCCATCGTCGGCATTATCGGCAACGCGCACATCCTGAACAACGAATACCCGATCCAGGCGGTCGGGGTCTCCAACATCGAAGCGGTGGCGGATCTCACCGGGGCGATCCCTCTGGTGGTGCCGGCAATGCCGCGGGTCGGGGCGATCGCCGACCTGATCGAGGCCTGCGACGGTTTCCTCTTCACCGGCGGGCGGCCGAACGTGCACCCGAGCCACTACGGCCACGAGCCGACCGAAAAGCACGGCGCCTTCGACCCCGACCGCGACGCCGTAACGCTGCCGCTGATCCGCGAATGCGTCGCGCGCGGGGTGCCGGTCTTCGGCATCTGCCGCGGCTTCCAGGAGTTCAACGTCGCTTTCGGCGGGACGCTTCACCCGGAGATCCGCGAGATCCCGGGACGGATGAACCACCGAATGCCGCCGGACGGCACGCTCGAGGAGAAGTTCGAACATCGGCACATCGTCACGCTGACCGACGGCGGGGAGTTTCACCGTGTCCTCGCGGCGCGCGAGGTCCTGGTGAACTCGCTGCACGGGCAGGGGATCCTCGACAAGGGCGCGCGGGTCGTCATCGAGGGCCACGCGCCCGACGCGACCCCCGAGGCGATCGTGGTCGAGGCGGCGCCGGGCTTCGCCATGGCCGTTCAGTGGCACCCGGAATGGAACGCTGCCAACGACCCGGTGTCGCGGCCGCTGTTTCAGGCCTTCGGCGCCGCGGTCGCGGGCCACGCGCGGCATTCCGCCGCGGCGTAGGGTTCGCGCCACCGGATCGACGGCCGCCATCCGGCGATGAGGCGATATCGCGGTTACACTCGTCTTGGCGCGCCGGCGGGCCGCCGGCCTGCCCGGCGGGTCAAATCAATCACCCGGCAATGTGTACGAACCGCCGTCCGACACCGACTGCCACTTCTGCGCATTGCTCGAAAGGGCCCCGCTCTCCAGCCTGTGAAGCGGCGTCGCGCACTGGAGCTGCACGTTCGTGCGATCCGAGATCCGGTAGAACTTCCCGCAGCTGCCGGCAAGGGACAGGCTTGCCTTGCCGCCGGGAGGGACGCTCCCGGTCTCGGAGACGCAGGAATTGCCGTCCTGGACCGCGGCGAGATCGGTGAGGACGCAGTCCATGGCGACCAAGGAGTTCCCGTTCACCGCCGTTACGCTGAAGGCCTCGGGCTTCGAGATGTAGAAGCCGAAGGCCTGGTTGCGACCGACCTGGGCCCGGCAGTTGGAAAGGTCTCCCGGACACGTGGTTCCGACCTGCGGCACCTGGGAGCCCGGGTTGAAGTAGATCCCGCTCGTCGGCTTCGACAGGCTGCCCTGGGCCACCGGGCACGTCGCTTGCCCTACGGGCACGAGAACGAAGATCTTGAGGTCGAAGCAAGCGGGGTCATCGGAGTTGTCGTACTGCTGCATGCCGAAAGTATTGCCCGCGTTAGCCGCGTCCTCGTAGACGATGCTGTGATGCGTCAGGTAGCAGTTGTCCAAACCGTCGTCGCTGTGCTTCTGCGTGACGGTCGCGTTCCAGGTCTCGCCGGCCCCGACAGTGAAGGTCTCCGGAGCGTCCGGGACGCAGGTGTTGGCAATCCGGCGGAACGTAACCGGAGCATCGGTGCCGTTCCTGACGGTCAGGCTCGTCGTATACGACAGCTGCGAGGGATTGATCGAGATCGGCGATGGCTCGTCGGCGAACGCGGCGCCGGACGCGCCGAAGCAAAGGAGTAGAGTCGCAATCAGTCGTTCGGCGATCCACGCAGTCTTCAGTCGGGCCCGGCGAGATTGCTCCATTTTGGATCCCCCTGTCTTCATGGAGAAGGCCCGGTCGCCGGTGCTGGGTACAACGCGAACTATGAGCACGGAACGGCTCGATGCGTCCTGCGACAAGGCGGCTCGGACAAAGCGCGTCACTCTCGTCCCATTTTTCCTTGGGACACAAGGTGCGCCGGGCCGATTGCGAGATTTCGCTGCCGCAGCCAACGGCAGAACCGGCGCGGCGGCCAAGCGTTCGCGTCCGCAGCTAGTTCGACATGAACCGGCACGCGTCGGGATAGTCGAGCAGCGCGCGGGTTACGCCGCCGAAGGCCCATTCGCGCAGCCGGCTGTGGCCCCAGGCTCCGGAGACGAAGAGGTCCGGACGATGCTCCGAGAGATAGTCGCAGAGGCCGCCGACCTCGTCCTTGGCGGCGATGACCTGCGTTCGAGCCTGGATCCTGTGCCGGCTGAGATAGTCCGCGACGTCGCTCACGCCGGCGCGGGTCTCCTCGTCCGGTTCCCGATCGACCGTCACGACGGTCACGCGTCCGGCGAGGGCCAGCAGCGGCAGGGCATCGCCCACCGCCCGCCGCGATTCGCGCGTGTCCTTCCAGGCGATCACCACCTCTTCGGTCCGGAGACGCGGCGCATGGCTGGGGGCGATCAGCACCGGGCGGCCGGTCTGCAGCGCCAGGCTGCCGGGATCGACCACGCGATAGGGATCGCCGCTGGCCGCGCCGCTCGGTGCGACGGTGACGACGAGATCGGCGATCCTCGCCGCCTCCGCCAGACAGCGCGTCGGATCGCCGATCCTGCCGCGCCATTCGACCTCGACCTTGCCGTCGGCCCGGGCCTTCCAGCTGCGGGCGAGGTGGTCGAGCCGCCGCTGGATTTCTTCCTCCTCCTGCACCCAGACTTCGGCGGCGATCGAAGCGCCCTCTGGCCCGGCATAGGGGAGGCGAGCCTCCGCTGCGGAAAAGCCGACCAGCCTCGCGCCGAGACGCGAGGCAAGATCGACCGCGAAGTCCAGCAGCGGATCGAAAGGATGGTCGATGTCGACGCCTACGAGGATGGTCTTGTAGCTCATTCCCGGGCTTCCTTTGCGGCATGCTCGAGCCGCGCCCTTCGGCGAACCGCAGAGCGAAGCGACCAGCAGGCCAGGGTGAAAACCGACGCCTTCGGTGAAACCCGGCGCCGACCCGCGCGCCGGGTTCGCGAGCGATCAGGCGACCTTCACGGCGATCCGCTTCTCTGCCGGTGCCGCCGACGGTGACTTGGGCAGGGTCACCGTGAGCACGCCCTGCCTGTAGCTGGCGTCGATTCGGTCGCTGTCGACGCCTTCCGGCACGCGGACCATGCGCTGGAAGGAGCCATAGCGGCGTTCGGAGAGGTGGTATTCCTTCTCGCGCTGCTCCCTCTCCTCGTGCTTCTCGCCCTCGATCGTCAGGTATCCTTTCGAAAGGGTGACCTTGACGTCCTTTTCGTCGAGGCCCGGGAGCTCCGCCGTGAGCTGGTAGGCATCGTCCTTCTCGACCATGTCCATCGCCCGCGCGACTTCCCAGTCCTCGGGGTCGGGCCAGGCCAGCTCGAAGACCGATGGACGCGGGAAGGGCGACCGGGATCCGGCCGGACGAAACTCGTCGAAGAGCCGGTCGATCCCGCGCCGCAGCGCCTCGAAGGGGGAAACGGTCCCGGCCGCCGCAGGGGTGGTGCTCCGGGATTCGACGGGGGTGTCGGAAATGGTCTCGGACATGCTTGTGCCTCCGGCTCCTGGCTCGGCAGACCCGTTGCCCCACGCAAACCGTGTCCGATCCGAGCGCATCTTTGGTCAGGAAAAACCGATCCGGGCCGCCGGACATTGACATGAGTCAAGATCGCGGGCTTGCGCGAAATCAAGGCACCGGCTCCGGATGGCGCGTAGGTCGACGGTCATGATGACACTCAGCAGATTCGCGGATCGCGCCGATGCCGGCCGGCAGCTGGCGGCGAAGCTCTTGTCGATGGGCCTGGACAAGCCGGTAGTCTATGCCCTGCCGCGGGGGGGCGTCCCGGTGGCGCTCGAGATTGCGCGCGCCATGCGGGCGCCGCTCGACCTCGTTCTGGTGCGCAAGATCGGCGCGCCTGGCGCGCCGGAGGTCGCCCTCGGGGCCGTCGTCGATGGCGCGAACCCGCAGACCGTTATCAACGAGGAGGTGCGCCGCCGGTCGGGCGCGGACGACCGCTTCCTCGAGCGTGCCCGTGCGCGCGAGCTCGCGGAGCTGGAGCGCCGTCGCGCGGCGTATCTCGGCGACCGTCCGCAGGTCGACCCGACCGGGCGGACGGCGATCGTGGTGGACGACGGTCTCGCCACGGGAGCGACGATGAAGGCGGCGCTGATCGCGATCCGGCGGCAGGGCGCCGCCAAGGTCTGCGTCGCCGTGCCGGTCGCTCCGGAAGACGCGTTGAAGGAGATCGCAGCCCAGGCGGACGCGGTGGCCTGTCTCCATCCGGCGCGGCGCTTCTACGGAGTCGGCGCCTTCTACGACGACTTCCACCAGTTGACCGACGAGGAGACCGTCGGCCTGCTGCGCCTCGGCTGGTCGGAAAGCACCGACGCCGACCCCCCGCCCGATCAGCCTGCCAGACGACAGGTTTCCGTGCCGCCGCTCGGCCTGGTCGGCGATCTGTGCGTGCCGGCGGAGCCCCGCGGCATCGTGCTCTTCGCCCACGGAAGTGGATCGAGCCGGCTCAGCCGGCGGAACGTTGCCGTCGCCGAGGCGCTGAACGCCCACGGTTTCGCCACGCTGCTCTTCGACCTCCTCACCCCGGGGGAGGCGGAGGATCGCCGCAACGTGTTCGACATCCCGCTGCTCGCCGAACGCGTGGCGGAAGCGGCGCTCTGGATCGGAAGCGAACCCGACATCGCCGACTTGCCGCTCGGCCTCTTCGGCGCGAGCACCGGCGCGGGCGCGGCCCTGCTCGCGGCGGCCGAGCTCCGCGATCGTGTCGCGGCGGTTGTGTCGCGCGGAGGCCGCCCGGATCTCGCGGGGGCACGCCTTCGCGACGTCCGGGCGCCAACCCTGCTGGTCGTCGGCGGAGACGACCGCCACGTGATAGAGCTGAACCGGCAGGCGCTGGCGGCGCTGGGGGGCGAGAAGCGCCTCGAGATCGTTCCCGGTGCCGGCCATCTCTTCGAGGAGCCCGGTACACTCGAGCGGGTCACGGAGATCGCCTGCGCCTGGTTCGAACACCATCTCCGGCTGCCCCCGCCCGTCCAGCTGCCGGTAACACCGGGCAGGAAGCTCCGTACGCCGGATGCGATCACCGCGGCGCTGCGAGCGGCCGCGGTGCCGCTGCCACCGAGCGAGGATCGGGGCTTCGCGGATCCCTTCGAGCGGTTCGCGGCCGCGCGCGTGGTCCTGCTCGGCGAGGCCTCGCACGGCACGTCGGAGTTCTATCGCGCGCGGGCGGCCATCACCCGGCGGCTGATCGAGCGGCACGGCTTCAACATCGTCGCGGTCGAGGCCGACTGGCCGGACGCAGCCGCCATCGACCGCTCGGTTCGGCAGCGCCCCGGCGAGCCGGCACGCACGGCACCTTTCACGCGCTTCCCGACCTGGATGTGGCGCAACCGTGACGTCGACGACTTCGTCGGATTCCTGCGCGCGCACAATGCGGGCCAGCCGCCCGAGAGGAAGGTCCGGTTCTGCGGCCTCGATCTCTACGGCATGAGCGCCTCAATGGCGGCCGTCCTCGCATACCTCGACCGCGTCGATCCGGGCGCGGCCGCCGAGGCGCGCACCCGCTACGGCTGCCTCGTGCCATGGTCACGGGAGTTCGCCGCCTACGGACGCGCCTCACTCAGCAAGGGCTACGCGCTCTGCGAGACGCCGGTCATCCGCACGTTGCTCGACCTGCTGCAGAAGCGTCTGCAGTATGCCGTCCGCGACGGCGAGCAGTTCTTCGACGCGACCGAGAACGCCCGGCTCGTGGCCGATGCCGAGCGCTACTACCGGGTGATGTACTACGGCGCACAGGAGTCCTGGAACCTGCGGGACCGGCACATGTTCGATACCCTGCAGCGCGTGCTGGCATGGGTCGGGCGGGAGGCGAGGGCGGTCGTCTGGGCGCACAACTCGCATATCGGCGACGCGCGGTTCACCGAGATGGGCACCGCGCGCGGTGAGCTGAACATCGGTCAGCTCTGCCGCGAGCACCACGGGCGCGACGCCGCGCTGATCGGGTTCGGCACCCATTCGGGCACGGTTGCCGCAGCGTCGGAATGGGACGCCCCCATGGAGGTCAAGGCGGTACGGCCGTCCCGGCCGGACAGCTACGAGGCGCTGCTCCACGGAACCGGGCTCGAACGCTGCCTCCTGCCGCTCCGGGGCCTCGATCCCGATCTCAGGGGGGCTCTGGCCGCACCGCGTCTCGAGCGCTACATCGGCGTTGTCTACCGGCCCGAAACTGAACGCTGGAGCCACTATTCGGAGGCTTCGCTCCCGGATCAGTACGACGGGTTCGTCTGGTTCGACGAAACCCGTGCGGTGACGCCATTGCCCTCCCCGTCTGCCGCTGGCGAAGCGGAGACCTTTCCGTTCGGGTTGTGACGTCCAGCGACTGACCGGCGGTGATCACCGTCGCCGGAGACGATCGGGAGTTCGGCTATATCGCCTCGGCGTGGCGGCTCTGACGGAAAGGCGACATGCTCCGACGCTGCCAGTCGCGGCCATCGCAGGCGGCATCAAGCGGCCTTGGCGATTGCCTCGATGCGGTCGAGGTCGGTGATCCGGACGTTGGTCGCCGTCTCGAGCCGGATTACGCCGGACGCATGCAACTCGTTCATCTTGCGGCTGACGGTCTCAATGGTGAGACCGAGGTAGTCGGCGATGTCGCTGCGGGTCATCGGCAGGTTCAGGCAACCACCGGCTGCCGCGGACCGTTCGGAAAGCGTGAGCAGGAAGGTCGCGAGCCTCTCCGTGGCGCTCATGCGTCCGAGCAGCATCATCTGCCGTCGAGTGGCGGCGAGCTCGTCGCGCAAGGCCTGCAGCACCCGCCGCCCGAACGCGGCATCATCGGCCATGCGCGCATCGAGCCCGTCGAGGCGGTAGCGGCGCACCACGATTTCGGTAACCGCCTCGGCGCTGTAGCCGTACCTTTGCTCCCCGGAAATCCCCAACAGCTCGCCGGCGGCGGCGAAGCGGTGGATCTGCCGGCGGCCGTCCTGGCTTATCCGGCAGCAGCGCAGGGTGCCGCGGACGAGTTCGAAGAAGTGCTCGGCTTCGCCCCCCTCGAAGAACAAAGTCTCGCCGCGCGACAAGCGCAGCTCGTTGGAAATAGGGCCACGGGCTGCCGCCGGCCTGGGAGGCACGGCGGTCAGGCGCCTTGGCTCGATCGATCTCTTGTCGGTGACTGCGAACATGCTGGCTTCTCCCCTTTGCCAGCGATGAAAGGATGAACGCGGCTGCAGCGACAGTCGGGGATTGACCGTATGCGCCGGTCTCCTCGGTAGGGATTTCTCCTTACCGGCCGGCCAGCGCGGTGCGGAGCGCCTCGAAGAGCGCCGCCTCCCGCACCGGCTTGGCCAGGAAGGCGCTCGCTCCGAGCTCGAGAACCAGTTCCTCGATGCGCGGAGTCTGGCTTGCCGTCAGCACCACGACGGCGAGTTGCCGCTCGCGACCACGCAGCATGCGAAGCAGGTCGAGCCCCCCCATGCCGGGCATGTTGATGTCGAGCACGATGCAGCCGTCGCCGTAGTCGCCGCGCGCGACGAAGTCTTCTGCCGACCTGTAGGTCTCGACATCGAAACCCGAGACCATGAGCAAGGCCTCGAGCGACTCGCGCACCGCGTCATCGTCGTCGATGATGTGAACCGTGGTCGCGACGCCAGGCATGGAGCCTTTCCCGCAGCTCGGCCCCGCACGGCCGACTTCGAGACTGCAGCCTTCTTCCGTCATGCGATAGTGCGGAATGTCCCCTATGGGCGTCAGCCGTCCGGGTCGAGGCCGGCACGGACCGCCATGCGCACCAGATGGGAAAGGCTGGTGGCGCCGGTCTTCGCCATGACCCGGCCCCGGTGGATTTCCACCGTGCGCGGGCTCATGCCCAGCCGGTGGGCGATGAGCTTGTTGGGCAGGCCGATCACCATCTGCTCCATGACCTGGCGCTCGCGGGGCGTCAGGTCGGCGAACCTCTCCCTGAGGGCGGTGTCGGCGGTCCCGGTAACCGGCGCGCTGCGCGCGATCGCGCCTCGGATGCTGTCGAGCAGCCGGGCCGCCGTGAACGGCTTCTCGACGAAGTCGGCGGCGCCGGCGCGGATCGCCCGCACCGCCATCGGCACGTCGGCATGCCCGGTCAGGACCACCACCGGCACTCCCTTCCGATCGCCGTCGAGGGTCTCGAGGAGGGTCAGCCCGTCCATGCCGGGCATCCGCACGTCGAAGAGCAGGCAGGCCGCGCCGACGGGGTCGAACTGCTGCAGGAATGCCTCGGCGGACGCGCAGGTCGAGGTATCGAACCCGTCCGACGACAGCAGCGCCTCGAGCGAGTCGCGCACTGCCTCGTCGTCGTCGACGACGTAGATCCTGCCCTCGGAACCACTCATTGTCCGGACACCTTCGAGGGAACCACGGGGAGCGTGAACGCGAACCGCGTGCCGCCGTTCGGCCGGTCGACCCAGATCCGTCCGCCGTGCGCCTCGACGATCGCCCGGCTGACCGATAGTCCGATGCCCATTCCGCCCTTCTTCGTCGTGACGAAAGAGGAGAAGAGGTTTTCCGCGACCTCGGGAGAGACCCCGGGCCCCGCATCGCAGACCGAGATCAGCACCGCGTCCCCCTCGGGGTCACGGCTCGTTTCCACGACCAGATACGCTTGGTCCGAAGCGTCCAGCCCGGCCTCGAGCATGGCGTCGATTCCGTTGCGGATCAGGTTCACGACGACCTGCTGAACCTGGATACGGTCTGCCAGGACCTGGGGCAGGCCGTCCGCCAGGTCGAAGCGCGTGTGGATGCGCCGGTCGGCCGCGCCGATCAGCGCCAGCCGCGATGCTTCGTGCACGATCGCGTTGACGTCGATCGGCTCCATCTCGTTGGTGCCGCGCGAGACGAAGTCGCGCAGGCGGCGGATCATCTCGCTCGCGCGGTGCGCCTGCGCGACGGACTTCTCCATGAAGCCGGCGGCGCGCTCCGCCGGTCCCCCGGTCGCGAGCAGGCGCTGCGCCGCCTCGCCGAAGTTGGCGATCGCGGTCAAAGGCTGGTTCAGCTCGTGCACGATGAGGGAGGTGATCTCGCTCATGGCCGACAGCCGTCCGACGTGGCTGAGTTCCTGCAGCAGCCGGGCGACCTGGCCCTGGGCGGCGACCCGCTCCGAGATGTCGCGGATGAACCCGGTGAAGAGATGGCTGTCCCCGCTCCTCACCTCGCCGACCGCGAGCTCGATCGGAATGGTCCGTCCGTCCTTGTGCCGCGCGATAACCGTGCGGCCGATGCCGATGATGCGCTTCTCGCCGGTATCGAGATAGCGCTGCAGGTACCCGTCGTGCTCCCGGCGAAAGGGCTCGGGCATCAGGACGTTCACGTTCCGGCCGAGAACCTCCGCGGCTTCGTAGCCGAACAGGCGCTCCGCCGCCGGGCTGAAGCTGCGGATGTGACCGTCGCTCTCGATCGTGATGATGGCGTCGGGTGCGGTGTCGATCACGGATCCCAGTAAGGCCGCGTCGAGCCGGCGATTGCGCTTAGTCTCGGCGATGCCCATCGCGGTCCCGATCACCGCCAGCACCGAGCTGGGGTCGGAAGCGCGGTGGGCGGCCAGCAGCATCGGCGCGACGAGGTCGGTCCCGTCCTTCCGCCGCAACCGGGTTTCGAAGCGCGGAGTGCGGCCATCGAACGCCCGACGGGCCAGGCGGCTCCAGGCGCGGTCCGAGACGTCCGGCAGCGAGATCCCGCCCAGCTCGTCCCTCGCGTAGCCCAGCTCTGCGAGGAGGGCGGCGCTCGCCATCCGGACCGTCGGCCGTGCGGCATCGAATACGAGAAACTCGAGCGGCTGCTCTGCTCCCGGACCTGCTCCCCGCTCTTCGCCCGCGGCTCCCGACGAAACGGAGGCTGGACCGCCGTCGGTCATGCGCCCGCCTCGATCACCGCGCGAAGTTGCGGCGTCGCGGCTTCGCCCGGTGCGCTCTGGCCCGCTTCGGGGCGATCGACGGTCTCCGCCCGGATCGCCGACCGGAGCGTGCCTCGCAGCCGAAACGCCGCGTAGCCGGAAGTGACGGGCGCGTCCGGCGCATGCCGGCTCCCGTTCACCGTGAGATCGCGGCCCGCACGGCCTTCGCACTTGCTCACGAAATGCCTCCGAGCTGACCCTGCGCCTTCCGAGCGCCTCGTACCCGCCTTTGCCGCCGTGAGCGAGCCGTAACGTTGAGAAACACGAACCCGTCATGTGCCGGCGCGGGAAGCTCCTCCTCGACCCTTCCGGGCAAACCAGCAAGACGTCCCCAGATTTCGACCACGGGCATCCCAAAAGGTGGCCCTTCGTGTACCCGCCGTATGAAGTCCTAAGGACTCCGGTGCGGTGACGGGCCACCAATGTTATCACCGCAGCGCGGCATTGGATACGGCGCCGTGCTGCGCGGCGCCGGTCTGGAAAATCAGCGCTCCACGCGATGCCGAACCACCGGTTAACAAAGTGGCACGGCTCGCCCACCGAGCTCCGCAGCCGCGCACCGGCAGCGAGGGATCGATCTGCCTCAGCACTCCGGCAGGTTGACGGCGAGGCCGCCGGTCGAGGTCTCCTTGTACTTGACGCTCATGTCGCGGCCGGTCTGCCGCATGGTCTCGATGCAGGCGTCGAGCGGGACGACGTGGGTGCCGTCGCCGCGCAGGGCGAGAGAGGCGGCGGCAACGGCCTTGATGGCGCCGAGGCCGTTCCGCTCGATGCAGGGCACCTGGACGAGGCCGCGGACCGGGTCGCAGGTCATGCCGAGGTGGTGCTCGAGGGCGATCTCGGCGGCGTTCTCGACCTGGGCGTTGCTGCCGCCGAGCGCGGCACAGAGGCCGGCGGCGGCCATGGCGGCGGCGGAGCCGACCTCGCCCTGGCAACCGACCTCGGCGCCCGAGATCGAGGCGTTGGTCTTGATGATCCCGCCGACCGCGGCGGCGGTCAACAGGAACTCGCGGATGCCCGCGTGGGTCGCGCCGACGCAGTGGTCGCGGTAGTAGCGCAGCACCGCGGGGACGACGCCCGCGGCCCCGTTGGTGGGGGCGGTGACGACCTGGCCGCCCGCGGCGTTCTCCTCGTTGACCGCCATGGCGTAGACCGAGAGCCAGTCGTTGACGGTGTGCGGCTGCGCGAGGTTGTTGCCGCGCTCGGCGAGGAGCGCCTGATGGATCGCCCTGGCGCGGCGGCGGACCTTGAGGCCGCCCGGCAAGGTGCCGTCTGTGGCGAGGCCCCGGTCGATGCAGGCGTCCATCACCTGCCAGAGACGGTCGAGGCCCGCGTCGAGCGGCCCGTGCGTGCCGGAACGGCCGCCCGCGGTTTCGTTGGCCCGCTTCATCGCGGCTATCGAGAGGCCGGAGGCGTCCCCCATGGCCAGCATCTCGGCGGCCGTGGCGAAGGGATGCGGGCGGTCGACCTTGGCGTCGTCGCCCTTCAGCGCCTCGCTTCGCATCTGGCGCTCGGTCAGCACGAAGCCGCCGCCGACCGAATAGTAGGTCTCGGTCAGGTGCAGGTTGCCGGCGGCGTCGTGGGCGCGCAGAACCATCCCGTTGGCATGACCGGGGAGCGGGGGGCCATAGTCGAAGACCACGCCGTTCACGGGATCGAAGGCGAGTGGGCCGATGCCGGGGACGTCGATGGTGCCGCTCGCGCGCAGGGCGGCGAGGCGGCGCTCGGCCTCGTCGGGGTCGAGGGTGTCGGGCACGAAGCCGAGCAGGCCCAGGATGGTCGCGCGGTCGGTGGCGTGGCCCTTGCCGGTGAAGGCGAGGCTGCCGTGCAGCACCGCGTCGAGCCGCGCGGGGGCGCCGGATCCCGGCACACGGTCCGAACCATCGCGGAGCGCGTCGAGGAAGCGGGCGGCGGCCAGCATCGGCCCCATCGTGTGCGAGGACGACGGGCCGACGCCCACCTTGAAGATGTCGAAGACGCTGAGGAACATGGGGCCGAGCCTAGCCGCTTTTCCCGGCCGGTCCTAGAGGCCGGCGGCGAGCTCGGCCCGCGCGAGGCCGAGGAGCGCGGTGAGGTGTGGGGCGAAGGAGCGCCAGACGGTGAGGTTGAAGCGGTCGTCGGCCTCGCGGGTCAGGACGATCTGGACGCTGTCGAAGACGGTACGGGCGCCGGAGCCGACGGGCATCCCGCGCGAGGTCGCGCGGGCAGCCGGTGGCGAGGAGGTCGAGGACGGCGGGGCCCTCGAGGGCGTAGGTGATTTCCCGATCGGAGACCTCTACGGCGCTGTGCGGCGCCGGAAGCGTCGCCACCAGGGGCGAGGCCTCGGGGCCTTCGAGCAGCCATTCGTCGGGGCCGAGGCGGAGGGCTGCCCCGGCGCGCTCGCCGATCCGGATCGGCAGCGGCAGGCCGGCGGGATCGGCGAGACGGAGCGAGATGCGCGTCGTCGGAGGCAGCTCGGTGACGGTGACGGTCATGGGCGGGTTCCTCAGGCGCTCAGGCGGCTGTTCTCGGGGTCGAGGAGGGTGGTCGCCTTCACGACCCTAGCCGGAATCGTGCGATCCGGCATCGGCACATGCAGGATCTGCCCGTCGCGGGCGCGGCCGTCGGCGACGACGGCGAGCGCGATCGAGCGGCCGAGGGCGTCGGACCAGTAGGACGAGGTGACATGGCCGAGCATGGTCATCGGCTTCGGCTGGGCGGGATCGGCGACGATCTGGGCGCCTTCCTCCAGCACCGCCATGGGGTCTTCGGTCAGGAGGCCGACGAGCTGCTTGCGACCTTGCGCCAGCATGTCGGGGCGCGCGAGGGAGCGCTTGCCGACGAAGTCGGGCTTGGCCTTGCCGACCGCCCAGGCGAGGCCCGCGTCGTCGGGCGTCAGCGTGCCGTCGGTGTCCTGGCCGACGATGATGTAGCCCTTCTCCGCCCGCATGACGTGCATCGCCTCGGTGCCGTAAGGGGTGATGCCGTACTGCGGGCCGGCTTCCCAGAGCTTCTCCCAGAGGGCGCGGCCGTGGCGAGCGGGGACGTTGACCTCGAAGCCGAGCTCTCCGGTGAAGGAGACGCGGAAGAGGCGGGCGGGGAAGCCCGCGACCGTGCATTCGGCGACGGCCATGTGCGGGAAGGCCGCGGCCGAGATGTCGAGGCCCTCGACGAAGGGCTCGAGGAGCTTGCGTGCGTTCGGACCCTGCAGCGCGACGACCGCCCACTGCTCGGTGGTCGACGTGAGCCAGATCTTCAGGTCGGCCCACTCCGTCTGGAGGTAGTCCTCCATCATGTTGAGGACGCGCGCGGCGCCGCCAGTGGTGGTCGTGACGTGGAAGCGGTCCTCGGCCAGCCGGCCGATGACGCCGTCGTCACGGATGAAGCCGTCCTCGCCGAGGAGAAGCCCGTAGCGGCAACGGCCGACCCCCAGCTTCGCCCAGGGATTGGTATACATTCGCTCCATGAAGGTGACGGCGTCGGGGCCGACGACCTCGATCTTGCCGAGCGTCGAGGCGTCGAAGATGCCGACCGAGGCGCGGGCCGCGCGGCACTCGCGCGAGACGGCGGCGTGCATGTCCTCGCCGGGTCTCGGGAAGTAACGGGCGCGGCGCCAGAGGGCGACCGACTCGAAGACAGCACCCTGCGCCTCGGCCCAAGCGTCGATCGGGGTCTTGCGCGTGACCTCGAAGGTCGCGCCCTGGTGGTACCCGGCGAAGGTGCCGAAGGTGGTCGGCGAATAGGGCGGGCGGAAGGTGGTCAGGCCGACCTGCGGCGGCGCCTTGCCGAGCGCGTCGGCGGCGATGACGAGGCCGTTGATGTTCGACATCTTGCCCTGGTCGGTCGCCATGCCGTTGGTGGTGTAGCGCTTGACGTGCTCGATCGAGCGCATGCCCTCGCGGACCGCGAGCCGGATGTCCTTGGCGGTGACGTCGTTCTGGAAGTCGATGAACGCCTTGGCCTTCGCCGGATCCATGTCGGTCGGCAGCTCCTTCAGCGTGATCCCGGCGCCGGGACGGTCGTCGGCCACGGTGAAGGCGGGCGCCTGCATCGGCCGGCCAGCGTCGCGGGCCGCGAGCGCGCCCGCCTCGGCACCGTCGGCCAGGGCCGTCGCGATGCCCCAGAGGCCCCGACCGGCACCGGCGATTTGCACCGCTTCGGTCTTCTTGCCGGGGAGGTAGACCTGCAGCGCCTCGTCCCAGGCGAGCTTGCCCTGCGTGTGGGAGAAGAGGTGGAGGCAGGGCGTCCATCCGCCGCACATCAGCACGGCGTCGCAGGCAATGTCGCGGGGGCGCCGGCCTCGCCGCCCTCCATGCGGTTGACCCGGAGCGATCTGACCCGCAGCCGGCCGGAGGTGCCGGTGACGGTGCGGCCGAGCAGCGCCTCGATGCCGAGGGCGCGGGCGCGGTCGGTGAGGGCGTGGTCGACGGCGGCGCGGACGTCGACGATGACGGCGGGCTTGGCGCCGGCGTCGGCGAGATCGAAGGCGGTGTACCAGGCCGAGTCGTGCGCGGTGACGATGGCCGGGCGGTTGCCGACCTTGACGCCGTAGCGGTGGAGGTAGGTCTGGGCCGCCCCGGCAAGCATCACGCCCGGGCGGTCGTTGCCGTCGAAGACCAGCGGCTTTTCGAGCGCGCCCTGGGCCAGCACGACCTCCTTCGCGCGCACCTTCCACATCCGCTCGCGCGGCGCGTCGGCAGGAGGCGTGTCGAGGTGGTCGGTCAGACGCTGGGCGAGGCCGACGAGGTTCTGGTGGTAGTAGCCGATCGCGGTGGTGCGCGGCAGCACGGTGACGTTCGGCAGGGCGGCCAGCTCCGCGAGCGTCGTGGCGAGCCAGCTCCAGGCGGGGCTGCCGTCGATGACGACCGATGGCTCGGAGAGGAGCGTGCCGCCGGGCTCGGAATGCTCGTCCACCAGCATCACCGAGGCCCCGGCGCGGCCGGCGGTCAGCGCGGCTGCCAGACCGGCGGGCCGGCGCCCACGACGAGGACGTCGACGTGGGCGAAACGGCTGGCGTAGCGATCGGCATCGGACTCGGTCGGCGAGACGCCGAGGCCGGCGGCGCGGCGGATGACGGGCTCGTAGACCTTGTCCCAGAAGGACCGCGGCCACATGAAGGTCTTGTAGTAGAAGCCGGCCGAGAACAGCGAGCCGAGGTGGTCGTTGACGGCGCCGATGTCGAAGGCGAGCGACGGCCATCGGTTCTGGCTCGTCGCCTCGAGGCCGGCGCGGAGCTCCTGGAGGGTGGCGCGGGTGTTGGGCTCGAAGCGGCCCGGGCCGCGGCGGGTGCCGAAGAGGGCGTTCGGCTCGTCGGAGCCGGCGGTGACGACGCCGCGCGGGCGGTGGTACTTGAACGAGCGGCCCATCAGGTGGACGCCGTTGGCGAGAAGTGCCGAGGCCAGGTTGTCGCCGGCGAGGCCGGTGTAGCCCTTGCCGTCCACGCTGAAGCGGACGGGCTTGCCGTGGTCGACGCGGCCGCGGTTCGGGAGGCGGTAGGTGGTCACTTGGCGTCTCCCGTCGGGCCGGAGAGGAGGGCGTCGGCGTCGGGACGGGGTTCGCCGGCCTTGTATGTGGCGAGGAACTTGTCGCCCACGGTCTCGCGGGCGGCGTTGAAGAAGCGGCCACAGCCGTTGATGTGCCGCCAGCGCTCGAAATGCACGCCCTTCGGGTTCGACCGGATGTAGAGGAAGTCGCGCCACTCCTCGTCCGAGAGCTTCGACGGGTCGGCGGGCCGGGCGATGTGCGCCTCGCCGGCGTAGGCGAACTCGAGCTCGGGGAGATCCTGCTCGCAGTAGGGGCAACGGATCAGCAGCATCGGGCGGGCTCCTCTCCGGAGGCGTTGCGCCGGCGGAGGCGGCGGGGGCCTCCGGCGGGAGTATTTCTGGCAAGAGGAAGGCGGGAAGGCATCAATGCGCCACGGCGGCGGCGGCGGCTTCGTCGATCAGCCGGCCGGTGGTGAAGCGTTCGAGGGTGAAGGGGGCGTTGATCGGGTGCGGCTCGTCGCGGGCGACGGTGTGGGCGAGGACGTGCGCGGCACCCGGCGTCGCCTTGAAGCCGCCGGTGCCCCAGCCGCAGTTGACGTAGAGGCCGGGGACCGGGGTCTTGCCGAGGATCGCCGAGCGGTCCGGCGTCACGTCGACGATGCCGCCCCATTTCCTCAGCATCCGCATCCGCCGGAAGATCGGGAAGATCTCGCAGATCGCCGCCAGCGTGTGCTCGATCAGCGGCAGGCCGCCGCGCTGGGAGTAGCTGACGTACTGGTCGGTGCCGGAGCCGATGACGAGCTCGCCCTTGTCGGACTGGCTGATGTAGGCGTGGACCGAGTTCGACATGGCGACGCAGGGGAAGACCGGCTTGATCGGCTCCGAGACCAGCGCCTGCAGCGGATAGGACTCGAGCGGCAGGCGGACGCCGGCGGTCTCCATGACCACCGAGGTGTGGCCGGCGGCCGAGACCGCGACCTTCTTCGCCGCGATGAAGCCCTTCGCCGTCTCGACGCCGGTGACGCGGCCGTCGGGACCGCGGCGGATCGCCGTCACCGGGCAGTTCTGGATGATGTCGACGCCGCGCGCCGCCGCGCCACGGGCGTAGCCCCAGGCGACGGCGTCGTGCCGCGCGGTGCCGGCGCGGCGCTGGAGCGCGGCGCCCATCACCGGATAGCGGGCGTTCGGGTCGAGGGAGAGCGGCGGGCAGAAGGCCTTGGCCTCGGCCGCCGTCAGCCAGACGTTGTCGACGCCGTTCAGGCGGTTGGAATGGACGTGGCGCTGGAAGGACTGCACGTCGTGGACGTTGTGCGCGAGCATGAGCACGCCGCGCTTGGAGTACATGACGTTGTAGTTCAGGTCCTGGCTCAGGTCGTCCCACAGGTCGAGCGCGTGGTCGTAGAGCCGGGCGCTCTCGTCGTAGAGGTAGTTCGAGCGGATGATCGTGGTGTTGCGCCCGGTATTGCCGCCGCCGAGCCAGCCCTTGTCGATCACCGCGAC
>JAXMDH010000054.1:0-29604 GCA_046348915.1 Amaricoccus sp.
CCCGCCGCCGTGGCGCTGATCGTGACGATGGCAGTGCCGATCACCGATGCGGTCATGCTGAGCCTGCAGCGCTGGAACGGGATGACGCCGCCGGTCTGGGTCGGCCTCGGCAACTACTGGAGCCTTCTCCACGACGAGATCTTCTACCGCGCGCTCTGGCACACCGCCTACTTCACCGCGGCTACCGTGGTCCTGCAGACGGTGCTGCCGCTCCTGATCGCCTGCCTCCTGAACTCGGGCGTGCGCGGCAGCACCGTGTTCCGGACGCTCTACTTCATGCCGGTCATCATTTCGCTCGCGATCAGCGGCCTGCTCTGGGCCATGCTCTTCGAGCCGAACTTCGGCGCCATCAACAGCATGCTCCGCGCGATCGGCCTCGGGGGCTTCACGCCGCTCTGGCTGGCGAGCCCGACGAGCGTGATGCCGAGCGTGATCATCGTCTCCGTCTGGCAGTCGCTCGGCTTCTATCTCGTGATCTTCTTCGCCGCCCTGCAGGGCGTCCCGACCGAGCTCTACGAGGCGGCGGAACTCGACGGCGCAAATGCCTGGCAGCGCTTTTTCAACGTCACCATCCCGGGCATCCGGCCGGTGATCCTGATCGTGATCGTGCTCAACAGCATCAACGGCATCAAGGTCTTCGACCAGATCTGGGTGATGACCGCCGGTGGCCCCAACTACGCCAGCACCACGCTCGGAACCTACCTCTACAGCATCGCCTTCGGCGCGATGGGCGCGTCGAATTCGCGGCTCGGGTACGCCGCCGCCATCGCAATCGTCATCCTGGTGCTGAGCATCGTGGTCTCCACGATCCAGATCCGTCTCGGCCGTCGCCGCGACGGCGACACCGAGATCGAGCTGTGAGGGCCGACGGATGAGCAGCCGTGCCTCAGGGGTGCCGACGCTCACGGTCGCGGAGTTCGGCGGCACCCGGTCGCTCAACCTTACCCGCGGGCTCGTCTACGCGATCCTGCTCCTGATCGTGATCGTCGAAGCGTTCCCGCTCGCCTGGATGATCGTGACCTCGCTGAAGGACCCGCACGAGGTCTTCAACACCGTGCTGCCGACCGAGCTCATGTGGGGAAACTACCCGCGCGTGTGGTTCGCGATGAACTTTCCGGCGCACCTCGGCAACTCGCTCTACGTTACCGGGCTGACCGTGGCGCTCGTCGTCCTCTTCGCGACGCCGGCAGCCTATGGCTTCGCCCGCTACCGGTTCCCTGGCCGCGAGATCATCTTCTACGCCTTCATCGGCGCGATGATGATCCCGCCGCAGGCGATCCTGATCCCGATGTTCCAGTTCCTGAAGTCGCTGCACCTGTTGAACTCGCTGACGGGGCTCGCGCTCTCCTTCGTCGGCGGCGGAACCGCCTTCGCGGTCTTCCTGATGCGGACCTTCTTCCTGAGCCTGCCGCGCGAGCTCGGGGACTCGGCCCGGACCGACGGCTGCAACGACTGGCAGGTGTTCTGGCACATCTACCTGCCGCTCGCCCGCCCCGGCATCGCCACCGTCGTCATCATCCAGTCGCTGCATACCTGGAACGAGTTCATGTTCTCCAACACCTTCATCATCTCCCCCGGCCGGAAGACGGTGCAGTCGGCAGTGTTCCAGTCGGTCGGGCAGTACGCGACCGACTACACCGCGCTCTGCACCGGCCTCATCATCGCGCTGGTGCCCGTCGTCCTCGTCTACCTCGCGCTGCAGCGCCACTTCATCAGCGGCCTCACCGCCGGCGCGCTGAAGGGCTGAGGATGTCGCGCTCCCCCGAGACCAAGGCGGTCGGTGTCCTCGGGACCGGGTCGATCGCCGACGTCTACGTGCGCAACGCCGCGCTGATGCGGAACTATCGCATCGCCGCCGTCGCCTCGCGCGACCCGGAGCGGACGCGCGCCCGGGCCGATGCCTGGGGCGTCGCGGCAGAGACGCCCGAAGGCCTCCTCGCGCGCGACGACATCGACATCGTTCTCAACCTGACCCCGCCCGCGGCGCACGCCGCCACCACGATGGCAGCGCTCGAGGCGGGCAAGCACGTCTTCTCCGAAAAGACGCTTGGCGCCACCCTCGCCGAGGCACAGGCCCTGGCGCGCGCCGCGGAGGCGCGTGGCCTCCGGCTCGGGGTCGCGCCCGACTCGATCCTCGGCGCCGGCATCCAGAAGGCACGGGCGATGATCGACTCGGGCGCCATCGGGCGGACGCTGATGGCGACGGCCTCGATCATGTACCACGGCGCCGACGGCTGGCATCCGAACCCGTCCTTCTTCTACCGCGAGCGCGGCGGCGGGCCGGTGCACGACGTGGGACCCTATCCCCTCGCCGCTCTCGTCTCGCTCCTCGGCCCGATCGACACGGTCCGCGCCACCGGCTTCCGAGGTTTCGACACCCGCACCTTTACCGCGGATGGTCCCGAGAAGGGCCTCACCGTCCCGGTGGAGGTCACGACGAGCGTCCTCGCGCTCCTGAGTTTCCGCTCGGGCGTCGAGGGGGTGCTGACGGTCAGCTGGGACGTCTGGAAGAACGGTCAGCCGGACCTCGAAATCCACGGAACTCTCGGCTCACTCTCCCTGCCCCACCCCAACTGGCATGGCGGCCCGCTGCGGTTCGCGGCCGCGCGCGGAGCGTGGGAGGACGTCCGGATCGAGGAATCGCCGCTCGCGCGGCCGAACTGGCCGCCCGAGGCGCCGTCGAGCGCGAATTACCGCGGGATCGGGATCGCCGAGATGATCGACGCGATGGAACGCGGCGAGCCCCACCGCACGGCCGCCGACCTCGCGGTGCACGTGGTGGAAGCCGCCGATGCCATCGTCGCCTCGGCTCGCACCGGCGAGCCCGTCGCTCTCGCCCTCCAGCCGCGCCGACCCGCCCCGTTCCTCACAGCCGACGCCGCTCGTCTGCTCGGCGAATAGAGCCTCCGCCGACACGTGATATGCTCCGCGGAATGCTGACGCGGCGTGGCGGGCGTGGCATGGGTCCACGGTGACCAACCCCCGCAAGCGGCTCGGGATGCGGGAGGCGGCAAGCGCCAGTCCCGGGTGATGTCGCCGGTGGAGGCGATCGCCAATGTCGCCGTCGGCTACGGCATCGACGTGGGCATTCAGCTCGTCGTATTCCCGGTCTTCAGCCTCACGGTGAGCTTCCGGCAGAACCTAGCGATCGGCCCGGTCTTTGCTGCAGAGTCGATTTTTGGGAGAGGTCCGTGGTAGAGTCGACCACCTTCGAGCGCAGCCCGCCCTTGGTCGTCCACGTGGTGGACGGCACCTACGAGCTGTTCCGCCACTTCTACGGGCAACGTCGCTTCAACAAGGGAGAAGACAAGCCCTTCGGCGCCGTCGTCGGCGTGCTGCACACGATCCTGGAGTTGATCGAGAACGGTGCCGTCCACATCGGCGTGGCCACCGATCACGTGATCGAGTCGTTTCGCAACACGCTTTGGCCCGGTTACAAGACCGGCGAGGGCATCGAACCGGCCCTGCTGGCGCAATTTCACCCTCTCGAGGAGGCCTTGGCCACAATGGGCGTGGTCGTCTGGCCCATGATCGAGCTGGAAGCTGACGATGCGCTGGCCTCCGCAGCACGTTGCGCGACCCGCGACGAGCGCGTGCAGAAGGTATGTATCTGGACCCCGGACAAGGACCTCGCGCAATGCGTTGACGGCGACCGGGTCGTGCAGATGGACCGCCGGGCCAAGACCATTCGTGATGCGGCGGGCGTGCGCGCGAAGTTCGGGGTGGAGCCGGCGCTGATACCGGACTTTCTCGCTCTCGTCGGCGATGCCGCCGATGGCTATCCTGGGCAAAAGGGATCGGCCGCGTGTCAGCGTCTCGGCTGCTAAGCCGCCTCGGTCCGATCGAGAGCTTCCCACGCGACGTCCTCGGAGACCGCCATGAGCAGGCCCTCCTGTTCAAGACCCTTGCAACTCTCCGAGCCGACGAGCGGCTGTTCGAGGAGGTCGAGGAACTACGCTGGCGCGGACCGACCGAAGCCTTCGGGGAATGCGTCGACCGGCTCGGAGATAGCCGGATTCTGGAGCGATCCCTTGCCTTGGCTGCTTCCCGGTAGCGTCAAGCTCGGTCCGGTCGTCAGAACCGCACGGAAAAGCCGAGCAGCGGCCCGCCCAGGTCGAGAGAGGTATCGCGTCCTTCGATCTCCTTGTCGATCGCCAGCTGGCGCCAGCCGCCCTGCACCGACCAGCGGTCGTTGAACTGGTATCCCAACACCGCGACCGCCTGCCACGTCGAATCCGAGTCGCCTTGAAACCCGCCGACGTCCGCTAGGAACGTGCCGAACCAGTGATCGTCGATCGCGACGCGCACGCGCCCGCCCACCAGCGGATCGACCCAGTCATCGCTGAGCCCGAGGCCCTGGCCGGGCAGCGCCCCCGGCGAAAGGCTCACGTCGACGTCCATGGAGACCGAGCGGACACCGCCAAGGATGTCCACGGCGACCCGCGGATCCTGGTAGACACGGTATCCGGCGTAGCCCGTCGCCATCGTCAGCCGCGTGTCGACCCGCGCCCTCGAGAACAGCACGCCGAACGGCGTGTCATTGCGCTCGGTCAGGTCGGAGTAGACGAGGTCGGCGATCAGGCCCCAACGGCCGTTGCGCGCCTCGAAGAGGCCCATCAGCGCGAAGTTGGTCGAGGAAACCACGTCGCCGATGCTCGCATCCGCCCTGAGCGTGCCGAAGCGGGTGTTGATCGAGCTCGAGACGCCAGGCGCCCACAGGTACGGCGACAATGCAAAGGTCCACCCTGCGACGGTTGCGGCAGCGGCCGTGGTCAGGACGGGCATGGGAATCGCCTCCCGAGTGGACGTTCGACACCCTACTCCCTTGTTGCGGAACCGAAACGCGTAGAATTGCGCCATCACCAGGCGAGTCGACCGCGCGCGGCTGGCCGCCGGGACTGAACGACGGCGGCCGCCTGTCCGACGCGCCGGAACGCACTCGCGCCGCCGTCCTGAGCCGGTGGCTGCTGAAGCGGGCGACGCCCAGGGCGCGCCTCCCTACCACGCTGGCGATCCTGCCGGCGGTCTCTGCGGCTGGTTCGGGCGGCATCGCGATCGAGCCCGACCGAACGATCGCGCGCCCCACCTCGGCATCTTCGCCCGGCCCGGGTTCTGGATCGGCGAGGTCTCGGTCCTCGCCCGCCGCCCGCGGGTCATCGGCGTGCGGTCGACCCGGGACAGTCTCATCGCACCTACCGCCGGCGCAGCGGGAGATGATCGCCCGGCGCGAGCCGGAGCCTGGCGCCGCGCCGGATAGCCCAAAAGGCGACGGTGGCGCGATGCGGCCGTCCGCTATTGGGTGTCGATGACGGCTCTCCAACGGGATGCGCTGGGGCTACCTGAGACTCGGCGGCACGGTTCCGCTGAAGGCGCCACAGATCAGGGCGGTGGGCGGAATGCCGCCCCTTCCGGCCCATCCTGCCCCGTGCTAGGGCGTGGTGTCCGCATTTCCGAGCACCGCCCCATGACCGTGACCCGCCTCGCCGCGGACCCGTTGCGCCGCGCCCGTGCCGCGGTCGCTCTCGGCTTCGCGCTCGGCGGCCTCGGATCGGGCGTCTGGCTCGTCCACATCCCGGTCGTCACCGCCCGGCTCGCCATCGGGCCGGCCGTGCTCGGGTTCGCGCTTCTCGCCGGCAACCTCGCCGCCCTCGCCGCCCAGCCGCTCTTCGCCGGACTGGTCGCGCGCCTCGGCTCGCGCCGCGCCACCGCGCTGGCGATGCCGCTCGCCGTCGCGAGCTTTGCCTTGCCGGTCCTCGCCGGCTCGACGCCGGCCTTCGTGGCGGCGCTGCTCTGGATCGGCCTTGCCTTCGCCTTCTTCAACGTGGCGATAAACACCCAGGCGGTCGAGGTGCAGGCCGCCTCCGGGCGCCCGCTCATGTCGGCCTTCCACGGCTTCTTCAGCCTCGGCAGCCTGGCCGCCGCCGGCATCGCCGGCGCGCTGATCGCCGCAGGGCTCGGCGACGGCCGCGGCTCCCTCGCGGTCGCCGCTGTCTCGGTGGCCGGTGCGCTCGTCGCGATCCGCGGCCTCGTCCCGGGCGGGCCCCGTTCGCGCCCGCCGGCGCGCCGCCGGCTCGTTCTGCCCCCGCGCGCGCTCCTCGCCTTCGCGCTGCTCGCGCTCCTCGCCAACGCCGTCGAGGCCACGGTGACCAGTTGGGGCAGCCTCTTCCTCGTCGACGTCAAGGGCGCGACCCCGTCGGCCGCCGCCCTAGGCTTCGCCTGCTATTCGCTGGCGATGGCCGCCGGCCGCTTCGCCGGCGGCGCGGCGGTCGCCCGGTTCGGCGAGCGCCGCGTCATCGCCGGCGGCGGCGCGCTGGTGGCGGCCGGGATGGCGGTCGCAATCGCCGCGCCCTGGTTCGCGCTCTCCGCCGCCGGTTTCCTCGTGGTAGGGCTCGGCGCCGCCAATGCCATCCCGGTGCTCATTTCCGCCGCCAGCCGCGTGCCGGGGGTCGCTCCCTCGACCGGGGTCGCCGCCGTGATGAGCGGTGGCGGTGCCGGCTACCTGCTCGCGCCGCCGCTGGTCGGCAGCGTGGCCCAGGGTTTCGGGCTGGCACCGGGGCTCGCGATGATCGCCGGCTGCGGCCTGGCGGTGGCGCTCACCGCCGCCCGCCGCCGCTGGTCCGACACGCCCTGAGCGGCGGCGGAAAGCCGCCCTCCCGTGCCGCAGTGCAACCAGTCTCCGCCTTGCCCGTTGGGCACCCGAGGGCGGCGCTGACGTTCTGTGAGGGGTATCCGGTTTCGTGGCGGTGCATCCCCCATGCACCCTGCATTGGAGACGCCGCCCTCACCCTCCGCGCAGCTGCACGATCCAGAAGGCGCGGCGCCGCAGTGCGGAGGCGGCTACTCCGCCGCCACCCGCCGCGCCGCCAGCAGCGCCGCCAGGTACCGCCCGGTGTGACTCCCGGCAGCCTCCGCGATCTTTTCGGGCGTCCCTGTCGCGACGATCGTCCCGCCCCCGTCGCCCCCCTCGGGCCCTATGTCGATGATCCAGTCCGCGGTCTTGATGACGTCGAGGTTATGCTCGATGACGACGACGGTATTCCCCTGCTCCACCAGCTCGTGCAACACCTCGAGCAGCTTGCGCGTGTCCTCGAAGTGCAGCCCGGTCGTCGGCTCGTCGAGGATATAGAGCGTCCGCCCGGTCGACCGCCGCGCCAGTTCCTTCGACAGCTTCACCCGCTGCGCCTCGCCGCCCGACAGCGTCGTCGCCTGCTGGCCGACCTTCACGTAGCCGAGGCCGACCCGCATCAGGGTCGTCATCTTCTCGCGGATCGCCGGAACGGCCGAGAAGAACTCTTCCGCATCCTCCACCGTCATGTCGAGCACGTCGGCGATCGACTTGCCCTTGAACAGAACCTCCAGCGTCTCGCGGTTGTAGCGCTTGCCCTTGCAGGTCTCGCAGGTGACGTAGACATCTGGCAGGAAGTGCATCTCGATCTTGATGACCCCGTCGCCCTGGCAGGCCTCGCAGCGCCCGCCCTTGACGTTGAACGAGAACCGCCCCGGCTTGTACCCGCGCGCCTTCGACTCCGGCAGCCCGGCGAACCAGTCGCGGATCGGCCCGAAGGCACCGGTATAGGTCGCCGGGTTCGACCGCGGCGTCCGCCCGATCGGCGACTGGTCGATGTCGATCACCTTGTCGAGGAACTCGAGCCCCTCGATCGTCTCACACGGCGCCGGCGTCTGCCGCGCCCCGTTCAGCCGCATCGAGGCGGTCTTGAACAGCGTCTCGATCGTCAGCGTCGACTTGCCGCCGCCCGACACGCCGGTGACGCAGGTGAAGGTGCCGAGCGGGAACTCCGCCGTCACGTTGCGAAGGTTGTTCCCGGTCGCCCCCCGGACGACCAGCTTCTTGCCGTTCCCCTTGCGCCGCTCGCGCGGCACCCCGATCGACCGCTCGCCGGTCAGATACTGCCCGGTGATCGACTCGGGCGTCGCCGCGATCTCCGCCGGCGTCCCCGCCGCGATCACGTGCCCGCCGTGCACCCCCGCCCCCGGCCCGATGTCGATGACATGGTCCGCCTCGCGGATCGCCTCCTCGTCGTGCTCGACGACGATGACCGTGTTCCCGGCGTCGCGCAGGTTCTTCAGCGTCTCGAGCAGCCGGTCGTTGTCGCGCTGGTGCAGCCCGATCGACGGCTCGTCGAGCACGTAGAGCACGCCCGTCAGCCCCGACCCGATCTGGCTCGCCAGCCGGATCCGCTGGCTCTCGCCGCCGGACAGCGTCCCCGCGTTCCGCGCCAGCGTCAGGTAGTCGAGCCCGACGTTCACAAGGAACCCCAGCCGCTCGCGGATCTCCTTCAGGATCGCCCGCGCGATCTCGTTCCGCTGCGCCGTCAGCGACTGCGGCGCCGCCTCGACCCACGCCAGCGCCTCGCGGATCGACAGCCGCACCACCTCGCCGACGTGGTTGCCGGCGATCTTCACCGCCAGCGCCTCGGGCTTCAGCCGGAACCCGTGGCAGGTCCCGCACGGCCGGTTGTTCTGGTAGCGCTCCATCTCCTCCCGCGACCAGGCCGAGTCCGTCTCGCGGTAGCGCCGCTCCATGTTGGGGATCACACCCTCGAACGGCCGCGCGATCTCGTAGACCCGCCCGCCCTCGTCGTAGCGGAACTTCACCTTCTCGCCGTCCGACCCGTAGAGCAGCACCTTCTGCGCCTGCTCGGGCAGGTCGCGCCACTTCTTCGCCTTGTCGAACTTGTAGTGCGCCGCCAGCCCCTCGATCGTCTGCCTGAAATACGGCGACTGCCCCTTCGCCCAGGGCGCGATCGCCCCGCGCATCAGGCTCAGCCCCTCGTCCGGCACCACCAGCCGCGGGTCGAAGAACAGCTCGACGCCGAGCCCGTCGCAGGCCGGGCAAGCCCCGTAGGGCGCGTTGAACGAGAACAGCCGCGGTTCGATCTCCGGGATGGTGAACCCGCTCACCGGGCAGGCGAACTTCTCCGAGAAGGTGATACGCCGCGCCTCCTCCCCGGCCGCCACCTGCTCCTCGCTCAGCGCCATCTCCAGCACCGCGATCCCGTCCGCCAGGTCCAGCGCCGTCCTGAGGGAATCCGCCAGCCGGGTCTCCAGCCCCTCGCGCACGACGATCCGGTCCACGACGACGTCGACGTCGTGCCGGTACTTCTTGTCGAGCTCCGGCGGCGATTCCAGGTCGTGGAACTCGCCGTTCACCTTCACCCGCTGGAAGCCTTGCTTGCGCAGGTCGGCGAATTCCTTCCTGTACTCCCCCTTCCGGTCGCGCACGATCGGCGCCAGCAGATAGGCCCGCGTCCCCTCCGGCAGCGCCATGGTGATGTCGACCATCTGGCTGACCTGCTGCGCCTCGATCGGCAGCCCGGTTGCCGGCGAATAGGGCACCCCCACGCGCGCGAACAACAGCCGCAGGTAGTCGTAGATCTCGGTCACCGTCCCCACGGTCGAGCGCGGGTTCCGGCTCGTCGTCTTCTGCTCGATCGAGATCGCCGGCGACAGGCCCGAAATATGGTCCACGTCCGGCTTCTGCATCATGTCGAGGAACTGCCGCGCATAGGCGCTCAGCGACTCGACGTAGCGCCGCTGGCCCTCGGCATAGATGGTATCGAAGGCGAGGCTCGACTTTCCCGACCCCGACAGCCCGGTGATCACCACCAGCCGGTCGCGGGGGATGTCCACGTCGATCGACTTCAGGTTATGCTCGCGCGCCCCGCGGATCTCGATGAACTTCTGCTCCGGCATGTCCCGTCCCTGGCCCAACGGCCCTAGATAGCGACTCACGGCGAATATGCGAGTCCCCCACATGAGAACGAAACGGGACCGTCGGCAAGATCCGTTCTGCGTGCAGCCCGCGGCGACATGCCTGCAGGGGGCCGGCAAATGGTTGATGTCCGGTTAGCGTCCGAGGCATGAATCGTTTCAGATCAACGAGTTAGGAAAACTGTCCGCACGCGGACAAAGCCGCCCGGATCCGTTCAGATCGAGAAGCTGGTGCCGCAGCCGCAGGTCGAGGCGGCGTTGGGGTTGCGAATGACGAAGCGGGCGCCGATCAGCTCGTCGGCGAAGTCGATCTCGGCCGCGGCGAGGAACGGAAGCGACACCGGGTCGATAAGGACGCGCTCGCCGTCCTTCTCCAGCACCAGGTCGTCGTCGGCGGCCTCGTCGAGGCGGATGTCGTATTGGAAGCCCGAGCAGCCACCCCCCTCGACCGCGACTCGCAGCGCCTTGGGCGCGGCGCCGATTTCGGCGAGCCGGGCGAACGCGCGGTCGGTGACGCGCGGCGGAATGGCGAGCTGCATCTGTAAGCCTCGGGTGCGATGCGGTAATGACGAAGGTAGGCGCGAGGGACGCGTCCGACAAGGTGGAGCATGACCGCAGCCTACGCGACCCAGCCCGAGGCGAGCCGCGGCCGCCGCTTTCCCGAGGAGCGCTCGCGCCACCGTTCGGAGTTCCAGCGCGACCGCGACCGAATCATCCACTCCTCCGCCTTCCGCCGGCTCAAGCACAAGACCCAGGTCTTCGTCGAGCACGAAGGCGACTACTACCGCACCCGCCTGACACACTCGATCGAGGTCGCCCAGGTCGCCCGCACCGTCGCGCGCGTCCTCGGCCTCAACGAGGAGCTCGCCGAGGCCGTGGCCCTCGCCCACGATCTCGGCCACCCGCCGTTCGGCCACACCGGCGAGGAGGCGCTGCAAGCGGCGATGTCGCCCTGGGGCGGCTTCGACCACAACGCCCAGGCGGTGAAGATCGTGACCCGGCTCGAGGCGCACTATGCCGACTTCGATGGCCTCAACCTCACCTGGGAGACGCTCGAGGGCATCGCCAAGCACAACGGCCCGGTGACCGGCGATATCCCCTTCGCGCTCGCCGAATACAACGCCGTCCACGATCTCGAGCTCGGCACGCACGCCAGCGCCGAGGCGCAGGTGGCGGCGCTTGCCGACGACATCGCCTACAACAACCACGACCTGGCCGACGGCCTGCGCGCCGGCCTGTTCACCCTCGAGGACCTGTCGAAGCTGCCGCTGATCGGCCCCTGCGTCGCCGCGGTCGACGCGCGCTGGCCCGGCCTTAAGCCCGCACGGCGCGAGCACGAGGCCCTCCGCCGCTTCTTCGGCCTCCTGGTCGAGGACGTGCTGGCGGCGAGCCGTGCGATTCTCGCCGAAGCCGACCCGCGGAGCGCGGAGGAGGTGCGGCGGCTCGGCCGGCCGGTCATCCGCTTCGCCGAGCCGACCTTCGCCGAGCTCAAGCAGATCCGCGCCTTCCTCTACGTCCGCATGTACCGGCACTGGGCAGTGCAGCGCATGCGGCGCAAGGCCCGGCTCGTCGTCGAAGACCTGTTCAAGACCTTCACCGAGGCGCCCGAGCTGATGCCGGCCGACTGGAACGCCTGCGTCGCGCTCGACGCCACCGCCCGCGCCCGGGTGGTCGCCGACTACATCGCCGGGATGACCGACCGCTACGCGCTGCAGGAGCATCGCCGGCTCACCGATCCGATGATCAAGGGTTGAGCATCGACACCCGGCGGGGGCGCGGGTAAACCGGCCCTCTCGATCCGCGAGGTCTGTCTTGCCCGAATTCAGCGACAGGGAGCTGCGCAATGCGCTCGGTCGCTTCGCGACCGGCGTGACCGTCGTCACGACGATGACCGACGCCGGACCGCTCGGGATCACCGCCAACAGCTTCGCCAGCGTCTCGCTCGACCCCCCGCTCGTCCTCTGGTCGCCGGCGCGCAAGTCACAGCGGTTTCCCGCCTTCGAGGCGGCCGGGCATTTTGCCATCCACGTGCTCGCCGCCGGGCAGCAGGCGCTGGCCGAGCGCTTCGCGGCACCGCTGGCGACCGGGTGGGGCGACGTCGCCTTCGCGCCGGGACTCGGCGGCGCGCCGCTGCTTGACGGTTGCGCCGCACGCTTCGAGTGCCGGCACGAGGCGCGCTACGAGGGCGGCGACCACCTGATCGTCGTCGGCGAGGTGCTGCGGCTGGTGCAGGCGGACCGCCTGCCGCTGCTCTTCTACCGCGGCCGCTATTCTGCGCTGCCGGGCAGCTGAGCTTGCCCCGCGGCCTCGCTGCGGGTAGGAGGGCGCCCGAAACGCCCCGGAAGCTCGCGATGCCCAAGGACAAGCCGGCGAAACCCCGCCGCCCGCGCGCGGAAACCCCCAAGGGGTTCCGCGATTATTTCGGCGCCGAGGTGCGCGCGCGGGACGCGATGCTGGCGCGGATCACCGAGGTCTACCACGCCTGGGGCTTCGAGCCGCTGGAGACGAGCGCCGTCGAGACCGTCGAGGCGCTCGGAAAATTCCTGCCCGACGTCGACCGGCCCAACGAGGGCGTCTTCGCCTGGCAGGACGAGGACGCCCAGTGGCTGGCGCTGCGCTACGACCTGACCGCACCGCTGGCGCGGGTCTATGCCCAGCACCGGCAGTCGCTGCCCTCGCCCTACCGCCGCTACGCCGTCGGACCGGTCTGGCGCAACGAGAAGCCGGGGCCCGGTCGGTTCAGGCAGTTCTACCAGTGCGACGCCGACACGGTCGGGGCGGCGAGTGTCGCCGCCGACGCCGAGATGTGCATGATGCTCTGCGACGCACTTGAAGCGGCGGGGATATCGCGCGGCGACTATGTGGTGCGCGTGAACAACCGCAAGATGTTGAATGGCGTGATGGAGGCCGCGGGGATCCTTGACCCGAACAACCCGGAGCGGTTCGCGCGCGAACGCGGGATAGTCTTGCGGGCCATCGACAAGTTCGACCGACTCGGCCTCGACGGCGTACATGCGCTGCTCGGTCCGGGCCGGCGTGACGAAAGTGGCGACTTCACTCCAGGTGCGGGACTAGCCGAGGAGCAAATCCAGCGCGTCACAGCCTTCTTTCGGGCTGGAGAGTTGGCCTCGCTGGACGATCCCAAGATTCGAGCAAGTGACTTTTTAAATCCCGTGCATAGTGGTGGGCACTATTCTGCGGCTATAGCGAACTATTGTGCAGACCTTATGGAAGGCTCGACCTTGGGTGCGGCGGGCGTCCGCGAGGCTGTAGAGCTGATTAATCTCGCAAGCGACCAAGGCTTCAGCCACGACCGCGTGGTTCTCGCCCCCTCCGTCGTCCGCGGGCTCGGCTATTACACCGGGCCGGTGTTCGAGGCGGAGCTGACCTTCGAGGTCGTCGGCGACGACGGGAGGCCGCGGCAGTTCGGCTCGGTGGCGGGCGGCGGGCGGTACGACGACCTCGTCAAGCGTTTCACCGGCGAGGCGGTGCCGGCAACCGGCGTTTCGGTGGGCGTCGACCGGCTGCTGGCGGCCCTGGGCGAGAAGGGGCGGCTCGGGGCGGCCGAGGCGGGACCGGTGCTCGTGACCGTCATGGACCGCGATCGGATGGCCGACTACCAGCGGATGGCGGCCGAGCTGCGCGACCGGCATATCCGCGCCGAGGTCTTCCTCGGCGGCGGCAACCTGGGGCGGCAGCTGAAGTACGCCGACCAGCGCCGCTCGGCGGTCGCGGTGATCGAGGGCGCCGACGAGCGGGCGCGCAGCGTCGTGCAGCTCAAGGACCTGGCGCTCGGGGCCCGGCTCGCAGCCGAGCTCGCCACGCATGAGGATTGGAAGGCGCAGCCGGCGCAGGTCGAGGTGCCGCGCGAGGGCCTCGTCGAGGCGGTCCGCGCGATGCTGGCGCGAGGCCTGCCGTGATCGCCGACCGGGCCTACCTCAGCGGGGCGCGCATCGGCGGCGGGCTCGCCCGGCTCGAGGCGGAGGTCGCGCGCATCCTGACGGCGCTCGGGGCGACCGGGGCGATGCGGGTGGAGCCGGCGGCGCTGCAGCCCGCGGACGTGCTCCTCGACCTCTACGGCGAGGACGTGCGGGCGCGTGCGTTCGTCACCGGCGACGACGGGGCGGAGATGATGCTGCGGCCCGACTTCACGGTACCGATCGTGCGGCTGCACATGGACGCGGGCGCCGAGACCGCCCGCTATGTCTACTGCGGGCCGGTGTGGCGGCGGCAGGACGCCGGATCCGACCGGCCGCGGGAGTTCCTGCAGGCTGGACTCGAGGTCTTCGAGGCCGGTGACCCTGCGGCGGGGGACGCCGAGGTGCTCGCGCTGATACTCGACGCGCTGGGTGGGGCTGCGGTCGATCTCGTCACCGGAGACCTGGGTCTGGTGCTCGCGGCGATCGATGCGCTCGAGACGAGCGAGGCCCGCAAAGCGGCCCTGCGCCGGCATGTCTGGCGGCCCGCGCGGTTCCACGCGCTGCTGCACCGCTTCGGCGACGGCCATGCCGCCGCGCAGCTTTCGCGAACGCGGCTGCTGGCGGCGCACTCGCGCAGCGAGGTGCCTGCGCTGGTGGCGGCGGCCGGTGCGACGATCGGTTTGCGTTCCCCTGAGGAGGTGGAGGCGCGCACAGCCCATCTGGCGGCGGAGGCGGCGACACCGCCGCTGGCGCCGGAGCAGGTCGAGGGGCTCGAGGCGGTGCTGGCGGTCCAGGGCACCGCGAACGAGGCGCTCGATGCGCTTGCGGCGCTGGCGCGGCGGATCGCCGGGCTCGAGACCGCGGTCGGGCGCTATGCGGCGCGGCTCGACGCGCTGGCGCGGCACGGTGTGGCGGTCGACGGGCTGCGCTTCGAGGGGAGCTTCGGGCGGACGACGCTCGAATACTACGACGGGTTCGTCTTCGGCGCGATGCCGCGGGGCCGCACCGACCTCCCGCCGATCGCGAGCGGCGGGCGATACGATGCGCTGACGCGGGTGTTGGGGCGTGGGCGGAGCATTCCGGCAGTCGGTGGCATCGTGCGGCCGGAGGCGCTTCTAGCGCTCGGGGTCGGCGCATGGGCATGAGGCTCGGGGTGCCCTCCAAGGGGCGGCTGCAGGAAGACGCGATCGCCTGGTTCGCCGAGCGCGGGGTGACGCTGGCGAAGAACGGCGCCGGTCGCGAGTATCGCGGCACCGTCCGCGGGGTCGAGGGGGTCGAACTCGTGCTGCTCTCCGCCGGCGAGATCTCGGGCGAACTGGCGGCGGGGCGGCTGCATCTGGGTGTGACCGGCCAGGATCTGGTGCGCGAGACGATCCCGCAGTGGGCGGACGTGGTCGGGGAGCTCTCCCCCATGGGATTCGGCTATGCCGACCTTGTGGTGGCGGTGCCGGCGTTCTGGATCGACGTAACCGAAATGTCGGACCTCGACGCTGCGGCGGCGGAGTTCCGGGCGCGACACGGGCATCGGCTCCGGGTGGCGACCAAGTATCACCACCTGACGCGCGGGTTCTTCCGGCGACACGGCGTCGCCGACTACCAGCTCGTCGACAGCCAGGGCGCGACGGAGGGGACGGTGAAGAACCTGACCGCCGAGGCGATCGCCGACATCACCACCACCGGCTCGACGCTGCGGGACAACCACCTGCGGCCGCTCGACGACGGGCTGATCCTGCGCAGCCAGGCGATGCTCTTCGCCTCGCGGCGCGCCGCCTGGACGCCGCAGGCGTCGCGGGCACTGACGGCGGTCTGCGAGCGGATCGGGGTCGGTGCGCCTCAGCGCGCGAGGGCGTAATAGGCGAGGCGCGCCCGCAGCGTGTCGCTGCGGCGGGTGGCGAACAGGACGTCGTCGATCCGGCTGGTGCCGTCTGGCTCGGGCACGATGACAAGGTACTCGGTCCAGGACGGGACGCCGCGCGGCGGCTTGCCGCGGTCGATTTCGACCAGAGCGGCGTTGCGGGTCTTGGCGGTGCAATCGGCAACTGGGTTGGTGTAGCTCTGGAACAGCACCTGCGGCGGCATCAGCGCCGGGTTGGCGAGGGCGGCGTCGAGCGCCTGGTTAAGCTCGCGGCTGAGGAGCGGGCGGAGGCCCGCGACATCGCCCGCGGTGGTGAGGCGGCAGAACTCGGCTCCGATGGCATCCCAGTCGTACTGCTGTCCGGCCGCGGCCGGCGAGGCGGCGGCCAGGGCCGCGACAAAGGCGAGGATGCGCATCAGAGCGGCCTCTGCAAAAGGGCGGCCCGATGCGCACGGAGCCAGCCGCCCGCAGCACCCGCAAGCCGCGCAGAAATCACAACTTGCTGAGGTACATAGATTTGGTTCCGAGGAATGGGAGGCTTCAAAGGTGGCCGTTCAATCCAGTGTCGTTGCGCGCGTTGGCGGAAATCTCTCAAAGCACGCCCACCTCGGCGAGCCCCGCCACGAGCTGCGGCGGCATTTCGGCCGCTAACGCCGCGGCGGCGCCAAGGTCGCGCGGCGCGTCCTCGGGCCGCAGGTAGCGCCAGCCCTGAAACGCCCGGCGCGGCTGCGGGAGCGTCCGGATAGCCTCCGGGTCGAGCCGTATCGCGCAACGAGCGATCCCGTCACCACCCTCCCGCCGCTCCAGCGCGAGGATGCGCTGGCGAACGAGCACCAGCCCCTTGATCACCCAATAGAGCGAGCCGCCGGCGACGACCTCGGCCTCGCGCCTCGGCCACATGCGGGTGACGTGGAACGGCCGCGAGTCATCGCCCGCGGCCCGTCGTTCGGCCGCGCGCTCGGCCTGCCACGCGACAAGGTCCTCGACCGACTCGCAACCGACGCAAAGCTTGAGAATATGGAGGGTCATCGCTAGATATGGTGTCCTGCCTCATGATACGATACTGCCGGTGAACAAGCCCGACAAGCCCCCCGCCCGCGCCCCCGTGGACCTCCCCTGGCAGGAGGTAAGTCTCGACGTGCTGCGGGAGAAATACGCCAAGGGCGTCGAACGCGACCTCGACGGGCCCGGGGCAGCGCACGCCGTGCGGCGCCGGGTCGCACGCGCGCTGGCCGCGGTCGAGGCCGATCCGTCGGCGCACGAGGCGACGTTCCTCGATGCGCTCGAATCGGGGTTCATCCCCGGTGGACGGATCAACTCGGCCGCCGGCTCGGGGATCCGCGACGTGACGCTGATCAACTGCTTCGTGCAACCCGTGGGCGATTCGGTGTCGGAGACCGTCGACGGCAAGCCCGGAATATACATCGCCTTGCGCGAGGCGGCCGAGACGATGCGACGCGGCGGCGGGGTCGGCTACGACTTTTCGGCGATCCGGCCACGGGGCGCCCGGGTCAGCGGCACCGACAGCGCGGCCTCGGGGCCGATCAGCTACATGCACGTCTTCGACCAGTCCTGTGCGACGGTCGAATCGGCCGGGGCGCGGCGCGGGGCGCAGATGGGGGTGCTGCGCTGCGACCACCCGGATATCATGGAGTTCGTCGGCGCCAAGCGGCAGGCGGGGCGACTCAACAATTTCAACATCTCGGTCGGCGTCACCGACGCGCTGATGCGGGCGGTCGAGGCCGACGCGGATTTCGAGCTCGTGCACCCGGCCGAGCCCGGGACCGCGCAGGTGGCGAGCGGTGCCCACCGGCGCGGCGATGGCCTGTGGGTCTACGCGACGATCCGCGCTCGCGAGCTCTGGTCGGCGATCATGCGCAACACCTACGAGGCGGCGGAGCCAGGGGTGCTTTTCCTCGACCGGATCAACGCCGAGAACAACCTGCACTACGCCGAGCGCATCGAGGCGACCAACCCTTGCGGCGAGATCCCGATACCCGACCACGGCTGCTGCTGCCTCGGCTCGATCAATCTCGCCCGGTTCATCCGCGACCCGTTCGAAACCTCCGCCGCGTTCGACACCGAGCGCTTCGCGGAGGTCGTGGCAGTCGCGGTGCGGATGCTCGACAACGTGCTCGACGCAACCGTCTGGCCGCTGCCGGAGCAGGCGCGCGAAGCTGCCTCGAAGCGTCGGATCGGGCTTGGCTTCACCGGCCTCGGCGACGCCTTGATCATGCTCGGCCTCCGCTACGACAGCATCGAGGCGCGCGACGCGGCCGCCCGCCTGATGCGGACAATGCGCGACGCCGCCTACCGCGCCAGCGTCGCCCTCGCCCGAGAGAAAGGCGCCTTCCCGCGCTTCGACGCCGAGCGCTACCTCGATTCGGGGTTCGCGAAGCGGCTTCCCGACGACATCCGCGCCGAGATCGCCGCGCACGGGACGCGCAACAGCCACCTCCTGTCGATCGCGCCGACGGGCACGATCAGCCTCGCCTTCGCCGACAACGCCTCGAACGGCATCGAGCCGGCCTACTCGTGGTTCTACACCCGCAAGAAGCGCGAAGCCGACGGCCGGATGCGCGAATACCGGGTCGAGGACCACGCCTGGCGGCTCTGGCGCGCCCGGGGCGGGAACGGCGAGCAACTCCCCGACGCCTTCGTGAATGCGCTCGGGATCGGGGCGCTCGACCACATGCGGATGCAGGCGGCGATCCAGCCCTTCGTCGACGCGGCGATCTCGAAGACGGTGAACGTGCCGGAGGACTATCCGTTCGAGGCGTTCGAGGACCTCTACCTCGAGGCCTGGCGCGCCGGCCTCAAGGGGATCACCACCTACCGCCCGAACAGCGTGCTGGGCTCGGTGCTGTCGCTCGATGCCCCGGAGGCGCCGCAGGATCTCGACCAGTCCGAGCCCGACCGGCGCATCCGCATCGCCGATGCGCCGCAGGTGGCGCTGGCGGCGCTGCGCTGGCCGCACCGGCCGAAGCTCGTCGCGGGATCGCCGTCCTGGACCTACATGATCGAGGCGCCCGGCAACCGCTTCGCGGTCTTCGTCGGCCACGTCGAGAACGGCGGCAACCACCCGTTCGAGGTCTGGGTGAACGGCGAGCAGACCCCCCGCGGCCTCGCGGCGCTGGCGAAGAACCTGTCGATGGACATGCGCGCCCAGGACCGCGCCTGGCTCCAGCTGAAGCTCGACAGCCTCGCCCGCACGCCGGGGGCGCCGTTCACCGTGCCGATGCCGCCGGACGGCATGCCGCAGCCGGTGATGGGCAACGTCTCGGCCTTCGCCCGGGTCGTCGAGCACCGCTGTCGCGCCCTCGGCGTCTTCGACGGCGAGGAGGGTGAGACGCCGCTCGTCGACGCGATGTTCTCGCGCAAGGAGCCGAAGTCAGGCGTCGACGGCACGCTGAGCTGGACCGTCGACATCCTGAACCCGACGACCGGCGACGACTTCGCCATGTTCGTCAAGGAGTGCGTGCTGCCCGACGGCTCGAAGCGGCCGTTCTCGGTCTGGCTGTCGGGGGCCTACCCGATCGAGTTCAATGGCCTGACGAAGTCGCTCTCGCTCGACATGCGGATCATCGACCCGGCCTGGATCGGCAAGAAGCTCCGTGGCCTGAAGGACCTCCCCGAGGCCCAGGGCGACTTCTTCGCCCGCGTTCCCGGCAGCGAGAAGCAGGCCGTGCAGCCCTCGACGCTCGCCTACGTCGCGCGCCTGCTGATCCACCGCTACGAGATGCTCGGCGTCCTCGACCGTGCCGGCTATCCGACTGCGGGGTCGGCGATGCTCTGGACCGACGCCCCCGCTCCCGGCGCCGCTCCCGCCCCCGCCCGCGGCCGCACCTGCCCCGAATGCGGCCACCCCACGCTCATCCGCCGCGACGGCTGCGACTTCTGCACCTCCTGCGGCTACACCGGCGCCTGCGGCTGAGCGCGTCGCGCGACTCTGAGCCTCGACACCACGCAGCGTCATTCGCCGCCAAGCGGCCCCGGCGATCACAGCCGGCGCGATCGGCGACAGGTCGTCGCCGCTCTCCGACACCGTCACCTCGCCTGCGCCGCCGCCCGCTCGAACCTCTACGATCACGTCGCGAGTCGCTCTGGACCTCGACGCCCGCGCTCGCCTCGGACCAGTATGTCGCCGTGGTGCTGCCCGGCCGGATGTTCCGCGCCGCCTCCGCCAAGCGCGGCCTCGCGCCGCTGATGCTCTCCCGCGCCCTCGGCGATTCGGCGACGTCGCCGCTCGTCCCCTGGAATAGCTGCGGCGCCCATTTCGCCGCGACGCTCGGCGTCGCAACGGCGTCCTTCGTGCCCTTCGTCTCCTCAACCTGCTCACCCGCTCGTCTCGATCGCCTTCGCCGTACTGGGCCCGCGGATGCTGCGCACGACACAGTCCCTACCGCCCGCCGGCAGCGGTAAGCTGGAGCCCTGAAACGAAGGATTCATCGGATGCCCCTGACGCCAACGACCCGCAGGCTGACGGCAGTGTCGGCCGTGCTCACCCTAGCCGCCGCGACCCCGACCTTGGCGCAGACGGTCACCAGTGCAGACATCGACAAGATGATGGCGGTGATCGAAGCCCAGCAGCAGCAGATCGATGCCATGCGCGCCGAGCTCAACGCACTCAAGGCGCGGCAGGCCTCGGCGCAGCCCGCAGCGCAGGCCCGGCCCCCGCAAACCGCGCCCGCTGCTGCCATCGCGGCGGCAGCCCCGCCAACAACCCCCGCCTCCGCGCCGGTGGGAACGGCCATCGACGGGGACAACCGCACCGAGGCGCAGATGGTGGCCGAGGGCTTCAGCTGGAAGGACGCGAGCGGCCGCTCGCTGGCTCTGTCTGGTCAGATCAACCCGGCGTTCAACGTCGTCGACGACGGCATCGACACCAGCGTATACATCGTCGACAACGACACTTCGAGCAGCCGCTTCCGCCTAGACGCCGACGCGCCGCTCGGAGCGACTTCGCTGGGCGGTACGCTGGAGATCGGGGTCAGCCCGAACAACTCCTACGACGTCAGCCAAATCGCCTCGCAGACCGATGCCGATTTCAACGTGCGCAAGGCCGAGGTGACCTTCCGCAACGACCGCTACGGCCGGCTGCAGGTTGGCATGGGCTCTAGCGCCGCCGACGATACCGCCGAGTACGACCTCTCGCTGGTATCGGGATCGATCATGTACGCAGGCGTCGCCGACATCGCCGGCGGCATCTTCTTTACGAACGGCAGCGAGCTCAGCGGCACCACCGTAGGCGACGCCTTCTTCGACTTCGACGGCGACCGACTGGCGCGTGTCCGCTACGACAGCCCGATGTTCGGTCCCGTCCAGGGCTCCTTCTCCTACGGGCAGGACGACCAGTGGGCGGCGGCGGTGACGCTCGGCGGCGACTACGGCGACTGGAGCGGCTGGACCGTCGGCGACTTCACCCTGCTCGCGGCCGCGTCGGTCTACAACCCGGACGAAGACAATGTCGACTACGCCTACGCCGCCTCGGCTTCCGTCCTGCACGATCCGACCGGCCTCAGCCTGACGCTGTCGACTGGTGGCCAGAAGCTCGACGAGGGCGACGACCCGACCAATTTCTACGCCAAGGCCGCCTGGGACACGTCCATATGGCCGCTCGGCCCGACCGGCTTCGGGATCGACTACACCCATGGCGAGAACATCTCGAGCGACGGCGCCGACGGCGACTCGTACGGCATCGCGGCGGTGCAGAGGATCGATCGCTACGGGATCGACCTCTACACGCAGCTCCGCCGCTACGAGCTCGACGATCCGTCGGAACCCGGCCTCCGGTACATCACCGTCGGCACCTTCGGGACCAAGTTCACCTTCTAAAGCCCTCCACTTCCCCGTGGTGAGGGTCGCGACCGTCTGTCCGCTGCGCGGCCGCCGGCCCCCTGACGGTCGGCCCGACCGAATGAGCGATATGCCTCGGGCTGGGCGGCGAGCTTGCCTGCGAGGCCGGTGTCGATCAGCGCGATCGTCTCGGGGATGCCATAGAGGGCGATGAAGCCGCCAAAGCGGGGGCCCTGCTTCTCGCCGAGCAGCACCTCGTAGATCGCGGCGAACCAGGCGCGGAGCGGGTCGAAGCCACGGTCGTTGCCGACGGCGAAGACGAGGTTCTGCAGCGCCTCGGGCTCGGCGGGTCCGGTCCACGCCTTCAGCCGGTCGCGCAGGTCGGCGAGGGCGGCGGCCTCCTTGGCATCGGCGGCCCGGTAGGTCTTGGCGGGGCGGACGAAGTCCTCGAAGTAGCGGACGGCGTGACCGACGGCGGCGTCGAGCGCCGGATCGGTTTCCGGGGAGATCCCGGGCGCGTAGCGGCGAATGAAGCCCCAGAGCACGGCCTTGTCGTGGGCGTTGGCGGCGCTCGCGAGGTTCAGCAGCATCGCGAAGCTGACCGGCATGCCCGAGGCTGGCGGCTGGCCGCGGTGGATGTGCCAGACGGGGTTGGCCAGCCGCTGGGCGGCGTCCTGGCCTGCAAAGGCGCGCAGCTGCTGGTGGTACTCGTCGACGTTCTTCGGGATGACGTCGAAGTGGAGGCGCTTGGCGGTCTTCGGCTTGCCGTACATGAAGTAGGCGAGGCTCTCGGGGTCCGCATACCGCAGCCACTCGTCGATGGTCAGCCCGTTGCCACGGGACTTGGAAATCTTCTCGCCGTTCTCGTCGAGGAAGAGCTCGTAGGTGAAATGCTCGGGCGCGCGGCCGCCGAGGATCTCGCAGATCCGGTCGTAGATCGGCGTGTTGGTCGAATGGTCCTTGCCGTACATCTCGAAGTCGACGTCGAGCGCGGCCCAGCGGGCGCCGAAGTCGGGCTTCCACTGCAGCTTCACGTGGCCACCGGTGACCGGGAGCGTGGTCTCGGTGCCGTCCTCGTCGTCGAAGGTGACCGTGGCCTTGGCAGCGTTCACCTCCTTCAGCGGCACGTAGAGGACACGGCCGGACTGCGGCGAGATCGGCAGGAAGATCGAATAGGTCTGTTGGCGCTCGTCCCGAAGGCTGCCGAGCATGACCTCCATCAGCGCGTCGTAGCGCTCGGCCGCGCGGCGGAGAATCGCGTCGAAGCGGCCGGAACGGTAGAAGTCGGTCGCGCTGACGAACTCGTACTCGAAGCCGAAGGTGTCGAGGAAGCGGCGGAGCATGGCGTTGTTGTGGGCACCGAAGCTCTCGTATTCGCCGAAGGGGTCTGGAACCGAGGTCAGCGGCTTCTGCAGGTTCGCGCGCAGCATCTCCTGGTTGGGGACGTTGTCGGGCACCTTGCGCATGCCGTCCATGTCGTCGGAGAAGCAGACGAGGCGGGTCGGGATGTCGGAGATGGTCTCGAAGGCACGCCGGATCATCGTCGTGCGCGCCACCTCGCCGAAGGTGCCGATGTGGGGCAGGCCCGACGGGCCGTAGCCGGTCTCGAAGAGCACGTGGCCCTTCCTCGGCGGGCCGTCGCGGTAGCGCTCGACGAGGCGGCGGGCCTCCTCGAACGGCCAGGCCTTGGAGGTCGCCGCGGCGTGGGCGAGATCGGACATCGCATCGCCTCCCCGGCGAGACTCAACCAACGGTGACGCGATCTATTGGCCGCGCGGGCGCCGGTCAATACGCGGGCCGGCCAGCGCCCGCGGCGCGTTCCCAATACCGGATCCGCGACACGGGGACTCGCCGCGCCAGCCGGCTAGTACAGGGCGCGGGGCCGGGGTATCGGGCAAAGCTAAGACCATTGCTTCATAAAGATTTTTCCGACGCCGTTAACCTTCCGATAGGGGTCGGCGTAGGCCTTCGGCGCGCGGTCACAGAGTGGCCGGGCAGGCGAGGCCGGTCATCAGACGGCTGGCGGCGGCGGGATTCGAAGGGCGGGTGAAGGCCAGCTCCAGGTAGGCGCGGGTATCGGCGAGGCGGACGTCGATCAGGAAGCGGCGGCCGTCGTCGCGGGCGCGAAGGTGAAGCGCGTCGAGGAAGCGGATGAGGCCCCAGGGTCCGGGCCAGGCCTGCTGCGCGCCGGCCCCGCCGCCCGTGAAGGCGACGGCGAGACCTTGGTCCGGGCTCGGGCCGGGCCAGCTGAGGGTGGTTGGGGCGCCGGAGGCCTCGATCGGGACCTGGACGCCGCCGAGGGCAACCGTGGCGTCGCCGCGCTGGGCGAGGGCGGCGAGGGTCAGCGTGGTCTGGCCGGCCGGCGGAAAGAGCGCGTCGCCGACGGCGGCGGCGCGGCCGAAGAAGGCGGCGCTGTCGGGGCCGAAGCCAGAGAGGCGTGCCTCGGGCTTCCAGCTCCAGGGGTCGGTCGAGGTATCGACGAGCGGCGCGAGGTCGCTGGCGAAGAAGCGGGCGAGCGATCCTTTCGGCCCGAGGAAGGCGGCGACGGCCGCGAGGTCGGCGTCGGGGCCGTCGGCGGCGAAGGGGAAGCGGCCGGTGACGGCGCTGCGGCAGGCGGCCGACAGCTCGCGCTGCCAGGTCAGCGAGGCCTGCGGCTGGCCGCCGCCCTCGCGCGAGGCGGTGGTCTGCGCGAGGACGTCCTCGATGATCTGCACGACGAGCCGCGGTGCCTGGTTGAGCGTGGCGATCGAGGTCGCGCGGTGCTGGACATCCATCAGCCGGCGGCGGCTGATTTCGGAGTCCGACCCGAGGGCGGCGAGGGCCACGTTGAGTCCGGCGAACACCTGCTCGATCTCGGTCATTCCGCCCTGGTCGACGAACTGGAACATCGGGCCGAAGCTGGTCGTGACCTTCACTTGCTCGGCGTAGCCGCGGCTGCGGTCGTCCCCGCCGGCCTCGTGCCAGACGGCACGGAAGAGAGGTTCCAGCGGCGAGTCGGCGCGGCCGAGCGTGCCGCTGACCAGGAGCGCGCTCGGCTGGTCGGTGAAGGGGCGGACGCGCAGGTCGGCGAGCTCGTCGCTCCAGGCTGCGATTGTCCTGTCCTGCAGCACGGACAGGAGGGCATCGTCGGTGACAGGCGGCACGGGCGTCGCGCCGATGACGCGGGCGCGGAGGCTGGCAGCGCGGTCGATTGCGGCGCGGGCACCGCCCCCGGCGGCCCAGGTCCAGCCGGCGGCGGTGTAGAGGCCGGGGATGGTCTGCGACAGCGGGTCACCGGAGCGACGGACGAGGACGGCGTCGAGGTCGGGGAGGAGCGCGGGCGACCAGCCCCTGAGCGCGCGGGCGGCGTCGTCGCGGGAGAGCTCGAGGAAGGCAAAGGCGGCGGGGTCGCCCTCGGCGACGATGCTGCGGGCCTGGCCGAGGAGCTCGGCGTCCTGGGGGGCGAGGCCGCGCGGGGGGCCGGAGAGGACGGCAGCGTGCGGGGCGAAGGCGCCGAGCGTCGGGTCGATGTCGGCGCGGTCCTCGACCCAGCCGGCGACGAAGCCCGGCTGCCAAGGCGCCTTGCCTTCGAGGATCGCGAGGGTGCGGAGCGTGTCGTAGAGCGCGACCGAACCGCCCTCGTTGGCGAGGGCGACGCCGAGCGCCTCGGCCAGGGCAGGCGGCAGCAGCGCATCGACGGCGGCGACGTAGCGCTTTCGGGCGACGGCGGCCGGAGCGAAGCGGCCCAGGTGGGGGGCGAGGCCGAGGGGGGAGCCGGCGGACTTGAGGGATATATCCTCGGCGGCGGCCTTCATCCGGTCGAGGGCCGCGGCCGCCGCGGCGGGGTCGGACGCGGCGGCGGGGTCGGGTGCGGGGAAGGTCGCGAGCAAGCGTTCGGAGAAACGCCATTCGGCGAAGGCTGCCCAGCCGGCGAGGACGAGGACGACGGCGAGGGGCGCGATCAGCCCCCAGCGGAGCCCCGAGGGCTCGCGGGCCGGCGGGGCGGCGGCGACCGCTTCCTCGCAGTGGCGGAGGAAGCGGGCGAGTTCGCGGCGGGAAGGTCCGGCGGCGTCGGCGGTGGCGCGGCGGCGCCTGAGGGCTTCGGCATCGGGGTCGGGACCGCCGGGCAGCGCCTTGCGGCGGGCGCGGGCCCAGGCCTTGGACGACAGCGCCGGGTTGGCGCGGACGCGCGCCTCGAGGACGGCGAGGAGGGCGTCGCGGGCCTCGCCGACGGCATCTCGGGGGAGACCGGCTTTCAACGCGGCGGTCTCGAAGGCCTCAGTGCGGCGGCGGGCCTCTGCGGCGAAGGTGGCGGCGTCAGGGCGCGGGTCGCGGGCGGCCTCGGCGCTGAGCGCGAGAAGGGGCGCGGCGAGGCCGGCGAGGACGTCGTCGCGCGCGGGGCGCGAGGACCCGGGCGGGCGGACGACGGTGCGGGGAGCCTCGCGGTCGGGCATCAGGCAGACCCAGGCAGAGCACGCGCGAGGATGGCGAACGAGTGCCCAATGATGAACCGCTTCTTACCGCTTTCAGATACAATCATCTCGTTTCAAACACTTAGCTTTGTGCGCAGCTTGCATAACGCCTCCGAGTGCGCCCTTCGCGGACACCTCACAGCTTGCCCTGCGCCGCCCATTGCCGGAGGAGCGCCTCGCCGGGCTCGAAGTGCATCGAGTCCTCGCGCTCGTAGCCGGCGCCCCAGAACCAGCCGGCCTCGTTGAAGTATTCGGCGAGGACGACGAGCCCGAACTGGGTCGAGGCGTCGCCCATCTTGTCGAGGTTGCCCGAGAGCGTCAGGTCGATCGCCATGCCCCAGGCGTGCGACGAGACGGTGCCGGGGGCGCCGCGGACGTGGCGGGCGCAGAGGGCGCCGGCGGTGCCGAGGGCGGCGTAGATCTGCGGCTCGTCCTTCTGCAGCCGGTCCATGACCTCTTGCAGCGAGTCGAGGGCGGGCTTGACCATCGTCACGCGGAAGCTGCCGACCTGGCGGGTGTCGAGGAGGCCGAGGAGCTTGGGGTTGGTCACCGGCTGGCAGGCGTCGGAGTAGCTGTCGCGCGGGTTGCCGACCAGCTGGTCGAGGAGCTCGGGGCGCGGGCGCTCGATCCCCTGGTTGAAGCGGCCCTTGGCGAGCTGCATGCCCTCGACGAGGTCCTCGTCGGTGGCCGATTCGGGCAGCGGGGCGGCGCCGCCGAACTGGTCCTGCGGCTGCTGCTGCGGGACGGGGATCGCAGCGGGCGTGGGCGCGGAGGAGAGTGTCGCGAGGCGGTCGTTGATGCCGTCGAGGTTTCGGCGCAGCCCCTCGACCGCCTGCTCGACGGCGGCGATGCGCGCCCCCTGGGCATCGAGGTCGCGGTTGACGCGCGCTATCATCGCCTCGGGGCCGGTGTCGCCGGCGTTGCGCAGCAGGCCGCCGACCAGGGCGAAGGCGACGGCGGCGAGGACGAGGCTGGCGCCGATCACGACCGCGCCGAGGATGCCGTGCCCCTTCACTGGGCCTCGTCGATGGCGACCACGACGGCAGAGACGTTGTCGGGGGCGCCCTGCGCCAGCGTCGCCTCAATCAGCGCGTGGCAGGCGGAGTCGGGATCGGGGGCAGCGGCCAGGCGGTCGGCGATCTCGACCTCGGGGACGACGCGGGTCAGGCCGTCGGAGCAGAGGAGCAGTCGGTCGCCGGCGGCGACGGTGAGCTCGGCGAACTCGGGCTCGGCGGCATCGCCGACGCCGATGGCGCGGGTGACGACGTTCGCCTGCGGGTGGCCCTCGGCCTGGGCCGGGGTGAGCACGGCCTGGTCGACGAGTTCCTGGACCAGCGAGTGATCGCGGGTGATCGGCGTGAGAGTACCGGCGCGCAGGAGATAGGCGCGGCTGTCGCCGGCCCAGCCGACGACGGCGCGGTCGTGGTCGAGCATCAGCGCGACGACGGTGGCGCCGATCTGGCCGAGGCCGTCGGCTTCCGAGCGTGCCTGGATGTCTGCGTGCGCCTCGCCCAGGGCGGCGCCGAGCAGCGCCCGGCCGGCGTCGCCGTGCGGGACGCGGGCGAGGGCGTCGATGACGAGGTCCGCGGCGAGGTCGCCGTGGCCGTGCCCGCCCATGCCGTCGACGACCGCCCAGAGAACGCCGGTCGGGTCGGTCAGGATCGCGTCCTCGTTGGCGTCGCGGACGAGCCCCCGGTGACTGCCCCCAGCGCCGGTCACGACGAGCGTGCCGGTCACCGGAGCGCTCCGCGGCTGATCCGAGCCGGAAATTCGGCCACACATCCCCCCCGGGCCCGGCCCGACGCCTGCGCGGAACATTGCGCGTCGGCGCATGCTACAGTACAATCGCCCCGGGCAAAACATACTAGCATGGAGCCCGCATTTTGAAGCAAGCCGTTTACGCCGCCGCGACCTTCGCGGCATGGGTCGCCTGTGGCGCGGTCGCCCAGGCGCAGGGAATGACCGACGCCGAGCTCGTCCAGCGGTTCCGCGCCCAGATGCAGTCGATCAAGGCGGCCGAGACGCCGGGCGCCGACCGGTCGATGGGGGCGACCCGCGGGCTTGTCCTGACGGCTCCCGGGGAGGAGCCGGCGGCGCAGGTTCAAGTCGAGACCGCAGCGCCGGCCGAGGGGCTGACGCTGACGCCCGTGCCGGACGCCGCCACGAACACGGCCGCGGACGGGTCGGAGCCGGCGCCTACGATGACGCACTGGGAGCTGCCAAAGGACGAACAGGTGAACGTGCAGGTGACCTTCGCGTTCGATTCCTCCGCCCTCGACGACGCGCAGAAGCCGAAGCTGGCGCAGATCTGTGAGGTCCTGGGAGCGGCCGGGGTCAACGTGATGCGGATCGTCGGGCATACCGACGCCTCGGGGCCGTGGGGCTACAACCAGAAGCTCTCGGAGCTCCGGGCGCAGGAGGTGATGCGCTTCTTCGTCGACAGCTGCGGCATCCCGGCCGACAAGCTGCAGGCGGTGGGCGTCGGCGAGCAGTTCCCGTTCGACGACAAGAACCCGCGCGCCGGGGTGAACCGGCGGGTGGAATTCCAGGCGATCAGCTGACGCTGCGCATGGGCGATGGGCCGGCCGAGCGGCGAAAGTACATCATCGGCTGGCTGACCTGCCGAACCGGGAGGCGCGACGAGCTGATGGCTCTCGCCGTACCCTATGCCGCCGCCTGCCGGCAGGAGGAGGGCTGCCTCTTCTTCGAGATGAACCCCAGCGTGCACGCTCCCGATGTCGTCAGCATCGCGGAGTGCTTCGCGAGCCGCGAAGCGCACGCAGCGCATCTGGAAACGGAGCGGTTCCGCGGTTTCTGGGCGCGGCTGCACGCGCTCTGCATCGAAGGGCGGTTCGAGAACATCTTCCCGGCCGCCGTCGAGCCCGACAGCGCGGACTTCGCCGGAGAAACGCACGCTCATTCGAAGGCGTAGGTGAAGCCGCCCTCGCCTGCCCCGACGGTGACGCGGGTAATCTTGCTGCCTTCGATGGCGCGGTTGAGGACGCCGCGGCTGAGTTCCGGGAGCAGGGTGTTGGTGAGGATGGCGTCGATCATGCGGCCGCCCGACTCGAGCTCGGTGCAGCGGGCGCGGACGAGGTCGAGGACGCCGTCGCCGATGACGAGCTCGGCCTCGTGGTTGGCCCGGAGCTGGCGGCGGATCTTGTCGAAGCGGTGGGCGGCGATCGACTCGATCATGGAATCGCTCAAGGGGCAGTAGGGGATCGTCACCACGCGACCGAGGAAGGCTGCGGGGAAGACCTTCAGGAGCGGCGGGCGGAGGGCCTTGTCGAGGTCGTCGATGGAATCGCGGCGGCGGCCGGCGTCGGTGGCGGCCATGATGACCTCGGAGCCGACATTCGAGGTCAGGAGGATCAGGCAGTTCTTGAAGTCGATGCGGCGGCCCTCGCTGTCGTCCATCATCCCCTTGTCGAAGACCTGGAAGAAGATCTCGTGGACGTCGGGGTGGGCCTTTTCCACTTCGTCGAGAAGGACGACGGAGTAGGGCTTGCGGCGGACGGCCTCGGTCAGGACGCCGCCCTTGCCGTAGCCGACGTAGCCGGGGGGCGCGCCCTTGAGGAGCGACACGGTGTGGGCCTCCTGGAACTCGGACATGTTGATGGTGATGAGGTTCTGCTCGCCGCCGTAGAGGGTTTCCGCCAGCGCCAGCGCGGTCTCGGTCTTGCCGACGCCCGAGGGGCCGCAGAGGAGGAAGACGCCGACGGGCTTTTCCGGGGCGCCGAGGCCGGCGCGGCTGGTCTGGACGCGGCGGGCGATCATCTCCATCGCGTGGTCCTGGCCGACGACGCGCTCGGCGAGGATCGTCGCGAGGTTCAGCGCCTTCTCGGTCTGG
>JAXMDH010000055.1:0-29277 GCA_046348915.1 Amaricoccus sp.
CGGCCTCGATTCAACAGAGGAATCCCCCTTCTCGGAATCAATCACGCGGATTCGGTATCACCGCCGGCACGAACCAGCCGGCGACGGCGTCGGCGAGCTTCTGGATTGGCGCCCGCGAGCGCTGCGCCGCCGCGACCACCTCGACGATCCGGGCGAGCATCGTGTCCTTGCCGGCGCGCTTCGCCTCGATAATCAGGCTGCCGGTGCCGTTGATCGTCGCGCCGGTCACCGGATCGCCCGCGACCTTCTCGACCGGCGGCGGCTCGCCGGTCAGCATGGACTCAGCGACAGAGAACCTGCCGTCGAGCACCTCACCGTCGACCGGGACCTTCTCGCCCGGGCGCACGCGCAGCCTGTCGCCGAGGCGAACCGACTCGAGCGCGATTTCCTCCTCGCGCCCATCCGGCCCGGACGATGCGGGCGGTCTTGGCGGCGAGATCGAGCCGCGCCCGGATCGCCGAGCCGGTGCGCTCGCGGGCCTGCAGCTCAAGGATCTGGCCGAGCAGCACCAGAACGACGATGACCGCGCCGGCCTCGAAATAGACCCCGACCTGGCCGGAATGGTCCTGGAAGCCGTGCGGGAACAGACCCGGCGCGATCACCGCACCACGCTGAACGCATAGGCGGCCACAACCCCCATGGCGATCAGGCTGAACATGTTGAGCTTCATCGTCCGGTACGACCTCCAGCCCCGGACGAGGAAGGGCCAGCCGACCAGAGGATGACCGGGGTGGCGAGGATCAGCTCCAGCCATCGGGCCATCCGCTCGCCGATCCACCCACCGATCGGCAGGCCGACCATCGGCCCCATGGCGAGGGCGAGGAGCGGCAGGGTCAGGGCAGCACCGACGGCGAAGCGTCGCCGGAAGTCGGCGAGCGCGGGGGTCGGCCCCTCGTCGCCGCCCGGCACGCCTTGGGGCTCCAGCGCCATGCCGCCGATCGGGCAGTCGCCGGGGCGGATCTGCTCGATCTCGGGGTGCATCGGACAGGTGTACACGGTCCCGGCCGGCATCGGGTTCGAAGCGGCCTTGCCCGGCCGGTAGGTCTCGGGCTCCGCCTCGAACCTTTCCTTGCAGCGGCCGGAGCAAAAGTAGAAGCGCTCGCCGCCATGCCTTGTCATGTACCGGGCCGTCGAGCGGTCGACCATCATGCCGCAGACCGGGTCGGTGGCCGTTATGTAGTCCTCGGGGGCCGCGGCGAACTTCGCCCGGCAGCCCTCGGAACAGAAGTGATAGGTGTGGCCGGCATGTTCGTGGCGCGGCTTGCCGGCCGAGGAATCGACGGTCATCCCGCAGACCGGATCGCGGACCACCGTCGTCGTTGTCACGACGCCGGATGCGTTCATGTCAGCCTCCCGAGTCTGGATCTGACGCCGCATATGCCCCTTCCAGCAACTGGAAGGTCAAGGGGCGCCAAGGTGCTCGAAGCGCGACCGGGAACCTCATGTCGGCAGGAAGCCGGCGCGTTCCTTCTTCGCGGGACCCTCCGTCCGGCCGCCGCTGATGACCTGGAACAGCCGCGGCGTCCGCCGGCCGAGCAGGCGGCCGAGGGCGAGGAGGCCCGAGATCGTCAGGCCGACCGTCAGGAAGTAGAGCCCGATCTGGGCAGCCTCGGAACTCTGGTCGATCGTCGAGCCGAGCGCGAGCTTGACGAACAGGATCGGCGGGTAGTGGGCAGCATGGACGTAGAAGGCCATGTAGCTGTTGCGCCCGACCCACGCGGCGAAGCGAGTGCCGAGCGCCAGCGGCGCCGCGTTCCAGACGGCGAGCGCGCCGAGGACGCGCATGGCGGCGGTGGCGACGTCGATGTCGAGCCCCTCGGCCCGGCCGAGCGCCCACGGCGCGAGGGTGCGCGCCATCGCCGCGGCAAGGAAGAGCGCGAAGACTGGCGCCACCCATCGCTCCGGCAGGTCGGGGCGGACCCGGTGCATCGCACTGGCCGCGCCGAAGCAGAAGAAGAGCAGCACGTCAAATCGATGAAAGATGACGAGGTTATGGTCGAGGATCCAGAGCGGCACCAGCACGGCGATGGTGAGCCATAGCAGCCGGCCGATCAGCAGCCAGATAACCGGGCTCAGCGCGACTGTCAGGATCAGGTCGCGGACGAACCAGGGCTGGAAGGCGACCTGGGTGCGGGTGACGCCGATGATCGCGTTGCCCCAGGTGCGCAGGAAGCCCTGGTCCCCGCCGAAGAAGGGCGCGAAGAGGTCGGGATAGACGCGATGCACCACGTAGCCGACGACCGCGAACAGCGTTCCCCAGATCAGGAAGAGGATCACCAGCGAATGCACCCGCCGCCGCCACTTGCGAGCGAAATCCGGCGGCCTCTGCGCGGTCGCGCCCTGAAAGAACAGGAAGCCCGAGATCGCGCTCATCGCCGGGACGGCGGAGAAGCCGAGAAACAGCATGAAGGAGACGAGGATCGAGGCGACGGGGAGCGGCTGTCCGACGTAGCCACGGTAGGGCGAGGCGTCCGATCCGTAGATGCCGCCATAATGCAGGAAGACAAGCGCCAGGAGAGCCGGCAGAGGACGGCCGGACCCTCGGCGCCGGTCGGCACGAAGAGCCGCAACTTCCACGAGATGATCTCGCCGAAGAGCCCGTCGGCCTTCAGCCGCTCGCGCAGCGCCTCGGTGAAGCCGAGGAGCTCGATCCGGTCGGCATGCATGACGCGCGACGGCCGGAGCTGTAGCCCATCGGCGAGGTCGATGACGATCCGCCCGTCGACGAGCGCCGCGAAGGCGTCCTCGGGCGACAGCGCGGGTGCGGCACCCTCGGCGGCGAGGACACCGGCGACCCAGGCCGGGGAGACCCGGCGGCCGACGATGCGCTCGCCGTCATCGGTGCACAGGCGGTAGACCCGGGTCGAGTCCTGCGGCAGCCGCTTCCAGATCGGCAGCAGCAGGCCGGAGACGATGTGCAGGGCCGACTCGGTGAAGGCCGGGACCTCGGCGAGCTCGTTTTCCCAAGCCGCGGTGAAGGTCACCGGGGCGGCCCCGGCCCAGTGGGTCTCGTCGAGCGCCTTCGCCGGCAGGTTCACCGCCTCCATCGGCCGGATCAGGCGGACCCGCCGCTCGATCTCGCCGTCGTCGAGCATGACGCTCGCCGCCGGCACGTGCACCGCGGCCCGACCGGAGCGGGCGTTGACGAGCAGCCGCGCGCCGGGCTCGCTCACCCGAGCGAGCGCGTCGGCGGCCGCCAAAGGCCGATTGCGCTGTTGCTGGCGGATGGTGAGGAGCCGGGTCTCGGCGCCGGTGCGCGGGTGGGTGTGTATCGTCCGCCGCTCGGTGACGGTGAAGCTCTCGGCGACGAGGGTCTCCAGCCCGAGGTCGTAGACCCCGGCAGCGATCGCCCCCTCGACCCGCGCGGCGAGGAGTTGCTCGAAGGCGGCGAAGAGCACGCCCTGCAGGTCGATCGTCAGCGCCAGCAGCCGGTTCAGGAAGGTGGTGATCGGCGGCAGGTCGTCGCGGACGCCGTTCACGTCCATGAGCTTCAGGCCGGTCGCCGCCTCGAAGCGTTCGAGCGGGCAATCCTCGATCCTGCCGCGGATGATGAGCAGGTAGAGCTGGCGCAGCGCGTCGCGGGCGTACGGGCTTTCGAGATTGTCCTCGGGGCGGAACAGCCCCTGGCCGCCGGTCTGGCGCTGGCCGCGGGTGATGGCGCCGAGGGTGTCGAGCCGGCGGGCGATGGTCGAGAGGAAGCGCTTCTCGGCCTTCACGTCGGTGGCGATCGGCCGCACAGCGGCGGCTGGCGCTGGTTCGTGCGATGAGTGCGGCCGAGCCCCTGGATCGCGGTGTCGGCCTTCCAGCCGGCCTCGAGCAGGTAGTGCACGCGCAGCCGGTCGTTCCTCGCCGCAAGGTCGGCGTGATAGCTTCGCCCGGTGCCGCCGGCGTCGGAGAAGACCAGCACGCGCTTCTTGTCGTCCATGAAGGCCGCCGCCTCGGCGAGGTTGGCCGACGCCGCCCGGCTCTCGACGACGAGGCGATCGCCACCGGGCGCGCCATCGGCCGGCCGCCGCCGGACGATGCGCCGCGAGCGGCCGGTGACCTCGGCGACGACGTCGGTGCCGAAGTGCTGGACGATCTGGTCGAGCGCCCCCGGCACCGGCGGCAGCGCGGCGAGATGCTCGATCAGCGCGTCGCGCCGGGCGACCGCCTCGCGGCTCTCGACCGGCTGGCCGTCGCGGATCACCGGGCGCGAGGCGAGATTGCCGGCGCTGTCGGTGAAGGGCTCGTAGAGCTGCACCGGGAAGGAATGCGCGAGGTAGTCCAGGACGAGTTCCCTCGGGGTGATGTCGACGCGGACGTCGCCCCACTCCTCGGTCGGGATCTCCGCGAGCCGACGCTCCATCAGCGCCTCGCCGGTCGAGACGATCTGCACCACGGCGGCGTGCCCGGCGTCGAGATCGGCCGCGATCGACCGCAGCAGCGTCGGCGTCTTCATGCTGGTGAGCAGATGCCCGAAGAAGCGCTGCTTGGCGGCCTCGAAGGCCGAGCGGGCGGCGGACTTCGCCTGCGGGTTCAGCGTGCCGGCGGCGCCGGTGACGTTGGCGGCGCGGAGTGCTGCGTCGAGGTTGTTGTGGATGACGGCGAAGGCGCCGGCATAGGCGTCGTAGAGCGCGGTCTGCTCGGGCGTCAGCGCATGCTCGACGAGCTCGTAGGCGACGCCGTCGAAGGAGAGCGAGCGGGCGGTGTAGAGACCGAGGGCGCGGAGATCGCGGGCGAGGACCTCCATCGCCGCGACGCCGCCGGCCTCGATCGCCTCGACGAACTCCGCACGGGTGGCGAAGGGGAAGTCGGCGCCGCCCCAGAGCCCGAGCCGCTGGGCATAGGCGAGGTTCTGCACGGTGGTCGCGCCGGTCGCAGAGACGTAGAGGACGCGCGCCTCCGGCAGCGCGTACTGCAGCCTGAGCCCGGCGCGGCCCTGCTGCGAGGCGGCGACGGGCGAGCAGCCGCTCGGCCTCCCGCGCCATGTCGCCTTTCTTCAGGTGGTCGATGAGCTGCGCCGCCTGTTCGCCGGCGCCCTCGCGCACCGCCTCGAGGATCCGCGCCTTGGTGACCCGGCCGAGATAGTTGCCGACCGTCGGCCGCCAGCCCGCCTCGACCATGTCGAGCTCGGTCGCCCGCGCCAGCCGGTCGGCCTGCGCCAGCCGCTTGGTCAGCCCGAAGGCGCTGACGCCGGTGCCGTAGGGGTTCGGCCGTTCGTGGAGGGCGTTGACCCCGAGGCTGACGCAGTGGGCGAGAAGCGCCATCCGCTCCTCGGCGTCGAGCGCGACGAGCCAGTCCTAGAGCGCCTCGTCCTCCGTCGGCACCTCGGCGCTCCAGCGGGCGTGCTGCGCCGCGACCGAGATCGCCGACGCGCTCTCGCCGAGGTCGTCGGCGTGGATGGGAGTGGTCACCTCGCGGACTTCCGCCTCCAGGCAGCCTTCGCGCGAGCGCCGGCCGAAGGCGTCGGAGGCGAGCTTGTGCAGGAGCGCCGTCATCGCCACCCGCGGGTTGCCGGCAACGGCGTCGCGCAGCGCCAGCGTCCGGTGGGCGGTCAACTCGGTGATCAGCCGCTCCGGCAGCGGCCGGATGCCGTCCTCCTCCTCGTCGGCCTCGGGCGCGGCCGGCTGGCCGCCGACCGTGATGATGGCACGCTGGACGGAGGACGCCGCGGTGGCACCGGAGGCATGCGCCGGCTCGTCCCCCGAGGCCTCGTCGCCGTCGCCGGCCGGACCCCGCGGCTCGTCCTCCGGCCGGACGAAGCCCTGCTGAACGTTCAGCGACCCATCCGACGCGACGCTGACGAAGACACCGGCGATGGCGACCTCGGCAGGGTCGTACTGCATCGGCCGGGTGTCGATCGCGTCGAGCGCCGCCTCGATCTCGCCGAGCCGCGCGTCGACCTCGTCCGGTAGCTCGTCGGCACTGTCGTAAGCCTCGTTCAGCCGATCGAACTCGGCCTGCAGCGCGTCGCGCTGCGCGGCCTCCGTCTCGGTCATCGCGATCGGCGTGCCGTCGAGCACCCGCAGGCCGAAGGCCGTGCCGTAGGAAATGGTGACCGCGGCCTCGACCCACTTCCAGCCCTCATCAGCCACCACGTCGGCGGCGGCCTTGAGCTTCTCCGTCACAAGCCGGTCGAGCAGGCCCGCGTCCTGCAGCCAGCCGCCGTCGTCGGACTGGAAGAGGTCGCGGAGCACCAGGCCGCCGGCCGCCTCGTAGGCCGCGACCCCGACGAAGAGCGCCCGCCGGTCGGAGGCGCGCACCGTGGTCTCGGTCAGCATCCGGCGGATCTGGAAGGGCTCCTTGTTCCAGCTGCTGCCGATCGTCGACCAGACCCGCTCCTGCCGGGCATGGTCCTCCGAGACGGTGAAGGCCATCAGCTGCTCGAGCGTCATGCCGTCGTCGGCGTAGACGTCGAGGAGGATCGGCGACACCGAGGCGAGCCGCAGCCGCTGCTTCACCACCGCGACGCCGACGAAGAAGGCGGCGGCGATCGCCTCCTCGGTCATCCCCTTCTCGCGCAGCGCCTGGAAGGCGCGGAACTGGTCGAGCGGGTGCAAGGGCGCGCGCTCGATGTTCTCGGCGAGCGAGACCTCGTCCATCAGGATGTTCCCGCCCGCCTCGGAGACGACGCACGGCACCGGCGCGGTCCGCGCGAGACGCTTCCGCTTCACCAACAGCTCCAGCGCCCGAAAGCGCCGGCCGCCCGCCGGAACCTCGAACGTACCGGTCTCCTTGCCGTCGGCATCGAGCACCTGCCGGACGTGCAGGCTCTGGATCAGCCCGCGCCGGGCGATCGACTCGGCTAGCTCGTCGACCGAGACGCCGGCCTTGACCCGGCGGACGTTGGCCTGGCTCAGCACGAGCTTGTTGAACGGGATGTCGCGCGCAGAGGCGAGCGTGATCTTCTGGGTGGCTGTTGCCATCGGTCTTCACTCCGCGACGGGCGCCCGGGAGCCTCTCTCCCGAGCCTCGACCCGTCGCAAAGCGAAGCGCCACCCTCTGATATGACTCTCAACGGCTGTGATGCGGGAAGGGCCGAGGGTTCGGGAGGCGTGGTGGGCGGATAGCTGCCGTTCGCGGAGATGCTGCCCCGCAGGTTCCGCACCAGCATACCGGTCATTCGTGCCGATCGTTCAGGTCTGGCATGATTGGCCGAAGCAGCCACCCGATCCGGCACCTCCTGCGACGGCGTTCGAAGTCGTTCAGATCTCGCCACAGAACTGCGGCTCCGATCTGCGGCCCCAGCAGCATCGCCGTCCCAACGGCTCGGTCGCCCACTTCCGCGACGTGGCGAAGCGTCTGCGTTCAGGCCGCGGCGGCCGCGGATTGCCGCCAGCCGGTCGGGGAGGCGCCGCAGATGTGGCGGAAGGCGTTGCTGAAGGCGCTCGTGTCGGCGTAGCCGAGGGCGGCGGCGATGTCGGTGACGCTGAGGCGGGTGCCCTGCAGCAGGCGTTGCGCGACGTCGATGCGGGTCTGGTTGCGCAGGGCGCGGAAGGTCGTCCCCTCGCGCTTCAGCGCCCGCTCGAGCACGCGGGGGTGGAGGGCGAGCGTTTCGGCGATCCCGTCGAGGCCGACCTCGCCGAAGATGACGCGGGAGCGCAGCAGGCGCGCGACCTGATCGGAGACCTGCGGCAGGTCTACGGCCCAGTAGTCGCGCACCCGCTCGGCGAGCCCGCGGCGCCGGGCCGGTTCGGCGCCCTGGACGGGACGGTCGAGCATGGCGCTCGGAAAGACCAGCGCGGTCTGGTTGGCGTCGAAGGCGACCGGGACGCCGAAGAGCCGCCGGTAGGCCAGCGGGTCGGCGGGCGCGCTGTGCGAGAGCAGGACTTGCTCGGGCTGTGCGCCGCAGAGCTCGCGCATCAGGGTGAACCCGACGGCGATCGCGCCGTCCTCGATCTGCTCGACGCCGGCGACGTTGCGCTCGTAGACGGCGTAGCCGGCCCAGGCGGTATCCTCGCGGACCATCAGGTAGGGCACCCCGCCCCGGACGTAGCGGTGCTGGTTCTCGACGAGGTCGAGCGCCGCGCGCCCCCAGGTCGGCGCCTCGCGCATCAGAGCGCCGACGAGCCCGAGGCTCTCGGTGCCGTTCCGGAGGCCTAGGAGGAGGCCGAAATGGGCACAGCCGGTCCGCTCGGCGCCGAACTTCAGCAGCAGGCAGGCGGCGGCGAAGGGGATGCGTCCCTCGCGGTCGGCGAGGGCGTCGGGGGCGAGGCCTGCGCTGGCGATCACCTCGCCCGGATCGACGCCGGACTCGCGGAGGAGCGAAGGCAGGACCGTCAGCGCCCCGACCCGTTGCCAGCCATGCGACATCTTCCTCTCCTCGCGCGCTCGTGCGGGACATTCACCACCCACGTCGGAAATTCGCAAGATCCGCGCTGCGGCGTGGCGTAAGCAGCGGGCGGACGGACAAGGTGACGAACCTTCGGATAGCCGCAAGTTCAGCGGAAGGCTTCACGGCTTTCCCGGGGGTCACGTACTGCCCGTTTCGCAAGATGCGATAGGGACGTCGCTCCAGCACGGAGGAAGACATGTACTATACCGACGACTCGATACTGCCGGAGAACATGGAGCCGCTGATCATCACGGCCGCTCCCTACGGTCCGCAGTGGCTGCCGGGGGACGCTGATCTTCCCCTGACCTGGGACGAGCAGGTGCAGAAGGCAGTGGACTGCTACAACGCCGGCGCGACCATGCTGCACGTTCACGTGCGCGACCCCGCGACGGGCCAGGGCTCGACCAATTTCGACCAGTACAACTACCTGCTCACCCGCCTGCGCGAGGCGGTGCCGCAGATGATCCTGCAGGTCGGCGGGTCGATCTCCTTCGCGCCGCACACGGCCGAGGCGAAGGCCAAGTGGCTCGACTACGATACCCGCCACATGCTGACCGAGCTCGACCCGAAGCCCGACTGCGTGACGGTGGCGATCGGCACGACGCAGTGGGACATCATGTCGATGCTCGGGCCGGACGACATCAAGGGTACCCACCTCGACAACAATCCCAAGGTGCAGGCCGCCTGGGCCGGCATGTGGGTCGATGCCGGGCCGGCGTTCTACCTCGAGCATCTGAAGCGGCTGTCGGCGAACCGGATCCAACCGTACTTCGTTCCGGTCCACGTCCACCAGATGGAGCTCATCGAGCGGCTGATCCGCGCCGGGGTCTACATGGGCCCGATGAACCTCGCGATCTGCGGCTACGGCGGCGGCACGCTGGGGCGCAATCCCTACCACTGGATGGATTTCCTGCGTCAGGTGCCGCAGGGCGCGGTGACCACCTTCTGGTCCAGCATGCGCGGGCTGATCTCGCTCTCGGCCATGTCGATCGTCATGGGCCAGCACGTGCGCGTCGGCAACGAGGACAACCTCTGGGGCCCGGACAAGCAGCGCCGTACATCGGTGCAGCAGATCGAGGGCGTGGTACGTCTGGCCAAGGAGTTCGGACGCCGGGTCGCGACGGCCGAGGAAGCGCGCAAGATCATGAAGATCGGCGTCTGGTACGACAGCGTCGAGGAGACCTTGCAGCATCTCGGCCTGCCGCCGAACCGCACCGACGGCCACAAGGGGTTCCTCGTCTGGGATACCGACGGCAAAAAGACCGTCGCCAAGACCGGCGGCGACTCGCATCCGATGTCTTATTGCATGGTCCCGCCGGAGGCCGCGAAGCTCGCCATGGAAGCGGCCGCGGCGGCGGCGAAGCTCGAGAAGGCGTAGGGCGAAGCCTCGGGCGGCGCGACCAGCGCCGCCCGAGCCCTCCATCGCGGAGGCCATCCCTTGGGGGTAAGACGATGACCGAACGACACGGCCGGCGCCTGCTCGCGCTCACTCTCGCGGCCCTCGGCTGCGCGCCCGGCGCCATGGCGCGGACGGCCGCCTCCGCGCCCGTCGTCGCCGGGAAGGCCGACACGCTGCCTTTCACCGCCGGCAAGGGAGCATTCCGATGAACGCTGGCGTGAGCCATTTCGAGATGTTCGGCGACGAGCCGGAGAAGCTCGCCGACCTCTACCGCGAGCTCTTCGGCTGGCGGATCGAGCAGGCGCCCGGTGTGGACTACTGGCGGGTCCAGAACGGCGACGGGCAGATGGTCGGCGGCCTCGCCCGTCGGCCGCCCTTCCCGCTGCAGGGGTGGCTGCCCTATTTCGTCGTTCCGTCGGCGGAGGACGCCATCGCCACCGTCGAGCGCCATGGCGGCAGCGTGCTGAAGGAGCGCAGCGCCGTACCGCGCACCGGCTGGTACGCGGTGCTCGCCGATTCCGCGGGCAACGCCTTCGCCGTCTGGGAGACCGACCCGCTCGCCTTCCCGCCGCCCGAGCCGGACTGAGGCTGCCGCCGACCTCGTCCTCACCGACCGCCTGCCATGGAGGACGCCATGAACGAGAAGTCTCGGGACGGGGAACCTGTCGGCCCGTGGGACGCCGTCGCGCTCACCATGCTCGACGACTGGGACCCCGGCTGGGCCCACGCCTGCCGGGCGATGAGCGTCAATCCCTGGTCCGGCACGGTTCTGCCGCGGCCGTTCGTCGAGCTCGTCTCGGTGGCGGTCAGCGTCGCCTGCACCAACCTCGACCGCGTCGGCACCCGCCGCCACATCCGCGCCGCGCTCGACGCCGGCGCCACCCGCGAGCAGGTCCTGACCATCGTCCAGATGGCCTCGGTGATGGCGATCCATTCGTGCAGCCTCGGGGCGCCGATCCTGCTCGAAGAGGCCGCCGCCGCGGGCGCCGCGCTGCCGCCCGCGCCCTCCGCCGCCACCCCGGCCTGCGACCGCATGAAGGCGATCGGCCAGTGGAACGCCGCCTGGGACCCGTTCTTCGCCCTCGACCCGGTCTGGACCGACCAGTTCATGGCGACCGGCGCCGCCATCTACGGCGGCGGCGTCTTCACGCCGAAGGAGACCGAGCTGCTCAGCATCGCCTTCGACGCCTCCTTCACCCACATGTACGTGCCCGGCACCCGCCGCCACATTAGGAACGCCCTCGCGGCCGGTGCCAGTGTCGCCGAGATCATGGAAGTCCTGAAGCTCTGCGTCGCGCAGGGGATCGCCGCGAGCAATCTCGGCGTCACCATCCTCGCCGAGGAGCTGATGCGCCGCGAGGACACCGGCCGATGACCGCCGCCACGGCACGCCCGAGCCTCGGCCAGCGCGCGGCGCACGAGATGCGCCAGTTCGTGGTTATGTTCCTCTATCTCTGGGCGCTCTTCGGCCTCTTCGTCCTCAACGAGACCATCGTCGCGCGCAGCCACGGCAGTGCCGTGGTGATGCAGGGCTTCGCCGTCCTGAACGCGCTAGTGCTGGCAAAGGTGATGCTCATCGCCGAGCTCCTCGACGTCGGCCGCCATTTCCGGCGCTGGCCGCTCGTGGTGACGATCGTCGTCGAAGCGGCGTTCTACACCGTGCTCTTCCTCGCCGTGCATGTGCTGGAGCGGGTGCTCGCCGGCCACTTTCACGGCGAGACCGTCTCCGCGAGCATGCCGTCCTTCGGCGGCGGCGGCCTCGCCGGGCTCCTGATCGTCGCGGCGATCACCTTCGTCTCGCTCCTGCCCTTTTTCACCTTCAAGCACGTCGCCCGCGCCATCGGCCCCGAACGCCTGCAGGCGATCCTGCTCGAGCCCCCCGCGGCAGCAACCCGGAAAGGGGATCAAGAATAAAGCACCACACGTCCGCGCCGGTCGCGCGCTACGCATGATGCTGATCGCCCCGATCGGCGACTGGGCCGCCGGCCCCCTCGGCGCCGCGGTGGCGCTCCTCGCCTTCTTCGCGCCGACCGCACTCCTCATATCACCTTCCACGTCGGCCGTGCCTGGATCCGCCTCGGGTCCTGGCCCTGGCGCGCCTCGATCCAGCGCGGCCTCGCTCCCGTCTCGATCGGCCTCCTCCTCGCCGGCTGCTTCACGATGGCCAAGGGCGCGATCCTCGGTGTGGAAACGGCCGCCATCGCCGCCGCGGTCCTCCTGATCCTCCTGCAGGCCCGCATCAATCCGGCCTTCCTGGTGCTCAGCGCCGCCAGCGAAGGTCCCCGAACGGCTGCATTCGAAGATCCGAACGGCGTGACAGGCCTGCGGTTGAAGGGTGGCTTTGGGCCGGCCGGCTCGTGGAGCCGGCCGTAACCGGGTTCAAAGGTCGATCGCCTCGGAGATCGTCAGCACATCGTCGAGCTCGACACCGAGGTAGCGGATCGTGCTGTCCATCTTGGTGTGGCCAAGCAGGAGCTGCACCGCGCGGAGGTTGCCCGTCTTCTTGTAGATCTGCGCCACCTTGGTGCGGCGCATCGAATGGGTCCCGTAGGAATTGGAGTCGAGGCCGATCGAGGTTACCCATCCGCGCAGGATCCGGGCGTATTGCCGCGTCGACAGGTGCGGGCTGTCATGGAAGCGGCTCGGCCAGAGGTAGTCGGCGCCGAGCATCTCTGGGTTCGCTATCCACGGTTCCAGCGATTGCCGGGTCAGCTCCGTGATTTCGAACCGAACCGGCCGCGCCGTCTTGCGCTGGGTGATCGAGGCGCGCTCCCGAACCCGCCCGGCCGCGAACACGTCCTTCACCCTAAGGCGGACGAGGTCGCAGCCGCGCAACTTGCTGTCGATCGCCATGTTGAAGAGCGCGAGGTCGCGCGGGTTGTCGGCCATCTCGAGACGGACCCGGATCGACCAGACGTGCTTCGGTTGCAGCGGGCGCTTCTGGCCGACGATGCGGCCCTTGTTCCAGGCGATACGGGTTGGGCGCAGGGCGGGAAGGAACTCGGTAGACATGGCGAGGCCTCCTGTCCTCCCGGCCCACCCTGTCTTCGGTCAATCCGACGCCGGCACTGTAGCATGAGCAAAACATCGCTTCCTCTTGGGCCTTCGGGCGGGAAGCGGTCGTTAGTCTGCAGCAACTTAGTATGCCTCCCGGATCACGAAGCGGACATTCGCGTCCGGCGGTCCGCCGGCTCGTGGACGGATCAATCCTTCTTCAGAAGTCGATTGCCTCTCAGTCAGATCATCGTGGAGCTCAACGCCAAGGTAGCGGACCGCGCTGTCCATCCTAATATGACCGAGCAGCAGCCGGACCGCGCGTAGGTTTGCCGGACTTCTTGGAGATCTGCGCGAACTTCGTTCGGCACATCGAATGGGTGCCGTCGGCGCTCGGCTCAAGGCTGATAGAGGTCAGGCTTGAGACCGGCCGGGACGGCCCCAGCCGGTCGCGAACCGGCACTAACTGATGCGCCGATTGAAGCGGGCGAGTTGGTCCGCCGTGCCCTCGACTTCGTACCCCTGACCCGTTTTGCGTATACGCGCGCCAGAGCCGGACGCTGCGTTGCGCAATGCGCGGTCAACGGCTTGGTCCATGTCCCGCTTCAGCGCAGCGCCAAGAGATTGCGCCGATCCGAAACTGCGGCCCCTGTAGCGGAACTTCACCGTCATGCTGAAGAACAGGTCCGGCGAACCGTCCGGCAGCTTGCCCGCCTCGATCGGATTGAGGTCGTCGACGAGGAACAGGAAGACGTCGCGGTCCGAGGCGTAGAGCGTCGTCGTGTCCTTCCTGATGTCGACCCGCGGGCTGTAGACGCCGGTCGACCAGTCGAGCACGCCCGGCACCTTCCAGCGGGTGTCGCCGGTGCCGTTGCCGGCGATGCGCTGCACCGCCTCGACCAGCTCGTGGTCGTAGATGCGGCCGTAGTCCGGCCCGGTGACGGCGCGGAGCTCGACCCGGTCCTCCTCGATCTCCAGCGTCTTGATCTGCTCGGCGCGATGCGCGGTGAGCCCGTATTGCAGGTTGATCGCGGCGAGCGCCGCCGGCAACTGCCGGAGGTAGGCCGCCGGCGCCCCGACCTGGCTCGCGAGCTGGCCGAAGCTCCAGTGGGTCGGCGCCACCGGCCGCTCGGCGCCGGGCAGGATCAGCGCCAGCCGCTCGGGATCGGCGCGGCTCGCCTCGACGTGGATCGCGGCGGTCTCCACCACCCGGGTCCGGCTGCGCTCGGCACGGCTCCGCACCGAGCGGGCGAGGTCGTCGAGCGAGAGGAAGCGCTCGTCGTCCGGTCGGGAGAACCACTCCGAGGACACCCGGCCGATCCGCTCACCCCGGCTGACGTCGACCTTGTACCCGCCGGCGCTGCGCCCTGCATCCACCACTGCCATGTTCATCACGAGACATCTCCACGACGGACGCCAGGAGACTCTCTCCGGCACTCAACCCGTCGCCGAGCCTCAGCCCGCCTCTCCCTCTCCAGGCGTGCGGCCCGAGAGGATGGACCGCGGCGCGTCCGGCACCGTCCCATCTGCACGCGATCACCGCCGTTCGCCGCACGCTGGACCGCGACGGCTATCACCGTCGTCGTGATTGCGCTTCGCTGCAGGCTGTCATCGAGGGCAGTGGACATGATGGCCGCACGACGCACCAACAAGATCGGCATGGAAGTCACGCCGCCGGCCGTCGTCGCGGACGCCGAGGCGCGCGCCGATCAGGCGGTGCTGCGCCTCGCCCAGCTCATCGGCCGCCAGATGACACGCGAGCAAGTCGCACGCGCCCGGGCGGCGGAACGGCACTCCGAACGCAAGCATGTGGCAGAGTGATACGCTCTTGCGAGCAACACACTTATACGTATAATGCGGACATCGCCCTTTGTCCGGATGTCCGCCCATGCCCACCGTCGGTGCCCTCGAGTTCCAGCGCAAGTTCGGCGAGTTCCAGCATCAGGCGCAGCGGGAGCCGGTGGAGATCACCCGCCACGGCCGCCGGGAGTTCGTGCTGATGTCCGCCGAGCACTACGACTGGCTGAAGGCCGCGGCGCAGCGGAGCCACCGCACCGCCGAAGCGGTCGAGGTGGTTCTCGCCGCCGTCGAGCGCGCCGAGATGGACCCCGAGCATGGTGGCCTCGACGACCTGCTGAAGTAGGCGGCGATGACGCTGCCAGACCCGAAGCCGGGCCTCGTCGTTCGGTACGACTATCTCTGGACCCACGAGGCCGCCGCGGGACGGGAGCAGGGCAAGGACCGGCCCGCCTGTCTCGTCGCGGCCACCGACAGCAATGTTCGCCCGCGCTACGTCGTGCTGCTGCCGATCACCCACACCCCACCCTCGGGCGACACCGTCGGCATCGAGATCCCGGCGCGGGTCAAGCAGGCGATCGGGCTTGACGACGCCCCGAGCTGGGTGGTCGTCTCGGAGCACAATGTCGACGAATGGCCGAACGGCGGGCTTTCGCCGGTGCCGGGCCAAGGGGACGCCTCCGCCTACGGGTTCCTGCCGCCGGGTCTGTTCGCGAGAGTGAAGGTGGCGTTCCTGAAGCTGGCCAGAACCAAGAAGACCGGCGCGGTGCGCCGCTGAGATGGAAGGACCGAGATCTTGACCCGCGTCGCGCTCTACGCCCGCTACTCGTCCGACAACCAGCGCGACGCCTCGATCGACGACCAGCTCCGCATCTGCCGCGAGCAGGCGAAGCGCGAGAGCCGGCAGATCGTCGGCACCTACAGGATGCCGGCATCTCCGGCTCCAGCATGATCCTGCGTCCCGGCATCCAGTCACTGCTTCAGGATGCCCAAGCCGGCCAGTTCGACCTCGTCCTCGCCGAGGCTCTCGACCGCATCAGCCGCGACCAGGCCGATGTGGCGACCCTCTTCAAGCACCTGCAGTTCGCCGGCGTGCCGATCGTCACCCTCGCCGAAGGCCAGATCAGCCAGCTGCACGTCGGTCTGAAGGGCACGATGAACGCGCTCTTTCTCAAGGACCTCGCCGCCAAGACCCACCGCGGTCTGCGCGGCCGGGTCGAGGATGGCAAATCCGGCGGCGGTCTCTGCTACGGCTACAAGGTGATCCAGCAGACCGACGGCCGCGGGCAGCCGGTGCGCGGCGATCGCGAGATCGACCCCGCCGAGGCCGATGTCGTCCGCCGCGTCTTCCGCGACTTCGCCGCCGGGGTAGGCCCGCGCACCATCGCCCGGATGCTGAACGATGAGGGCGTCCCCGGCCCGAACGGCAAGCCCTGGGGTGACACCACGATCCGAGGCCACGTCAAGCGCGGCACCGGGCTCGTCAACAACGAGCTCTATGTCGGCCGGCTGATCTGGAACCGGCTGCGCTACGTCAAGGACTCCGCTGACCGGCAAGCGGGTCTCGCGCCTCAATCCGAAAGTCGGCCTGATCACCACCGAGGTGCCCGAGTTCCGGCATCGTCGACGAAGCGCTCTGGCAGGCGGTCCGCGCCCGCCAGGCCGAGATCGCCGAGCAGTACGCCAACGTCACCGAGGCGGTCCGCGAGCACCACGAGCGCAATTGGCTCAGCGGCACGCGCCGCTGCGCTCGCTTCTCTCCGGGCTCATCTCTGCGGCTGGGCAACCGAGAAGGATCCGCGGAATCATCGAGGCCATCAAGGCCGGGATGTTCCAGGAAGCATGAAGTCGGAGATGGATGCGCTCGAGGCCCGCAAGGCGCATTGACGGGGCTGCTCACGAAGCACCGCAGGACGCCGACGTCCTGCCGACGGCCTCGAAGGTCTACGCCCGGAAGGTGTGGCGAAGCTGACCGAGGCGCTGAACCAGCCGGAGGAGCGGCCGCATGCATCCGGAGGTGTGCCGCGGATGCTGATCGAGAAGATCGTTCTGACGCCGGTGCACCCTGAGCGGAGCGCGATCGACGCGCTTCTCTACGGCGACCTCGGGACGATCCCGAACTGGGTGGAGCGGACGTCCGAAGCTGGCGCCCGGAATGAGGGGCCCAGAACACTCCCTGGCGCGGGGCGTCCGGGAGGTATCGGTGGTTGCGGGGGCAGGCAACGGTGAGACGCCCGACAGCCGCGGATCGCCCATCCCCGCCCTACCCTCCCCGTCCTCGTCCCCCGCATCGGATCAGCCACCTGCTCTCCCCTATGGACGGTGGGACGGCCTCGGCGGCGCCGCAGGAGCTGCACCGGAGCCGTGGCTTGAGCGCGGCGGCGAGGGTATGTCTTCGGGGATGGCGGACCACGGTAGCCACGCCTTGTGCCCACACTTCGGCGGCAGGCGACGTGCAGCTTCATGAGGGTCTCGGCCATGGCCGTGGGATGGGGCGTTGTCGGCTAGACCAGCCCCTCGCCTCGGGCGAGCTTCGCACCGTCGAATTTTTCCTCGCCATAGCCAACTGAGTTGGCTAGGCGTCTTCAGGCGCCACGGGAGGCTCGCCCCCCAGCACGGAAGAAGACATCATGGCAAAGCGGGCACAATCGTCACCCACGCCTGCGGCCACCAGGTCGAGCAGCTCTTCGGCAAGCACATCGACCGCGATCGCCGCATGGCGGCGATGCGGGCCGAGGACTGCCCGGCCTGCCGCGCCGCCGGCCCGGACCTGGTCGGCTCGGTCAAGCAGGTTGCCTGGGCGCAGGACATCCGCGCGGCTCCTCACCCCAGGATCATCGCCGCGCATGACGGTGTCGCGGCCCGCATCGGCGGCGGCAGAACACCGCGCCGACCGGCGTGCCGGAGATCGAGGAGCGGCGCGCGGTCTCGACGGCCCTCGCCGAGCACCGATGCTCGGCCGCCGGGCCGCCAGGGACTGGATCGACGACCAGGGCAACGATGGCTACGCCGCCTTCATGGGCATCGTTCGCGCCGCCGTCTCGGCGGGCCGGCTGAGATGATCTCCGCCTGCCCAGCCCAGGCCGTCGACGCTGCCGACCGCGAGGTCAGCAGCGTCTCCGTAACCGCCCTGCTCGTCGGCGGAGCGCCCATCCCGAGCATCGTCTGGGCTGCGTTGGACGATTGCGCCGTCGACACGATCGAATGGCGGCGTCCGGATGACGGTAATGTGCCGGCCGCCGGACCACGCGTCGAGCAGCTCCTCGGCAATGCTGGGCCTCGAGGCGCACGGACGAGGCCGCCTGGCAGTGGGGCGCGTGGGGACCCTCGCGCGCACCTGCACGTGGCGCGGCTGGGCGCTCGGCGCCTTGCCGCCCTGCATGGCGGGGATCGAGGCGGCGGCGCGGGAGGCGGGCTATGCGGTCTGGACCTGGCGGCCGATGCTGCGCGGCCCCGAGATCCGCATCCGCGCGCACCGCGCCGCCGACGTCACCCTCTGCCCGCACACTTCGGCTGCTCGTCGGGCGCGCTCCGACGCTTGCCTGCCGCCGATCCGGCCCGGGGCGCAGCACGTGCTCCGCCTCGGCCTGCTCCGGAGGCGGAGCGGACCCCGCCCTGCGCGCAGCCAACTCGGCCGCCACCGCACGCCAGCGCCGCGCGATCTGCGCACTGCGGCGTGGAGGCCGGCGAGCTCGACCACGAGGCCTTGCCGCCCGGCCTGGGCATCCGCGAGGCGAGCGCGTACCTGGCCCGCCTGCTCCGCGAGCGGGCCAGCCGAAAGGACACCTGATTTGCCCATCACCGGACATGGCGAGCGGCGCTATCCCAAGCGCCGCGCCTACGCTCCCGCGTACGATCGTCGACGGCAAGGACTCGGTCCCGCGATGCGGCCGCAAGACATCTTCCGGGTTTCGCCAGCTCCTGTGCCTCGAGCCGGCCGAGGTGGTGGAGGCGATGCGCCTCGGCGCCGCGGCACTCGAGGCACGGCCGGAGCTCGAGCTCGCGCCCGGCGACCGCGAGCTGGCCGTCCGCCAGGCGCTGGAGGCCACCCCGTCGCGCGCTGATGCGCGGCGCCAGGCTCCGCGATGAACTGATGGAGCTCCGCGTCCTGCTGGCCGGGCTCCGTGAGATCGAGATCGAGATGGGGACGCGCCGTGACGCCGATCGATGATCCGCGGCCCTTTGCCGACGTGCTCCGCGACTGGAGCCGCCACGACCTGACCACGCCGCGGCTCGGGTGCTGCCCGTGTCGGACACCGCAATATCCTCAGGCTCCGCGGCCGTGCCCCGTCGAGCGGAGCCACAGGGCATTGATGACGCTCCACGACGAGGATCGGGCATGAGGCGGCGCATGCTGGTCATGCGCCGCTGTCCCGCCTCTTGGGGCGGTGTGACGCCGGTCAAGCACCTCCACTTTGGGGCGTATCTTGCCTTTTGACCCAAAATGCGCTGGGTGCAACTCATAGGCTAGGGAAACTGATTTGCGCTTGGGAGGCTCTGCATCGTCAAGCCCCCTGATGCACGATGAAGAATGCTTGGAGGCTCGGGCGCCAACCTGAGCCTTCTTTCGTTAGAGCCTCCCCGTTCTTTTGGAGGTAGCGGTTCCGCGCGTAGATATGGCGACGCGCCTCGTGCACCCACCACCACCGGGCATCTCCGGAGGTCGCCGCGGTCCGTCTCCGACGACGCGATGCGTGACGCCCGCGAGATGAAGATCGCCGGCGCCACGCTCCACGGCTGGACGGTGCGCATGCTGCCCGGGACACCGCGCGGGTCGGCGGTCTACGACCTGCTGTACGACGGCCGCCGCAGGTCGCCCGCTACCTCGGGATCGAGCAGACGCGGCGGCCGAGATGTGGGGCGAGTTGCAGCGCGCGCTCGGCCATTCCCCTGCCGCCGGCGGCCCAGCCGGGCACCCCGTGGCTGGCCGTCATGCTCGTCCCGACCTGATCGTCGCCGCCGACCCGGTCGCGTTTCTCGACGTCCTCGCCGAGGCCGGCCACCCGAGCGCGTCGTCGCCTGGGCGCTCATCGAGACGCTGGCGTTGTCCTAGAGGCGCCCTGCCCGTCGGTTGTCGTCAACGAAACGGCCATCCGCTAACGACAACGGGTCTTGTGTCTCGCAGACTATCAACAAGCTGGGCGGCTCGATCGGCGTCCGCAGGCGCCGCAGCCTCTCCCGGTCCCGGATGCGCAGGCAATGCCCTGGAGTCGGCCGCGCACCATGAACCACAGGTCGAGCAGCCGGACGACTGGCCAGGTAGCCGGTGGGCTCGGGCGCACGCCATCTCGGTCAGGTCGCCACCGAGAGGTCACAGCGACGGGAGCGGCCCGTCCATGGGGTCAGGCGCGCTTGAACGCCGGCAGAAGGTCTTCGGGCGGATCGGCTCCGGCGCCGGCGTCCACTCCTTGACGCTGTAGCCCAGCGGCCCGGAGCGGGCAGCACCTTCGCCGCGTCGATGATCGGCCTGCCCGAGCCGCGGCAGCGCTGCGACGATCTGCGGCTGTGCCGCGAACACGATGGCGGCGACCTGCCCGACCGTCGCCATGATCGTCACCTTGCGCGCGCTTCATCGAGCACCTGCTCCGCCCCGCCCCACTCCTTGGTGCGGGCCACCTGCGGCGCGATCGGCACGAGCACCCGAGCAGCCGCGATGACCACACCCCGGCGCCGCAGCGACGATCGCTGGCGCGGCAGCGAAGATGGCCGACGCGAGGGAGCCGAGGCCGGCGGTGACGGCGACCTTGCGCATCGGCGCCTTGGTCGGCTGGAGACGAGGGCGGCCGCGTGGCGCTCCTGCTGCTGATGGATTCGGCCCAGGCCTCGAGCGCGGCGCGACGCGGGCCGGAGGGTGGCCATGATCGACGGCGGCGGATCGCCCCAGCCGGCGGTGACGGCATCGAGCGCCTTGGCGTGGTAGCCGGCGATCAGCGCGGCCTTGTCGGTGCCGTTGACGATGCGCCGGGCGTTGACGGGATCGTCGCTGTCGGCGTCGAAGTAGTCCCCCAGCGCCGCTTCCGGTGAAGCAGGGCCCTTCGGCCATGCCGAGGCACATGATCTCCGCCGCGCGGCCCGCCTGCATCGCGAGGTCGGGGTTGCCGACGAGGTCGAGCCCGAGCTTGGCCCCGAGCTTGGCGTAGTTGTCCTTCCAGGTCAGCTGCACGTAGCCACGCCCGTAGTAGGCCTGCTTCGTCACCGCGTCCGGCTGGCCGTAGGGACGCCCCTTCCCGCGTCCGTACTCGGCGATCGGCTGCATGGTCCCTGCCGTCTCGTGCCGAGCGGTGGCGAGCACGTAGGCCCACCAGCGCTTGTCGGACCAGCCGCGCCCGTCCATTTCGGCGAGGAGCGCGTTGATGCCATCGACCTGCTTCTGGCCCAGGTCGCCGAAGCCGGCCCGCCACGCGGCGAAGAACGCGGTTGCGTCTGCGATCATTTCGCGGTGCTCCTCTGGCGCTGGCGCTGCTCGTCCACGAAGGCGAGGATGACCTTCAGGTCGGCGGCCTGCTGGCTGAGCTTTTCGACGATCGCGGCCTGCTGCTGCTGGCTTTCACGGAGCGCCTGAAGCATTTCGGTGTTGCGGGCCTCGATCGCGGTGGCCCGGTCCGCGAGGCGGAGGATTTGGGTCTCCGCAGCGTTGACCCTGTCGTCGAGGTGTCGGTGAGCGAGGTGTCGACGACATTGCTGCGCCACACCTGCAAGTCGCTGATGTCGCGCGACTTGTTGTTCAAGGCGGACATGCCGGCGACGATCAGGATAACCAGGCTGGCGATCTGCAGCAGCGAGTTGAAGTTGAGCTCCCAGGCAGGAGCCCAGTGAAGGCCTCGGCGGGGACTGTCCGGGTCATGCGATTGCCTACTGGTGGGGGAGAAGGGCTGGCGGGCCGCGGGCCTGGAAGAGGCGGGCGCCCAGAGGCTGCCGACCGTCGCCGTGTCGAAGGGTCCGGTGACGATGACATCGTCGAGGCTGAGCGAGCAGCCGGCGTGCGCAGCTCGATCGCGTTGTTGCCGGCGTTGACCAGCAGCCGCTCGGTGAAGGTGCCGTTGGCCGCGCGCGGTGCCGGTCCGCGTTGTCCCGCCGATCAGCTCCGCCACGATGTTGCCCGCGCCGCTGCGGTCGGAGATCGTGTAGGCGACCTCGACGTACTTGCCCACCATCGCGGGATCGACCGCGAGATCGCCTTGCCGCCCGCCACGCCGGCGAACACCGCTCACTTCCGCTCACCGACTTGCCGTCCGCGCCGAAGCCAGCCCAGAAGCCGGCCGAGGCGAACGCCTCGCTGAGCATGGTCCCGCAGCCCATGGCAGGGCCCAGGCCATTGAGCCAGATCTTGAAGATGAACTCGCCGCAGTTGGGCTGCGGCCACTCGCTGGTCTCCTTGTCGTGCGAGGTGTGGGAGCGCCCGGCCTGTCCGTCACCTCCTGCAGGAACTGGTAGGCCCGGTGCGTGGATCGCCGGCTGGATTTCTGACGACCGGATATTGATGAGCCCGGCCAGGAACATCCCCAGCCAGCCGCAGAATTGCGGGCGGCCACCCCTGATCGTGTAAGTGGAACTCCGAGCGTACCTCGTCGGAGGCATCGAGCAGTTCGTTCGGGCCGTACGGCTGGCCCCCTCGTACTTCGGGTGCCAGGTCTTGTTCTGGGCCCGCCGCTGGTGGCGGCCGAGATCGAGGAGGCTATGACGACGTCCGTGCCCGACTGACGCAGCCCTTGCCCCGCCACGCCGCGGCGATCACCCCATCGATCCACGCCGGCGTTTCCCACGATTGGTACGTCGTCGGCAACGAAGTCATCCGGCGCAAGATGGCCTCGTAGTCCTCGAACATCTGGAGCCCGGAACCACCGGGTTCGTGATGGCGGCGCGGATCTCGGCGTCGGTCGGGGCATCCTCGAGTTCCGCCGAAAGCCCTGGTTGCCGCCGGTCTGCCCAAGGTCCGCCACACGAGCGTGCGGTAGGGCTCGGTCATCCCCCTTGGCATTGAGCGAGTTCGCGGAGGCGTCGAGACCGTCCTGCGTCGCCAGCGCTTTCGCTGCGCTTCGCCTTCGCCGCTCCGACCGACCCGTACCAGGCCACTGCGAGGTAAAACCCCGAGAGGCTGGTGGTCGACAAGCTGGGTTGGAGGTCTTGAGGTTGGCGACGTTGGGCGTGGTGATGGGTCACCTTGCCATTCCCTGAAAGCCGGGTTCGTGTCCGGTGTAGGCCGTCGTGAGAAGCATCTCGTCGAACAGCGCGTCGAACTGCGCCTTCGTCGCGGCATCGAACTGCGCCCAGGCCGTGGTGGCGTCGAGGCGGCAGAGGAAAATCCCAAGCATCATCGGGACTTGCGAGTTCATGTTGAAGCCGCCGCCCTCGAGTGCGGGCATGCGGCTGCCTTTCTCCATGGCTTGACCCGGCGGACCAGGTCGTTCCGGGCGTTCGTCCGGTCGGCCCTGCTTCCTTCAGCATCACAAGCCCGATAGGTTGGGCAACCGCTCCCGGTGGTCCTCGTGGCGATATCGCTGCTGTTCTGGTAGACGTTCGGCTTGGCCATGGCCAGCGCGGCGGTCAGGAAATCCCGACGGCGGCACGCCGAGGCGTCGAGGGGCGTGATCGTGTCTGGGGTGGTCGGGCCGGTCGTGTCGCCGACGATCTTGACCGTCAGCGGCGTGCAGGCCGTGCCGTCGATCGTCACCGTGGCCGTGGGGTCGAGCGCCGGGAACTGGATGTTGGGGTTCGTCGCGGCCGGAAGACCCCGTGGTAGCGCAGCGGCAGCCCACGGCGAGTTCCGTCGCGAACGCCGCCACCGAACCCGAGGTCCTCGTCATGGCATTTCCGGTCGTCGGCACGTCGGAAGTCGGCGACGAGGACCGATAGCACAGGTCCCAGGTCGCCGAGTCGCGTCGACAGCGCCGAGCCGCCGGCGGTCGTCCCCCAGCGGAGCTCGCGCGTCCCGATCTGCCGCCAGCGGCAGAGGGGCGACCTCGATCGCCTTGATGTCGGCGGTCGAGGTAGGCCGGCTGCGATAGCCGAGGTAATGACGATCGGCTCGGAGTAGACCACCAGGTCGGCCGGCCGGTCGGATACTCCCCGTAGCGCATGCCAGTACCTCGACGTCGTCGATCGTCGAGACATAGAGTTGCCGGTCTGGCCGCTGATCGTGACGCCGGCCCGGTCCCAGAGCTGAACGAAGGTGGTCGCGTGCGTTCCCACACGCCCGCCACACGGCGTGGATCGTCACCCTGCAGGCCGGTAGCGCCGCCCGGGGTGGAGATCGTCGAGGGCGGTGTTCAGCGGCGCGTCGTCGGCCTCGACGACGACGATGCCCTCCGAGAACTCGCCGCCGGCGTTGCTCTCGCGCCCCTTGGTGTCGACGCACACGACGCCGATCCGGTAGCCGCCGCCAGCGGCGTCGCTCGGGAACTGGCCGGAGGGCTTCGCCGCGGCGACCGCCATGGTGTAGGGGGTCGTGCCGAGGATGGTGCCGTCGAGGGATCGTACCGGTAGAGCGTGATCACCTCCAGTGATCGACCCGAATGTCCCCCCAGGAGCCCGGGTCGAGCTCGACCCGTCCTCGCGATAGTCGTGGAGCGAGCGGCGCCTTTGTAGCGGATCGCGGGGCTCACGGATCCGATCGGAAACGAAGCACGCTGAAATTGTGGGAACGGCTGCCGCTGAACTTCCCAGCGGAGCCAGCGAGGATGCTGGTCACCATTTCGGATGTCCTGTTCTTGAGAGCGGAAGGGATGAAGTCGAAAAGCGGTCGAGCGAGGCCCTGGTTGCTCGATCTCGAGCGAAAGGCGTTCCAGCCGATCGACCCGCCTGCGTCGCGGTGACGCCGCTCCAGTCGTTGGACCGTTGCTGTCCATCAGCTGGACGTACTCGCCGGGCTGCACGACCACGCCCTTCGACGAAGCATGGTCTGCGCCGACGAAGACAGTTGGCAGATGCCGAGCACCCAGGACCGGCCGGGCTCGCGGAGCGTCAGCGCGGGGAATGCGACTGTCGTGCCGGTCCCGGAGCCCACGCTCGACAGGTTCGGCACCGGGCTGCTCTTGCGCACGCCCCGGTAGCAGACGGCGCCGATCTCGCTGCGAGCTGCCGGCGTTGCCGACGATCGTTGCCTGCCCCGCCGCGGCGAACTGGAAGAATGCCGATCCCCCGCCGCCGACGTTGGTGATGAGGGTGCAGGCCAGTTCAGCGCTGGCTCGACGAGGCGCGGTGAAGCGCGATTATCAGGTCGTCGAGCGCCGCGGCAGCGAGCGTCGCCGTGGCTCCTGTGACGACCGCTGAGGTCCGCCGTCCGACACAGGACGGCCGGCGCCCAAGCAGAAGCATCAAGCAAGCTCCGCCAGAAGGGCAGCATCTGCGCCCGGGTGACCGGCGCCTGCGCGGCAGGCGTCCCGACGGCCGCAGTCTGGGCCGCCGTGACCGCCGCCAGGAAGTCCGCCTTCGTGAGGGCGGGGGTCGCCACCTTCGCCAGCGCGAACTGGTAGTTGATCAGCCACCGAAACGCCTCGGCCAGGGTCAGGTCGGCCGCCGTGACCTGCGCTACCTTCGCGGCGGCGAGCTCCTGCCCGGTCTTGTCCGAGACCGTGGTGGTGATCCGCCACTTGCCCTCGACGACGCCCGCGGCCTGCGTCACCTTCGGGTAGGCCGTTGCGCTCGATCCGACGGTCTGCCGCTCGACCTCAAGCGAGACGAGGTCGCCCTTGAGGCTGTCCTCCCCGGCTGCGATCCGCGCGAGGAAGGCGTCGTCGAGGTCGCGGATGTCGACAAGGCTGTTGTCGGTGCTGTGGACGATCGCACGCTCGGCCATGGATCAGGCGTCCTTGATGCTGGTGGCAGTAAAGCGGAGCTTGCCGCTGATCAGGCGCGCATCGACCGCGAGGTCGTCGTTGGTCGCGGTGCCGTTGCCGTCGACGTCGCGGAAGATGCGAATGAAGGCGAGGTCCCCGGCCGTCGCGCCCGCGATCGTCACCGCAGCCGAGAATGAGGGTGATGTAGTGCCTGTCGGCGGTGCCGCCTTCGTCGTTGACCACGACCGGCGTGCCCCATGCAGCATCCAGCGCCTCGTCGTCGTCGAGCGCGCTGCCTGGAAGCCCCACGTGACCGAAAAGTTGGTCGAGGCCGTGGGGTGCATCCAGGTCAGCGCGAGCGCAACGGTGCCGCCCCCCCAGCGCCCGGGGAAGAAGAATGGCAGGATCGGCCATTCGTCGGCGTTCGTGTCGGTTGAGGTAGGGATGTTCTGCTTGTTCGTCGACGTCTTCCAGGACGCCCGGCTTCGGCATCGATGTCAGCGCCGGCCAAGCTGCGCCCGGCGTCGAACGGACCTCGATCGTCATGGAAGCCGAGGTCGAGGTCGCCTTGCGCAGCGTCAGCGCCCGGTCGCCACCCAGCGCCGACGGCGCCGACACGCTGACCTTGTTGGTGCCGTTGTTCGTCGCCTCGAGGAATGCGACGATCGCCGCAACGGTCGACGTCGGAGCGGTGTACTGCGAAAAGGAGCCGGCGATCGGGGTGCCGTCGGCCTTCCAGATGGCCGCCAGCCGCACGTTGTCGCCGCCCTCGGGCAGCACCAGCGCGACATTGCCGGCCGCCATGGTGAGATTGCCCCCCGTCGGCAGGATCAGGCTCGTCGCGTTGTGGTTGAGCTGCGGCGTCGAGTCGAAGACCAGGAAGACAGGCCGAGCGCGGCCGTCCTCGTAGTCGATATTGGTGACCGGGCCAGTGCTGCCGGTAACGTGGTGGACGACGCCGTCGACCGGAATGACGATCGTCGTCGCACAGATGATCGCCGAGCCCTTGTCGAGCAGTCCGACGATCGAGGCGCCGGTGAGCGGGTTGTTGCTGTTGGACGTATCGAGAGCCTGCGTCGCGGTCGCCGGCGGCCGGCCGATGGAGCCGCCGGAACCGTCGGCCTGGAAGAAGTCGCCCTCGTCGGCGTCGTAGTCGGCAATGTCGGCCGTACCAGGACGGCCGTCGGCGTCGTAGCCAGCGACCTTCGTCAGCGACCGCGTCGTGCGATCGAGCAGGTTGAGAAGCCGGAGCCAGACATCAGCCCCGGACTGCACCGCATGCAGGTACGCATCCTCGGAATAGTCGGCTTCCGCACCGGGGTTTTCGGTGACGAACTCAGAGATTTTCTTGCCGGACATCTACGCCTCTTCCATAGCGACACTTTCGCCGGTTTCCAGCAGCACGGGATCGCCGATTTCGAACAACAGCAGCCCAATAGCTACTTCGGCTTCGGCTCCGGTATTTTCGAACAGGATGCTTTCGCCGACCTCGAACAGAAGGATCTCGCCAGCCTCGAGCAACATGGGGGCGGCGCCGATTTCCGGCGTGAATGGCGATGGCTCCACCACGACGGGCAGGGATACGACCTGTACCGTTGCCCCGCTCTCATCCGTCGCGGTCACCACCAGGTAGACCTCTGACCCGACAAGCTCGGGCCCCGGGATCGTCACGCCGCCAACTACCGGGAGGGCGACCCCCGCGCTGTAGACGCGGGCATCGACATGCACCGCCCTGAACCATCGCCCGGCGTCGTACTCGACCGGGAGCCCCTCCACGGCCGAGAGGATCTGAGGGGCGCCAACATTGAGCGCCCCCCGGATCGGGAGCGGGCCCGAAGCGATCAGCCGGCCGAACGCGTAGGTCATGCCCCTGACCCCTTCATCTGTCCGGACAGCGCCGTCACGTAGCCGGCCTTTGAAAACGTGTGCCGCGCGGTCTCGACGATGAACTCGGCATCGTCGATCCCCGGGCGGCAGCCGAGAAACCGAAGCGGCGCCCCGGCCCTCGCGGCGGGATCGCCGACGATTTCGCACTCGAAGCCGCATTGCTGGCGGAGGAGCTCCCGCGCCTTCGCCTCGGCCGCGAGCCGCGCCTCGTCCTCGTCCGCGAACTGCTCGCCGATCCGGTACTCGCCCTCGCCATTGCTGTCGGAGGTCACCTTGACCGACTGCTTCCGCCCGGCAGCGCGATCCATCCACGTCGCGACGACTTCCTTAAATCTGGCCCGGTCGGCAAAGCGCACGCTCATGCTGCCCGGGCGCAGGATTTGCGGCGTCACGAGAACCTGTGTCAGGGCGGCGCCGGACGGTGACTCGGCCGACCCGCGCGACGCGAAGATCAGGAAGCCGCCCTTGACGCTGAAAATGGCGTTGTGCCGCGCCGCCAGCCGGTCGAGGAACGCCCAGTCGCTTTCACCCGTCTGCCCGATCCACGGATAGACATGCCCCCCGACCCGGGCATCCACCGCGACCCCGAGACCGTGCTCTCCCGCGATCTGCGTCACGATGTCCTTGACCGACTTGTTGTCCCAGTGCCGCTCCCGGGTGGACTTCGCCGCTCCGCGCATGCCCGCGGCCTTGCCGACGATCCGCATCGTGTAGGGCAGGGCCCGGACCTCGATTTCCTCCGCCTCGAACTCGCCCATGAACGCCATGCGGCCCACGTAGCCGAGGCGCACCCCGATGATCGCGCCCCGCCGCGGGATCGTGGCCGGCGGACTATCGACGAGCTCGATGGCGACCGTGTCCGAGGCGACGCCTTCCTTGTCGGTCACCTCGCAGCTCATCACCCGCGAGGAGAGGGTCGACGATGCCGGCCGCCCGTCGATCGTGATCTCGCACGCCGGCTGCATCTCAATCCCACAGGGTGACGACAGCCTGGTCCGCCGCGGCAGGCGCGGACAGGTCGGGCAGGACGATGACAGTGCCGACCGGCAGGATCGGCGCGGTCAGGCCCGGATTGGCGTCGAGAACGGCCTCGAGGTAGCCGCTTTCGTCGCCGTAGGTCCGGCGGCACACGGCGTCGAGCGCCTCGGGGATCGCGAGGGTGACCGTCGTCATGGGAACAGCGTGAGCACCGAGAGCGGGGCGAAGCTTTCGAGCCCGCCCCGGAAGCTGCGCAAGTTGATGGAGTAGGCGTTGCGGAGCGCGGCCCCGTCGGCCCCGAAGACATCGCGGTCTTCGTTGATCGCCTCGACGATCTGCATCCCGAACACGTTGGCGAGCCCGTTGGACAGGTCCACCAACGGCAGCGGAATGCCCTTGCGCGAGGCGGTCCGAATACCCTCGAGCGACGACTGCCCCCCGTACTCCGAGAACAGCACGCCGCTGATCGTCTCGGTTGTGCCGTCGCCGCCGGTCCACTGCGACACGGACTGCCCGCCGGCGATCTGGATCGCTGCCCACTCGTTCCGGGTCGAGCGCTCGCGTCGCGCGAACGACAGCCCGAACGCCTGGAACTGGTACGGCCCGAGCGCCATGATCGACCGCGCCATCAGAAGGTGTCCGAGAAGCGCGCCCTGAGCGCGGCGGTGGCCTCGCGCCCGAATGCGCGGCGCAGATCGTCCGCCGAGGCCCCCGCTCCGCCCTGGATGACGATATCGCCGAAGGTCACGTTGACCGGGCCGCCCCCGGCCCGGCCGCCCGATGCGACCGGGAGCGCCTGCGGCTGCGGGATCGCCATGCGGCCGGACAGTGCCGCCATCTGCTGCACGGCCCTGTGGTGCGCGATGAAGCCCGCCTGCGAGGCGTAGAGCCGCTCCTCGCCGTGCTCGCCGACCCTGACGCCGCCGGGGCTGATCCAGCCGCCCGCAGCCTTGGCCTGCTCCGGCTCTTCGTCGCCGCTGCCGAAGAGGCCGGGGATGGCGCGGACCCATCCGGGCAGAGCGTTGGAAATGCTCTCGGGGATCGTCCGCACCCATTTGATGAGCGACAAGAACTTCTCCTCCATGCCATCCAGGAGGGCCTGGATCGCGTCACGCCCTGCTTGGGTGAAC
>JAXMDH010000056.1:0-29144 GCA_046348915.1 Amaricoccus sp.
TTTCGGGACTGCCCGAGGGGGGCGCTCCCCCCCCTTCACGCCCCCAGGCACTGCCTGTCTGTTCCCCGGGCGGCGTTTCGGCGATGATCCTGCCGCGGACTGGGGGAGGCCTCCCCGGTCCGCGGCGCGGGGAGGGGATCGGCGGAATGCAGGCCGCAAGGGCCGCTATCGAGAGCGATCCACCCTCGTCCGCGACGACCGCACCTGGCAACCCCGCCCTCTCCGAGCTGCGGCATGACCACCGCGACGCGCAGTCCCGCAAAACCACCGGACCGCAGCGACAGAACCGGCAACGCCAACCATCCCGAAACCCAGAACCAGCCCGCCCCCATCACGGAAACTCGATAGGTTAAAGGGAAGAAAGGCAAAACGCGCGGGCGAGGGCGTGCTCGTCGATGAGCTGATCCACCGCCGGAGGCGCGGCGGCGGAGGGCCCGGGCGTCGACGCCGGGTGGGCGCACGGTCAGAGGTCGAAGTTGGTGGGCAGCATGACCACGTCGCGGATCGTCATGCCGCGCGGGCGCGTCAGCATGAAGAGGACGACGTTGGCGACCTCGGCGGGTTCGAGCAGACTCCCCGACTCCCGCGCCTCCTCCAGCTTGTCGGCCGGCCAGTCGGCGAGGAGCGCCGTCATCACCGGACCCGGCGAGATCGAGCCGACACGTACGCCGTGGCGGAAGACCTGCCGCCGGACTGTCTGCACGAAGCAGTTGATCGCCCATTTCGACGAGGCATAGACCGGCTCCCACGGCGTCGGGAAATGGGCGGCGAGCGAGCTCGTGACGATGACGTCGCCGCTGCCGCGCGCGATCATCTGCGGCAGGACGTCGTGCACGTTCTTCATCACCACGTTGACGTTGAGGTTGAGCATGCGGTCCATCGCCGCGGTGTCGGCCTCGACAAGGTCGCCGCCGACGTAGAGGCCGGCGTTGGCGTGCAGGATGTCGATCCGGCCGGCGAGTTCGAGCGCCCGCGGCACCAGCGTCGCGCAGGCCTCGGGGTCAAGGAGGTCGAGGACGAGCGGCACGAGCGCCTCGCCGTGCCGGGCGCGCAGCCGCTCGAGCGCCGCCGCGTCGCGGTCGACCATCACGACGCGCGCCCCGGCGGCGAGCATCGCCTCGGCGCTGGCGAGCCCTATCCCGGAAGCGGCCCCGGTGATGGCGGCGACCTTGCCGTCCAGTTCGTTTGCCATTGGCGTTCGTCCCTTTCTGTTGCTTGATTGAAGTCCGGAAGGCAACGCCGCGTCCCGGCGTCCGTTGTGGTTTCAGATACCGGCCGCGACAGCCGTGGCGCCTAGAGATGCCTCGGAAGGTAGTGGATCAGGTTGGCATCGAAGAACGCCTCGATCTCTCCGGCGAGTTCGGTCGCGACGGCCGCAATGTCGGAAGGCCGCTCGCGGACGGCCCCCACGATCTCGAGGCCAGTCGCGATCCCGGCCGCGCGCAGTCGGCGGCAGGCGTGCGCGCACGCCGCGATGGCCGGGTCATCCGACGGCATGAATATCATCATCGGTGGCAGCTCGATCGTCGATGCCGGCCGACGGCGCTGCGCGTCCCCGCCGGGGTCGAGCCCTCGCTCGCAGGCGGGGGCCAGTTGAAGGCAGGTCGCCAGGAATTCGGCAGCGTAACCGACGAGCGCGATCGCACCGGGCATCGGACCGCCACGGCATCCCTCGACGAGGATCGCCGCGGCAACGGTGGCCGCCGGTCCCGGCTCGACGATGATCCCGATGCAACCCGGGTCAAAGCGCGCCTCCAGATCCTTCCAGGCGGCGATGGCCGCCGGCGTTTGCGCCGCCGCTGCGGCAGCGTTCGGTTCGGCGGCGACGACCGGATGGCTGCTCCGGCGCCTAAGCTGGCCGGCGAGGCCCCGGACCACCGGAGCGCCCCCGAGGGCAGGCCCGAGATGGAGAATCGGCTGCCGCCGGGCCACTGCGGCGAACGCCGTCGAGTTCTTCGCAACAGCTCGGCTCACGTGGTCTCTCCGATGGCCCAGCAGCCTGTCCCGGGCGGCGTGGGAGCAGTATTGACCGTGGCGGGCGCCGCGCCTAGCGCCCAAGCTGCCGGCCGCCGATGATATTCTTTCCCGGCGTACGGGTCCGAGCCTGCCGCCTGTGGCGAGAGCGTCGCGCCTACGACCGCGACAGCTGACGGTACTGGCTCGGGGTCATGCCGCGCAGGTCGCGGAAGGCCCGGTTGAAGTTGGAGATGTTGCAGTAGCCGACTTCGTGGCAGATCTCCGTGATCGCCCGATCGGTGCGCGCCAGCAGCTCGCAGGCCTTGCCGGTCCGCATCTCGCCGACATGCCGGGTGAAGGTGTTCCCGGTAACGCGCCGGAAGAAGCGCGAGAAGGAGCTCTCCGACATTCCGGCCAGCTCCGCCACGTCCGCGACCCGGATCTCCTCGCTCATGTGCGTGGCGATGTGCTGCAGGACGTCGCGCAATGCCCGGTTCGCCTGCTCGTTGACGGTCGGGGTGAAGCCCGCGGACGAAAGCACCCGATACTCAGAGGAATCGCCGAGCAACTGCAGCAGCTGGAACAGGCGCGCGAGGCGGTCGAGCCCCTTCGCCTCGCCGACGGCCTCGGCGAGGGCGCCGGCCTCGCGACGGGTCGAGCCGTGGAAGGAAAGGCCCCTTTGCGCCCGTTCGACCAGACGCGCCACCCGGCCCAGTTCGGGCAGGATCCGGCCGGCTTCGAGCAGCCTGTCCTGATCGAACTGGATCACCACGTCCCGCCGCTCGATGCTACCGCCGGCGGGAAGCGGCGTAACCCAGTGGTGCGGCAGGTCGCGACCGACGACGTAGAGGTCCCCGGCGCCGAACGGGCCGATGTGGTCTCCGACATAGCTGGTGCCCGAAGCGTTGCGGATGAGGTGTATCTCGCACTCCGGGTGGCTGTTCCAGACCGTCCACGGCAACGGGTAGTCGTCGCAGCGCCAGACGAAGCTCTCGGAAGGCGGAGGAACGATGGGCTCCTGCACCGGGACCCGTCCTCGTCGCTCCCCGTGTCGGACTGTCATGCTGGTTCTCGATCGTTGGAGCAATCCGGACCTGCTGCAAGCGCTGCGCTTAGCTCGCCGACCGCGCAGGTTCAAGGATGCCGGGCGAGCGGTAGATGATGGTTTATGATGGATTATCTTGCATGGCGCTTGCCGACGGGGATGGCCGGCGGTATCTCCCGGACATCGGTTCAGGGAGGAAGCGATGGTCGACGTGGCGGCAGGGTCGGGCGCGAAGCGGCCGAGGCGCGACTACAGCCTGCTCGGGGCGGACGCGCAGCGCGCGATCGAGACCGGGCTGAAGGCGGCGGAGTGGTACCATACCGACGTGCCGCGCAAGGAGATGAAGGCGCTGATGCAGCGCTCGGACCAGCCGGCGATCCGCGACACCATCCTGTGGATCGGTGCCATGATCGTCTTCTGCGGCATCGCGATCGCGCTCTGGGTGAACGGCCACCCCTGGCTGTCGATCCCGTTCTGGCTCGCCTACGGCGTCCTCTACGGCTCGGCGTCGGACTCGCGCTGGCACGAGTGCGGGCACGGGACGGCGTTCAAGACGCCGTGGATGAACGACGTCGTCTACCAGATCGCCTGCTTCATGATCATCCGTAATCCCTACGGCTGGAAGTGGAGCCACACGCGCCACCACACCGACACCTACATCGTCGGGCTCGATCCCGAGATCGCGATCATGCGGCCCCCGGCCTTTTTCAAGCTGATCCTGAACTTCTTCGGGATCCTCGACATCTGGAACGGGCTTGGCCGGATGTTCTACAACGCCACCGGAAAGATCCACCCCGAGGAGGCGACCTACATCCCCGAATCCGAGTGGCCCAAGGTCATCCTCGCCGCGCGCATCTGGGTCGCGATCTATGCCGCGACGCTGGCGCTCGCCATCTGGATGCACTCGATCCTGCCGTTTCTCGTCATCCTCGGGCCGCGCGTCTACGGCTCGTGGCACGCGGTCATGTGCGGTGTCCTGCAGCACGGCGGGCTCGCCGACGACGTGCTCGACCACCGGCTGAACTCGCGGACGGTCTACATGAACCCGATCTCGCGCTTCATCTACCTCAACATGAACTACCACATCGAGCACCACATGTTCCCGATGGTGCCCTATCACCAGCTGCCGGCGCTGCATGCCCGGATCAAGGACGACCTGCCGCCGCCCAACACCTCGATCGCCGACGGCTTCCGCCAGATGTGGCCGGCGCTCGTCCGCCAGCTCCGCTACGAGGACTATTTCATCAAGCGCGAGCTGCCGCCGACCGCCAAGCCCTACCGCGAGGACTTCCACGCCCAGGCGCTCGGCGCCGTCGGCTGAACCGCAACGAACCGACCGGAGGAACGCCGATGCCCGCCTGGGTCCGCGCCTGCTCGACCGACGACATCGACGAAGAGGACGTCGCCCGCTTCGACCACGGCGGCCGGACCTTCGCGATCTACCACGCGCCCGACGGCAGGTTCTTCGCCACCGACGGCCTCTGCACCCACGAGAAGGTGCACCTCTGCGACGGCCTCGTCATGGACTTCATCATCGAGTGCCCGAAGCACAACGGCCGCTTCGACTACCGCAGCGGCGAGGCCAAGGGCGCCCCGGTCTGCGTCGCCCTGAGGACCTACCCGGTCAAGGTCGAGGGCGAAGATGTGCTCGTCGAGATCTGACATGTCCGGCATGGTGATCATCGGCGCCGGCGAGTGCGGGACGCGCGCCGCCCTCGCGCTGCGCGAGGCCGGCTACGACGGGCCGGTCACGCTTATCGGCAGCGAGCCGCACGGCCCCTATGAACGCCCCCCACTCTCCAAGGACACCATGGTCGCCGAGGCGATCGCGCCGAAGGGCATCTCGGGCGCCGACGGGATCGCCGCGGCCGGGATCGACTTCCGCCCCGGCGCCACCGCTGCCGCCATCGAGCGGGCCGAGCGTGCCGTCGTCCTGGCCGACGGCACCCGGCTCGCCTACGAGCGGCTGCTGATCGCCACCGGCGCCCGTGCGCGGCGGCTGCCGCTGCCGGGCGCCGACGGCAGCAACGTCGCCGTGCTGCGCGACCTCGACGACGCCGCGCGCATCCGGGCCGCCCTCGGCAAGGGCCGGCGGCTCGCAGTGGTCGGCGGCGGGTTCATCGGCCTCGAGCTCGCCGCCTCCGCCCGCAAGCGCGGGACCGCCGTCACCGTCATCGAGGCGCTGCCGCGGCTCCTCACCCGCGGCGTGCCCGCCGAGATCGCCGCCGCGCTCGAGGAACGCCACCGGGCGGAGGGGGTCGCATTTGTGTTCGACGCCCGCATCGACGCGATCACCGAGGACGGAGTCGCCCTCGCCGACGGTACGAAAATTCCGGCCGACCTCGTCGTCGTCGGCATCGGCGCCGCCCCCGACACCGCGCTCGCCGAGGCCGCGGGCCTCGCGCTCGACAACGGCATCGCCGTCGACGCGAGCCTCGCCACGCAAGACCGGTCGATCTTCGCCGCCGGCGACTGCTGCTCGTTCCTGCACCCGCACTATGACCATCGCCGGGTCCGGCTGGAGAGCTGGCGCAGCGCGCAGGAGCAGGGGACGCTCGCCGCGCGCAACATGCTCGGGCACGGCGAATCCGTCACCGCCGTGCCGTGGTTCTGGTCCGACCAGTACGACCTGACGCTGCAGATCGCGGGCCTCGCGGCCGGCGCCGAGACTCACGTCCGGCGCGAGCTCGCCAATGGCTTCGTCCTCTTCCACCTCGCCCGCGACGGCCGCCTGCTGGCCGCCTCCGGGATCGGCACGGGCAACGCCGTCGCCAAGGACATCCGCCTGGCCGAGATGCTGATCGCCCGCGGCGCCCGCCCCGACCCGGCGGCGCTCGCCGACGCGGGGGTGAACCTGAAGAAGCTGCTCTGATCCGCCTCGACCTCGGCGGCGGATCCCGATAGCAAGTCGGCAAACGCCGGGCAGGGGAGGGGAACGATGGCCGAGCTCGAGAGGATCCGCTGGGGAATCATCGGGCCGGGCGGCATCGCCCGCGCGTTCGCCGCCGGGCTTGCGCATTCGCGGACCGGCAGGCTGGTCGCGATCGGCGCGCGCGACCCGAAGAAGGCGGGGTATGGCGAGCATTTCGCCGGCGCGCGCGTGCTCGACGGCTACGCGGCACTCCTCGCCGATCCGGAGGTCGAGGCGGTCTACATCGCCACCCCGCATCCGCAGCACGCCGAATGGGCGATCAAGGCGGCGAGCGCCGGCAAGCACGCGCTGGTCGAGAAGCCGATGGGGCTGACGGCCTACGAGGCCGACGCGATGCTGCACGCCGCGCGCAAGGCCGGGACGTTCATGGGCGAGGCCTTCATGTACCGGCTGCACCCGCAGACGGCGAAGCTCCTCGAACTGATCGACGAGGGCGCGGTCGGCGAGGTGCGGATGATCCAGTCGAGCTTCGGCTTCGCGATGCCGAAGTTCGACCCCGAGCACCGGCTCTTTGCCAACGACCTCGCCGGGGGCGGCATCCTCGACGTCGGATGCTATCCGGTGTCGATGGCGAGGCTGATCGCCGGCGCCGTTGTCGGCAAGCCGTTCCTCGACCCCGTCAAGGTCGCCGGAACCGCCAAGCTCGGCGAGAGCGGCGTCGACGAGTGGGCAGCGGCGATCCTGACCTTCCCGAACGGCATCCTTGCCGAGGTTTCCTGCGCCGTGTCGCTGGCGCAGGAGAACGTGTTGCGCGTCCTGGGGACCAGGGGCCGGATCGATGTGCCCAACTTCTGGTTCGCGTCAGGCCACGAGGGCGGGGTCGGCAAGATCACCTTCGTCGCGTCGGACGGCGAGAGCCGCACCGTCGAGGTCGAGGAGCCGGGCTGGCTCTATTCCTTCGAGGCCGATGCCGCCGGCGAGGCGATCCGCGCGGGCCGGCAGGAGTTCACTGCCCCCGGCATGAGCTGGGACGACACGCTGGGCAACCTGCGCGTGCTCGACAAGTGGCGGGCCGACGCCGGGTTGAAGTACGGAATCGAGACGCCGGAGGCGCGGCCGCGCACCCTCGGCGGCACGCCGCTGGCGCAGCCCGGAACGACGATCCCGCACAAGGCGGTTCGCGACCTGCCGAAGTCGGCATCCCGGCTGGCGCTCGGCTTCGAGGACTTTCCCGACTTCGCCAGCGCGTCGATCCTGCTCGACGCCTTCTGGGAGAAGGGCGGCAACGTCTTCGACACCGGCTGGATCTACGCCTCTGGCCGCTGCGAGCGCGTGCTCGGCGAATGGCTGAAGGCGCGGGGGACGCGCGAGGGCGCCGTCGTCATCGGCAAGGGCGCCCACTCCCCGCTGACCTATCCGGACGTGATCGGCAAGCAGCTCGACGAGACGCTGGACCGGCTCGGCACCGACTACGTCGACGTCTACTTCATGCACCGGGACAACCCTGACGTGCCGGTCGGCGAGTTCGTCGACGCCATGGACGCCGAGGTCCGCGCCGGGCGGATCCGCGGGCCGATCGGCGGCTCCAACTGGACCCGCGAGCGGCTCGACGCCGCCATCGACTACGCGAAGGCGCACGGGAAGGCCGAGATCGGGGCGCTCTCCAACAACTTCTCGCTGGCCGAGATGGTCGACCCGATCTGGCCCGGCTGCGTGCATGCCTCGGACGCGGAATGGCGCGCTTGGCTGACCGAGCGACAGCTGACCAACTTCGCCTGGTCGAGCCAGGCCCGCGGCTTCTTCACCGGTGCCGCCGGGCGCACCAAGACCGGCAATGCCGAGATCGTCCGCTGCTGGTACTCGGACGTGAACTTCGAGCGTCGCGACCGGGCGGTGCAGCTGGCCGAAGCGCGCGGCTTCAGCTCGATCCACGTGGCGCTCGCCTATTGCCTAGCGCAGCCCTTCCCGGTCTTGCCGCTGATCGGCCCGCGCCGGCTCGTCGAGCTCGACGACAGCCTGCGGGCGCTCGAGCTGGACCTTGCGCCCGACGACGTGCGCTGGCTCCTGACCGGCAAGCGATAGGGCAGGGGCGCCTACTCGGGCGCCTTCTTGCTGGCCCGGCGCTTCGGCGCCGCGGCCGCCTCCGGCGCTGCGGCCTTCGCGGCCGGCTTGCTGCGCGGCTTGGCGGTCGGCTTCGCATCGGCGGTCGCCTCGGCCGCCTTTTCGACGACGGCGGGCTTCTCCGCCTTCGGCTTCGCGACCCGCGGCTTGGCCGGTGCCTTCGCCGGCTTCGCAGCGGCCGCTGCCGCGTCCTCCGCGGCGAGCTCCTGCTGGGCGCGGTAGAAGTGCTCCTGGTCCTTGCCGTGCGGATGGCCCTCGCGCTCCCAGATGGCGTGCGCCCGCTCGCGGATCCGCTCCGCCAGGTCGCTTGCCTTGTCGGCGATGGCTTGCGCTCCGTCACGCAGTTTATCGGTGAAGTCCGACATCGTTGCTGCTCCTCGTCTGCCGTGCGCGTCGGCCGATCATGGGCACTGTCGGTTCCGAGGACAAGCCTCAGAAGCGATCCCTCGTGAAAGTCAGGCCTGTGCCAATGGTAAACGCCGCACTAACAGTCCGGGCGATAGCATTATTTTTCAATGGCTTGCAAAATGTCCGCACGCGGACAACCGCGTACGGCGATCAAACGGACGCCGGGCCGACTCGGGAGGGCTCGCTTCAGAGCGGATCGCGGTCGAGGATGTCGGGCCCGACGTCCCGGATGTCGCGCTTGCCGCAGAGCGCCATGGTGATGTCGAGCTCGCGGTGGATGATCTCCAGCGCCCGCGTCACTCCGGCCTTGCCGCCGGCGCCGAGCCCCCAGAGAAACGCTCGGCCTATGTAGGTGCCCTTGGCACCAATCGCCACCGCCTTCAGCACGTCCTGCCCGGAGCGGATGCCGCCGTCGAGGTGCACCTCGATCCCGTCGTCCACCGCTGCGACGATGCCCGGCAGCGCCGAGATCGACGAGCGGGCGCCGTCGAGCTGCCGCCCGCCGTGGTTCGAGACGATGAGCGCGTCAGCACCGGTATCCACCGCCCTTCGCGCGTCCTCGGGGTCGAGGATGCCCTTCAAGATCAGTTTGCCGCCCCAGTTCTCCCTGACCCAGGCGACGTCGCTCCAGGACAGCCGTGGATCGAACTGGTGGTTGGTCCAGTCGGCGAGCGAGGCGATGTCCTCGCCGTGGCCGACCCGACCGACGATGTTGCCGAATGTGCGGCGCTTGGTGCCGAGCATCTCCATCGCCCAGAACGGGCGGGTGGCAATCTGCCAGACGTGCTTCGGGGTGAACTTTGGCGGCGCGCTGAGGCCGTTCCGCAGGTCCTTGTGCCGTTGCCCGAGGATCTGCAGGTCGAGCGTCAGCACCAGCGCCGAGCATTTCGCCGCCTTCGCCCGCTCGATCAGGTCCAGCACGAAATCGCGTTCGCGCATCACGTAGAGCTGGAACCAGAACGGCTTCGTGGTGTTCGCCGCCACGTCCTCGATCGAGCAGATCGACATTGTCGATAGGCAGAAGGGCACCCCGAAGGCCTCGGCGGCCTGTGCCGCCAGGATCTCGCCGTCGGCGTGCTGCATTCCGGTCAGGCCGGTCGGCGAAAGCGCCACCGGCATCGTCACCGGGGTGCCGACCATCTCGGATGCCAGCGAGCGGTCGCTCATGTCGACCAGCACCCGCTGGCGCAATCCGACCTTCGCGAAGTCGGCCTCGTTGGCGCGGTAGGTGCCCTCGGTCCAGGCGCCGGAATCGGCGTAGTCGAAGAACATCTTCGGCACCCGCCGCCGCGCCCGCGCCTTTAGGTCGGCAATCGTCAGGGCATCGCTCAGCGCCATCTCGCCCCCCGCTCAGTAGGTCGCGCGCCCGCCGGAGAGGTCGAAGACCGCGCCGGTGGTGAAGGAATTGTCCTCGGAGGCGAGCCAGGCGATCATGGCCGCGGCCTCGTTGACCTCAAGGAACCGCCCGCGCGGGATGCGCGCCAGCATGTAGTCGATGTGCGCTTGGGTGATCTGCTCGAAGATCCGCGTTCGGGCGGCGGCCGGCGTCACGCAGTTGACGGCGATGTTCTTGCCGGCCGTCTCCTTTCCGAGCGACTTGGTCAGCGCGATCACCCCGGCCTTCGCCGCCGAATAGGCCGAGGCGTTGGGGTTGCCCTCCTTGCCGGCGATGGAGGCGACATTGACGATCCGCCCGTAGCCCGCCGCGAGCATGTGCGGGACGATCGCCCGGCAGCAGTAGAAGACGCCGTTGAGGTCGACGTCGATGACGCGCCGCCATTCGTCGAGGTCGTATTCCCAGAGCGTCGCGTTCGCCCCGGCGATGCCGGCGTTGGCGACGAGGACGTCGATGCGGCCGCTCTCGCCCACGACCTGCGCCGCCGCCTCGGCCACCGCCGCGGCGTCGGTCTGGTCGACCGCGATCGTCCGGACCCCTTCGCCGAGCGCCGCCGAGGCCTCGGCGAGAAGCGGCGCGTCGCGGTCCCAGAGCCAGAGCTGCGCGCCGCTGTCGCGGAACCGCTCGGCGACCGCATGGCCGATGCCCTGCGCCCCGCCGGTGACGACCGCCACGCGGCCCTCGAGATCGATCCGGTTCATTCGGCCGCGTGCTCCCCCTGTTCGTTGGACCACGCTTAGCCGGCCGGGCCGCGGGGCACAACGGAGGCGATCGCGCCGATTTTATGCCGCGGCGCACAAAAGTGCCCTTGCTTATCATAAGCAGGGTTATTATAACCACGGCATGCAAAACGAGACCAGCCCCTATCCGCTCGGCTTCCTGCTCAAGGACGCGTCGCGCCTGCTGCGGCGGCGGTTCGAGCGCGAAATCCACGACATCCCGATGACCACGGCGCAGCTGCAGATCGTGGCGCAGCTGAGCCGCAACGAGGGCATCGGGCAGGCCGGGCTCGCGGGGCTGCTCGACATCGAGCCGATGACGCTCTCCCGCCACGTCGACCGCATGGAGGCGACGGGGCTCGTCGAGCGCCGGCAGGATCCGAACGACCGTCGCGCCCGCCAGCTCTTCACCACCGAGAAGAGCCGCGAGCTGCTGGCGCCGATGCGCGCCCGGGCCGCCCAGGTCTACGACCAGGCGCAGGAAGGGCTGTCGGTCGCCGAGCGCGCCGCGCTCGTCGCGGCGCTCGAGCACATCATCCGCAATCTGTCCGCGGCCGAAGCCGGCGCGAACGAAGGAACCGACCGGGACGGGTCGGAGAAGGAAGTCGCATGAACGCCCAGCCCAGCAAGAGATCGCTCGAAGAGGCGACGCCGCTCCGCGTCGCGGAGGCGCCGCAGCCCGAGGCCGCCGCGCCCGCGGCCGCGCCAGCGAAGCCGGCCAGGCGGAGCCGGGGCCGCCGCAACCTGCTGATCGCGGCGCTGCCGCTCGCGCTCGTCGTCGGCGGCGGCTACATGTGGGCGACCGGCGGCCGCTTCGTCGGCACCGAGGACGCCTACGTCAAGCAGGACCGCGTCTCGCTGATGCCGCAGGTCAGCGGCCAGATCGCGCAGGTCGCGGTCGCCGAGAACGAGGCGGTCAAGGCCGGGCAGCTGCTCTTCACCATCGACGATTCGGCCTATCGGAGTGCGGTCGAGGAGGACAAGGCGCGGCTTGAGCAGGCGCGCCTCGACGTCCAGCGGCTCAAGGCGGCCTACCAGCAGGCGGTGTCCGAGCAGTCGACCGCGCAGGACGCGCTGGCGACGGCGCAGACCCGCGACGAGCGGCAGCAGTCGCTCTTGAAGTCGGGCGTCGTCCCGCAGGCGACCGCCGACGACAGCGCGCTGGCGCTGCAGCAGGCCAAGGGCGCGCTGGCCAAGGCCGAGAGCGGTGTCCTGAGCGCCAGGGCGGCGCTCGCCGGCAACCCCGACATCGACACCGACGCCCACCCCGAGGTGCTGCAGGCGCTCGCCGCGCTGCACGCGGCCGAGCTCGACCTGTCGCATACGGTGGTGACGGCGCCGACCGACGGCGTGGTCAGCCAGACGACGCGGCTGCTGCGGGGCCAGTACGTGACGCCCTCGACCGCGGTCATGGCGCTGGTCGAGACCGGCGACAGCTGGATCGAGGCCAACTACAAGGAAACCGACCTGACGCACATGCGCGCGGGCCAGCCGGTCGACGTCACGATCGACGCCTACCCCGACCGGAGCTTCACGGGCGAGATCGGCTCGATCGGCGCCGGGACGGGCTCGGAATTCGCGCTCCTGCCGGCGCAGAACGCGACCGGCAACTGGGTCAAGGTCGTGCAGCGGGTGCCGCTCCGCGTCACGCTCGACGCCGGCCAGGACCTGCCGCCGCTCCGCGCCGGGATGAGCGCCAGCGTCGACGCCGACACCGGCCACGCCCGCGGGCTGCCGAAGTTCATCGCCGGGCCGCTCGCGGCGATCGGGATCGGCGGCCACGCCGCCGTCGCCGCCCAGCCGGACGCCGTCAAGTGAGCGCCGCGGCCGGATCGGCCGCGGGCTCGCCTCCCGTGGTCGCCAACAAGGGGCTGATCACCGTCTCGATCATGCTCGCGACGATCATGCAGGTGCTCGACACCACGATCGCCAACGTGGCGCTGCCGTCGATGCAGGGCTCGCTCGGGGCGGCGCAGGACCAGATCACCTGGGTGCTGACTTCCTACATCGTCGCTTCGGCGATCATGACCCCGGTCACCGGCTGGCTGTCGGACCGGATGGGCCTGCGCGAGCTCTTCATCGCCTCGGTCGCGGGGTTCGTGGCCACCTCCATGCTCTGCGGCGCGGCGACGAGCCTCGTCGAGATGGTGCTCTTCCGCACGCTGCAGGGCGTCTTCGGCGCCGCCCTCGTGCCGCTCTCGCAGACCGTTCTCCTCAACATCAATTCCAAGGAGGAGCACGGCCGCGCGATGGCGATCTGGGGCGCCGGGATCATGGTCGGCCCGATCATCGGCCCGACGCTCGGCGGCTGGCTGACCGAGACCTTCAACTGGCGCTGGGTCTTCTTCGTGAACCTGCCGGTCGGGCTCCTCGCCCTCGCGGGGCTGATCGTCTTTCTGCCGCGCTCGCCGAAGCGGCAGCGGAGCTTCGACTTCTTCGGCTTCGCGATGCTTTCGCTCGCCATTGGCTCGCTGCAGCTGCTGCTCGATCGCGGCGAGCAGATCGACTGGTTCTCCTCGCTCGAGGCCTGGATCTACCTCGGGCTGACCATCTCGGGCATCTGGGCGTTCGTGCTGCACATCACCGGCCGCGAGCACGCCTTCATCGACCCGCACATCTTTCGCGACTCGAACCTCGTCATGGCGCTCGTCATGATCTTCATGGTCGGCATGATCCTCCTCGCCGGCCTCGCGCTGCTGCCGCCGATGCTGCAGAACGTCATGGGCTATCCGGTGATCGCCACCGGCATGGTGATGGCGCCGAGAGGCGTCGGCACGATGATCTCGATGATCGTGGTCGGCCGGCTCGTCGGCAAGGTCGACGCGCGGGTGCTGATCCTGACCGGGCTCGCGCTGACCGCGATCTCGCTCTGGCAGATGACGCAGTTCTCGATCGGGATGGATTCGCGGCCGATCGTCGTCTCGGGCGTCGTCCAGGGCATGGGACTGGGCCTCGTCTTCGTGCCGCTGACGACGATCGCCTTCGCGACGCTCGACCCGAAGTACCGGGCCGACGCCGCGGCGCTCTTCAGCCTCGTGCGCAACATCGGCTCCGCGGTCGGCATCTCGATCGTGTCGGTCGAGCTCGCCCACAACCTCGTGCAGAGCCGCAGCGACCTCGTCTCGCACCTGACGCCCTACAACCCCAACCTCGACGCGGTCGGCGCGCTCGGCCTCGACCCGACGACGGCGCTGGCGGTGCTCAACAGCCAGGTCGCGGCGCAGGCGGCCTTCGTCGCCTACGTCGACGACTTCAAGCTGATGATGTGGGTGACGCTCGCCGTCGTCCCGCTCCTCGCCTTCATGCGCAAGCCGAGGGCGGCAGGCCCATCTGGAGCACCGGCGGCGGTGATGGAATAAGGCGCCGCGATCAAGTCCCGCGCACGCTCAGCCATGCGCGGGTGGGTATCGGGCGTTTACCAAGTGTCTGATACCGATAGATAATTTCTGCTGGCGTTAACGATCGCGCAAGGATTCTCCCGCGCGCGTTCCGCCGCGGGGTGTTGCATCCCCGACGGCAAAATGAGATGCCGGTCTCGGGGACAAATCCAGCGGGGCCGGAGATGGCGCGAGGCGGGTTGACGGCGCTGGCGGCGGCGATGCTCGCCGTGCTCGCGGCGCCGGTGCTGGCGCAGCCGGCGCCGCCGGCGGTGTCGGTGGCGGCGGCGGAGATGACCGAGGTGCGGCAGTCGGCCGGGTTCACCGGTCGCGTCACTGCCGAGCAGAAGGTCGACATCCGGGCGCGGGTCTCGGGCTTTATCCAGGAGATCCCCTTCAAGGAGGGGAGCCGCGTCGACGAGGGGGCGCTGCTATACCGCATCCAGGACGACGAGTATCGCGCGTCGGTCGCCGAGATCGAGGGCTCGATCCAGGCGGCCGAGGCCCAGCGCGAGCTCGCCGCGCTCGAGCGCGACCGCAAGGCGACGCTGGTCGCCAAGAAGGCGGTGGCGCAGAACGAGCTCGATGTCGCCACGGCGCAGCTCGCCCAGGCCGAGGGCGAGGTCGCGCGACTGAAGGCGACACTGGAGCGGGCCGAGCTGCAGCTGTCGTACACGACGATCACCGCGCCCTTTGCCGGGATCGCCGGGCTGTCGAGCGTGCACGTCGGGGCTCTGGTCGGGCCGGAGTCGGCGCCGCTGACCACGCTGACCCGGCTCGACCCGATCTACGTGACCTTCCCGGTCGCGACCGCCCTCGTCCTCGACTATCAGGCGCAGCAGAAGGCGGGCCAGGCCAGCAAGCAGGCGGTCGTCCACCTGACGCTGCCGAACGGCCAGCCCTATCCGCTGGCCGGCGACATCGACTATGTCAGCGCCGACGTGGCGCAGGGCACCGACACGATCATGCTGCGCGCGGTATTCGATAACCCGGACGGGACGTTGCGCGACGGGGCTCTCGTCAAGGTTCAGCTCGAGGCGAAGGAGGCCGACAAGGCGCTGACCGTGCCGCTGCAGGCGGTGCAGCGCGACCAGCAGGGCGCCTTCGTGCTGGTCGTCGGGCCTGACTCGAAGGTCGAGGTGCGGCGGGTGCAGGTGGGCGCGACGACCCTCGGCCGGATCGCCATCACCGACGGGCTCACCGAGGGCGAGAACGTCATCGTCGATGGCATCAACAAGGTCCGGCCCGGCATCGTGGTGAACGCGGCCGTGCTGACGGACGGCTGAGGATGCTCTCCGACGTCTTCATCGGCCGGCCGCGGCTGTCGGCGGTCATCTCGATCGTGCTGACGCTGGCCGGCCTGATCGCGCTGCGCGCGCTGCCGGTGGCGCAGTACCCGGACATCGTGCCGCCGCAGGTGACGGTGACGGCGACCTATCCGGGGGCCGGCGCCGACGTCGTCGAGACGACGGTCGGCCAGCCGATCGAGAGCCGGGTCGTCGGCGTCGAGAACATGCTCTACATGAAGTCGACCAGCGGCGCCGACGGATCCTACAAGCTGACCGTGACCTTCGCCGTCGGCACCGATCCCGACATCGCCACGGTCAACGTGCAGAACCGCGTATCCTTGGCAATTCCGGGGCTGCCGCAGGAGGTCAGCCAGATCGGGGTCAGCGTCAGGAAGCAGTCGTCGGCGCTGCTGCAGGTCGTGACGATCAGCTCGACCGACCCGGCGCAGGACGGGCTGTTCCTGTCGAACTACGCCACGATCAACCTGCTCGACAACCTCAAGCGGGTGCCCGGGGTCGGGGACGCCTCGCTGTTCGGGGCGCTCGACTATTCGATGCGGGTCATCCTCGACGTCGACCGGATGACGAGCCTCGGGGTGACGCCCGGCGACGTCGTCGCGGCGCTGAAGGCGCAGAACGTGCAGGCGGCGATCGGGCGGATCGGCGCGCAGCCGATGACCACGGACCCGCTGTTCCAGCTGAACCTGACGACGCAGGGGCGGCTGACCGACCCGAGCCAGTTCATGGACGTGGTGCTGCGGGCGAACCCCGACGGGTCGTTCCTGCGCATCCGCGACGTGGCGCGGGTCGAGCTCGGGGCGAAGACCTCGGACGTGACCGCGCGCTTCGACGGCAAGCCGACGGCGATGATCGGCATCTACCAGCTGCCGGGAGCCAACGCATTGGCGGCGGGCGATGGCGTGAAGAAGGCGCTGGAGCGGCTGAAGGCGAACTTCCCGGCCGGGGTCAGCTACGACGTCGTCTACGACACGACGGCCTTCGTGAAGGCGAGCGTGAAGGAGGTCGAGCATACGCTGGTCGAGGCCTTCATCCTCGTCATCATCGTGGTGTTCCTGTTCCTCGGCAACTGGCGTGCGACACTGATCCCGCTCCTCGCCGTGCCGGTGGCGCTGATCGGCACCTTCGCGGTGATGCTGGCGCTCGGCTTCTCGCTCAACACCGTCTCGCTGCTGGCCATGGTGCTCGCGACCGGCATCGTCGTCGACGACGCCATCGTCGTCGTCGAGACCGTCGAGCGCGTGATGGAGGAAAACCCAGGCATGGGCGCCGCCGAGGCGGCGCGGCTGGCCATGGGCGAGATCACCGGCGCGATTCTCGCGATCACGCTGGTGCTGCTGTCGGTCTTCGTGCCGGTCGCGTTCATCCCGGGCATCTCGGGGCAGCTTTTCAAGCAGTTCGCCGTCGCGGTTTCCGTCTCGATGGTGATCTCGGCGATCAACGCGCTGACGCTGAGCCCGGCGCTCTGCGCGGTGCTGCTGAAGCCGCACCACGGTCCGAAGCGAGGCATTCTCGGCTGGATCTCGCGGCGGATCGACGGGGCCCGTGACGGTTACGTGAAGATCGCCGGCCATATCGCGCGGCGGATGGTGGTGGGGCTGCTGCTGCTGGCGCTGAGCTTCGGGGCGGTCGCCTGGCTGTTCCGGGTGGTGCCGTCCGGCTTCCTGCCGAGCGAAGACCAGGGGGCGTTCTTCGTCGAGGTGCGGCTGCCCGAGGGGTCGTCGGTCAACCGCACCGACGCGGCGATGAAGCAGGTCGAGGCGATGCTCGGCGGGATCGACGGCGTGCAGGGCGTCGTCATCACCACCGGCTACAGCTTCCTCGACGGGCTGGCGAAGTCGAACTCGGGGTTCGCCATCGTCGCGATGAAGCCGTTCGACGACCGGCCCGACCCGCGGCAGAGCGTCTTCGCCGCGATCGCGACCGCGATGCAGCAGGGGGCGACGATCCGCGAGGCGCAGGTCTTCGCCTTCAACCTGCCGCCGATCATCGGGCTCGGGACCGGATCGGGTTTCGAGTACCAGCTGCTCGACCTCGAGGGGCGTTCGCCGGCCGAACTGGCGCAGGTAGCGGGGGGCATGATGCTGGCGGCGAACCAGGACCCGCGGCTCGGGCCGACGTTCACCACCTTCTCCGCCGGGGCGCCGCAACTCTACCTCGACCTCGACCGCGAGCGGCTGCAGACGCTGGGGGTTTCGGTCAGCGACCTCTTCACCACGCTGCAGGGGACGCTCGGGCAGATCTACGTCAACGACTTCAACCTCTATGGCAGGACGTGGCAGGTGAACGTCCAGGCGGCGGAGGCGGACCGGGCGTCGGTCGCCGCCATCGACCGGCTCTACGTGCGTAATTCGAGCGGCGAGATGACGCCGGTCAGCGCGGTCGCCAAGGTCGAGTACGTCGTCGGGCCGCAGTCGATCGTGCGCTACAACAACTACCGCTCGGCGACGATCAACGGCTCGCCGGCACCCGGGGTCGCGTCGGGCGTGGCGCTCCAGGCGATGGAGGAGCTGAGCGCCAGGGTGCTGCCGGCGGGCTACGGCTACGAATGGACCGGAACGGCGCTGCAGGAAAAGGCGGCGGCAGGGCAGACGACCTCGATCCTCGCGCTGGCGCTCTTCTTCGCCTACCTGTTCCTGGTGGCGCTCTACGAGAGCTGGACGATCCCGGTCCCGGTGCTGCTGTCGGTGTCGGTGGGCGTGGCGGGGGCGCTCGTCGCGCTGAAGCTGACCGGGCTGCCGTTCGACATCTATGCCCAGATCGGGCTCGTGGTGCTGATCGCCTTGGCGGCGAAGAACGGCATCCTAATCGTCGAATTTGCCAAGGCCCGGCGCGAGGCCGGGATGGGCGTCGTCGAAGCCGCGCTCGACGGGGCGAAGACGCGGTTCCGCGCGATCCTGATGACGAGCTTCGCCTTCATCGCGGGGCTGATCCCGCTCGCGACCGCCGAGGGTGCGGCGATGCTGTCGCGGCGCGCGGTCGGCACCGGGGTCGCCGGCGGGATGCTGGCGGCGGCGCTGCTCGGGATCTTCCTGATCCCGGCGCTCTACGTGATCTTCCAGCACGCCCGCGAGTGGGCCGGCCGGATCACGCGGCGCGGATGAAACGAGATCGGCCCGCTGCGGGTGGCAGCGGGCCGGCTCGTTCCCCGGTCGGGACGGCCGCGGTTCAGCGGCCGTAGATCGAGGTGCGGGCTACGTCGCGGATGTTCAGCCGCGAGATGCCGACGTCGGCGAGCTCGCGGTCCGTGTGCGCCTCGAGCTCGTCCACAAGCTCGAGATAGGCGCGGCGGTCGGCGAGCTTCTGCGCAATGAGCGCGAAGAGGCCAAGCCGCGGGGCGCGCCGGGCGTAGTCGGAGAAGTCGATCAGGTTCGTGTAGTTGTCGATGGCGTGCGCCATGGTCTTGTCCTTTCTTGGTGGCCGCCGGGCGGGTGGTTCCCGCCGCTCAGCGGCCGTAGACCTCGCGGCGAGCGATCTCGCTCAGGTTGGCGCGGTCGAATTCCAGGTCGCGCAGCATCCGGGGCGACAGGTCGCGCAGCTCGGAGAGCGTGCGGCGATAGGTCCGGAACTGCTTCCAGGCGGTGCGGATACGGCTCGCAACCGCATCGACGCCCGCCTCGAGAGCGGATGCGCGCGACTGGCCGTGGATCGAAGCATAAGCGTTCGTCATGGGTCGGCATCCTTGGGTTCACAAGCGAGGCTTCCTTGCCCCGCACCGGAAAGATGCGCGCTCATGCTGCAATGCACAACGAACGAATGCGGAAGGCCGCTATGCGCTGCCCGCAGGCCTGGAAGGGGTCGCGGAGCGACCCGGCCGGAGCGACCTGGCCGGCAAGCGGCCCGTCGCTCCCCACTGTAATGGAAGTTACTCTCGCGTTCGCGGCCCGCGCTGCGCCGCCTCGAGCACGTTGAGGTCCAGGTGGTTGCGCATGTAGCGCTCGGAGGCGCGCTGCAGCGGCTGGTAGTCCCAGGGGAAGTAGACGCCGTTCCTGAGCGCCTCGTAGACCAGCAGCCGCCGCGCCTGGCTCTCGCGAACGGCGGCGTCGAATGCCTCGAGGTCCCAGCGCGCCCGGACCTCGGCCTGCAAGCCTTCGAGCACCGCCGATTGCGTCGGGTCGCCGGCGAGGTCGTGCAGCTCGTGGGGGTCGCTCGCGAGGTCGAAGAGCATCGGCGGGTCGGCGGGACCGGCGGTCAGCTTCCAGCGCCCGTCGCGCAGCGCCACCATCGGCGCTACCGATCCTTCGGCGGCATACTCCATCGGGACGGGTCCCCGCGTCGCCGCGCCAGCTGCGACCGGCAACAGGCTTCGGCCATCGATCCAGGGCGCCAACTCCCCGAGCCCGATCCCGGCGAGTTCGGCCAGCGTCGGCAGCACGTCGAGGGTCGAGACCGGCGCGTCGACCCGCGCTGGCGCCAGCCGCGGCGTCGCCAGCATGAGGGGCACGCGCGCCGAGCCCTCGCGGAAGCTCATCTTGAACCAGAGCCCGCGCTCGCCGAGCATGTCGCCATGGTCGGACAGGAAGACGACCGCCGTTTCCTCGGCCATTCCGCCGCGCTCCAGCACGCTAAGGATCTCGCCAATGCGGTCGTCGACGTAGCTGAGGCTGGCGAAGTAGCCGCGCCGCGCCCGGCGCACGTCCTCGGCATCGATCGCGAAGGCCCGATGGTCGGAGGCTTCCATCAGCCGCCGTGAGTGCGGATCCTGCGCTTCGAAGGGGATCGCGGCGACCGCGGGGGCGAGCGCGGGGCAATCGGCGTAGAGGTCCCAGAACCGCCGGCGGGCGACGTAGGGGTCGTGCGGGTGGGTGAAACTGACCGTCAGGCACCAGGGCCGGGCGTCGTTGCGACGCGACAGGTCGTGCAGCTTCGCGGTGGCGTGATGCGCGACCTCGTCGTCGTACTCGAGCTGATTGGTGATCTCGGCGGTCCCGGCACCCGTCACCGACCCGAGTGTGTGATACCACCAGTCGATGCGCTCGCCGGGCCGGGTCCAGTCCGGCGTCCAGCCGAAGTCGGCCGGATAGATGTCGGTGGTCAGCCGCTCCTCGAAGCCGTGCAGCTGGTCGGGCCCGACGAAGTGCATCTTGCCGCAAAGGGTCGTCGCATAGCCGGCGCGGCGCAGGAGGTGGGCGAACGTCGGGATGTCCGAGCCGAACTCGGCGGCGTTGTCGTAGACCCGCGTACGGCTCGGCAGCTGCCCGGCCATGAAGGAGGCACGGCCCGGGGCGCAGAGCGGGCTCGCGGTGTAGCAGGTGGCGAAGCGCAGGGAGCGGGCCGCGAGCCGCCGGAGGTTCGGGACGTGCAGGAAGCCGGCCGGCCCATCCGGGAAGAAGGTCCCGGCGAGCTGGTCGACCATCAGGATCAGGATGTTTGGCCGCAACCTCTAGCTCCAATACGCGCGGAAACGAGCGATGCCGCCGCCGCAATCCCGACCCGATGATTTCATACGGGCATGAAATCTATCGGGCAGTCGCAGGGGCCCCGCCAACAGGCGGGGAGAAATCTCACTCGCGGCCGAAGGCCGCCTCAATCGGAGGGAGGCGCAAAGGCGCCGACCGCCAAGCGCCGGCCGAGTGGGGGCCTCGTGCCCCCCGAGGCCGGCGCTCCCCCCGCGGCCGGTCGGCCTAGAGCCCGATCGCCGCCTTCACCGCCGGCAGGCCCGGCTGCCCGTCGAAGGTCGTGACGCCGTCGAGCCAGGGGCCGAGAACGTCGGGATTGGCCTTGATCCACTCGGTGGCGGCGTTCTCGCCCTTCATGCCGTCGTCGAGGATCTTGCCCATCATCTGGTTCTCCATGTCGACGTTGAAGACTAGCTGCTTGAAGAGCTTCGCCGCATTGGGGCATTCGGCGGCCCAGCCGGTGCGCGCGAGCGTGTAGACCTGTGCTCCTCCGTAGTTCGGCCCGAAGTAGGCGTCGCCGCCGGCGAGGTAGGTGAGGTCGTGGGCAGTGTTCATCGGGTGCGGCGCCCAGGCGAGGAAGACGATCGCCTTGCCGGACTTCTCGGCGCGGGTGACCTGCGCCAGCATCGCCTGCTCGCCCGACTCGACGAGCTTCCACTTGCCGAGTCCGAAGTCGTCGGCGTCGATCATCTTCTGCAGGCTCTGGTTGGCCGGCGCCCCGGTCTCGATGCCGTAGATCTTTTCGCCGAAGGCGTCGCCGTGCGCGGCGAGGTCCTTGAAGTCGGCGACGCCGAGCTCCTCGGCCGCCTTGCTCGGGACCGCGAGGGTGAATTTGGCGCCCTCGAGGTTCTGCACGATGACCTCCGCCGCCTTGGCGGAATCGAGGTCGTCGCGAAATTTCTGCTGCGCCGGCATCCAGTTGCCGAGGAAGACGTCGATCTCGCCGTCCTTCATTGCCTGGTAGCCGATCGGAACCGACAGCGTCTTGACCTCGGGCGCGTAGCCGAGCCCGGCGAGCAGCACGCTCGCGATCGAGTCGGTCGAGGTGATGTCGGTCCAGCCGGGGTCGGAGAGCCGCACCGTCTTGCAGCTCTCGGGGTCGGCCGCGAGGGCGGGCGAGAGGCCGAGGATCGAGGCGGCGAGGATCGCGTGGACGATGCGCATGGGGTCGACTCCCTGGTTGGACCCGGAGCGGGCGACTGTAGGTTCGCGCCCCCGGACGGGCAAGGCGGTCCGGACACGACGCCCCGGGGGCGGAAAGCGACAGCCCTCGCCGTCAGCCGGCGCGCAGCATCGAAGGAACCGACAAGAGCTCGACCTTGCCGGTCCCGACGTCGTATACCGCCGGGACGACCTTGAGCGCGCCGGCCTTGACCGCCGCCTCGACGACCGTGGAGGCGTTCATCAGCGTCGCGGCCTGAACGGTGGCATTGGTTCGAACCACGTCTTCGAGCTCGCGGGTCTTGCTGAGGTAGACCGCCGGCAGGATCGCGGGGAAGAGCGCGCTGATCTGGCCCGGCACCTCGGGGTTCTTGATCGCCGACTTGACCGCGCCGCAATCGGAGTGACCCATGACGACCAGCGCCTTGATCCCGAGGACCGCCACTCCGTACTCGAGGCTGGCGATGATCTCCGGCGTGGCGATGTTGCCGGCGATGCGGGTGACGAAGAGCCGGCCGATCGGCTCGTCGAACACCATCTCCACCGGCACGCGCGAGTCGGCGCAGGCGAGGATGCCGACGACCGGCCACTGGCCCTCGGCGGCGCGCGCCTTGAGGATCGCCAGATCCTGTTCGTGCGCCCTCGACGTGCCGGCGACGAAGCGGGCGTTGCCGTCCATGACCTCCTGAAGCGCCGCGTCGGGCGTCAGCTGCGGCTTGCCCTCAGGGGCCGGCCTGCTGTCCGCGGCCGCCGGAAGCACCAGCGGCGGAGCGCCGGCGAAGACCGCCCCGGATAGGGCCAGCAGCGCCACCCCGCGCAACAGTTCCCGCCGCGATGCGCGACGCTTTCCGTCCTGTTCCATGATGCCTCCCCCGAGCGCCGAACCGCGGTCGGCTCCGATGCAATAGCATCCGGTGCCGCCCGGCGTCACGCGCGCATGCGGGCGCCGTCGGGGTCGAAGGGCGGTTCGGCCAGGATACGGGCGGGACGGCGGATGCCGAGGATCTCGACCTCGAAGAGGCCGCGGGTCTCCATCTCCGCCAGCGGCGCCGGCAGGTAGCCCTGGGCCAGCGACAGGCGCACCGAATGGCCGTAGCCGCCCGAGGTGACCCAGCCGACGACGCGCCAGTCCCCGTCGATCCTGGCGTCGGCGGGCGGCAGCGCGGCGCCGGCGGCGTCGAAGCGCGGGGCGCCGAAGCCGTGGGGCGGCGCGACGGCGCCCCAGTCGTCGGCGGTGCGCGCCCAGATCGGCTCGTCGCCCATGACGTCGGCGTTCTCCGCGTCGATCGCCAGGCTCACCCGCCGGAGCCGCGGACCCTCGTCGCGCTCGCGCAGCGCGGCGGCCCGTCCGACGAAATTACCCTTGTCGAGGCGGACGAAGCGGTCCATCGCGCCCTCGAAGGGCCCGTAGATCGGGCGGAGCTCGGCGAACCAGGTCGGGAAGTTCTTCTCGAGCCGCATCGAGAGGAGGGCGCGCATCCCGAAATCGACGAGCCCGAGCGGGGCGCCGGCGGCCTGCACGGCGCGGTAGAGCGTGCGCAGGTAGCAGGGCTCGACCCAGATCTCGTAGCCGAGATCGCCGGTGTAGCTCAGCCGGTTCACCATCGCCGGACATCCCGCCACATCCATCGTCCGGTGGTCCATGAAGCGGAAGGCGGCACCGGAGACGTCGTGGTCGGTCAGGGCGGCGAGGAGCTCGCGCGACAGCGGACCCGCGAGCATCAGTCCCATCAGCTTCATGCCGATGCGCTCGACGATGACGGTGTCGTCGCCGGGAAGGTGCGCCTCGAACCAGCGCAGGTGGTGGATCTGGGCCGCGGACGAGCCCCAGACGTGGAAGCGGTCGGGGGCGGCGCGGGCGATGGTGAAGTCGCCGATCAGCTTGCCGGCGTCGTTCAGCATCGGCGCCAGCGCGATGCGGCCGGTGCGCGGCATGACGTTGGTGAGGAGCCCGTCGAGCCAGGCTTCGGCGCCCTCGCCGGTGACGGCGTACTTGGCGAAGTTGGCGATCTCGGTGACGCCGACAGCTTCGCGGACCGCGCGAACCTCGTTGCCGACGACGTCGAAGTCGTTGGAGCGGTGGAAGGACAGGATATCGCGCGGCTCGGTCCCTTCAGGCGCGAACCAGAGCGGCACTTCCATGCCCCAGGTCACGCCCATGACGGCGTTCCGCTCGCGGGTCATGATGTCGTAAAGCGGCGTCGTCTGCTGCGGACGGGCGGCGGTCAGCTCCTCGTTGGGGAAGCGGACCGAGAAGCGGCGGGCGTAGTTCTCGCGCACCTTGGCGTTGGTGTAGCGCAAGCTCGTCCACTCGCCGAAGCGGGCGACATCCATGCCGAAGACGTCGTGGCCAGGGTCGCCCTCGGTCATCCAGTTGGCGAGGACGAGGCCGACTCCGCCGCCCTGGCTGAACCCGGCCATGACGGCGCAGGCGGTCCAGAAGTTGGTCAGCCCCTGGACGGGGCCGACCAGCGGGTTGCCGTCGGGCGCGAAGGTGAAGGGGCCGTTGATCACCTGCTTGATCCCGGCCGATTCGAGGGCGGGGAAGTGGCGGAAGCCCACCTCGAGCGAGGGCGCGATCCGGTCGAGGTCGGGCTGCAGGAGCTCGTGGCCGAAGTCCCAGGGGGTCACCTTGGGCGACCAGGGGCGGCAATCCTTCTCGTAGGTCCCGAGCAGCACTCCTCCGCGTTCCTGGCAGGTGTAGATCTCGCCCGGGAGGTCGAGGACGCCGACCATCTCGCGGCCGGTGGCGGCGTTGAACTCGGCGACCTCGGGCATCGGCTCGGTCAGCAGGTACATGTGCTCCATGGCGAGGACCGGAAGCTCGAGGCCGACCATGCGGCCGACCTCGCGCGCCCAGAGGCCGCCTGCGTTGACCACGTGGTCGGCCTGGACGGTCCCATGCTCGGTGACCACGTTCCAGGTCCCGCCGGGCTCCTGCGTCAGCTCGACGACGCGGTTGCGGAGGACGATGGTCGCCCCGAGCTTCTGCGCGGCCTTGGCGTAGGCGTGGGTGGTGCCGGCGGGGTCGAGGTGGCCCTCGACCGGGTCCCAGAGGGCGCCGACGAAGTGCGAGGGGTCGAGGAGCGGGTACATGGCCGCGGCTTCCGAGGGCGTGATGATCTCGAGGTCCATGCCGAGGCATCGGCCCTTGGCCTGGGCGAGGCGCAGGTAGTCCATGCGGACGGGGTCGCCCGCGAGCATCACGCCGCCGGTCAGGTGCAGGCCGCATGACTGGCCGGAGAGCTCCTCGAGCTCGCGGTACAGGCCGACGGTATATGCCTGGAGCTTGGCGACGTTGGGATCGCCGTTCAGCGTGTGGAAGCCGCCGGCGGCGTGCCAGGAAGAGCCCGAGGTGAGCTCGGAGCGCTCGATCAGCATGACGTCGGTCCAGCCGGCCCGGGCCAGGTGATATAGGACCGAGCAGCCGACGACGCCGCCGCCGATGACCACCACACGCGCCTGCGAGTTCATCCCGTCCTCCCTTCGCCGCGGGTCCCCGCAGCCCTTCAGGCGCGCCGCGCCATGAACCAGCGCTTCACCCGCTCGACAACCAGCAGATAGCAGGCGACGACCGCCGCCAGCGACAAGAGCACGCGGAGTGGCAGCGGCACAAACCCAAACCAGGGTGCGAGGAAGCCGAAGGGCAGCGCCACGGCCAGCGCGACCACCGCAATTGAGCTCGCCACGAGCGCGGGGTGCGGCCGGCTCGCCCATGGACGCTTGCGGGTGCGGATCAGGAAGATGACGAGCACCTGGCTCGCCAGCGACTCGACGAACCAGGCGGTCTGGAACAGCGCCTCGCCGGCGGCGAAGACCTGGATGAGGAGCGCGAAGGTCAGGAAGTCGAAGACCGAGCTGACGGGGCCGATCACCAGCATGAAGTCGCGCACGAAGCGCATGTCCCAGTGCCGCGGGCGGGCGATCGCCTCGTCGTCGACGCGGTCGAGCGGGATGAAGATCTCCGACAGGTCGTAGAGCAGGTTGTTGAGCAGGATCTGCACCGGCAGCATCGGCAGGAAGGGCAGGAAGAGCACCGCGCCGGCCATCGAGAACATGTTGCCGAAGTTGGAGCTGGTGCCCATCATCACGTATTTCATGATGTTGGCGAAGGTGCGCCGGCCCTCGCGCACGCCCTCGGCGAGGACCGCGAGATCCTGCTCGAGCAGGATCATCGAGGCGGCCTCGCGGGCGACATCGACCGCGCTCTCGACCGAGAGGCCGACATCGGCGGCCTGCAGCGACGGCGCGTCGTTGATGCCGTCGCCGAGGTAGCCGACGACATGGCCCTGCCGGCGCAGGGCGCGGATGATGCGCGCCTTCTGCGGCGGCGAGATGCGGCAGAAAAGCGTCGTCGCCGCGAGCCGCGCCCCAAGCGCCTCGTCGGTCAGGCGGGCGAGCTCGGGTCCGTTCAGGACGCCGGAAACCTCGACGCCGAGCGCGGCGCAGACGTGGCGGGTGACGCCCTCGTTGTCGCCGGTGATGACCTTCACCGTGACGCCGAGGGCGCCGAGGGCGGCGAGGGCCGGGCGGGCGCTCTCCTTCGGCGGATCGAGGAAGGTGGCGAAGCCGGCGAAGGTGAGGCCGGTCTCGTCGGCGATGCCGGCGTGGGCGCGTTCGGGCTCGACCTCGCGCCAGGCGACCCCGAGGACGCGGAAGCCCTCGCCGCCGAGCCGCGCGAGGGTGGCCTCGGCCGCGGCCCGGGTCCCGGGGTCGAGCGGCCGCGCGGCGGCCTCGCCCGCGGCCTGCCAGTCGGCGGAATTGCCGAGAACGTCCTCCGGGGCGCCCTTGACGATCAGGTAGCGGCGCCCGTCGCGTTCGGCGAGGATCGAGACGCGGCGGCGCTCGAAGTCGAAGGGCACCTCGTCGATCTTGCGCCAGCCGGGCGGCGCGCCCGGTGCCGCCTCGAGGATGGCGTCGTCGAGCGGGCTGCGCAGCCCGGTCTCGAAGGCGGCGTTGACGCGGGCCCAGGTCAGGATGTCGCCGCTGTCGCGGCCGAAGAGGTCGACCTCGCCCACCAGCCGGATGTGCGCCTCGGTCAGGGTGCCGGTCTTGTCGCTGCAGAGGACGTCCATGCTGCCGAGGTCGTGGATCGCCGCCAGCCGCTTGACGATCACGTGCTCCCGCGCCATCCGCACCGCCCCGCGCGCGAGCGTCACCGAGACGATCATCGGCAGCAGCTCGGGCGTGAGCCCGACCGCCAGCGCGAGCGCGAAGAGGAAGGAGTCGAGCAGCGGCCGCTGATAGAGCACGTTGATCAGCAGCACGAAGAGGACGAGGAGCAGCGTTATCCGCACCAGCATCATGCCGAAGCTGCGGATGCCGAGCGTGAAGGCGGTCGGCGGCGGCTCATGCCGCAGCGCGCCGGCGATCGTCCCGATCCGGGTGGCGCGCCCGGTCGCGACCACGACGGCGCGGGCGGTGCCGCTGACGACCGAGCTGCCCATGAAGACGCCGTCCTCGGGGGTGAGCGAATCAGCCGGACCGACGCCGCCGGCGTTCTTCTCGGCCGGGTAGGGCTCGCCGGTCAGCAGCGCCTCGTCGACGAAGAGATCGCGCGCCTCGATGAGCCGGCAGTCGGCGGGCACGAGGTCGCCGGCCGCGAGCTCGACGACGTCGCCAGGCACGAGGTCGGCCGCGGGCACCGCGCCGACGGCGCCGCCGCGCACCGCCCGGACCCGAAGCGCGACCCGCTTCTGCAGCGCCGACGCGGCGGTCTCGGCGCGCTGCTCCTGGACGAAGTCGAGGACGACCGAGATGACGACGATGCTGACGATGATGACGAAGCTCGCTCGCTCGTGGGTCAGCGCCGAGATCCCGGCAGCGAAGAGCAGGATCAGGACGAGCGGGTTCGAGAAGCGCGACGCGAGGCGGACGACGAGCCACCGGCGCACCGGCTGGTCGAGGAGGTTCGGCCCGCGGTCCCGCAGCCGGCGCGCCGCTTCCTCCGGAGAGAGTCCCGCCGGCGCGGATCCGAGCCGGGCGAGGACGGCATCGGCCGGCTGGTCCCAGTCGAGCGCCGCATCCGGGGGGATGGTCTCGGTGTCCGCGTCAGGCCGCATCGGTGCCGCTCCCTTCCGGCCGCGACCGGGCGGCGGCCCGGAGCTCGTGCTGTGAGATCAGAAAACCCGGAACCAGCGGCAGCCAGAGCGAGAAGCCGCGGAAGAGCAGCGTGGCGGCGAGCGCGGCCTCGACCGGCTGGCCGAGGAGCGTCAGCGCGGCGACGGAGCCCACCTCGAAGACCCCGAGCCCCATCGGCAACGGCACCACGAACATCGCGACCGACCCGAGTGCCACGCCGGCGAAGGCGGTGGCGTAGGGGACCGGCACCCCGAGGGCCTTGAAGCAGCACCAGAGGGTCATGCCGTCGAGGACGCGCAGCAGCAGCTGCACGCCGGTCGCCGCCGCGAGCAGGCCCGGCGCCGCCAGCAGGCCGCGCAGGGCGCGGACCGCCGCCTCGATCAGCTCGAGCACCGCCGGCCAGCGCCGGAACAGGGCCGCGACCGTGTCCCGGCGGTGGGAAAGCGCCCAGGGAAGCAGCGCCGCGATGCCCGCGAGGACTGCGATCAGCCCGAGGACCGCCAGAACCAGGGCGCGCGGCACCGGGCGCGCGCTCCCCACCAGCACGAGCCCGACGAGCGCCGCGATCGCGAGAGCGAGGAAGAAGGAACCCACGCCAAAGAAGAAGGTGGCGAGCGCCACCGGCCCGGGGACCCCGCGGCGGCCGAGCGCCGCCACCACGAGCAGCGAGCCGCTGATGCCGGCCGTCGGCATCGCCTCGTCGGCGAAGAGCTTGGCCAGGCCGAGCGGGATCAGCCGGGGCAGCGACAGCCGGTGCCCGAGCCGGCGCAGGACCAGCCACCAGACCGCGGCGGCACAGGCGTAGGTCGCGGCCTGGAAGAGGAGCGCCGCGACGAGCCACGCGGGCCGGGCCTGCTCGGCCAGGGCGACGAAGTCCGCGACGTCGCTGCGACGCAGGACGACGAGCGCCGTCGCCGCGAGGACCAGCGCCCCGAGCGACCAGAGGATCATCCACCGCCGCAGCTGGAGCCCATGCGCCGCTGCAGGCGGCGTCAACGGGCCGAACGCGCTGCCGTCCCGCGGCTTGCCATCGGCGCGCATGACATCAACCGACCAGCGCCTCGACCAGACGCGAGCGCGGGTCGCACAGGCCGTCGATCACGTCGAAATGGTGGCGCGCCGGCTCGACTGTCAGGGCGGTGTCGACGCCGAGGCCGGTCCATACGTTGGTGATGAGCCGGCTCTGGCGAACGAACTCCGGCCGCTCGGCGGCGCCGACCCAGGCGTGCAGCCGCAGGCCGTCAACGGGCTCGAGCAGCGCCGGGCTCTCGGCGGTGGCTTCGGCCGGGTCGAGGCGGAGGT
>JAXMDH010000057.1:0-28394 GCA_046348915.1 Amaricoccus sp.
GTAGTGACGGTGATGGTCTCGAGGCCGCCGAAGACGGTGCCGAAGACCTGGTCGAAGCGGTCGATCAGGCGCTCGTCCTTCACGAGGGAGGCGCGGGCGAGATAGTAGAAGCCCTCGGCGTCGTACTCGGCGAGGCCGGCGTCGAGCGCCTCGAGGAAGCCGAGGTATTCGCGCAGCGACACCGGGAGCTTGGCGGCGCGGAGCTCGGCAAAGAGGCGCGGGTACATCAGACGAGCCCGAGGCGGGCGGCGGCGATTGTGGCGACCAGCGTCAGCAGCAGGAAGAGGATCCCGTGGGCGGCGGCATACTGCAGCTTGTCGAGGCGGTCGCCGCCGCGGCGGACGGCGCGGGTCCAGCCGAAGATGGCGCCGAGGGCGAAGGCCAGCGGCAGCAGCATGTCGCCCTCATTTCTTGTCGAGCCGCACCATCGCCGCGAGCTGCGCCTCCTCGCGCGCGAGCGCGCCGTCGATGTCACCGAAGCCATAGCGCGCCCAACGCAGGCTGTCGAGGCGCGCGGCCTGCGCCCCGGGCACGTCGCCGAGCTCGGCCAGCGCCTCGGCCTTGATCGAGAGGAGGCCGGCGAGGAGGATCGCGTTCTGGTTCTCGACCGCCACCGGCGCGTAGATATCGGCGAGCTTCACCGCGGCCTCGTACTGGCCGGTGCCGACCGCGAGGGCAGCCAGGTGCACGCCGGCCTGGGCGGCGCGCAGGTCCCTGGGGCCGCCCAGCCGGACGAAGAGTTGGTAGGCCTCTTCGAAGTCCCCCGCGGCGGCGGCCGGATCCTGGCGCAGCTCGAGCCGGCCGAGAGTGAGGAGCGAGACGCCGAGCCGGTGGTCGGGCGGTTGCATCTCGGCGGCGATCTGGGTGGCGAGCTGCGCCGCTGCGAGACGCTTGTCGCGCGGGGCGTCGCGGGCCAGCGCCTCCTCGATCGCGGTCGCCCAGGCCTTGGACTCGGGGTGGCGCGGCCGGGGGGGCAGCCGGCGGCCCTGCGGGTTGATCCGGTAGAGCACCCTAGGCAGCACCGCGGCCGCCTCGGCGCGGGTCATGCCACTGTGGAACTCGGGCTGGTAGAGTGCCCGCAGGATCGTCATGTCGAAGGTCGTCGCCATGCCGTAGAAGTTGTCGTCGTTCCAGATCGAGTCGGGCAGGCGGTAGAGGTCGTTCGCCGGCCCGAGCGCCTGGGTGATCTCCTCGTTCAGGCAGTCGCGCACGTCCTGCGGCGTCGTGTCGGGCGGCAGGAAGATCGCCGCCTCGCCGAGCTCGGTCTGGTCGGACCAGCGCACCCGGTCCTCAGGGCGGCGGCGCATGAAGCCGGCCCAGTCGGTCTCGCCCGGTACGATGAAGCAGGCGGCGGTGGGGAAGACGCGGGCGATCTGCGAGGCGGGGACGGCCTCGATGCGGATCTGCGCCTTGTCGGGGTCGTCGGTGGCCGCGATGTCGATGCCGGCCTCGGCGCGGATGCGGGCGAGGAGGGCCATGAGGTCGGGGCGGTAGGTCGCGAGCTCGGGCGAGCCCATGTAGATGCGCACCGGCCGCTCGTAGCGCACTAGGTGGTCGAGCTTCTCGCCGCTCTCGAGCGCGAAGGTGAGGTCGAGGAGGTCCTGCGCCAGCTCGGCGTTGGAGCGGGCAATGCCCTTGGGCAGGATCACGGCGCCGAAGCGGACCGAGGTGATCTCGGCCGGCGGCTGCACTGGCGCACAAGCGACGAGCGCGGTCGCGAGGCAGACGGCGAGCCAGAGGGCGAGGGTCCGCATCGCGGCGGCTCAGCGGCGGTATTTGACGAAGGGGGTCGCGGTGCCGATCCGGTCGTAGAGCCGCCGGGCGGTCGCGTTGAACTCCTGGGTCAGCCAGTAGACGTTGGTCCGGCCGGCGGCGTCGGCGGCGGCGTAGACCGCCTCGATCAGCGCCCGGCCGGCGCCGGTGCCGCGCGCCTCGGGGGCGACGTAGAGGTCCTGCAGGTAGCAGACGTCCTCGATCTGCCAGCCGTGGCGGTGGAAGATGTAGTGGACGAGGCCCACGGGATCGCCGTCCATGACCGCGATGAGGCCGTGGTAGTCGGTGACGGCGGGGTCGATCAGCCGGGCGAAGCTGGTCGCGTAGATTTCCTCCGGCAGCACGGTCTCGTAGAAGTCGAGGTAGCCGCGCCAGAGCCTGCGCCAAGCCGCCTCGTCGCCGGGCACGATCGGGCGGACCGCGATCATGCGGCCCGCCGTCGGGAGGGCTGGATCAGCGCCGGTACTTGCGGACGTTCGAGCGCGCTTTGGCGTGGATGGGGCGAAGCGCCGCGGTGGCGATCCGCGCCGGGTCGGCGCCGGTCGCCGCCGCCACGGCCGCCCGCTCGGTGGCGGTGGCGAAGGCGGTCGCCTTCTCCATCACCATGCCGAGCGCCTCGGGAGCGGTCATCGAGCCCTGCGAGATGCGGATGCTGCGGCGCAAGATCACCTCGCTGGCGGCCGTCGCCATCTGGGCGTAGGAGTTCGCGAATTCCACCCAGGAATTTGCGAAGCTTAGCTGGTTCCATACCGGATACATCGACTCGATCCCTGTCATGCTGCAGTGCACAATAACAGGCCATCATAGCGATGTCATCCCTGAATGCGCCGGGTCGGCTCAAGACCGCCTACTCCGGGCGAGGAAGGCGAGGCGCTCGAAAAGGTGCACGTCCTGCTCGTTCTTGAGCAGCGCGCCGTGCAGCTTCGGCAGCGCGCTCGCGGCGTCCTGGCGCAGGTCCTCGGGCGCGAGATCCTCGGCGAGGAGGAGCTTCAGCCAATCGAGCACCTCCGAGGTCGACGGCTTCTTCTTCAGGCCCGGCGTCTCACGCAGCTCGAAGAAGCGGGTCAGCGCCGCGCGCACCAGCCGCGGCTTGATGCCCGGGAAGTGGACCTCGACGATCCGGGTAAGGGTCTCCTCGTCGGGGAAGCGGATGTAGTGGAAGAAGCAGCGGCGCAGGAAGGCGTCGGGCAGCTCCTTCTCGTTGTTGGAGGTGATGACAACGATCGGCCGCGTCCTCGCCCGGACGGTCTCGCCGGTCTCGTAGACGAAGAACTCCATCCGGTCGAGTTCCTGCAGGAGGTCGTTGGGGAACTCGATGTCCGCCTTGTCGATCTCGTCGATGAGCAGCACCAGCCGGCCCGGCGCATCGAACGCTCGCCAGAGCGGGCCCGGACGAATGTAGTTGCGGACGTCGTGGACCCGCTCCTCGCCGAGCTGGCCGTCGCGCAAACGGCTGATCGCGTCGTACTCGTAGAGCCCCTGCGCCGCCTTGGTGGTCGACTTCACGTGCCATTCGACAAGCGGCAGACCGAGGGCGCCGGCGATCTGCCGGGCGAGCTCGGTCTTGCCGGTGCCGGGCTCGCCTTTGACGAGAAGCGGCCGCTCCAAGGTGATCGCGGCGTTCACGGCCACGTTCAGGTCGGGCGTGGCGACATAGTCGGCCGTGCCTTGGAACTTCATCGCGCCTTCCGCCGACCGCATCGGGGCGTCACCCTAACAGCGCGCGGGGGTTAAGCAAGTTACCTTATGTTCCTCGTGACATCCGGTTCGAATCCTTATATCGGGTGCCCAGCGAAAACGATCGGGGCCAGGCGCCGCCGGCACACGACCGCGGTAGCCACAAGGTCGGACCGAGTGCCAATTGAGGTGTGAGAGTCGATGAAGGCCGAAACCAAGTTCGATATCGAGTACCAGCCGACCGAAGACGAGCCCTTCATGAACCCCCGCCAGCTCGACTACTTCCGCCGCAAGCTACTTGCGTGGAAGGCATCGATCCTTGCCGAGAGCCGCGGGACGATCGAGCACATGCAGGAGGGGACCCGCAACATCCCCGATCTCGCCGACCGCGCCAGCGAGGAGACCGACCGGGCGCTCGAGTTGCGCACGCGCGACCGCCAGCGCAAGGTCGTCGCCAAGATCGACTCCGCGCTCCGCCGCATCGAGGACGGCAGCTACGGCTACTGTGAGGAGACCGGCGAGCCGATCTCGCTGCGCCGGCTCGACGCCCGCCCGATCGCGACGCTGTCGCTCGAGGCGCAGGAGCGCCACGAGCGCAAGGAGCGCGTTCACCGCGACGACTGAAGGCGGCAGCGCATCGGCGCGTTGCCCCAGGCGGCCGGCTAAACCTCTTCCTCGATCGCGAGCTGCGCGATTTCTGTGGCGCCGCCGTTGAGGCGGGCGGCGAGGGCGTGGCCGAGCGCGACGGCGGCGACGCAGAGGACAACCGATGCACCGATGTTGACCGCGGCGCGGACCGGCGCGCCGGCGCGGAGCAGGTCGAGGGTCTGCAGGCTGAACGACGAGAAGGTGGTGAAGCCGCCGCACAGTCCGATCATCACGAAGAGCCGGGCACCTTCGGGCACCGGGTAGCGACCGTGGGCGAGCGTCAGCGTCCCGAAGAAGCCGATGATGAAGGACCCGGCGACGTTGATGACGATGGTTCCCCACGGCAGGTTGCCGCTGATCGGGGCGGCCGCGACGGAAATGGCGTAGCGGGCCAGCGTGCCGAGCGCGCCGCCGAGCATCACCAGAAGGCAGGTTGCGAAGGACATGGTGGGCTCCCCAAGGTTGGCCGAGGCGAGCCCGACGTCCCGCCTCCGGCGGGTCCCTGCGGGCAGAGTCCCACCGCGTTCGGCTGCGGTAGGAGTCATCAGCCCGTGCGGGCGGTTTCGGGGAACTCCATCCCCATCGGCCCTGACCTAACGCGGCCGCGCGCTTCGGGCAACCCGCGCAGCGTCCGGATCAGCCGTTGCCGCGCTCGACGGAGAGCACCCGGCCGGCGTCGTTGACCCGGCAGGTGTAGGGCGCGTGGTTGACCGTCGCATGCACCTCGCTGCCCTCGCCGGGCGTGTCCCTGGTGTTCTTCACGTCGACCTCGGCCATGGCGACGCCAAGCTGCGCCGACAGGGCTTCGATGCAGGACATCTCCGTGTCCTGGGCAGCCGCCCCGGTGGCCGCCAACGCGGCGATGAGGCCTGCGGCGAACGGTGCGGTCCTGCTCATACGGCTCCCCGGAAGTCCCGCCCGAGCGTCGGCGGCGTCGCCGGCGGCGTCAAGCGGGCAGCGCGTCGCGGTAACGGCCGCGCGACCGGGGGTCAGCTGCCGGCGAAGATCGTCTTCCAGTCGTCCTTCATGCTGATCACCTGCCAGCTGCGGTCCTTGGCCTCGTCCATCAGCGCCTGGCTGAAGGTGCCGATCTTGCTGTCGGGCAGGCCGTTGGCCGGGCCGTAGGCGAATTCGCGGTCCTTGTCGTCGTGGAGGACGAGGAGGCCGAGCCGTCGGCCGTCGCCGGCGGTTGTCCATTCGAGCATCTCGCGGTCGCCGTCCGAGTTGCCGAAGGCGATCTGCGGGCGCTTGCCGATGAAGAGGTCGATCCCCTGCGCCTTGCCGGGGCCGTCGTCGACGAAAAAGATCTTCGGCTCGCGCAGGAGCTCGGGCTTGCCGTCCTTCAGCTCATACTTGGTCTGGATGCTCGAGCCGACCACCTGCTCGGGCGGGATGCCGTAGACCTTCTCGGAGTAGACGCGCACGAACTCCTGGCCCCCGCCGGTGACGAGGTAGGTGCGGAAGCCGTTGGCGCGCAGGTACGCCATCACCTCGAGCATCGGTTTGTAGACGAGCGCGGTGACCGGGCCGCGCTTCAGCGCCGGATTGCTCGACTTCGGCAGCCAGTCGGCGACGATGCTTTCGAAATCGGCGGTGCTCATGCCGGCGTGGGTGACGGCGACGATCTCGAGCAGCTCCTTCTCGGTGAGCTTGGCCATCGCCGCGTGGTCGCCGGTCAGGATGGCCTTGAACGGCTCCTCGCCCTTCCACTCCGGGTGGTGGGGCGCGATCTCGGCCAGGCGGTCGAAGGCGAAGAGTCCCTGGGCGTACATCGGCTGCTCGACCCAGGTCGTGCCGTCCTGGTCGAAGGTGGCGATGCGGTCTTCAGGCCTGACGTAGCCCGGTCCGCCCTCGGTGGTGACGGCGGCGACGAGGTCGAGGATCGCCCGCCTGGTGGGCGTCTCGTTCCAGGACGGCAGCGGATCGCCCTGGGCAAAGGCCGGCAGCGGCAGGGCGGGAAGCAATGCGCTGGCCGCGATGCCGCCGAGCAGCGACCGGCGCGTCAGGTGCAGGGGGTCGGACATGGTAGTCTTCCTTTCGGAGGGGAGCGAGGGAGGGCTCACGCCCTCCCTCGGCAGGGGTCAGCCGCCGCTCCCCCCCACGTGCGGCGGATTGTTCGGATCGAGCGCAGGCACGGGGTTCGCCGGATCCTGCAGGTTCGGCACCAGGTCGTTCGACGCCCCGCCGGGGACGCGCCGGATGTTCGGGTACTTCATGATCGACTTGTTGAAGTCGAGCAGCACCGTCGAGGCGAGCGCCGCGACCCAGCCGTTGTCCTCGCCGGCATAGCGGCCCGGCGAGGTCGTCGGCATTCGGACGGCGACGGCCCCGTTGAACAGCATGTCGTACTTCTCGAATGGGTCCATCGTCAGGTTGTAGACCGACCCGCAGCAGCCGAGGTTCTGCTCCGGCCCGAGCCAGGTGTCCTTGGCGGTGTAGAGGTACTTCCAGGCGATGTTGAGCGCCGGGTTCTCCGGGTCGCCGCTCACGTCGAAGCGCATCCCGCCGAAGCTCTCGCCGTCGATGTAGATCCAGCTCGTCCGCGCCGAATGCTGGGCCTTGCCGAGCACGTAGGCGCTGTTGTCGATGCTGTCGAAGTAGATCGGCTTGCCGTCGTCGCCGATCCAGTCGTGCGGCGGCGGCTCGAGCCCGACCATGCCTGCGAGCGTCGCCCATGCGTCGATGTGCGTCATCATCTCGTCGCGCACCGCGCCGGCCGGGACCTTGCCGGGCCACCACATGATCCCGGGGACCCGCCAGCCCCCCTCGAAGGCCGAGCCCTTCTCGCCGCGGAACGGCGTCGTGCCCGCGTCCGGCCAGGCGTCCTGCCAGGCGCCGTTGTCGGCGGTGACGATGACGATGGTGTCCGGGGCGTGCTCGCGCACCGCGTCCATGATCCGGCCGACGTTCGAGTCGAGCTCGAGCATGGCGTCGGAGTAGTTGCCGAGGTGCGACTTGCCGCGGAAGGCCGGGGCGGGATTGTTCGGGTTGTGCATCTTCATGAAATTCACGTCCATGAAGAAGGGCTTGGCGTCATTGGCATGCGCCTCGATGTAGGCGACCGCCGAGTCGGTCTGCCGCACGTCGAAGTCCGCGAGGTAGTCGTAGTCGATCGTCGCGACCCGCTTCGCCGGCTGCCCGGCGACGCCCTCCCACTCGCCGGTGTTCACCACCGAGTTGTAGTACTGCATGAACTCCGGGTTGTAGGACGGGAACCAGGGGTGCATGCCCGGAGATGTGTCGCTGTAGGCGTAGACCCCCGGGTAGTAGGCGGCGAAGTTCTTCATCTCGTCGAAGCCGTGCGCCGTCGGAAAGAATTCGGGTTTGTCGCCGAGGTGCCACTTGCCGGAGAAGTAGGTCTCGTAGCCATTTTTCTCGAAGAATTCGGCGATCGTCGGCGTCTCGGGCCGCAGCCCGTTCTCGTCGCCCGGCACCACGACGACCGACAGCGCCGAGCGGATCGGGATACGGCCGGTCATGAACGAGGCGCGCCCGGCGGTGCAGCTCGCCTGCCCGTACCAGCTGGTGAAGACCTCGCCTTCCTTGGCGATCCGGTCGATGTTTGGCGTCGGGTGGCCGAGCGTCGCGCCGCCGCCGCTGTAGGCGCCGAAGTCGTTCCAGCCGGTGTCGTCGGTCATCAGCATCAGGATGTTCGGCCGCTTCGCGTCCTGCGCGGCGGCGGGCGTTGCCGTCGCGAATGCCCCCGCGCCCAGCATCGTGCAGGCGGACAGGATCGCCGCGAGGGGCCTCGCACTTCGGTCATTCCGTCTCATGCGCTCTCTCTCTCCTGCTTCAAGTCCGACCGCTCGGCCGGGTGGGCGAGGTACAGCCGCCGGATCGCCAACTCACAGTCGGGGCGCCGCCCGGCCAGGGCGACCGTCCTCGCCATCGACGTCTCAAGCCCCCGATTCGCGCTTCGACTCTTGGCGGAATGAGAGCATCCCGCGCACGGTCGCGTGAAGTGCGAACAGGTGTGCACCCTCGTCCCGTGGTGATTTCCGCCCGCGCTTTCGTTCGGTGGCCGGCCCCGGTATCGCCCTGACGAAAGGGTGTCCAAGTCGTTAAGCCCGGCAAATATAGTTGTTCAAATCCAATAGCTTGGGTATTGTCCGATAGCTAGAGCCAGCCGTTCTTGCGGAAGCGCCAGTAGAGGATTGCGCAGATAACCAGCATGCCGAGCATCACCGTCGGGTAGCCCAACGGCGAGTTCAGCTCGGGCATGTCGCGGAAGTTCATGCCGTAGATGCCGGCGAGGGCGGTCGGGACCGCGAGGATGGCGGCCCATGACGCGAGCTTCTTCGAGATCGCCGTCTCCTGGCTCTGGCCCATCAAGACGCTGGTCTCGAAGGCGAAGGCGAGGACCTCGCGCAGGTTGTCGATCCGTTCCTGGACGGTGCGCAGGTGGTCCGTCACGTCGCGGAACAGCGGGTGCATCGCGGCGCGGACCTGCGGCAGCTCGGCGCTGGTCAGCCGACGGCAAACCTCGGTGAGCGGGGTGGCCGCGTTGCGGAGCCGCAGGAGGTCGCGGCGCAGCATGTAGAGCCGCTCGATGTCGGCCGTCGTCATCGGCCTTTCCAGCACGCGGTCCTCGATCGCGTCGACCTCCTCCTCGATCGCGTCGAGTACGGGCATGTAGTTGTCGACGATGAAGTCGAGGATCGCATAGAGGATGAAGTCCTCGCCCTTGCCGAGGCTCGTCGGGCACGATTCCCAGTGCTGCCGCACCGCCTTGTACGAGGTCGACGGCCCGTGCCGGACGCTGACGATATACCCCTTGCCGACGAAGAGGTGCGTCTCGCCGAAGGTCACCCGCCCCTCGATCAGCTGTGCCGTCCGAGCGACGACGAAGAGGGCGTCGCCGTATTGCTCGAGCTTCGGCCGCTGGTGGGCGTGCTCGGCGTCCTCGATCGCAAGGTCGTGCAGCTTGAACTCGCGCTGGACGCGGGCCAGAAGCTCGCGGCTCGGCTCGAGCAGGCCGATCCAGACCACGTGACCGTCCCGGCCCTTCCAGTCCGAGGCTTCCTCGATCGAAATATCGGCGATCCTCCGCCCGCCGGAATAGACGCTGGAGGCGATGATGCCCGGCTCCGGCGTGTCGGCAGCGAAGGTTCGCGAATGCTCCATGCCGTCCTCGGTAATCCCGGAGTAGTTTACCCCGGGCGAAGATAGCGCAATTCGCTGTGCGCGGATACGGCGGGGAATCGGTCGGTCGCGGCAGCGGGAGCGGCGGGCTTTCCCCCGCGGCTCCGGCATGCTCTGAACGGCGCCTGGACAGAGAGGAGGAGCGGATGCGCGCGATGCGGATCGAGGCGCTCGGGGAGCCGCTGCGGGCCGCCGAGGCGGCACCTCCGGTTCCGGGGACCGGCGAGGTGCTTCTGCGCGTGCACGCCTGCGGGCTCAACTTCGCCGATACGCTGATGGCGGCGGGTCGCTACCAGCTGAAACCACCGCTGCCGTTCGCGCCTGGGGTGGAGGTCTGCGGCACGGTCGAGGCGCTCGGGCCGGGCGTCGCAGCGCCAGTGGTCGGGACGCGGGTCGCGGCCTTTGTCGGCTACGGCGGGCTGGCCGAGTTCGCCGTGGCGCCGGCGGCGCGCTGCGTCGCGGCACCAGGCACGATGGGGGACGCCGAGGTCGCCGGGTTCCTGGTCGCCTACGGCACCAGCCACGTGGCGCTCGCCTGGCGCGCCCACCTGCGGCCGGGGGAGCTCTTGCTGGTGCTCGGCGCCTCGGGCGGCGTCGGGCTGACCGCGGTCGAGATCGGCGCGCTGATAGGCGCGCGGGTCGTGGCGGTGGCGCGCGGGGCCGACCGACTGGCGCTGGCGGGTGCCGCCGGGGCGACGCATCTCCTCGACGGCGACGCCGACATCCGGGCCGAGGTGAAGGCGCTGGGCGGTGCCGACGTCGTCTATGACCCGGTCGGCGGGCCGGCGGCCGAGGCGGCGCTGCGAGCCACGCGGCCGGGGGCGCGGCTGCTGCCGATTGGCTTCGCGAGCGGCGAGGTGCCGCAGTTCCCGGCGAACCTCCTGCTGGTCAAGGACCTGACGGTCCTCGGCCTGCACTGGGGCGCCTATGTCGAACGGCACCCGGAGGTGTTCCACGCCAGCGCCGCGGCGCTCTTCGGCTGGCATGCGCTCGGCCGGCTGCACCCGCACGTGGGGCACCGCCTGCCGCTGGCGGAGGCCGAGGCGGGCCTGGCGCTGCTGCGCGACCGGCGGGCGACCGGCAAGGTCGTCGTCGAGGTCGCACCGCCCCGCTATTCGGCCGCGAGCGAGTCGGCGACGCCGTAGGCTTGGCGGATCAGCGCCGCCAGCCGGCCGGCGAGTTCCGCGCGCGGGCCGGCGGCGACGTACATGTTGATGCGCTGGTCGGGCAGCGCCGGAAGCGCGCCGCCGTGGCGGATCGGCTCGCAGCGCAAGGGCACGCCCGATTCCATCTGCACGCTGACCGCGAGGTCGGCTGCGACGCTGGCGTCGACCGCTGCGGGCGAGATCGATTCGACGGTGTATTCCCAGGCGATGCCGGCGGCGTCCAGCGCCTCGAGCGCCGGGCGCTTGAAGACGCAGTTGGCGCAGGAGGCGAAGCGCAGCGGGCGGCCGCGCCAGGCCTGGCCGCCGGGGGCGCCGGCCCAGACGAGGGGCTCGCGCGCCAGCATCTCGCCGCTGGGATCGGTGGTGGCCTCCGTCGTCAGGATCAGGTCCATCTCGCCGCGGGCGAAAAGCTCCTTCAGTCCGCTGGTGTAGAGCGAGTGAAGCTTGAGCCTGACGCGCGGGTATTCGGCGGCGAAGCGTTGCAACACCTGCGGGACGCGCGGGTAGATGATGTCGTGCGGGACGCCGAAGTCGATGCCGCCTTCGAAGGCCGGGTGCGTCAGCCGCCCCCAGGCCTCGTCGTTGAGCGCGAGAAGCCGGCGCGCATAGGCGAGGAGCTGCTCGCCCTGGGGCGTCAGCGCGATCGTGCGCGCCGAGCGGTCGAGGAGCGGCAGGCCGAGGCTCTCCTCGAGGCGCTTCAGCTGCATCGAGACGGCCGACTGGGTAAGGTTGAGCTGCGAGGCCGCGCGGGTCACGCCGCCGGCGTCGGCGACCGCCGTGAATGAGCGCAGCGCGGTCAGGTCGAGGTTGCGAGGCATATCACGGTCCTTGATCCTTGGCGTCAAATTTATTCGTTTCCATCATAGAGAGCGCTGCGCTAGATATCAAGCGCGGTGATGAAACGACCGCGACTATAAAGATACGATGATGGAGACCGCCGTGTCCAACACCTCAGCCCTGCGCCCTGTCCGCACCTTCCGGCCGCGCCTGACGGTGCGCGGTCTCCTCGCCACCATGGCCGCGGCCGACGCGTACTACCGTGCCCGGATCGCAGCGGAGCGGCTGGACGACCACCTGTTGCGCGACATCGGGGTCAACCGCGGGGAACTCGCGTTCCGGCTCGCAAACGGCCGTTGATCGGCGTCTGGCCGAGTTCCTTCCGTCGCTCGCCCGGCGACGGAAGGCACCCTTCCGCGGGAAGTCGTAAACAAGCAGTGAATTCTCGTCCGAAAGATGTAGTAATATCAGAAGCTTGCTTTTGTGCGCGGCTTTCCGTCCCCTTGCCGGCCTCTCAGGTCAGCGGGTAGCAGGCCAGCTCCTCGTAGAGTGGACCGTCGCCGCCCAGGTGCGAGCGGTATAGCCGGAAGTCCTCGACCGGGAACGCCGGCACGCGGTAGCCGCCGCGTGCTGCCACCGCCGCCTCCAGCCGCTCGCGGCCGGCGAGCCGGTCCGGCAGGCGCGCCAGCGTGACATGCGGGGCGAAGCGGCGCGACGGCAGCTCGATGCCGGTCGTACGAGCGGCCGTCTCGACCTTGGCCTGTAGGTGGCGGAGCGCCGGGCTCTCCGCGGCGCCGACGTAGGCGATGCGCGGCTTCGCGCCGCCGAAGAGGCCCATGCCGGCGAGCGCGAGCTCGAAGCGCGGCGCACGCAGCTGGCCAAAGGCGAGATCCACGTCCTCGAGCGTTCGCACGGGGACGTCCCCGAGAAAGGCGAGCGTCAGGTGCAGGCTTTCGGGCGGCTGCAGCTTCGGCGCCGGCAGACCCTGGCCGGCGAGCATCAGCTCGAAACGCACCGATTCCGGCAGCGCCAGCGCGGCGAAGGCCCGGATCACGACTTCGCCCGCGCCCGCTTGACGAGTTCCAGCACGGCCGGGCCGATCGCGGCGACGTTGGCCTTCACCCCGTCGGCGTTCGGGTGGATGCCGTCGGGCTGCATCAGGGCCACGACCTGGGCCATGCCTTTCCCGGACATGCCGCCGAAGAAGGAGCTGACGTAGATGGCGTCGTGCTCGGCGGCGAGATCCTTGAAGGCGTCCTTGAACGCCTTTTGGTAGTCCTTGGGGTAGTTGGGCGGCGCCGGGAGGCCCGCAAGGAGCGCGGGCAGGCCCTTGGCGTCGATCCGGTCGAGGATGCCGTCGAGGTTCGTGCGCATCTTCGCCATCGAGAGCCCGCGCAGCATGTCGTTGGCGCCGAGCTCGACGATGACGCCGTCGACGTCGTCGTTGAGCGCCCAGTCGATGCGGGCGAGGCCCCCGGCCGAGGTGTCGCCGGAGACGCCGGCGTTGATCACGGTGACGTCGGGGGCGCCGTTGGCGTGCAGCCAGGCCTGCAGCTGCGGGACGAAGCCGTCGGCCTCGGGCAGGCCGGCGCCGGCAGTCAGCGAGTCGCCGAAGGCGAGGATGCGCACGTCGGCCAGCGCGGGCGCCGCGGCGGCGAGGGCTAGGGCCAGGGCAAGCGCGAACTTGCGAAGGAAGACGCGGGCACCATATGCCCCGGGGACGCAACCGCCGGCGGAAGGGCTCATGATCTCGTCTCCCGTCATAGCGCTCGAGGATGTGGCGCTCACCCTCACGGGCAACGCCGGGCCGGTCAATATCCTGCGCGACGTGAGCTTCGCGGTTGGGCGCGGCGAGACGCTGGGGCTCGCGGGGCCGTCGGGATCGGGAAAGTCGTCGCTGCTGATGCTGATGGGCGGGCTCGAGACGGCGACCGCCGGGCGCGTCACTGCGCTGGGGCAGGATCTCGGCGCGATGGGCGAGGACGCGCTCGCGCGGTTCCGCCGCGATCACATGGGCGTGGTCTTCCAGTCGTTCCACCTGATCCCGACAATGACGGCGCTGGAGAACGTGGCAACGCCGCTCGAGCTCGCGGGCGACCGCGACGCCTTCGACCGGGCGGCGGCCGCGCTCGACGCAATGGGGCTGTTCGCCCGGCGCGACCATTATCCGGCGCAGCTGTCGGGCGGGGAGCAGCAGCGGGTGGCGTTGGCGCGGGCCGCCGTCGGGCGGCCGGAGATCCTGCTGGCCGACGAGCCGACCGGCAACCTCGACAGTGCCACGGGCGAGACAATCATCCGGCTGCTCTTCGAACTGCGCGACCGGCACGGCGCGACACTGGTGCTGGTGACGCACGCGCCGGATCTCGCCGCTCGCTGCGACCGGGTGCTCCGGCTGCGCGACGGGGCGCTGGAAGCGCTGGCGGAGGCGGCGGAATAGTGGGTTCGGACCGCGATCACTGGACCCGCGTCGCCGACCAGTGGATCGCCTGGGCGCGCACGCCCGGCCACGACGCCTTCTGGGCCTACCGCGAGGCGCTGCGCGCCTTCGTCGGCCCCGGATCGGGACCGGCGCTCGAGGTCGGCTGCGGCGAGGGACGGGTGTCGCGGCTGTTACGCGAGCTCGGGTATCGCGTCACCGCGACCGACGTCTCGCCCGCGCTGATCGACGCGGCGCGCGGGGCGGATTCGGCCGACGACTACCACTTAGCGCCCGCCACGAGCCTGCCGTTTGCCGACGGCAGCTTCGACATCGCGGTGGCGTACAACGTGCTGATGGACGTCGAGGATGTCCCCGGCGTGGTGCGCGAGCTGCGTCGGGTCCTTCGCGCCGACGGAACACTGGTCGTCTCGATCGTGCATCCTTTGGCCGATCTCGTGCATCTCGACGATGCGGGAAGGCCCGTCGCCGGTGATACCTACTTCGGGCGAACCCGCTTCGAGGGGTCCGAGGAGCGCGGTGGCCTCCGCATGGAGTTCGCCGGCTGGTCGCAGCCGCTGGAGGCCTATGCGATGGCGATGGAGGCGGCGCGCTTCGCCATCACCGCCCTGCGCGAGCCGGTGCCGGACGCGGCCGGCGGCAACTTGGAACGCTGGACCCGGCTGCCGCTCTTCCTGTGGCTGAAAGCACGACCGTTCGGGGACGCCGGGTGAGGCTGCCGGTCGCCGTTCGGCTGGCGCTCAGGGAGCTCCGCGGGGGGCTCTCGGGGTTTCGCGTGTTCCTGCTGTGCCTGGCGCTCGGGGTAGCGGCGATCGCGGCGGTGGGGTCGGTCCGCGCGGCCGTCGACCGCGGTCTGGCGCGCGAGGCGGCGTCGCTGCTCGGCGGCGATGCCGAAATCGAGTTCACCTACCGCTTCGCGTCGCATGCCGAGCGCGACTGGATGGATCGGCACGCCGGCGCGGTGTCGGAGATCGTAGACTTCCGCTCGCTGCTTGCAATGCCGCCCCCGGCGGCAGGCGAGCCGCAGCGGGCGCTCGTCATGGTGAAGGCGGTGGACGCCGGCTATCCGCTGGTTGGCTCGGTCGTGCTCGCCGGGGGCGGCGGCCTGGCCGCGGCGCTGGCGCCGCACGACGGGCTGCCCGGTCTCGTGGCGGAGAAAGGGCTCGCCGACCGCTGGGGCCTCCTGCCGGGCGCGGTCGTGCGGCTCGGCGAGACCGACTTCCGGCTGACCGGCATCGTGCTGTCGGTCCCCGACGCGGGCGCCGGGTTTACCGCGCTGGCGCCGCGGGTGATCGTCCGGAAGGCCGACTTGGCGGCGAGCGGCCTGCTGGGCGAAGGGTCGATGTTCGATTCTTCCTATCGGCTGCAGCTGGCGCCGGGTGCCGATCTCACGGCGCTACGCGCCGACGCGGTCGCGAGGTTCGGCGACAGCGGGTTGCAGTGGCGCGACCGCCGGGCCGGGGCGCCGGGGATCGGACGTTTCGTCGACCGGCTGGGATCGTTCCTGGTGCTGGTCGGGCTCGCCGGTCTCGCCGTCGGCGGGATCGGGGTCGCTGCGGCGGTGCGGGCGCACCTCGAGGAGAAGACCGCGACCATCGCCACGCTGAAGACGCTCGGGGCCACCGGAGCGACCGTCTTTGCTGTCTACCTCGTCGAGACGGGGATCCTTGCGGCGCTCGGCATCGCCGCCGGCCTCGTGCTCGGGACGGCGCTGCCGCTGGTTGCGGCGCCCGCCGCCCGCGCGCTGCTGCCGGTGCCGGCCGAGTTCGGACTCTACCCGCGGCCGCTCCTCGAGGCGGCGCTTTATGGCGGGTTGACTGCGTTCCTTTTTACCGTCTGGCCGCTGGCGCGCGCGCGCGATATCCGAGCGGCCGAGCTCTACCGCGACCTGACGGCGGCGCGCCGGACGTGGCCGCGGCGCAGCTACGTCGTCGCGACCGGCGTGCTGGCCGCGGTCCTCGTCGGCGCGGCCGCCCTTTTCTCGGGCGCCCCGGAGCTGGCGCTCGGTGCCGCGGGCGGGGTCGCCGCTGCCCTCCTGGTGCTCGTGGCCGCCGCAGCGGGGTTGCAGTGGCTGGCGCGACGGCTCGGCCGCGGGGGCGCGAGCCGCGGCCGCCCGGCACTGCGCTGGGCGCTTGCAGCGCTCGGCGGCCCTTCGGGCGAGACCGCCTCGGTAGTACTGGCGCTCGGGCTGGGGCTGAGCGTGCTGGCTGCGATCGGCCAGATCGACTGGAACCTGCGAGCACTGGTCGGGCGCGACCTGCCGGCACGGGCGCCGGCCTTTTTCTTCATCGACATCCAGGGCGACGAGCTCGACGGCTTCCTGGCGACGGCGAGGCGGGCGCAGGGAGTCGGTGCGATCGAGACGGCGCCGATGCTGCGCGGGATCATCGTCAAGATAAACGGGCGGCCGGCCAAGGAGGTCGCGGGGTCGCACTGGGCGCTGAGCGGCGACCGCGGCATCAGCTTCGCGGCCGCACCGCCGCCCGGGACGGTGATCACCGCGGGCAACTGGTGGCCCGCGGACTACGCCGGGCCGCCGCTGATGAGCTTCGGCGCCGAGCAGGCGCGCGAGATGGGGCTGAAGCTCGGCGACACCGTAACGGTCAACATCCTCGGACGCGACATCACCGCGACGATCGCGAGCCTGCGCGAGGTGCGCTTCGAGACGATGGGGATCAACTTCCTGATGATCCTCGACCCGGCCGCGCTGGCGGGGGCGCCGAGCACCCACATCGCAACGGTCTACGCCGCGCCCGAGGCCGAGGCGCCGCTGCTGGCCGCGATCGGGGACACCTTCCCGAACGTGACCGGCATCGGGGTGCGCGAGACGATCGGCCGGGTCGCGAGCGCACTTGGAGAGGTGGCTGCGGCGACGCGCTGGGCAGCGGCGGCGACGTTGTCGACCGGCCTCGTGGTGCTGGTCGGGGCGGCTGCAGCGGGCGAGCGGCGGCGCGCCTACGAGGCGGCGGTGCTGAAGACGATCGGTGCGGATCGGCGGACGATCCTCGCGAGCTTCGCCCTCCGCGCCGCGCTGGTCGGCGCCGCGGCGGGCCTGGTCGCCGTGGCGGCGGGCGGGCTCGCGGGGTGGGTCGTGACCCGCTTCGTATTGGAAGGGGACTTCCGATTCGCGCTCGGCAACGCCCTCGCGATCGTGGCGGGCGGCGCGCTGGCGAGCCTCGTGGCCGGGCTCGCCTTCGCGCTGCGTCCGCTTTCGGCGCGGCCGGCGCGGGTGCTGCGGGCGGTGGAATAGCGCGCTCCCTGACGCGGCCGTGATCGGCCAAAGCGGCCTCCGCAGGTGACAAACCCAAGGAATTTCGTCATATTGCTCACCGGCAGGCGCGGGAGCCGGTTGAAAAGGCGGCACGCGCCACCGACATTGGGGGACGACCTCGACGGGTTTCGCCCGCGGGGGTGCTGGTCTAACGGAGGATAGCGATGGCCGAATTCGAGACCGTTCGTCGGGCAGGTGCCGGCGTACGCACCGCGCAGGTCGACGAGGGTCTGCGCGCCCACATGAGCAAGGTCTACGGCCTGATGGCCGTTGCGATGGTGATCACCGGGCTCGTCGCCTGGGTGGTGGGCACCGATTTCGCGCGCGCGGTCGCCGGCGAGCCGACCAATATCATCCCGGTTGGTGTGTTGCAGGCGATGTTCTCCTCGCCGCTCAAGTACGTGGTCATGTTCGCGCCGCTGGCGGTCGTCTTCGCCTTCGGCGCCGGACTGAACCGCATGTCCGAGGGCACCGCGCAGGGCGTGTTCTGGCTGTTCGCGGCGCTGATGGGGCTGTCAATCGCGTGGATCTTCGCGGTCTTCACCGGCGTATCCATCGCGCAGACCTTCTTCGTCACCGCGATCGCCTTCGCGGGGCTCAGCCTCTGGGGCTACACCACCAAGAAGGACATCTCCGCCTGGGGGTCGTTCCTGATCATGGGCGTGATCGGCCTAATCGTGGCGTCGGTCGTGAACATCTTCCTGAAATCGTCGGGGCTCGCCTTCGCGGTGTCCTCGCTCGGCGTCCTGATCTTCGCCGGCCTGACCGCCTACGATACGCAGAACATCAAGAACACCTACCTGCAGATGCGCGCCGCTCAGGGCGAGGCGTACCTCGGCAAGGCGGCGATCATGGGCGCGCTGTCGCTATACCTGAACTTCCTCAACATGTTCATGATGCTGCTGCAGCTCTTCGGCAACCGCAACTGACGCTTACCTGAGAAGAGTCTAGGCCCCGCCGATCCAACTGTCGGCGGGGCCTTTTCAGTGTGGGGCGGACCCGATGCCGGCCGCGATCGCGGGCGAAGCGGAAATGGCGGCAGTCGCCGCGTCGATCCTGCGCGGGAACGACCGCGGCAACTACACGGTGCCGACGGTTGGGCTGTACCCTTTTCAGTGGAACTGGGATTCGTGCCTGGCGGCGCTCGGGCTGCGCCACCTCGACGAGGCCCGCGCATTCACCGAGATCGAAACCCTGTTCGCGCACCAGTGGCCGGACGGCATGGTGCCTCACATCGTGTTCCATGCCCCCGACGAAGGCTACTTCCCGGGCCCCGAGGTCTGGGCGACTCCCCGCCCGGTGCCGACCTCCGGCATTACCCAGCCGCCGGTTGCGGGATTCGCGCTGCGCCGCGTCTGGGAGGGCGCCTGCGACGACGTCGCCGCGTCGGAGCGCGCCCGGGCGCTGCTGCCGAAAGTAGCCGCCTGGCACCGCTGGTTCTTCCGGGTGCGCGACCCGCACCGCGAAGGGTTGGTGGCGATCCTGCATCCCTGGGAGTCGGGCCGGGACAACTCGGTCGACTGGGACGCGCCCTTCGAGCGGGTGCCGACCGACGGCGTTGCGCCCTACGTCCGGCGCGACACCCAACACGCCGATCCGGCGCATCGGCCGACGAAGGCGCAGTACGATCGCTATCTGTGGCTCGTGGAGCGCTTCCGGGGCATGGGCTGGGACAACGCCAAGCTGCACGACGCCTCCCCTTTTGCGTCGTCGACCCGGGGTTCAATGCCATTTTGCTGCGCTCCTGCGCCGATCTCGCGGTGCTGGCCGATGCGCTGGGCGCGCCGCAGGTGGCCGCTGAGAGCCGGGCTTTCGCGGCGGCGGGGATCGCCGCGCTGGAAGGATTGTGGTCCGACGTGCACGGCCAGTACCTGTGCCGCGACCGGGCGACCGGTGCACCGATCGAGAGCGCGTCGTGCGGGGGGCTGCTGCCGATCTTCGCGGCGATCCCGCAGGGTCGCGTCGCAATGCTCGCCGCCACGATCGGTCGACGATCCGCAGCGGTGCGTTTCGGGGTGCCCTCCCACGACCCGGCAGACGCGCGCTTCGATCGGCTGCGCTACTGGCGCGGACCGAGTTGGCTCATCATCAACTATCTGCTCGCCGACGGCCTGGCGGCGGCGGGCGCGGAGAAGGCTGCAGGAGAAATCGTCGCCGCCTCGCTCGACGTCGTCCGCCGCAGCGGCTTCGCCGAGTACTACGATCCGCTGGACGGCGCGCCGCTTGGCGGCGGGAGCTTCACCTGGACTGCGGCGATGGTGCTCGAGCTGTTGGCCGGGGCGCGGATCTAATCGACGGTGAAGTCGGCGGCGGTCGCTCCGGTCGCTTCGACGAGAAGAGCGGAGGCGATGCGGAAGACGTGATGCGGCGTGCCGGCGGCGGCCCAGACCTCGTCGAAATCGAGCAGGCGAGGGTCGAGCCAGGTTTCTATCGGCTCGAGGTGGCCGAGCGGCGCCACGCCGCCGATGGCGAAGCCGGTACGGGCGCGAACGCCAGCCGCGTCAGCCTTTTCGAGCTCGGATCCCGCGAGGGCCGCGGCCTTCGCGAGATCGACGCGGTTGCCGCCTGCGGTCAGGAACAGGAGGTAGCGGTCCCCGCCGCGGGCGCGGAAGACGAGCGACTTCACGATCTGGTCCAATTCGCAACCAACGGCACGCGCGGCCTCGTGCGCCGTGCGCGTGCCTTCGTCGAGGCGGAGCGGCTCAATCGGAAGGCCGAGCCGGGCGGCCTCGGCGCGGACCCGCGCGACCGAGGCGCCTTCCTGCGCCTCAGCGGTTCTCGACATCCACGTAGTCACGCTGGGTCGGGCCGGTGTAGAGCTGGCGCGGGCGGCCGATCTTGAGCTGCGGGTCCTCGAGCATCTCCTTCCACTGGCTGAGCCAGCCGACGGTGCGGGCAAGCGCGAAGATCGGGGTGAACATCGAGGTCGGGAAGCCGACCGCATCGAGGATGATGCCGGAATAGAAGTCGACGTTGGGATAGAGCTTCTTCTCGACGAAATAGTCGTCTTCGAGGGCGATCCGCTCGAGCTCCTTGGCGACCTGCAACGTCGGGTTGTTCTCGATGCCGAGGAGGCCGAGAACCTCGTCGGCCGACTGCTTCATGACCTTAGCGCGCGGGTCGAAGTTCTTGTAGACCCGGTGGCCGAAGCCCATCAGTCGGAACGGGTCGTTCTTGTCCTTGGCGCGCGCGATGAACTCCGGAATGCGGTCCACGGTGCCGATCTCGCGCAGCATCCGCAGGCAGGCCTCGTTGGCACCACCGTGCGCCGGACCCCACAGGCAGGCGACACCGGCCGCGATGCAGGCGAAGGGGTTGGCGCCGGAGGAGGAGGCGAGGCGCACGGTCGAGGTCGAGGCGTTCTGCTCGTGGTCGGCGTGCAGCGTGAAGATGCGGTCCATAGCTCGGCTGAGGATCGGGTCGACCACGTACTCCTCGGCGGGCACCGCGAAGCACATGTTGAGGAAGTTCGAGGCGTAGTCGAGCGAGTTGCGCGGGTAAACGAACGGCTGGCCGACCGAGTACTTGTAGGCCCATGCGACGATCGTCGGCATCTTCGCGATCATGCGGATGGTCGCCACCTCGCGCTGCCAGGCGTCGGTGATGTCGGTGGAATCCTGGTAGAAGGCCGACATGGCGCCCATGATCGCGCAGACGACGGCCATCGGGTGGGCGTCGCGGCGGAAGCCACGGAAGAAGAACGAAATCTGCTCGTGCAGCATGGTGTGGTTGGTGACGCGGCTCTCGAAGTCCTCGAGCTGGGCGGCGGTCGGCAGCTCGCCGTAGAGCAGGAGGTAGGAGACCTCGAGGAAGTGCGACTTCTCGGCCAGCTGCTCGATCGGGTACCCGCGGTAGAGGAGCTCGCCCTTGTCGCCGTCGATGTAGGTGATGGCGCTCTCGCATGAACCCGTCGAGGTATAGCCCGGGTCGAAGGTGAACACGCCGCCCTCGGAATAGAGGCCGCGGATGTCGATGACGTCGGGGCCGATCGTGCCCTGGTAGACTGGGAGCTCGAGGCTCTTGCCGTTTATGGCGAGCTTGGCGGTGCGGTGGGCCTGGTTGGTCATTCGTCATCCCTTCGTGGTCGCCCGTGGGGGGGCGGTTGGGGCCAGGCTCGCCGCGGCGCGGAGCACGCCGCTCGAATGCCGGTGTCAGGCCTCGCTCGGGACCCTGCCTGCGCAATCTTCGAGGCGGGCCAGGGTTTCGTCGCGGCCGAGTATTCGCATCATGTCGAAGACGCCCAGGGACACGGTTCTGCCGGAAAGCGCGACGCGCAGCGGCTGGGCCACCTTCCCAAGTCCCACCCCCTCCGCGGCCGCGAAATCGCGGACGGCCGCCTCCAGATCGTCTGACGTCCAACTAGCGTTTCGCAACCGCGAAGTCAATTTCCCCAGCAAGCCCTCGGGGACGGCCGCCAGCGCCTTGGCGCCGGGTCCGTCCGGCGAAAAGGGGCGCTTTCCGAGAATAAAGCTCGCCATATCCAGTATTTGCGGAATTGTCTTTGCGCGTTCCTTTAGCCCGCCCATGGCCTGCAGCATCTGCGCCCGCTCGGGTTCTGCCAGCAGTGGGCGGTTTTGCAGTGCAAGAAAAGCCTCGATCTCGACGAGCAGCGCGGCGTCGTCTGCAGCGCGGATATGCTGGCCGGAGAGGCTTTCGAGCTTGGCGAAGTCGAATCGGGCCGGGGCCTTGCCGAGGTGGGTGAGGTCGAACCACTCGATCGCCTGGGCGGTGGTGAAGAACTCGTCATTGCCGTGGCTCCAGCCGAGCCGCGCGAGGTAGTTGCGCATCGCCTCGGCAAGGTAGCCCATCTCGCGGTAGGCCTCGACCCCGAGGGCCCCGTGGCGCTTGGAGAGCTTGGCGCCGTCCGCCCCGTGGATAAGCGGGATGTGGGCGAAGATCGGTGTCTGCCAATCCATCGCGCGGTAGATCAGGGTCTGGCGGGCGGTGTTGGTCAAGTGGTCGTCGCCGCGGATGACGTGGGTGACACCCATGTCGTGGTCGTCGACGACGACGGCGAGCATGTAGGTGGGTGTTCCGTCGGAACGGAGAAGGACCAGGTCGTCGAGCGTCTCGTTCTTCCAGGTGACGGTGCCCTGAACGCGATCCTCGACCGCGGTCTCGCCGTCGCGGGGCGCCTTCAGGCGAATGACGAAGGGACCTTCGGGCGCAGTCGCCGGGTCGGCGTCGCGCCAAGGGGACTGGAAGAGCGGTGGTCGGCCTTCGGCCCTCGCTTGCTCGCGGAAGGCTTCGATCTCCTCCGGGCTCGCCCAGCAGCGGTAGGCGGTGCCGCGCACGAGCATGTCGGCCGCGACCTCGGCATGGCGTGCGGCGCGCTCGAACTGGCTGATCGCCTCGCCGTCCCACTCGAGGCCGAGCCACTGCAGGCCATCAAAGATGGCGGCGGTGGCTTCGGGAGTCGAGCGGGCGCGGTCGGTGTCCTCGATGCGCAGGAGGAACTTGCCGCCGGTGTGGCGGGCGAAGAGCCAGTTGAAGAGCGCGGTCCGGGCGCCGCCGATGTGGAGGTAGCCGGTCGGCGACGGGGCAAAGCGGGTGACGACGGGGGAAGGCATGACGCTTAACCTTGTGGCAACCATGGCTGGCGCAAGACTTCTCCTTAGGGCAAATCCTCGCGGAAGGACAAGGGAAGGTGGTCGCGGACCGTCTCGCCGCCGCCATCGACGCGCAGCGCCCGCAGCTCGCGCTGTGGATACCCGTTCTCTATGCAGCCGGGATCGCCGGCTATTTCGCCGCGCCGGGCGAGCCCGAGGGATGGATGCTAGGATCGCTGGTCGGCGCGACCGCTCTGGCGGTCTTCCTTGCTACGCGGGCGAACATGCTCGTGCGGACGCTGCTCTTCGCGGTGGCGCTAGTGCTCTCGGGGTTCGGCGGGGCGGCGCTCAGGAGCCGGATGGTCGCGGCGCCGGTGCTGCCTTACGAGATGACAGCAAAACTCGAGGGGCGCATCATCGATCTCGACCGGTCGGCGACGGAGCGGCCGCGGGTGCTGCTCGACCAGGTGACGATCGACGGGCTGGAGGCCGAGCGGACGCCGGCGCGGGTGCGGATCTCGCTCGACCCGTCGACGCTTACGGAGCTGCTCCGGCCCGGGATGCGGCTCGCTGCAGAGGCCCGGATCGCGGCGCCCTCGGCGCCTTCGGAGCCGGGCGGCTTCGACTATCGGCGGCTGGCCTGGTTCGAGCGGATCGGAGCGGTCGGGTACGCGCGGAAGCCGGTCGCCGAGGTGGAGAACTCGGTGCGGGGCGGGTGGCGACTCCTCGCGTTCCGGATGCGGATGGCGGCTTCGGCACATATCGAACGGCTGGTCCCGGGGCAGGACGGAGCGTTCACGTCGGCGATCCTGACCGGGGACCGGTCGGGGATCGACCGGTCGGTGGAGACGGCGCTGCGGATCTCGAGCCTCTATCATATCGTATCGATCTCGGGCCTGCACATGACGCTGCTGGCGGCGGCGGTGTTCGCGATGATCCGTCACGGGCTGGCGCTCGTCCCGCGGCTGGCGCTGACCTGGCCCCTGAAGAAGATCGCGGCATGGGCGGCGCTGGTTGCCGGCGGGGCGTATCTGGTGATCTCGGGGTGCGATGTCGCAACGCAACGGTCCTACGTGATGACAGCGACGGTGCTGATCGCCGTGCTGCTCGACCGGCCGGCCTTGACGATGCGGTCGATCGCGCTTGCCGGGATGATCGTGCTGATGCTGGCGCCGGAGAGCCTGGTGGCGCCTGGCTTCCAGATGTCCTTCGCGGCCACGATTGCGCTGGTCGCGGGATTCGAGGCGCTCAGGAAGCAGGCGTGGTGGGTGCACACACAGACGTCGCCGGGCTGGCGCATCGTCAAGCCGGTGGTCGGGATCGCGATGACCTCGCTGATCGCGGGAACGGCGACGGCGCCGTTCTCGGCCTTCCACTTCAACACGGTGGCGCGGTACGGCCTCGTCGCGAACCTGATGGCGATCCCGGCAATGGGGATCGTGGTGATGCCGGCGGCGGTGATCGGCGTCGTGCTGGCGCCGCTAGGGCTCGACTGGCTGCCGTTCCAGGCGGCGGGGCTCGGGATGGGGTACGTGATCGGGGTCGCGAAGTTGGTGTCGGCCATCCCGGGCGCCACCTTTGGGGTGCCGGCGGGGCCGCCGGCGAGCCTGGGGCTGATCGCGGCGGGCGGAATCTTCGTCGTCCTGTGGAGCGGGCGCGGGCGCTGGGCAGGGCTGGTCCCGATGCTGGCCGGAGCGATGCTCTGGGCCGCGGCGGAGCGGCCGGACCTCCTGATCGCCGACAGCGGGCGGTTGTTCGGGATCGAGACCGAGGCGGGCCGGGTACTGTCGTCAGGCAAGGGCAACGGCTACGCCGCCGACGCCTGGCTGAAGAACGACGGCGATCTCGCGACCCAGGCCGAGGCTTATGCGCGCGGCAAGCTGGTGCGGCGGCGGAACCGGATCGAGACCGACGTGCCGGGCCTGGGCTCCGTGCTCTACGTCGGGGCGACCGATCAGGGAACCGCGGCGGCCGACTGCGCTGCGGCGACGGTACTGATTGCGCCGAACTGGGCGACGGCGCCGCCGGGCACCTGCCTTTTCGTCGGGCGCGACCGGCTGCGACGGGACGGTGCGCTGGCGATCGACGTCGGAGATAGCGGGCTGGTGGTCTACGGCGCCAAGGCGGACCGGGCGCGGCCCTGGACGCGCGGTCCGGTGCGTGCAGAACGCCGGACGCCGCAGTTGGACGAGGGCGCCGTAAAGGTCAGCGACGACTCGGGGGCGGCGAAGCGGTGAGGGACGCGCGAACCTGCGCGAGCTCGCGCGCAGTAAATGGGCAGTTGAAAAACTGTAAGGAAAAAAGTGCGAGCGTTAAGAAATCTGCAAAGAGTCAGTGAGGCGACCGGGCCCCGTCTGCGCCCCGATTATAGCCCGCGGCTCCGGCCCAGCCAGAACGTTCAATACGTCCGGATCAGGCCAACGAGCTTACCCTGAACCCGGACCTGGTGGTCCTGGTAGAGGCGGGTCTCGTAGGCGGGGTTGGCGGCCTCGAGCGCGATGGTGGTGCCGCGGCGACGGAAGGTCTTCAGCGTTGCCTCCTCACCCTCGATGAGCGCGACGACGATGTCGCCGTTCTGGGCGACCGCCTGTTCCTGGATAACCACGATGTCGCCGGAGTTGATGCCGGCATTGATCATCGAATCGCCCTTGACCTCCAGCGCGTAGTGCCGGCCCGACGACGACAGCATCGATGCCGGGACCGCGATGTTGTGCGATACCTGCTGGATGGCCTCGATGGGTGTGCCCGCGGCGATGCGGCCCATGACCGGCAGCTCGAGCGAGGCGGCCTCGACCGGCAGCGAGGCGGCCGGGCGGTCGGGGCGGCTGCCGGGAACGACTTCCGGCTGGAAGCCGGCGCTGGCGTCGAGGGTCTCGGGCAGGCGGACGATCTCAATGGCGCGGGCGCGGTGCGGCAGGCGGCGGATGAATCCGCGCTCCTCGAGCGCGGTGATCAGCCGATGGATGCCCGACTTGGAGCGAAGGTCGAGCGCCTCCTTCATCTCGTCGAAGGAGGGGGGGACGCCGTCGCGCTGCAGCCGTTTGTGAATGAAATGCAGGAGATCGTACTGCTTGCGCGTGAGCATTTCCGCTTCCTTGGCTCGTCTCCGCTCGTTCTAGTAACGTTCTTGTTTTGTGTCAACAATCATTCACAGCTTTGCAATCATAGGTTTATCAATGGCAAAAAGTTCAACCAAGGCGGGCGACCGAACCGGTTCCGGCGGCAGGACAGGACCTTCCGCCCGAAGAGCCTACAGCCAGATGAACTCGACCGGGGCACCCTCCGGCAGAGCGGGGTCGGAAGGCTGCCGTACCATGAGCGCGTTCGCCTCGCAGAGGACGGAAAGGAGCGAGCTATCCTGGCTCGGGAACGGGCGGCAGGTCCAGCCGGTGGGGCCGGCGTCAACGCGAGCGCGCATGTAGTGAGCGCGCGGGCCGTTGGGCTCGACGTCGGCAGCGAGGCTGGCGGACTGGGTCGGGGGCAGGTCGCCCGAAAGCCCCTGCATGCGCTCGACGGCGGCAACGAGAAAGAGGCGGCCGGTGACAAGCGCCGACACCGGATTGCCGGGAAGGCCGACCAGCGGCGTGCCATCGAGCCGACCAGCCATCAGAGGCTTGCCGGGACGCATGGCGACGCGGTGGAAGTCGAGCTCGAGGCCGCGGGCGAGGGCAGTGCGCGCCACGAGGTCGAAGTCGCCGACCGACGCGCCGCCGAGGGTCACGATCAGGTCGTTGCCGGCGCAGAGGCGGTAGGCGGCGGCCAGGTCCTCGGGGGTGTCGCGCGCGATCGGCAACAGGCGCACCTCGGCTCCGGCGGCTTCGAGCATGCCCTTCAGCCCGAACGCGTTGGAGGCGACGATCTGGCCGGGGGCGAGGTTCTCGCCGGGCATCACGAGCTCGTCGCCGGTGGAGACGAGCGCCACGGCGGGGCGGCGGGCGACCGGGGCGCGCGCCATGTTCATCGCGGCGAGGAGCGCCACGTCGACCGGGCGAAGCCGGCGCGGGGCGGCGATGCGGGCGCCGGCGCGGAAGTCGCCGCCGGCCGGGCGGACGTTGCTCACCTCGGCGGCGGCGCGGAGCAGGATCGTCCCGCCATCGACCGCGACGTCCTCCTGCATGACGACGAGGTCGGCGCCTTCGGGCAGCGGCGCGCCGGTGAAGATCCGCACGGCCTCGCCGCGGCCGACATGGCCCGTGAAACCGGTGCCGGCGGACGCGGTACCGACGACGGCGAGGCGGGCGCCCGGGGCGGCGTCGGTGGAGCGGACGGCGTAACCATCCATAGCCGAGGCGGCGAAGGGCGGCTGGTCGCGCGGGGCGACGACGTCGCGGGCGAGCACGCGGCCGGCAGCGCTGGCGAGGGGCACGTCGTCGGCGGGAAGGGTCGCGAAGAGGCGGATCAGCCGGGCGTGGGCTTCGGCGACGCTGATCGGCGGGGTCATGGCGCCTCGAAGCGCCCTGACTTGCCGCCGTCCTTGACCGCGAGGCGGATGTCGCCGATCACCATCCCACGGTCGACGGACTTGAGCATGTCGTAGACGGTGAGGGCGGCGACGGACACGGCGGTCAGCGCCTCCATCTCGACGCCTGTCGGACCGTTCGTCGCCACGCTGGCCTCGATGGTGACGCGTCCCGCGGTGGCGTCGGGGACGAGGTCGAGGGCGACCTGGGTAAGCGGCAGCGGGTGGCAGAGTGGAATCAGCTCGGCGGTGCGCTTGGCGGCCATGATGCCGGCAAGCCGGGCGACGCCCAGGACGTCGCCCTTGGCGGCGGTGCCGGAGGCAGCGAGGGCGAGGGTCTCCGGCGCCATCGCGATCGAGCCGCGGGCGATGGCGCGTCGGGCGGTGGCGGGCTTGGCCGACACGTCGACCATGCGGGCGTGGCCGGCGGCGTCGAAGTGGGTCAGGGCGGGCATCAGCCTGCCTCGGGGGTCCAGGGGCTGCGCAGGAGCTCGCGGGTCGCGGTCTCGACATTGGGCTCGCGCATCAGCGTTTCGCCGATAAGGAAGGCGCGGACGCCGAACCGGGCGATCTGGGCGAGGTCCTGGCGGGTTGCGAGGCCCGATTCCGAGACGATGAGCCGGTCAGCGGGGACGTTGCGGGCGAGGCGGCGGGTGGTGGCGATGTCGGTCTCGAAGGTCGCGAGGTCGCGGTTGTTGATGCCGACGAGCGGCGACTTCATCCGGGCCGCGCGGTCGACCTCGTCGGCGGTGTGGGTCTCGAGGAGGACGGCCATGCCCCATTGCAGGGCGGTGTCCTCGAGCTCGGCGGCCTGGTCGTCGGAGACGCCGGCGAGGATGATGAGCACGCAGTCGGCGCCGAGGGCGCGGGACTCGACCACCTGCCAGGGATCGTAGAGGAAGTCCTTGCGCAGGACCGGCAGCGCGCAGGCGGCTCGCGCGAGACCGAGGTAGCTGTCGTCGCCCTGGAAGCTCGGGGCGTCGGTCAGGACGCTGAGGCAGGCGGCGCCGCCAGCCTCGTAGGCGGCGGCGAGCGCCGCAGGGTCGAAGTCTTCGCGGATCAGGCCCCGGGACGGGCTCGCCTTCTTTATCTCGGCAATCAGGCCGTAGCCGCGGCTGCAGGCGGCGTGCAAGGCGCCGAGGAAGTCGCGCGGGCGGTCGGCGCCGCGGGCGTCGGCCTCGATGTCGGCGAGCGGGCGCGCGGCCTTGCGCTCGGCGACGTCGGCGAGCTTGTAGGTGCGGATGTCGTCGAGGATGCTCATTGGGCGGGCACGGCATTGCTGACGGTGGCGAGAGTCTCGGCGCTGGCGCGGGCGGCGCCGGAGTCGAGGCTTTCGGCGGCGATGGCGACGCCCTCGCGGAGGTCGGCCGCGCGGTCGGCGACGACGAGGGCGGCTGCGGCGTTGATGAGGACCGCGTCGCGGTAGGGGGAGGCCTGGCCGGCCAGGAGGCCCCGTAGCGCGAGGGCATTGGCAGTCGGGGGGCCCGCCCCGCCC
>JAXMDH010000058.1:0-28290 GCA_046348915.1 Amaricoccus sp.
GAATAGTCCATGAGCTGGTTCGCGGCGCCGAAGACCATGTCCTCGCCGTACTTCTCGATCAGCTCGACGAACCGCTTCGCCCCGAGCCGCGCCGAGGCGACCTGCGCCTCGATGTCGGCGACGAGCTGGCCGGCGGCACGGGAGTTGCGGCGGATGAAGTTCCACATCGCCCGGTTCGGCTCGCCCTTGCGGTAGAGCTTGGTGCCGGCGAAGAGCATGCCCTCGGCGAAGACGTCGGGCACGTCGATGATGAGCCCGGGCGTGGCCGCGCCGATGTCGACGTGGTGGGCGGTGTTGGCCGCGAAGCCGACGAGGCGGTCCTTCAGGAACACCGGCACGACGATGGCGAGGTCGGGCGTGTGGCTCGACCCGTGGTAGGGATGGTTGTGGACGACGACGTCGCCCTCGTACCACTCGCCGTCGTCGATCGTCTCGGCGATGCCGCGCAGGTAGCCCGGGATCGAGCCGATGTGCATCGGCGTCGATTCCGACTCGCAGAGCGTGTTGAAGTCGGTGTCGAAGAGCCCGGCGCCGAGGTCCTGGCTCTCGCGGATGATCGAGGAGAAGGACATCCGGTAGAGGACGTGGCCCATCTCCTCGGCGATGGTCTCGAAGGCGCCGCGGATGACCTGCAGCGTGATCGGATCGACCTCGGTGCGGGACTCGGGCGTGGCGGCAGGCTTGGTCATGGCGATGGTGTTCATCGTGCGGGCTCCTCAGGCGGCGCCGGCCGCGTGGATGCGGATATTGCCGTAGTCGAGCAGGTCGGCGACGTAGCCGGGCGGGACGAGGGTGTTCGAGTCGTGCTGGACGAGGATCGCCGGCCCCTCGACACGGTCGCCCGCGAGGAGCTTGCGCCGGTCGTAGCGCGGCGTCTCCAGCGTGCGCCCGTCGTCGAAGGTGGTGGCGCGGACGAACATCAGCGCCCGGTCAGGGCTCGAGCCGTCGGTCCGCTCGACCTTGGGGATCTCGATGCGCGGCACCGCCGCCGTGCCGATGGCGCGGAGGGTGATGACCTCGACCTCCTGCTCGGGATAGCTGTAGCCGTAGTCGAGCTGGTGGCGGGCGTGGAAGCTCTCGACGATCGTCGCCTTGTTCGCCTGCGTCACCGGACCGTCGGGCATGGCCGCGCGCAGCTCGAAGCCTTGGCCGTGGTAGCGGCACTCGGCGACGAGCTCGATCGCCTGGTCGGCGCGCGGGATGCCGTCGGCGTCGAGATCCTCGGTCACCACCTTGCGGAGCGACTCGCGGGCGGCGTTGAGGCGGTCGAGATCCGCGTCGGTGGCGGCGCCGAGCTCGATCAGCCCCGACTCGGTGTGCTCGTAGCGGAGGTCGGACTTCAGGAGCCCGACCGCGGCGGTGATGCCGGGCGCGACCGGCACGATCACGTCCTTCGCCGAGACCGCCTCGGCCAGCGCCACGCCGTGCAGCGGCCCGGCGCCGCCGAACGGCATGATCGAGAAGTCGCGCGGGTCGATGCCGCGCGCCACCGAGTTCGAGCGGATGGCGAGCGCCATGTTGTTGTTGATGATCCTGATGATCCCGAGCGCCGCCTCGGTGACGCCGAGCCCGAGCGGCTTCGCGACCTTCTCCTCGACCGCCTTGCGCGCCAGCTCGGGGTCGAGCCTCAGGTCGCCGCCGAGCGCGAGGTCGGGGTCGAGCCGGCCGAGCACCACCTGGGCGTCGGTCACCGTCGGCTCCTCGCCGCCGCGACCGTAGCAGGCGGGTCCGGGCTCCGATCCCGCCGAGCGCGGCCCGACGTTGAAGCCGCCCGCCTCGTCGATGTAGGCGACCGAGCCACCGCCCGCGCCGATCGTCACGAGGTCGATCATCGGGGTCAGCACCGGGTGGCCGCCGACATAGGTGTCGCGCGGGTTCATGATCTTCACGCTGCCGCCCGGGATCGTCGAGATGTCGGCCGAGGTGCCGCCGATGTCGACGGTGATGACGTTCGCGACGCCCGCCATCTCGCCCTCGGAGGCGCCGCCGATGACGCCGCCCGCCGGGCCCGACATCAGGATGCGGATCGGCCGCCGGGCGCAGGCCTCGACGGTCGAGACGCCGCCGTTCGACTGCATGATCCGCAGCTTCGAGCCGACGCCGGCGGCGCGGAGGCGCGACTCGAGGTCGTTGAGGTAGAAGGCGGTCTTCGGCCCGACGTAGCAGTTCATCGCCGCGGTCGAGAAGCGCTCGTACTCGCGCATGACCTTCGCGACCTCGCTCGACAGCGTGACGTAGGCGTCGGGCAGCTCCTCGAGCACGATCTCCCGGGCGCGCCGCTCGTGGGCGTCGTTGAGGAAGGCGAACATGAAGCCGATCACCACCGACTCGATGCCCCGGCGCCGGAAGACCGCGCAGGCCGCGCGCACCGCCGCCTCGTCGAGCGGCGTCGCGACCGCGCCGGCCGGCGGCAGGATGCGCTCGGGGATCGCGATGCGGTTGCGGCGCTTCACCAGCGGCTGGCTCTGCCACGGCACGTCGAAGTGCAGCGAGAAGTTGTAGGGCCGCTTGTGCCGGCCGATGTGCAGGATGTCGCGGAAGCCCTCCGTCGTCAGCATCCCGCATTCCGAGCCGTTGTGCTCGATCGTGATGTTCGTCGCGGTGGTGGTGCCGTGGACGATCGTCTCGACCTCGGCGGGCTCGATCTCCGCCTTCCGGCAGAGGGCCTTGACCCCCTCGACGACGCCGATCGACTGGTTCTTCAGCGTGGTCGGGACCTTGTGGTAGAAGACGCCCTTGCTGCACTCGAGCACCAGGTCGGTGTTCGTGCCGCCGACGTCGACGCCGATTCTCGCCATGGAAATTCTCCTCTGTCGGGTCGTTGACTGTCAGGCCCGGGCGGCCGCCCGCGCGGTCGGATCCGGCCGGCGCTCGACCGGCGGCTCGCCGGCCGCGGCGCGGAACGGCCGGCCGGCGGTCTCGGGGGTCAGGAGCGCGACCACGAAGGCCACGCCCGCGACGATGGTGATGTAGATCGCCGGCGCGAGGCGGTTGTCGGTCGCCACGATCAGCCAGGTGGCGACGAAGGGCGCGGTGCCGCCGAAGATCGCGTAGGCGACGTTGTAGGTGACCGCCGAGGCGGTGTAGCGCACCCGCGTCGGGAAGACCTCGCAGAGCAGCACCGCCGTCACCACGTTGGCCGTCACCGCGCCGACCGCGAGCATGATCTGGGCCGAGAGCGCCGAGCCGAGCGTGCCGTTCGAGGCGGCGAGATAGGCCGGCACCGCGAGGCCGCCGAGCAGCAGCGCCGAGGCGACCATCGTCGGCCGCCGGCCGATCCGATCGCAGACCCGCCCGAGGACCGGCGCGATCGCCGCGGCGAAGGTCAGCGCCAGCACGTTCGAGAGCAGCACGTGCGCCGGCGCCATCCCGACGACCGTGCGCAGGAAGGTCGTCATGTAGGTGGAGAAGATGTAGAAGCTGAGCGCCGTCAGGCTGATGAAGGCGCCGAGCCGGACCATCGGGATCCATTGCTCGCGCATGGTCTCGCCGAGCGGGGCGTGGGACGCCGCCGGGCCGTCGAGCACCGCCTGGAAGAGCGGGCTCTCGTCGAGGCGGCTCCTGATGTAGAGCGCGACGAGGCCGAGCGGCGCCGCGAGCAGGAAGGGCACGCGCCAGCCCCAGCCGTTCATCGCCTCGGTCGAGAGGCCGATCGTGAGCAGCCAGGAGAGCAGCGCCGCGAGCGCGAAGGAGGCGAAGGTCGCCGCCGGCATCCAGCTCGAATAGCGCGAGCGCCGGTCGGCGGGCGCGTGCTCGATCACATAGGTGACGGCGCCGGCGTACTCGCCGCCGGCCGAGAAGCCCTGGAGGCAGCGGGCGAGGGTCAGCAGGACCGGCGCCCAGATGCCGATCACGTGGTAGCCGGGCAGGAGCCCGATCGCCGCCGTCGCGATCGACATGAGAAGCACGGTCAGCGCCAGCACCTTCTTGCGGCCGAGGCGGTCGCCCATCATGCCGAAGTAGGCGCCGCCGACCGGCCGGAGCGCGAAGGCGACGGCGAAGATCGCGAAGGTCTGGAGGAGGCCCGCGACGCGGTTGCCCTCGGGGAAGAAGGTGATCGCGATGATCGGCGCCATGAAGCCGTAGATCGCGAAGTCGAACCACTCGATCACCGTCCCCGCGACGGCGGCGGTCGTGACCTTGCGCAGGGTGGCGGGATCGGCGGCCGCGGCGGCCGGGGCGTGCTGGGACATCTGGGGCGTTTCCTTCAATGGGGCCCCGGCGCCGCGATCGACGCGGGACGCTTGGCTCGGAGGCACGGGGAGCGGCGGCGCGCCCCCGTGCCGTCGGCTCGACCTACTCGGCGGCCGCCGCCTTGGGATTGCCCACCGAGTTCAGGTAGGCGACGCACTCGTCGACGGTGTGGACGTCGCCGAACTTCGCGTCGATGTCGAAGAGGTTCCAGGCCACGGCGCCCGGCACGCGGTCGCCGATCGCTTCCTTGACCGCGATGGTGCGGAAGCCGTCGGCGATGCCGTCGCAGATCGTCTGGCGCACGCAGGCGCAGGCGGTGACGCCGGTGACGAGGATGGTGTCGACGCCGTTCGCCCGCAGGATGCCGGCGAGCTCGGTGCCGTGGAACGACGAGGCGCGCTTCTTGAGCAGCGTGTACTCGCCCGGGACCGGCGCGATGCGGCTGTCGATGGCCCAGAGGTCCTTGTCGGCGAGGTCGACCACGTCCACCGGGATCTTGTTGTGCCAGAGGCCCATGTCGGTGAAGGGCGCGTTGCGGTCGGTGATCTCGTAGGCGGTGGTGACGTGGATCACCGGGTGGCCGTTGGCGCGGCAGGCCGCCAGCAGCTTCTGCATGCCGGGGATGATCTCGTTGTCCATCTTTTCCTGGTCGCAGGTGAAGGGGTTGCCGGGACGGGTCCAGGCGTTGGCGAGATCGACGCTGACCAGCGCCGGCCGCCGGCCGAAGCCGACCCGGCGCTGGAAGCCGCGCGCCTGATAGAGCTTCGTCGCCTCGGCGAAGGCCTGGTTGAGCAACCGGTCGAGTTCCTTGGTGTCCACCTCGGACATGAGCATCTCCTTCGCCGGACGCGCGTGCGCCGGCCGCAGCGAATGGTTTCGGTTCGAGGGATAGTCGGGCGACCCTTCGGCGCACTACCCGGGGCAAGGATGCGTCGGCCCCGGTCCGAAAGGAATTGCCGAGTCGGCATCTATTGTTGCATGGGATGCATCACGTCCGCGGAGGCTTTCGTGGAGAACCCGGCCGGCCTCGATCTCGTTCACTCGTTCCTCGTCGTCGCCGACGAGCTGAACTTCCGGCGCAGTGCCGAGCGGCTGCACCTCGACCAGTCGGCCCTGACCCGGCGCATCCAGAAGCTCGAGCAGGGCCTCGGCTTCCGCCTGCTGGAGCGCACCACCCGCGAGGTGACGCTGACCGCCGCGGGGCGGCGCTTCTACGCGGACAACGTCGACGTGCTGCGCCGCTACGCCGAGGCGATCTCGACCGCGCGCGACATCGCCGAGGGCCGGACCGGCACGGTGCGCGTCGGCTACATGGCCTTCGCCGCCACCGAGCTCGTCCCGCGCGCCGTCGCCCGCTTCGGACAGCTCCACCCCCAGGTCGAGGTCAAGCTCCGCTACATCCGCACCCAGGGCCAGAAGCTCGCGCTCGCCAACGACGAGATCGACATCGGCTACATGATCGGCCCCTTCGTCCACTCGGAGTATCAGACCGTCCGGCTCGCGTCCGACCAGCTTTACGTGGTCGCTCCCCGGAACCATGGCCTCATGCGGCGGGCCGAGGTGCGGGCGGCCGATCTCGCCGGTGCCGACCTGATCCTCGGGGACATGGCCGAATGGGGCGAGTTCCGCTGGCGCCTCGCGGATCTGTTCCACAGCAACGGCATCCGGTTGCGGGTGCGCCTCGAGGCGTCGAACACCCTCGCCCTGATCGGCCTCGTCGCGGCCGGCCTCGGCGTGACGATCTATCCCGAGAGCCTCATCGGCTTCCTCGGCCGAAACGTCGAGGTCCGCCCGATCCAGCACCCCGACTTCCGAAGCGAAACCGTGCTGGTCTGGAAGCGCACCAACCGCTCGGGCCCGACCCGTCGCTTCATCGACGTTGCTACGAAATTGCCGCCCCGATTGTAGATCATGCTTTGCGAGAGTCCCGATCGGTGATGGCAGACAACTCGGCAAAGCTCTACGATAGAGTGGCAGTGCGCCGTGCGCGAGCGCGTAAGAAGCCCTTCCAGCGATGCTTAGGACTTGAAGCGCTTCCGATAGTCGTGGGGCGTTTCCTGGATTCGCAAATCAAGTGCGACACCTGCTATATCTGGGGTCGCCATGCGACAGCACTACAGCCACTGGACGCTCGACGAACGTTGCCGCCTGTGCGGCCTTCTGGAGATGGGTCTGGGCGTCGAGGAGATCGTCCGCCGCCTGAACCGGCACCGCTCGACGGTGTATCGCGAGATCGCGCGGAACGGTCGGATCGCGGGCGGCTACCGGCCGCAGGGCGCCGACGACCGGGCCTGGGCGCGCAAGCGGCGGGGCTCGCGGATCGCGCGCTCCACCCCGCTCAGGACCCGCGTGGAGACCGGCCTTGCCATGGAATGGTCTCCCGAGCAGATCGTGGGAAGGATGGAGCGCGGCGGAGCCGAGCACAGGACGAGCGTGGAGTCGATCTACCGCCACGTCTGGAGCCTCGAGGGTCGCAAGGCCTGCCTGCCCGGCCTGCTTCGCCAGCGCAAGCGGCGGCGCGGCCGCGGCCGGCGCCGCGGCAGGCGGCTGCCGATCCCGAACCGGGTGCCGATCCACGCCCGGCCGGAAGAGGCCGGCCTGCGCAGCGAGATCGGTCACTGGGAGGGCGACGTCATGCACTTCCGCAAGGGCGCCCAGGCGCTCCTGACGCTGGAGGATCGCGCCTCCCGGCTGACGCTGGCCCGGCGTCTTCGCGGCATGGAGGCCGACCGCTGCGCCCGCGCCATCGTCGCCGAGCTCTTGCCGCTGCCGCCGCCGGCGCGTCGCACGCTCACCTGCGACAACGGCGGCGAGTTCGCCCAGCACGAGAACGTCACCCTCTGGACCGAGGTCGCGGCCTTCTTCTGCGACCCCGGCTGTCCGGGCCAGCGCGGCTCGATCGAGAGCACCCACGGCCGCATGCGCAAGCGCCTGCCGCGCCGCACCGACCTCGCGGAGGTTTCCGATGCCGAGATCGCCCGGCTCGTCCAGAGCCTCAACGGCACGCCGCGCAAATGCCTCGACTGGAGCACGCCTCTCGAAGCATTCTCCCTCGCCGAAGAGCTTCGCCGAAACTTCGCCGTCGCACTTGGAACGTGAATCTAGAAAAACTACGCCTCGCTACGAAAGAGCGCGAAATGTTGCTCTACCGCCAGAAGTTGCCACGCGAATTCTGGCAGCGTGCCAAGCCGCAAGTTAAGATGAAATCCTGCCCCCGCAACCACCGATACCGACACTCCCGGACGCCCCGCGCCGGGAGTGTTCGCGTTCTGGGCCCCCTCATTCCGGGCGCCAGCTTCGGACGTCCGCTCCACCCAGTTCAGGATCGTCCCGAGGTCGCCGTAGAGAAGCGCGTCGATCGCGCCCCGCTCCGGTCTCGGCGTCAGAACGATCTTCTCGATCAGCATCCGCAGCACCTCGGATGCATGCGGCCGCTCCTCCGGCTGGTTCAGCGCCTCGGTCAGCTTCGCCACCTTCCGGGCGTAGATCTTCGAGGCCGTCGGCAGGACGTCCGGCACGTCCTGCGGTGCTTCGGTGAGCAGCCCCGTCAGTTCCGCCTTGCGGGCCTCGAGCGCATCCATCTCCGACTTCATGCTTGCCTGGAACATCCCGGCCTTGATGGCCTCGATGATTCCGCGGATCTCCTTCTCGACCTTGGTCAGCTCTGCCTTCCAGGCGTCACTGTTCACGCGCCGCGTCCGGTTCAGCCGGTTGGTCTCCTCGGCGTAGGCACGCATCGCTTCGGCGGCGACCTCCGGCGACATCATTCGGTCCTTGAGGCCGGCAAGAACGCGAGATTCCAGTTCGGCGCGCGGGATGGTGCGGCCGTTGCTGCATGTTCCCTTGCCGATGTGGTTCGAGCAGGCGAAGCGGTCGGCGCCACGCAGGGAATAGGGACCGCCGCAGCAGCCGCAGAAGATGAGCCCGGAGAGAAGCGAGCGCGGACGGCGCGTGCCGCTGAGCCAATTGCGCTCGTGGTGCTCGCGGACCGCCTCGGTGACGTTGGCGTACTGCTCGGCGATCTCGGCCTGGCGGGCGCGGACCGCCTGCCAGAGCGCTTCGTCGACGATGCGGAACTCGGGCACCTCGGTGGTGATCCAGGCCGACTCCGGATTGAGGCGCGAGACCCGCTTGCCGGTCGACGGGTCCTTGACGTAGCGCAGCCGGTTCCAGATCAGCCGGCCGACATAGAGCTCGTTGTTGACGAGCCCGGTGCCACGCTTGACGTGGCCGCGGATCGTGGTGTCGCCCCAGGGCTTGCCGTTCGGGCCGGGCACGCCCTCGTCGTTCAGCATCCGGGCGATGGTGCGCGGGCCGACGCCGGCGGCGAAGTCGCGGAACACGCGGCGGACAATCTCGGCCTCGGCGGCATCGATCTCGCGGTCGCCGCGCACCGGCTGACCGCGGCCGTCGGTCTGCTGGATCACCTTGTAGCTGTAGCAGAGGCCGCCGCCGGACTTGCCGTCCTCGACCCTGCCGCGCAGGCCGCGGTGGGTCTTGGCGGCGAGGTCCTTCAGGAAGAGCGCGTTCATCGTGCCCTTCAGCCCAACATGCAGCTCGCTGATCTGGCCCTCGGCGAGCGTGACGATCGGCACGTCGGCGAACTGCAGGTGCTTGAAGAGCGTGGCGACGTCCGCCTGGTCGCGGCTGATGCGGTCGAGCGCCTCGGCGAGGACGAGGTCGAACTGCCCTCCTTGAGCGTCCTGCAGCAGCGACTGGATGCCGGGGCGGAGGATCATGCTCGACCCGGAGATGCCGGCATCCTTGTAGGTGCCGACGATCGTCCAGCCCTCCCGCTTCGCCTGCTCGCGGCAGATGCGGAGCTGGTCGTCGATCGAGGCGTCGCGCTGGTTGTCGGACGAGTAGCGGGCGTAGAGCGCGACGCGGGTCAAAGTGTCCATCTCCTCCGTCTCAGCGGCGCACCGCGCCGGTCTTCTTGGTCCTGGCCAGATCCAGGAAGGCCGACTTCACCTGCGCGAACAGCCCGGGCGGCAGGAACCCGTAGGCGAAGGCTTCGGCCTGGCCCGGCACTGGCGAGAGCCCGCCGTTCGGCCATTCGTCGACATTGTGTTCCGAGACGATCACCCAGCTCGCGGCGTCGTCAAGCCCGATCGCCTGCTTCACTCGCGCCGGAATCTCGATGCCCACGGTTGCCCCTGTCGGCGCCCGGTGGGTAATCGGCAGCAGCACGACGTAGCGCGGCCGCGCAGCGCTGTCTGTGGCCGCGACGAGGCAGGCGGGCCGGTCCTTGCCCTGCTCCCGTCCGGCGGCAGCCTCGTGGGTCCAGAGGTAGTCGTAGCGCACGACGAGACCCGGCTTCGGGTCGGGCAGAGTCACGGCCGCCTACTTCAGCAGGTCGTCGAGGTTGTTGTGCTCCGGGTCCATCTCGGCGCGCTCGACGGCGGCGAGCACTACCTCGGCCGCGTCGGCGGTGCGGTGGCTCCGCTGTGCCGCGGCCTTCAGCCAGTCGTAGTGCTCGGCGGACATCAGCACGAACTCCCGGCGGCCGTGGCGGGTGATCTCCACCGGCTCCCGCTGTGCCTGATGCTGAAACTCGCCGAACTTGCGCTGGAACTCGAGGGCACCGACGGTGGGCATGGCGGACATCCGGGCAAAGTGCGATGTCCGCATTATACGTATAAGTGTGATGCTCGCAAGGGCGGATCACTCTGCCGCGTGCTTGCGTTCGGAGCGGCCCTCCGCCGCTCGGGTGCGTGCGACCTGTTCGCGCGCCATCTGACGGCCGATGAGCCGGGCGAGGCGCAGGACCGCCTCATCGGCGCGCGCCTCGGCGTCCGCGACAATGGCGGGCGGCGTGGCCTCGATCCCGATCTTGTTGGTGCGCCGTGCGGCCATGGTGTCCACTGCCCCTGGGTGACGGCCTGCAGCGAAGCGCGATCACGGCGTCGGCGATAGTCGTCGCGGTCCGGTGTGCGGCGAACGGCGGTGATCGCGTGCAGACGGGACGGTGCCGAACACGCCCCAGTCCCATCCTTCTGGGCCACACGCCGAGAGAGCGAGAGGCGGGCCGGGAATCGGCGACGGGCTGAGTGCCGAGAGAGGCTCCTGGCGTCCGTCGCGGAGATGTCTCGTGATGAACATGGCAGTGGTGGACGCAGGACGCGACGCCGGCGGATACAAGGTCGACGTCAGCCGGGGCGAGCGGATCGGCCGGGTGTCTTCGGAGTGGTTCTCCCGACCGGATGACGAGCGCTTCCTCTCGCTCGATGACCTCGCCCGCTCGGTGCGGAGCCGCGCCGAGCGCAGCCGGACGCGGGTGGTGGAGACCGCCGCGATCCATGTCGAGGCGAGCCGAGCCGACCCCGAGCGGCTGGCGCTTGTCCTGCCCGGCGCCGAGCGGCCGGTCGCGCCGACGCACTGGAGCTTCGGCCAGCTCGCGAGCTAGGTCGGCGCGCCCGCCGCCTACCTCCGGCAGCTGCCGGCGGCGCTCGCGGCGATCAACCTGCGGTACGGCCTGACCGCGCACCGCGCCGAGCAGATCAAGACGCTGGAGATCAAGGAGGACCGGGTCGAGCTCCGTGCAGTGACCGGGCCGGACTATGGGCGCATCTATGGCCACGAACTCGTCGAGGCGGTGCAGCGCATCGCCGGCAACGGCACCGGCGACACCCGCTGGAAGGTGCCGGGCGTGCTCGACTGGTCGACCGGGGTCTACAACCCGCGGGTCGACATCAGCAAGGACACGACGACGCTCTATGCCTCGGACCGCGACGTCTTCCTGTTCCTCGTCGACGACCTCAATCCGATCGAAGCGGGGAAGCTGCCGGACGGCTCGCCCGACCTGTTCTTCCGGGGGTTCTACTGCTGGAACTCGGAGGTCGGGCCGAAGACGCTCGGAATAGCGAGCTTCTATCTCCGCGCGGTCTGCCAGAACCGCAACCTCTGGGGCGTCGACGACTTCGAGGAGATCACCATCCGGCATTCGAAGCACGCGGCGTCGCGGTTCGCACACGAGGCGGCGCCGGCTGCTCTGCCCTTCGCCAACTCCTCGCCGATGCCGTTCGTCAACGGCATCCGGGCGGCGCGCTGCTGGTCGTAGAGGTCGAGGAGATCGGTACTTGGCGTCGTGGTAGGGGCGCTCGCCCGGGTCGGCGACGCGACGCGCCCGCCCGGCCGCACCATCCCGGCCGCAGACTTCCCCGATCGAAGGGGAAGGCGCCCGCGGCGCGGCACCGAGGATGCCGGCGCCGAGGGTGAGCAACGTCCTCGTCCTCGGCAGGCTCGATGTCGAGGCCGATGGCGTCGGCGTGCACCTGCAGGAGCAGCGGATTTTTTGTGGCGCCGCCACACATCACCAACCGGTCGATACGGTGGCCGGCGGCGTTCATCGTCTCGATGACGTGGCGGGTGCAGGCGACGGCCTCGATGGTCGCGAGGTAGAGGCGGGCGAGCGTCCGGGCCCTCCTCCATGCGGGGTGACCACGCTGCCGCAGGCGTCCGGATCGGCGCGCAGCGACCGGTGCCGTGGTGGCCGGGAAGGACGTGCAGGTTCGCGTTCCGGGTGGCGTTCGTGGGCCGCGAGCGCGGCGACCCGCGGCCGCCTCGGCACGGCCCGAGTGGTCCATCCACGCTGACGATGTCGCGGGCGGGATCGCCGTCCTCGGCGACGGAGACCGGCTGGCCGTCTTCGCCGACGGCGACCAGCGAGCAGGTGGCGTCGACGCCGATCGAGGCGACGTCACCGGGCGCAGCGCCGGCCTCGGACGGCGCTTCCCGCATCGCTGCCGAGATGGCGCCCCAGATGTCCTCGGACGATTGCTCGACGAAGAGATGGCGCGGCCGGAACTGCTGGATCGAGCACCACCACCAAAGGCGAGCCGCCTGCCGGGGCGGTCGTAGAGGCCGACGCGTGCGCTGGCCGACCCGACGTCGACGCCTGCGAACAGCGGTCCGGTCACTTTGCTTCTCCGGCGTTCGTCGGCGTCACCAGCACGTCTAGCCTCCGTCGACATTGAGGACGGCGCCCGTCATCAGGCTCGCGGCGTCGGAGGCGAGGAAGAGGACGGCGCTGGCGATCTCCTCCGGCTGGCCCATCCGGCCCATCAGGGTGTCGGCGCGCCAGATGGGGATGAGACGCGTAGGTTGTTCGGGTTGTCCATCGTCATCGGGGTCTCGATGTAGGTCGGCGCCACGCCGTTCACCCGAACCCCGTGCTTGCCCACTCGGCTGCGGGCACCGCGTCATGTGGTGCACCGCGGCCTTCGACGTGTTGTAGGCGGTGTGGACCTCGGGCCGGTTGACGATGAAGCCGACATCGACCCGATGTTGACGATCGAACCGTGCTTCGCCGCGATCATGTGCCGGCCGAGAAGGCGCGCGCACACCAGAAGACGCCGTTGACGTTGACGTCCATGACGCGGAGCCAGACCTCGTCGTCGATCGCCTCGAGGGCGACGCCGGCGAGGCCGGTACCGGCGTTGTTGACGAGGATCGTGGCGGGCCGGCCCTCGACGGCGAGTTCGTCGGCAATCGCGCATTCGGCCCGCGTCGGTGACGTCGCCGGTCTTCACGACGATCTCGGCCCTTGTCGCGCAGCGCCAGCGCCTGGACGGCGTCGGCCTCGCTGCGCTCGATCACCACCACCGCGGCACCGGCTTCCGCCAGCGCCTCGGCGCAGCAGAGGCCGATCGCGGCCGCCGCCGGTCACAACGGCGCGCTCACCGGCGAGCCGCCTCTTTCAGATACGACACTGGCTTCCCCCCGACATTTTCCGTTGCGCCGCGCCCCGGAAGCCTTGAGCCCCGGGGCGGCGGCCGTCACGCTACGTGCGGGACTTCGCCGGTGGGAGATTCCTTCGTTGAAGACGTAGCGGAGGATGATCGATTTGGTCTGGGTGACCTCGTCCATCACCGCGGACATGCTCTCGCGGCTGTTGCCGCTGGCCTTCTGGCCGCCGCCGAAGGGGAGCTCGGCGGCGCGGAAGCCGCCGGAAGCGTTGATCGCGACGTGGCCGGTCTTGAGCTTCCGCGCGACCTGCAGGGCGGTCTTCATGTCGGTCATGATACCGCCGCCGAGGCCGTAGGTGGAGTTGTTGTGGATCTGCACCTCGTCCAGCGAGCAGGTCGAAGCCGATGATCGGCAGACCGGCCCGAAGACCTCCATGTCGCGGGCGATGTCCATGCCCGGGGTCACGTCCTCGATGACTGTCGGCTCGTAGAAGGCATAGCTGTTGCGGCGCTTGCCGCCGAAGCGGATCTTGCCGCCCTGCTTCACCGTCCAGGTCGACCTGGCGCTCGATGGTGTCGGCGGCGGGCTTGCCGATCAGCAGGCCCATGGTGGTGTCGAGGTCGAGCAGGTCGCCGAGGACGAGCTTTGACAGGCGCTCGTCGATCAGGCGTTCGACGAAGCGCTTCTTGACCGAAGTTGTGCACGATGAAGCGCTTGGCGGCGCTGCATGCCTGGCCGGAGTTGCGCGACTTGTCGGCCGCCTCGGAGACGGCGAGGTCCATGTCGGCGTCGTCGCAGATGATCCAGGCCGTCGTGCCGCCCAGGCTCGAAGTAGTAGGGCGTGGGGTGCTCGGCAGCGCGGCGGGCGATCGAGACGCCGGTCGCGGTCGAGCCGGTGAAGTTGATCGCATCGATGCGCGGGTCGAAGACCAACGCGTCGCCGACGCGACCGCCGCCGCCGGTCAGGACCTGGATGACGTTGGCCGGAATGCCGGCCTCGAGCAGGATCTCATGGCCTTGATGACCGCGAGCGGGTCATCGGATGAGGCCTTCACGACGACGGCGTTGCCGGCGGCAAGGGCGGCGCCGACCTTGAACGACCGAAGATCGCCGGCGGCAGGGAGATTGTAGGGGACGATGCAGGCGATCACGCCGCGCGGGGCGTGGATGGTGAACTGCAGGTCCTGGTCATAGCCGGGCTCGGTGGCGAAGGGCATCGTCCTGCCGTAGTGGTGGAGCGCAGCCTCGCGGCCGGCTTCCAGGACGAAGGCGACCAGGTCGAACTCCCAGACGGCCTCGGCCATGTAGGGCTTGCCGGCCTCGAGCGAGAGGGCTTGCCGAGTTCGAGCCGCCGAGGCGCGGATCATCTCCGCGGCCTTGCGGACGAAGCTGAGCGCGTTCGCGCGTCGTGCGCTTGCCCAGGTACGCGCTGGCCCTCGATCGCGAGGTCGATCGCACGGGTCACGTCGGCGACGGTGGCCTCGGGGACGGTGTCGACGACCTCGCCGGTCGCGGGATTGATGACAGGGCGGGTCTTGCCGTCGCTGGCGGCGGTCCAGCGGTCGAGCAACATCTGCATGGTGGGGATCTCCTGAAGGGGGTCAGCGCTCGTCGGCGTCGCGGATGAAGTCCATGTTGAGGCTCGAGTCCGTGGCCCGGCGCCTCGATCACGTCGAGGTGGCCGTCGGTCGGCACCTGGGCGTTGAGGTAGACGCTATGGGTGATCGGCTCGAACAGGCGCGGCCGCTCGAGAGGGTAGCGCAGACGCTTGCGATCCGGGATATGGATATGCTCCATCGCGTGCGGGGCGAACTTGACGTTCCACGCCTCGCAGGCGCGGCGATCTTCATCATCTCGGTATAGCCGCCGACCCGGGCCCCGTCGGCCTGGACGACGTCGGCGGCCTCGGCGATCAAGAGGTCGCGGACGCCCCACTTGGTGTATTCGTGCTCGCCGGAGCCGAGCGGGATGTCGCAGCCGCGCTTGAAGCGGGCAAGGCCCGGGATGTCGTCGGCGAACACGGGCTCTTCGAGGAGCATCGGGTTGTACTCGCGCACCCGGTTGCCGAACTGGACGGCGGTGGCGGCATCCCAGCAGTTGTTAGCGTCGATCATGATGCCAATGTCGGGGCCGAGCGCCTCGCGAACCTTGCGGACGCGCTCGACGTCGCGGTTGGGCTGGCCGCCGCCGTCGTAGCCGATCTTGAACTTCACCATGCGGTAGCCCTGCGCCACCATGTCCTGCATCTCCGCGACGAGGTGGTCGTCGTCGTAGCTCGCCCAGCCGCCGCTGGCGTAGACCGGGATGCGCGAGCGTCCGCCGCCAAGGAAGTCGGTGCAACGGCATCCCGAGGATCTTGCCCTTGAGGTCCCAGAGCGCGAAGTCGATGGCACTGGCGCACAAAACATCAGGCCCTTGCGGCCGACGCCGCGGAAGACGGCAAAGAAATCGCGCCAGATCACCTCGGTATCGAAGGGGTCGCGGCCCTTAAGCCGCGGCAGCATGTCGACCTCGATCAGCGAGCGGATCGCCGGGCCGCCGACCTCGTGGTAGGTGACGCCGACGCCTTCGAGGGCCCTGGTCGGTTTCACCCGAACGACGGTCATGCCGACGGTCTCGACCTTGCGCGTCAGCGTCGGCGAGCCCGGCGGGCGCCTGCGTCGAGACGAGATGGACCTCGATGTCGGCGATCTGGTGGGATTTCACGGACGCCTCCCCAGCGGCGCTGCGGTCTTGCTTATTCATTGGCGTGGTCCTCAGTTCAGCCGGCCTTCGGACATCGTGATGCCCATGTACTCGCGCGACCTCGGCGCCGCGGGCGATGCGGCGGAGCCGAGCTTCATCAACGGCAGGTCCTTCACCGGCTCGCTGTCGCAGAAGGCTCCGCCGCCGCCGAGACGAAGGCGTAGCGGAGCGCGGTGCCAACGTTCATCTTCGCGACGCCGAGCGAGACCGCCCGCTGCACCTGGTCCTTCGGGATACCGGTGCCGCCGTGCGGCACCATCGGGATCGAGATCCGCTTGCGAATTTCCTCGACCAGATCGAAGCGCAGCTCGGTGCCTCGTAGAAGCCGTGCGCGTTACCGATCGCGACCGCGATGCCAGTCGATACCGGTATTGGCCAGCCGCTCCGGCCGAGTCCGGGTCCGAGAGGTGCGCATTTTTCAGTTTAGCGCCAAATTCGTCGGTCATGCCGATCGTCCCGACCTCGCCCTCGACGGTGACGCCGACTTTGTGGGCGATCTCGACGACCTGCGCCGTCTGCGCGACGTTCTCTTCGAGCGACAGAGACGAGCCATCGAACATCACGCTGGAGAAGCCGCCGCGGATGGCGCGGACCTCCGGAAAGCCGTGAGGCTTTCCACTGAACTTTCGGTTATCCGAAGGTTCGTCCCCTTGTCCGTCCGCCCGCTGCTTACGCCACGCCGCACCCCGGATCTTGCGAATTTCCGACTTGGGTGGTGAATGTCCCGCACGAGCGCGCGAGGAGAGGAAGATGTCGCGTGGCTGGCAACGGGTCGGGGCGCTGACGGTCGCGCCATCGCTCCTCCGTGAGCTCGGCGTCGATCCGGGCGAGGTGATCGCCAGCGCGGGCCTCGCCCCCGACGCCCTCGCCGACCGCGAGGGCCGCATCCCCTTCGCCGCCGCCTGCCTGCTGCTGAAGCTCGGCGCCGAGCGGACCGGCTGTGCCCATTTCGGCCTCCTCCTCGGCCTCCGGAACGGCACCGAGAGCCTCGGGGTCGTCGGCGCGCTGATGCGCGAGGCGCCGACCCTGGGGCGCGCCCTACTCGACCTCGCCGAGAACCAGCACCGCTACGTCCGGGGCGGGGTGCCCTACCTGATGGTCCGCGAGGACACCGCCTGGGCCGGCTACGCCGTCTACGAGCGCAACGTCGCCGGCGTCGAGCAGATCGAGGACGGCGCGATCGCCGTGGGGTTCACCCTGATGCGCGAGCTCTGCGGCGCACAGCCCGAGCTAGTCCTGCTCTCCCACAGCGCGCCCGCCGACCCGCAGGCCTACCGCCGCCTCTTCGGCGTCCCGGTCGTCTTCGACGCCAACCAGACCGCGCTGGTCTTTCCGAGCGCGCTCCTCGACCGCCCGGTCCGCGGCGCCGACCCGGCCCGGCGCCTCGCCCTCGCGGAGCGGGTCCGCGACTACTGGGCCGTCGACTTGCCGCAGGTCTCCGACCAGGTGGCGCGCCTCCGGCGCTCCCGCGTCATCTTCGGCGAGGTCGGCCTCGACGGCATCGCCGAAAGCCTCTCCCTCCACCCCCGCGTACTCGAGCGGGCCCTGAAGCGCGAGGGCACGACCTTCCGCGCCCTCCGCAACCAGACCCGCGTCGACGTCGCGCAACGCCTGCTGAGGGGCACCCGCCTCAGCGCCACCGACATCGCCGCACTCGGCTACGCCGACACCAGCGCCTTCAGCAACGCCTTCCGCCGCATCTGCGGCGCCTCCCCGAGCGGCTGGAGGCAATCCGCGTCAGGCGCGGCATGAATGCGGTCCGTCAGCCACCACGCGGAGGGGGGCAAGGGAAGGTCGAGACTACGAGGTTCGACGGCGCGACCTGAGCGACTTCGATCGCAATCCCGGAACGGGCCAGATCTGCGAACGATCTGGCCGTCCCATGCGAGACCGGAAACGATCGACACGAGTGACCGTATTCCCGTGGCGGAGTGTGCGGGCTGCATTTCTCGGAACGACCGCTCTCCGCCCATCGCAATCAAGCATCGCTAAAGCGATACCCGACGCCCGTCTCGGTGCGGATATGGGTCGGCTGCTGCGGGTCCGGCTCGATCTTCTGGCGGAGCTGGCGGACGTGGACGCGGAGGTTCTGCACGTCGGCCGTGCCGCCCCAGACCTGCCGGATCAGGAAGGCGTGGGTCAGGACCTTGCCCGCGTGCTGCACGAGGACGCGCAGGATGTCGTACTCGCGCGGGGTGAGCGCGATCTCGTCGCCGTTGCGGCGTAAGCGTTCGGTGAGCTCGGGTTTGTGAGGTTCTCGTTCTGGTCCAAGTTTCGAAGCTGATTTCGCAATCAGTTTCGAAGCGAGCGTGGACGGATGGTGCGGGCGGAGATCCTCGGACGAGAGCGGCGCCGGACGTGGAGCGACGAGGACAAGCTTCGGATCCTCGCCGAAGCTGATGCACCGGAGATCAGCTTGGCGTCGGTGGCGCGGCGGCATGATCCCTGTCCGCAGCAGCTCTATGCCTGGCGGCGGCTGTTCAGGGATGCCGCCGCGACGGTGGTTGCGGAGACGCCGCTGGTCTTTCTGCCGGTGGAGGTGAGCGAGGCATCGACCCGGCCGGCGGCGCCGAGGGCGAGGCGCCGGGCAAAGGCGGTCGAGGTGACGCTGGTCGGCGGCCGCCGGCTGCGGGTCGACCCCGACATCGACCCCGACACCTTGTGCCGGCTGGTGCAGGCGCTGGAGCGGGCATGATCGGGCCGGGGACCGGCGTCAGGGTCTACCTCGCCTGCGGCGCCACCGACATGCGCAAGGGGATCGACGGTCTGGCGGCGAAGGCGCAGGAGGTCTTGCGGCAGGACCCGTGCTCGGGCGCGGTCTTCGCCTTCCGCGGCCGCCGGGGCGACCGGCTGAAGCTGCTGACCTGGGACGGCCAGGGGTTCTGCCTCTACTACAAGGTGCTCGAGAAGGGCCGCTTTCCCTGGCCCTCGCCGGCGGACGGGGTGGCGCGGCTGACGGCGGCGCAGCTCGCCATGCTCTGGGAAGGGATCGACTGGCGGCGCCCGTCCTGGAGCGCGCCACCGGGCCGTGTTGCCTGACTATCCCGCTGATTCCACGAGATAATGCTGTCTCGGGAGACCATGGGCGGATGGACTCCCGACCATGGACGTCCAGCTCGACGCGCTGCCCTCGGACCCCGCCGCCCTGCAGGCTATCGTCCGGGCGCAGGCGGCCGCGCTGCTCTCGCGCGACACGCTGATCGACCGGCTGAAGGCGCAGCTCGCCGCGCTGAAGCGGGCGCGCTTCGGCGCCTCGTCCGAGAAGCTCGACCGGGCGATCGCCCAGCTGGAGCTCGCGCTCGAGGACGGCGAGACGACCCTGGCCGAGGCCGCCCCGGTGGCTTCGTCGACGGCTCGCTCAGGTCCCGATCGCCCCGCCCGCCAGGTCCCGCCGCCGCACCTGCCGCGGGTGGAGGTGCGCCACGAGCCCGATCCGCTCTGCCCCGACTGCGGCGGCCGTTCCCTCCGCAAGCGCGGCGAGGACGTCACCGAGGTGCTGGAATACGTGCCCGCCTCGTTCCGCGTCCTCCGCCACGTCCGGCCGCGCTACGCCTGCGGCGACTGCGACGCCCCGGTGCAGGCGCCGACGCCGAGCCTGCCGATCGAGCGCGGCAAGCCCGGGCCCGGCCTCGTCGCCCATGTCCTCTGCGCCAAATACTGCGACCACCTCCCGCTCTACCGCCAGTCCGACATCTACGCCCGCGAGGGCGTGGAGATCGCCCGCTCGACCATGGCCGACTGGGTGGGCCGCACCTCAGCGCTGATGGCGCCTCTCACCGACGCGCTCCGCGCCCACGTCTTCGCCGGCGACCGGCTGCACGGCGACGACACGCCCGTCCCGGTGCTCGACCCCGGCCGCGGCCGCACCCGGGAGGGCCGCCTCTGGGTCTACGTCCGCGACGGCCGGCCCGCCGGCGACACGGAGACGCCGCCCGCCGCCTGCTATCACTACAGCCCTGACCGCAAGGGTGCGCATCCCCAGGGGCATCTGCAGAACTTCGCCGGGGTGCTGCACGCCGACGGCTTCGCCGGCTTCAACGAAATCTACCGCGCCCGCCGTCCTGACGGCACTACCCAGGTACTCGAGGCCGCCTGCTGGGCCCATGTCCGCCGCAAGTTCTTCGACCTCGCCGCCGCCGGGCCCGCGCCGATCGCAGAGAACGCCCTCGCACGCATCGCCGAACTCTACGCCGTGGAGGCCCGCATCCGCGGCCTGCCACCCGGTGAGCGCCGCCGCGTCCGGGTCGACGAGGCCGCACCGAAGGTCGAGGCGCTGAAGGCTTGGCTCGAGGCGGACCTCGCCCGCGTTCCCGCCAAGGGCGCTGTCGCCCAAGCCATCCGCTATGCGCTCACCCGCTGGCTTGCGCTATGCCGATACCTCGGCGACGGCCGCATCGAGATCGACAACAACGCCGCCGAGCGCGCCATCCGCCTGGTCGCAGTCGCGTGGTCATTCTGCCCATGTCGGGCAGGACGTTGAGGTCTGCTACCGCTGGCACGCGCTCCATGGCCGGCGGGTTCGTTGCCAGTACTGGTACTCGACGTCGGCGAGCCTGAACCGGATTGCGGCAGATCGGGCGAGCCAGCTCGAGGAGGCGCTGGTTCTTCTGGAAATCGACAAGGCGCTTTCGGCCTATATCAATGCCCTCGCAGATCGCGGGCATTTCGACGCCGTGCAGGTCGCGCCATCCGGTTCTTCGGAAGTCCCCGATGAGCCAGGCGGCGTTCGTGCGGTCGTACTGGGAGTGGCACATCCACACAACGGCCGCGACGCTTCAGAGGCGCTGGCCGAAGCCAAGGAAATCCTCCTTCAGCGTGGCAACGTGCCACGCGTCTACCGCAACATGCTCGTCTTCCTTGCAGCAGAGTCGCGGCAGCTGGATAGCCTAAAGGAGGGAATGCGCAGTTCGCTCGCGGTGGTGTCGCGTATGTGGTGGAAATTCCGGATCGGTGATCTCCGGGCTGGTTGAGGGTTTGCCGCTTCAGGCAGCGAGGTCAAGGTTTTTGGGGTCGAGAGGTTGGGAAAGCGTCTCCCATCCATCGACTTTGCGCATCACGATCTGGCCGGACGCCAGGAGCGCCCAGAACAGCATGGGCGCCGTCTCGGCGTCGGGCAGCACGGTCTGGGTCTTGATCCTGCGCCTGAATTCCTCGTGGAGCCGCTCGATGGCGTTGGTCGTCCGCGCGGATTTCCACTGCGACGGATCGAGCCGGGTGAACGTGAACAGCCGGTCCCCGGCCTCTTCGAGGCTATCCGCCACCCCCTTGCACTTCAGTCGCCATTTCCGGAGGAACGCTTTGCGGCGCGTCTCGATCTCGGCCTTGGTCTCGGCGTAGATCATGTCGCGGTAGTCCTCGGTCAGTTCGTCGTGCAGGTGCTTGGGCGCGTGGGCGAGCAGATTGCGGTGCTTGTGAACCGTACAGCGCTGGACCGGCGCATTCGGCCACAGTCCGGCTAATGCAGCCTCGAGGCCGGGAGCGCCGTCGACGATGACGAAGTCCGGCGCCTTCAGGCCCCGGGCGTCGAGTTCGCCCAGGAATGCCCGCCAGGCCGCTGTGCTCTCGCCGCCCATGTTCCTGATCGACAACAGGATCTTCTGCCCGTCCCGGCGCACGCCGATCGCCGCGAGCACCGAGATCGCGGTGGCTCTCCGGTCGAGCCGCGTCTTCACCACCGTGCCGTCGAGGATCAGGCGTACGATGTCTTCATCGGCCAAGCTGCGCGCGCGCCAAGCCTCCCAGTCGGTCTTGACCTTCCGCCAGGCCCGGCTCACCACATCCTTGCTCACCGCCCCCTCGAACAGGCCGAAAAGCGCGCGCTTCACCCGCCGCGTGTTGGTCCCGGCGAGGTACACCGCGGCGATCGGCGCCTCCGCCTTCTTCGTCAGCCGCTGATAGCGGCGCAGGGCCTTCGAGCGCCATTCGCGGGCCTGGCCGTCGCCGTCGATCAGGCGCGCCCGCGGCACGCGCACCGTCTCGGCGCCGAACGTGCCGATGATCTGACGCTCGCGGTGGCCATTGCGATGACCTTTGGCGACCTCGGCAGGGCGTTCATAGCGGCCACGACCAAGGGCGGCCTGCAGTTCCTCCTCCAGAATCGTCTCGATGAAGACCCGCACCCGCAGACGCACCCCCTCCTCCAGAGGATCAAAGGGGGCGTCGCTGGTCAGTAGCGCCAACGGCGAAGTCTCGGTATCTTCCTTCAAGGCGTGATCTCCCTTGGCGGTTGCCGCCGCCGGTTGGTGTGTGGGTCACACCCGGAGATTACGCCGACCCCAAATTTCCACCACGATCGAGACACAACCTAGAGACGCTATGCGCCCAGGACAGCAAGACAGTCGTTCACCTGCGCCTCCACGGGAGCGGTCATGTCCAGCGGAGTGACCGGCGCCTCGATCGGATCGAAGTTCCGGCGGATGCGCGCCGCCTTCTCCGGGGTGCGCTCGGCGCGGACGTTGTCGGGATCGGCGAGGCCGGCGCGCAGGCGGGCCTCGATCACCGCGAGCGGCGCGTCGCAGTGGAAGACGTGGAGCTCTCCCCCCGCGCCCGCGACGAGGCGGCGGGCGGCGGCGATCTCCTCGCGGCGCGAGAAGGGCTTGCCATCGAGGATGAGGAGCGGCGGGGCATAGCGGCGGAGGATATAGTCGAGGACGCCGTAGAGCGCCGCCGTCGCCACCTCATTCTGCTCGGCCCCGAAGTCGAGGAAGCGATCGGGAAAGAGCGCGCCGCGCATCTCGTCGCGGTTCAGCACCTCGGCGCCGGTGCGGGCGGCGAGCGCGCGGGCCAGCGTCGTCTTGCCGACGCCCGGCAGGCCGGCGAGGAGGGCGACGCGCGGCCGGCTCATCCGCGGCCTTCGGCTCCGAAGAGCGCGATCTTCTCCGCCACCGCCTCGACGGCACGCGCACGCGCGTCGGCGAGGGGGGCGCGGGTGTCGACGACCGGCTCCGCGGCGCCGTAGGCGTCGATCAGCGCGGCGCGGAAGGCGCCCTTCACCGCCGCGTCGATGTTCACCTTGGCGATGCCGGCGGCGACGACGGCGCGCACGGTCGCCGCGGGCACGCTGGTGCCGCCGTGGAGGACGAGCGGCACGCCCACCGCCCCGGAGATGGCGCGGACGAGGTCGACGTCGATAGGCGCCTCGCCCCCGAGCCGGCCGGGGGTGTTGCCGATTGAGACGGCGAGATAGTCGATGCCGGTGTCGCGCACGAAGGCCACGGCCTCCTCGACCGTCGTCTTGCGCTCGACGACATCCGCGCCCTCCTCGGCCAGGGTCTCGCCGATCTGCGCCTCGACGCCGACGCCGTGGCGGCGGGCGAGCGCGACGACGCGGCGGACGAGGTCGACGTTCTCGTCGTAGGAGGTCGAGGAGGCGTCGATCATCACCGAGTCGAAGCCGCGCTCGATGCAGGCCGCGCAGGTCTCGAAGTCGGCGCCGTGGTCGAGGTGCAGAATCAGCGGCACGGAGACGCTGCGGCGCGCGACCCCGGCCATGGCGACGAAATAGTCGAGCCCGACGTGGCGGATGCCGCCCATCGTCGTCGAGAGCATCACCGGCGCGCGGGCGCGCTCGGCGGCGGCGGCGATCGCCTGCGTCGCCTCGAGGTGGTGGGCGTTGAACATGCCGACGGCCCAGCCCTCGGCATGGGCGCGGCCGATCCAGTGCGTGGCGCTTTCTCTGATCATGGGGTCTCCGAGGCGAGGAGGAGCGCGCCGCGCAGGTTCGCGTCCGGCTCGTCGCCGAGCAGGACCCGAGGCTGGCTGGCTCCGGGATAGGACTGGGCAGGAATGAAGGCGGCGAGGCGGTCGAGGTCGAACCAGGCTTGCGCGAGCGCCCCGCCGGAGAGGATGACGAGCTCGGGCTCCAGGAGCGTCACGGCGGCGCCGATCCCGCGGGCGAGCGCGTGAAGGGGAGCGTCGCTCGCCGGCCGCCCCTCCTGCGCCCGGCCGGAGGCGGTCTGGCAGAGGCAGCCGCGGTTGCCGCAGTAGCAGGGCGGGCCGCCGGGATCGAGGACGAGGTGGCCGAAACCGTTGGCCCCGCCCGCCGCCCCGCGCCACACGCGGCCGCCGAGGATGAACGCGTGCCCGACCCCGGTGCCGACCGCGACGCAAAGCGCGGAGGCGAGGCCGCGGGCGGCGCCCTCCCGCGCCTCGTAGAGCGCACCGCAGAAGACGTCCGTCTCGACCGCGGCCCGGCAGCCGAACGCCCCGGCGAGCAGGGCGGCGAGGGGGACGCCCGCCCAGCCCGTGTTCTCCGACGCGAGGAGCCGGCCGTCGGGGGAGACGACGGCCGCGATCGAGACGCCGATTGCCGTGGGCCGGATGCCCCACTCGCCCGCGAGCTCGCGCAGCCGCGCCACGAGATCCGCGGGCGCCATCCCGTCGAGCCGGGCGCGAAAGCGCCGCTCGGACCCGCCGCCACCCGCGAGGACGCGCAGGTGCGTGCCGCCGATGTCGAGCGCGAGCCTCACTTGACCCCCGTGGCGATGGCGCCCTCGACGAAGTGGCGCTGGAGGAAGAGGAAGAAGAGCGCGGTCGGCAGCGCGCCGAAGACCGACACCGCCATCACCTCGCCATACTGGGTGTTGAACCCGGCCTGGAAGGCGGCCATGCCGAGCGGCAGGGTGCGCAGGGTGTCGTCGGAGACGACGATCAGCGGCCAGAGATAGCTGTTCCAGGCGAGGTTGAAGGTGAGGATGGCGACGACCACCATCGTCGGCCCGACCATCGGCATCACGATCGACCAGAAGATGCGGACCTCCCCTGCCCCGTCCATGCGGCCCGCCTCGATATAATCGTCGGGGATGGCGAGGAAGGCCTGGCGGAAGACGAAGATGCCGACGACGTTGAAGGCGGTCGGCAGCGCGAGGCCGGCATAGGTGTTCGTCCAGCCGAAGGCGTGGACCTGCAGGAACAGGGGGATGACGATCGCCTCGAGCGGGATCATCACCGAGGCGAGGACGGCGAGCCAGGCGAGCCCCTGCCCGCGAAAGCGGAACTTCGCGAAGCTGTAGCCGGCGAGGGATCCGAGGACGAGGGTGACGAGGACGGAGACGCCCGAGGCGACGAGCGAGTTGACGAGATAGAGGAAGAACGGCCGCTGCGCGAAGGCCGAGGCATAGTTGGCGAAGCTCGCCCCCGTCAGGTCGAAGAGGCCGGTCTTGAAGGTGGCACCCTTCGGCTTGAGCGAGGCGGTCAGCATCCAGACGATCGGATAGAACGTCGCCGCCGTGGCGAGCGCCAGCGTGGCGAGGGCGACGAGGCGGCGGACCCTAATCGGCACGGCGGTCGCTCAGGAGCCAGATCTGCGCGAGGCTGATCGCAAGGATGCCGAGGAAGAGCACCGTCGAGTAGGCGCTTGCCCGGCCCATGTCGAGGTAGCTGAACGAGGTCTTGTAGATGAGGAGCGTCAGGATCTGCGTGGCCCCGGCCGGGCCGCCGTCGGTCATGATCTGCTGGAAGGCGAAGGTCTTGAGGCCGTTCACCGTGGAGAGCACGACCGCGAGCGCGATCGTCGGGCGCATCATCGGCAGGGTGATGTTCCGCAGCATCGCCAGGCCGCGGGCGCCGTCCATCTCCGCCGCCTCGTAGACGTCGCGCGGGATGGCGAGGAGCCCGGCGAGGAAGATGATCATGTAGTAGCTGACCGCATGCCACCAGCTCATGATGATGAGCGCCCACGGCGCCCAGGTGCTGTTCGTCAGCCACGGCACCGGCTTGCCCCCGAAGGTGGCGACGAGGTCGTTGAGCGGCCCCTGGAAGTTGAAGAGCAGCTTCCAGGTCAGCGCCACCGACACGATGGGCAGCACCGAGGGCAGGAACAGAAGCACCCGCCACGCTGGTCGGCTGCGGGTGACGACGGTCAGCGCCCAGGCGAGCAGAAAGGAGACGAGGAGCACCGGCCCGATGGTGAAGGCGACGTAGAAGACCGTCACCTTCAGCGAGTTCAGGAAGGCCTGGTCGCCCGGCAGCGCCAGGTAGTGCTTCAGCCCGACGAAGACCGGCGGCGACAGGAGGTCGTAGTCGTTGAGGCTGACGAAGAAGGAGAAGAGGATCGGGTAGAGCTGGAAGAGCGCAATCGCCGCGAGGGCGGGGACGACGAAGGCCGCCCCCCAGGTCGCGCGTCGAGCCTTCGGCGTCACCCGATCCCCTCCGGTCAGCGCGCGCGGACGGCGTCGATCTCGGCCGCCGCCTGGTCGAGCGCGTCCTTCACCGGCACGCCCTGGGCGAACTGCTCGATGGCGCTCTTGATCGCGTTGCCTTCCTCGGTCCAGGTCGGCGAGCGCCAGACGAAGGAGCCGTACTTCTGCCCGTCGGCGAAGACCGCCGAGCCGCGGGTCTCCTTGGCGACGGCGGTGTCGGCCCAGCCCTTCAGCCCGGTCACGTAGCCGGTGGCGGCGAGATAGCCGTCGCTGTCGGAGGTGAGGAAGTGCAGGAACTCGAAGGCTTCCTTCTGGTGCTTCGAGCCGGCCGTCACCGCGAGCGCATAGGAGTTGAGCAGCGTCTGCGGGTTCGCGGGGTCGAGCTGCGGCAGCGGCGCCACGACGTAGTTCGCCTTCACCTCGTCGGAGTAGAGCGGTGGCGCCCAGATGCCGGCGATCGCCATCGCCTGCCGGCCCTCGCTGAAGTCCTGCAGCGCGTTGACCGGGTTCACCGTCGCCATGTCCGGCCCGCCGATGCCCTCGTCGATGAGCCGCATCCATGTCTCGGAGAAGGCCTTGACGCAGGCGTCGGAGTTGATCGCCGCCTTGCCGTCGGCGCCGATCACGTCGCAGCCATACTGGCGCAGGACCGGCCAGTATTGCTGGGCGTACCAGTAGGGATCGAGTCCCCAGACCCAGTTGAAGCCGATCTGGCTGTGGTCGTCCTTGGTCAGCTTCTTCGCGTCGGCGAAGAGGTCGTTCCAGGTCTTCGGCTGGTTCGCCGGGTCGGTCACGTCGATGCCGGCGGCGGCGAACTCCTCCTTGTTAAGGAAGAGGGCGAGAGTGTTGAACTCCTCCGGCACCCCGTAGAGCTTGCCGTCGATCGTCAGGCCGGACAGCGCCTGCGGCATGTAGAGCGCCTCGAGGTCGGCCGTGGACGCCACCCCGAAGGCGGTGGGGTCCACCTCGGCGAGGATGCCGCGCTTGGCATACTGCGGGAACAGGTAGTCGAGGACGTTGACGATGTCGGGCGGGTTGCCGGCGGCGATCGCCGACAGCAGCTTCACCTCGTAGTCGCCGTGCGGGTCGTCGTGGAGCGTGATCGTCACGTCCGGGTGCTGGGCGGTGAACTCCGCCGCCTTCTTCTCGATGAAGTCGCGGGCCGGCGGATAGGTGTGGTGCCAGAAGCTCAGCTCGACCGCCCCGGCAGCCTGGGGCAGCAGAAAACCGGCCAGGACCGCGGCAGCCGCGGCCCCCGAATAGACAGGACGCATTGTCTGGTCTCCTCCCGAGATGCGGAACCGGCGCTCTCCCGGCCCGGTGGATCGAGGGATACACGACAGAAAATGCTTCGCCAACCCGGTGGTCTGAATTAATATGACGCAAACCGTGTCAGGAAATCCGCCGATGGCCGACGACTCGCCCCTCTTGCACCGCGTCTCGCACATGCCGTTCTCGAAGGCCGAGCGGAAAGTCGTAGAGCTGCTGCTGAGCATCGCCGAATACGACGTCGCCTCGCTCTCGGCGGCGGCGCTCGCCGAGCGCGCCGGCACCAGCCGCTCCAGCGTCGACCGGCTGTGCCGGCGCCTCGGCTATTCCGGCCTCAAGGAGCTTCGCCGCGCCCTCCTCGGCGAGACCCGCCGCGCCGGCACGGCGCCCGCCGGACAGAGGATCGCGCCGTCGGACGGCTACGGCGAGATCGCCTACAAGGTCTTCCACAGCGCCTCGGTCCGCGCGCTGCGCTTCGCCGAGCTCCTCGCGCGCCTGCCGGAGCTGCCGCAGCTCGTCGAGGCGCTGCGCTCGTCGCCGAACGTCCAGGCCTTCGGTGCCGGTGCCTCGGCGGTGGTCGCCCACGACCTCTCACAGCGTCTTCTCCGGCTCGGCATCCGCATCGGCTTCGCCGAGGACCATCACGACCAGATCGCGATGGCGGCGGTGATGCGCCCGGGAGACCTCGCCATTGCCATCTCCTTCTCCGGTCGGACGCGGCTGACGCTGAATGCCGCGGAGATCGCCCGCGACCGCGGCGCCACCGTCGCCGCCGTCCTCGGCGTGCCGAGCTCGCCCCTGCAGGTCATCGCCGACATCCCGATCATCACCCCGCCTGGGATCAGCCTCTACGGCGCCGACGCGGTGATGACGCGGGTGCTCGAGATGATGTTCAACGAGGTCCTGTTCCACTGCCTCGTCTCGCGCGACCCGGACCTCCTCGCCAACGCCGCCCGCGTCGAGGCAGCGCTCGCAACCGATCGCGCCTGACGGTCACGAATGCGGTCGTGCGGGGAGCCTCGCCCGATCCTTGATTGCGACGCGAAGCGTTCGGTGAAGTGCGAGACAACTTCCACCCCTCGCGACAAACACCCGTCGGATCGCTGTTCGGGGCCGGTGGTGCGCAAAGCGGACGTTCGCGGTGAGGTGCTCGAACGGCGGCAATGGGCCGACCTCGACGACGATGCGGCGGCGATTGGGCCGAAGATGTTTCTGACGCGCCCTCGGCCCGTTGCTTCATGTGGCCTGATCGAGA